>VBBS01000029.1:52147-139708 GCA_005888745.1 Candidatus Bathyarchaeota archaeon | reverse complement strand
TGAGGCGCAAGGTCTCTCAGGTGAAGCAATGAAGGGGAATCCGCCGACGACGGTAATCCTCAGAGTCGATGAGAGCAAGTCGAGTCCTCAAGCGAACCGAAGACTGGACAGAACCGAAAAGGGCTCAGGAACCGGAGTTCTTTGCTTGCCGGTTGACAAGGAGGACCCCCGCGAAGATGAGTAAGAAGCTGACAGCGGTCCAGGGGCTTAGGTTTTCACCGATAAAAACGGAGGTTAGGACACCGAAGACTGGGACGAGGTTGCCGAAGATCGCTGATCTGCCAGCCCCAATCTTCGAGACACCCTCTATGTAGAGGAAGTATCCGACTATGGTCGAGAGGATTGCTAGGTAGATGATTCCGAGCCATGAGCCAGCGTTCCAGGTGTAAGTCCAAGGTGCTTCAAGGAGCGAGAAGGGGATTAGGAAGAACCAACCGAAGAGACTGATCCATGTTAGGATTGATAGAGAGGATTGTTGAGGTCCATTATTGTCTGCGCGGTTCTTCGAGAGGAATCTTCTCAGCAGGACGGTGTAGAGAGCGTATGCGGCTGCGCCCCCGAAGACGAGAGTCACGCCCAGCGGTCTGTTGAGAACTCGAGTGTTAGGAGAAAGTATGGAGATTGTGATGATACCTGCTAGCCCGGAAGCGAAGCCGAGAATCTTGGTCCATGTAAGTCGTTCTTTCAGAATGAAACTGGCCATGACGGCTATGAGTACCGGCCCTATTCCGATGACTAGAGAGTCGTCGCTGGCGGCTGCGTATTTGACGCCGTAGAGGAAGAAGATCTGGTAGAGGGTTGTGTTCAGGATTCCCATTACGACGAGTGTTGGTATCCATGATCGATTGATCTTGAATGAGCCTTCTCTGAACCAGAGGATGGCGAATAGTACGGGGACGACGACAGCGTATCTTATCGCGGCGATAGAGACAGGTGGGAGGTTTGTTGCGAGGAGTCTTCCAACAGGCCACGCGAGTCCCCAGATGAACATTGTGAGGACAAGCCCTGCGTAGACCGCCCAGTTCTGATGCTCTGTCTCGACTGTCGTCGAGCGAATTGAACTGACTACTACTCCGGTTTCTTGTGGCAAGAGGGTACGCTCCTATTTACCTCAAACTTAATCCTAAGTAGTTTGACTCCGAATCTTGCTCTAAATGTCCTGAAGCATCAGGCAGAAAGATCTGTGGAATCAGCTAATCCGGACAAGATTGGAACGGTACTATCGCCGAACGAACAGCCTGATGATCACGCGTAAATAGCCTAGAAAGCCAGCCTCGGCATCTCTCGACGGTAATGTACTACGTGTACTTGGGAGCAGGAGCGAGCAGTTCAAGGTTGACCGGCATGTTCATCATCACTTTCGTCGCGAAGGTTCTGAAGAGTTTCCTCGAAATCGGCATAGAGTATGCGGGGCTCGGAAGATTTTACACAGCCACGGGACTGACGGGATTGTCTCGCGTAGGAACATCGATTCTCTTATCAGTGGTCTTCTTGATTGTGGGAGTGGTATTCTACAAGGTTGACCTGGAGAAGGTCATGTCAAGGTTGAAACATCGATACAGTACAGAGAAGCCGACTATCGAATGAGGATCTTCTGGCCTTGCCTAAACTACTTGTTCTATACATGTCCAGAGAGGACGAGGATCAGTTCTTCGAGTATGTGCGATCGCTTGGCAACCTGCTGATCCTCCCGGGTACGTCACCTAGCTCCGATTTTGTGCCTTTGGACAGTTTTCCTGAGCCGTCGCAGGACGAGTCCACCAGAAGATTTTGGTTGCACTATACCGGAACCGGGATTCCTCTTGTTACGGAGCATGTCCCGGAGAAGGGCGTCTTTGTGGTTGATGGTTTTCAATCGCCTGTTATCGAGTTCTGGCGATCTTGGATGGTATCACAAGTCATGTTGCCAGGCGGGATTCAGGCCGACATGAACTATGTTGATGACGAGAGAAAGGATCTGGCTAAGAAGCCTGCAGAGTTTAGGAACTGGTTCGAGTCGATCAATAGCTGGATCCGGAAGAACTATCGAAGACTGGGAATCTACGTCTTCGCGGGTCCAGGCGCTCAAAAGTTCAGAGACCAAGGCGGAATACTGCAAGGGAGATAGAAAATTGTAGGAACAAGCCTAACGCCTATTACTACTGGCTGATGCCGGAATCGTCTTGGAGCAAACAATGAATTTTCACAGCATAGTCGAAGATGTGATACGCAAATTGGAGGAGTCAACAGAGCCCAGCCAAACGCTTGGGACATCGAGGGCCGATGTTAAACTGATCGGACAACAGTACCAAGAGGCAAAAGTTGGCAAGTTCACCTTGGGATGCGATGAACCAACGCCGAGCGGAGGGACGGATAAGGCGGCAACACCGCTCGAATTTTTCATGTCGGCAATAGGCTTCTGTGAGAACGTGATGTTCACCCGGCACGCATCCCTCCTCAACCTGCAGTTCGACTCTCTGGAAACCTCTGTGAGGGGGCACTGGGACCGGAGGGGACAATACGGCATTGGTGGTGCAGAACCATCGTTCAAAGACGTGACAGTCGAGACCAAGGTAACCACGAAAGATTCGGTTGAGAAGGTTGTTGAGGTGGCGAGGCGTACCCACAAGGGATGCCCCATGCACGCAACGATTGTGAAGGCGATGAAAGTTACCGACAAGCTGTTCGTCAACGGAAAAGAAATCCCGCTCTAACCCGCTCTGCAAAAAATCATATCTATACCTGCGACTGATAATCCGAGATCATGCGAGGCTACGTTGACGGGTTCGTCCTAGCCGTTCCCAAGAAGAAGATCCGAGCCTACAAACATCTGGCTCAGAAGGCGGCGAAAGTCTGGCGGAAACACGGTGCACTTGATTATGTCGAGGCTGTTGGCAACGACCTTGGCTCAAAATGGGCCGGGATCAAGTTCCCCAGAACTGTAAAGGCGAAGCCTAGCGAGACAGTCGTGTTCTCCTATATCATGTACAAGGACCGTAAACACCGGGACCTAGTCAATGCAAGAGTGATGAAGGACCCGTTCATGAAAGACGTACCACCTGAGCAGATGCCCTTTGACATGAAACGCATGGTCTACGGCGGATTCAAAGTCATCGTCGAATCATAGCTCGCCAGATACATTCCGGAGCGTAAACAACGGACATTAGATTTCCTGCACTCTCCTGCTTATTCTCGCGTGCAATGCTAATCTGTCCTCATGGATCGCAGTCTAGAGCCTCAGCTGTTCTGTCGGACGTGCAGCACTCCTACGACTCATGAAACAATGTATCGTTCTGACAACGAGTTCATCGGAAAAATTCTCGTCTGCGAACACTGCGGCGAAACAATCTTCGAACCTCTAAGAACTGGATGCGCGGACTGCTGAACAAGACCATGCATGATTCCAATTACCCTATCCTTTCCCGGGGACCCTTCAGCCGACATGATGGCCCGAACTTGGGGATTCGCGTTCAGTAGAACCTGAAAAACGGCGTTCTGATTACTCTTCGGGATATTCATTTTCGCTATCCACTATACTTATTTTGCATGGTGTTATGATCGGTGCGATTAGGCAGTCGTCGAATGAACGCCTGTCATTACCGGAGATGACGGAGTGACCACGATCCGGGACAGGCGCGATATAGGATAACAGGTTGCCTGACAAGCGTAAAATCCATGCTGGCAATGTCAAGCTCCCGAGTGTATAGCTCGAAAGCGGGCGGTTGAGGTTCGACCGTTCGAGGCCCAAATAATGAAGGGCGCAAGGGCTCTCAGGTGAAGCAATGAAGGGGAACCCGACGACGACGGTAATCCCCAGAGTCGATGAGAGCAAGGTAACTCCCGAAGAGTTATCAGAACCAAAAACGGTCCTTGAACAGTTGTTCAAAACCATTGGATTATCCTTCGGGCCTTCACGATAACAAGCCTATGCGTAATACTACCTTCGTGTGGGGTGAACCATCTCGAATAAGATAGCCCTAATCCTCCTCGCTGCCGCAATCATGCTTCTCCCTGCAATTGCCATCAGCCATGCCGTGCACCTTGCTCCGACGAGCAGTATAAGCGATCCGAAGGGCCCGAATCACGACGTTGACGATAAGACAGATTCAACCGACCAGACGACTGATGCGGATGACAACACGGATACTGACGACGGCGCTACGGCTGACACGGACGATGGCGCGACCGCTGACATGGATAATGGCTCAGGAGCAGACGTGAACGACCATGCCACAGCTGACTTGGACGATGGCACAGTGGCCGACATAGATAACGGTCAAGCGGACAATGTCGAAAGCAGCTCGGACGTAGACGTCACTGGAACAGCCTAGGCAACACGGATCATCCCAGTCCGAAAAACCCCTTTTTTTCTACCTTTCCACAGCGTTCTATTGGATAAGAGTCAATTCTTTCACGGCGAAGGTGCCCTCACTTCCATCTTTCCGTTCATACATGATCATATTCTTCCAGGTCTTCTGGTCGGGATTCCACGTGAACGTGTTGTACCACGGTCCGATCGTATAATCGAACTTGAAACGAATAGAATTGTCCTTGCGAGTGCCGACTCCTGGGACGGGTTTCGAGGTCACCCCGAACGTGTCGAACAGGTGCAGAACGTATTCGTTGGTTTTCTTGTCATATCCGATGAGATAGAGGGCTTCATAGTCGGGGTTTCCCTCCTCACCAGCCCTTATTGGGGAGAAGCGCATCTCCACGAACAATTCCCGCAAGACCCATTTTGCGTTGACCTCCTGGTATAGGGATACGTCGCCCATCTTTCCTGTTAGCGACCAGCGTCCGATCAAATTGTTGAGAAGATCGTCCAAGGTCGATCGGTGACCGCGTTTCTAGAGCATTGCGCCTGTTGGGTATAACACGTAGTTGGAGAAGTTGGGGAACGGCTTTGAGGACATGAAGAGATAGTTGTCGAGTATTCTCATTTTCTGGTCGAGAGCAACCTGCATCAGTTGCTCGTTCGAGCCTGTTGCTGCAATGCCCACGTTGGGGGCGCCTTCTGCTGCGGCCAATTTGAAAGCGGCTTTCAACACATCTCGAAATGTTTCATGCGATATGGTCGCTAGTGGGCCTACTCTTCCGTTCTGCCATACATACGCGTACCCGACAGGGTTGTCTCCGGAGGAGAATAGGTGACAACGGACGGTGGGAAGGCTCTGCAGAAACTCGTGGTTCTTCTCTCGAGCATAGCCAAGATTGAGCTCATCGAGCCGGGAGAGAACGCCTCTGCTCTTCTCAAAATCTACAACTTTCTCGCTTCGCAGTTTCGTATTCGAGATGTCAGTCTTCACATGTTGGCTTGGTCCTTCCATCCAGTATAGTGGTTCGCGAGGATAGATTCCGTAACGCGCGTAGAGTGAGATTGAAACAGGGTTGTAGGCGAAGGTTACCAAGGCTCGGTTCGTGATAGCCGGCCCCTTGTGATGTTTCATTGCTATCTCCATCAGGTTCTGTCCGATGTTGAGACCCTGATGTTCTTGGGAAACGAACAAGTGTGCGAGATACCATAGTGATCCTCGAACCCAGCTCAACGTTATTCCAGCGACCTTTCCTTCAACCTCTGCCACCCAGAACCCCTCGCCGTCTTCTTTCAGGCCCATTTCGAACCAGGGAAAACCCTGCTGAGGCACCGCCGGCATTCGGGAGGACGCGAACGGTGACGAGTCCAAGAACCCATGATCCCGTAAGACGACGTCAAACGAGCTTCTCATGAGAGTAAGGATTACAGGGAAATCTTCCACTCTCGCCTTCCGATACGACACGTCCGGCATTGCCTGATTACGGAACCAACAATTGTCAGATAAATATAAGACCGGCAGTTTTTTCGGGATCAGTTCGATCTGTCGAACGGATCTGGCGTCCCTTTGTGCTCACCATGCTCGTCCTTAGTGTCTAGCACTAGTCGCTTGTACAGGGCCCGTTGAAATATTTTGGTGACCTTACCTTACAAACTGGAAGTTGTTCTTGTGGGCTCACGAAAGTGGATTTACTGGTCCCTCCTTCCCCTGTTGATCTCGTCGGCTAACCTTGTAGGGGTCGGAACCAGATCCGTGAGAGCGGAATCATCGCTAGGGTTGGATGGCTTGGGAGTCAACCATTGTCAAAGACAGTTTTGCATAGAATCACAGCTACTGACAACAACCAAGAGAACGATGTGATTCTCGTGATCGTTGAAACATGTTGTAACAATTCACTATTATCAATCAGCAACGATACGGGTCTGACCTTTACCCAGCGTCTCTCTTATGCCTCTCAGACATCCTATGAAGCCCAGGCTCAAACAATCTGGGAATACTATGCCATAGCTACCTTACCGTTAGACTCTGACAATATCACGGTGGTTGCACATCGATGCTGCTGCTCAGTCTGGGGAATGCAAGCTCTCGCCATCTCGGGTGCCGACACCTCGACAATCTTCGATCAGGATCCGTCGGTTCCTGCAACTGTCTCCTGTCCGGGTCCTGACTGCGGTGACTGTACTGCAAGCTTTACCCATGGCACTTGTTCTACCTCCATACATACCTCTACACAGGACTTTGTGATAGCCAGCATTCCGATAAACGACGCTGGTCCTTGCGGACCACATTATCCAAATGGCTCGGTACCAGGGTTCACTAACATAACAAATCAGTAAGGTAGATTCGAGGTCGATTATGCAATAACTACTGGGCAACAGAACTACGTTCAGGTGGACTGTAACGGGACGGACGCGATGGCAATAATAATTGACTCGATCATGGCATCTCGTTCAACTGAGTAACGTCTTATTTGATATGAAAAAATCCAGATCCGGGCTGACGACGATCTGTTACTGGCTCATCGAGGAGACGAGTGTCTGGAGTGATAGAAGGTAAGCACGACCGATAATGCGGTGGCAGTCATCATCAACGCAAGGCCGATAAAGATGTGGGTCAAGTGCTCAAGGCCGAATCCGAGACCAGAGCCTATGTGTGTCGAATGGGGCTCGCCAATGTAAAACGTGCCAATCCCGAAGACGATCCCAACTATCAGAATTTCTCGGAGAGTGCTTCCAGCTCGCGAGGCAGCGACCAACGCGAGTACAAACCCTAGCGCAGTGAGCGTGTCCGCGAACGGTGTGACGGGAAGGGCTCCTTGAACCTGGTTGCCTACTCCCCCAAGAGCAAAACCGACAATGTAGAGAACTATTCCGGTCATCGCGAGCTTCCGAGGTGCGCTCAATCCAGGTTTTGTCCCGGCTGTTGACGGTGCCTGCATGGTCGAGCTCGGCTTGGAACCCGTCATCTTATGCCTTTCGAGCTCCGGACAAATGTTCAGCCTCTCTCAGGCAGTAGTAATGCTTCGAAAAGAGCCTTCATCATCTCAGAGTTTTCGTTTAGCATTTCGGAGAAAAGTGTAACAACCGAGCAGCGAATACCCCCCACCTGTGTAGATCAGCACGTCGAGAAAAAGAGCAAGGAAATCGTAATAGTAACCGCACTGACCGTGAAGTGGGCCCGCGATCAAGATTCGCAAGCAATTCACCCAGAGAAAGAGATAACCTAACCACAAATAGGTAGAGCCAAGCTCATACCGAATAGTTAGCGCAACAATGGGCACTCCCAACAGATAGATTAGCACAAGATAGCGGTGCATGACTTTGAAACGAGCTACAGGTCTTCTCTCCCAGTGACCGCGTCGCCGGCTTTGTTCAGGAGAAAGTTGATCGAGAAACTAGTGAAGATGATTGAGATCGATAAGAGTCCAAGTGCAAGAATTGGGAGATAGCTTGGCCCAAGTATGGCCACGAGTCCTGCCGAGACGAAGACCAGCAGGATTACGGGTGAAACCATTACGAGGTTGATGATTGTCTGGAAGAGGAATCTTCGAATGTCTGCTAGTTCTTGTGCTTGAGATGATAGGATGTCTTCGGTTGAGCTCTGTCCGTACTTCGAGGCGAAGAACATCCCTCCTGCCATAGTAATACTAGCAATTTGTAGTGCTCCTGGCAGCGCGAGGATCACCCCTAACAATAATGATGGCTGAGAGAGGCCTCCGAGAATTAGTGGGACGCCGACGGCGATGACCACTGGGGCAAGATACAGCAGCAAGGGCGCAGCCCGAGCCCGATAAACTTCCTTCACGTATCTCCGCATGCTTACTGGGGACGATTTCAGAATCCAGAGCCGTTCTTTCTCTATCCATCTGGACGCGGTTCCGGAGCCGAAGGATCCGATTATGAAGAGGATGAAGAGGAACGAGGTTGGGGAGGATTGGAAAGAGCCTGATAGAGCGTAGATGATCATGAAGCCTGCGAGAAAGATGATGCTGATGAGCTGCGCTCTCGCCTCCCTGGTACGGCTTATCAGGATCTTCTCCTTGAGTCTCACGATAGACCAGATGGACTTTCCCCTCGGGTCCAACTGAGAGACCTGATTTGGACGATCAAATTTTTCGGTATTGGTGGATGACACTTCGAGGAGGTCGTAGAAGTGCCCGCGCGACATCCTCACGCCCAAAAGCAGAACTACCCCGAGCCAGGCGAATAGCAAAAGGAGGTCTGTAAGATACGTGAGCCCTCCGGCGGTCCCGCTTACAAGACCTACGCTTACCGTGGCGGCTAGTCCGTTCGGCAGGACCCGTGTGACGTCAGCTATTCCCGCTGGGATTCCGGGAATGAGCAAAGTGATGGGGAGCAGGCTGACAACCATGACGAGCACGATGAAGAGGTTCCTCCACATCTTCTTCCTCTCGCCCAGCCCATGTCCAAGTGAGAGTGTAATGTCAGCGCTTAGCAAGAGCCCGATTACGAGAAAGACCAGGGTCACGAGCCCGGCCAAGACAGCTGCAGACCACGAAGTGTGGTAGTACGCGGAAAATCGCGAGTATAACACGATGATCGGGGGAAACCCGAACAGTACAGTGGTGAGCGAGTTCAACAGGACTTTGGCCGCAAAGACCTCACGCGGCGGTACGGGAGAAGTGAATACGTAATCCACATCGCTTGCACTCAACGGGAGCCCGCTCCCATTGAAGCCGCTCTGTATCAAACCGACAAGAAACAATGCGAGGAAAAGGCTCAGAGCCACTTCCGAGAGACCTGTCGATAAGCCAACTCTGTTGGAGAAGGAGAGATACGTGGAGCTACCGAAAAGAATGAAGATCACCGAGAAAGCTTCCCCGATAACGAGGCCCAGAATCGTCGCTCTTGTGAATCGCCCCTTAACCCAATATCGCATAAGAGTGCCGATGGTCCCTAGTGGGCCGGGAACGCTCAGTGTCTGGTCCGCTCCTCGCCCTTTTCCTCGGTCAACTGTAGAAACACGTCCTCCAATCTCGCATCACTCGCCGTATTCGCCATTCTCCGGAGACTCTCAACGTCTCCCACTGCCACAATTTTTCCATGGTCGATGATCGCAATCTTCCCCGCATGCATCTGAGCAACATCCAAGTCATGAGTCGACAGGATGGTGGTAACGCCTCTCTTCGTCTGACCGCCAATCCAGTCCTTCACCGAAACCCGAGTCTTCGGATCCAACGCTGTCAACGGCTCATCCAAGACAAGAACTGAGGGGCTGTGGAGACTGGTGGCGATCAACGCCACCTTCTGCTTCATCCCTTTCGACAAGCTACCAACCAGACTGTTACGCTTCTCCTCCAACTCGAAACTCTTCAATGATTCAAGAATCTCCTGGTCGAGAAGATCATCTGCGACCCTACGGATCTTTCCGACAAACTGGAGGAACTCTAAGGTCGTTAGACCGGTGTATAGGCTGGGGTTCTCCGGCAAGTACCCGATCAGTTTCTTCGCCTTCTCCGGGTTGGCGAGAATGTCGTACTCGCCTAGTTGAATTGTCCCGCTGGTTGGCCTGAGTATTCCGACCAGGATTTTCAGAAGAGTACTCTTACCAGCGCCGTTTGGTCCGAGAAGCCCGAAGACCTCGGCTGAACCTATCTTGAGAGAGACGTTATCCAGAGCCACCAGGGTTCCGTAATTTTTGGTCAGGTTTTCGATAGATATCTCGACCATCGCGTTGACTCCCTCCGAAGAATAGGTGATCTAGAACGATTAGCGATACTTAACGACCGAGTTGGTGAAAACCAATTAAGCCTGGACTATCTTGCTTCTGAGTGAAACCCTTGGCATCTCAAGCTGTTAGGAGACAAGTTGACCGCTGGATTGATGCTCACAAGAAGGATCTAGTCGATCTTACCTGCCGCCTTGTCAAAATTGATACTACTGTTCCTCCGGGTCTGAACTATCCGAAGATCTCGCAGATTCTTGCAGGCGAGCTCAAAGAGCTGGGGGTTACGCCTTCTGTGAGCCATATTCCCGAGGTCACGATCAAAAGGAGGGTTAGCCCTGAGGTTGGGCTGAAGGGTCCTAGACCGAATACGTATGCGACTCTCAAGGGTGAGGGTGAAGGTCCGAAGATACTTCTCAACGGGCATGTGGATGTTGTCCCAGCGGATCCGTCAGGATGGACCAACGACCCGTTTGAGCCGACGATTAGGAGTGGTAAGATCTATGGACGGGGCGCGGCTGATATGAAAGGCTCGGACGCTTCTACGATTTTTTCGTTGAAGGCGTTGGTTGAGACTGGCGTGAATTTTGGCGGGTCGATTATTCCCACTTTTACCACGGACGAGGAGGTAGGAGGGTACACGGGCGTCAACCATCTTGTCGACAAACATGTGATAACGGCGGACATTGACTATTGCATTTCGACTGATAGCGGGATAGAGGTGCTTCATGTGGCGAGTCTTGGTGATTCCGAGTTTGTCATCACTGTCAAGGGCGAGGCAGCGCATTCGGGCCGTGGCTGGACCGGTATCAACGCGATTGAAGAGGCTGCTGGTTTGATCGAGAAATTGAAGGTTCTGGGTGGGGAGATTGGGAAGAGGAGGTCGAGGATTCCGGCGGAGCCATTGTATGGGACGAAGATGATGCGGCCAGGCCTCTACGTGAACATGATCAAAGGCGGCTTGAAAGGCAACATCATACCAGATACATGCGAGATCCTAGTCGACCGACGATTCATACCCGAAGAGAAAGCGGGAGAGGTTGAGAAAGAGATCGGCAGGGTTGTGAGAGAGTTCGCAAAAACGAGTCCAGCGAAGATTTCGATGAAGAAAATTTTAGGATATGATCCGATGATCACGCCTCCCAACCACAAGCTGGTCAGAATAGTCAGGAAACAGGCGCGAAAAGTTCTGGGACGGGACACGCCGCCAGCTGGAAGTCAGGGGTCGACTGACATGGCAGTTGTCAGCAAACTAGGCATACCAGTAGCCGTGCTGGGCGCAACACGACAGGACAGCAACATTCACGGAATAGACGAACACGTCCGCATAAACGACCTAGTGAGCGTCACAAAAATCCTAACACACTCATATCTCGAACTGCTACCAACTCACAACTAATAGTCACCTCGTAGGAAGAATCTTCCTTGTTCATGTGTGTCCCGATTCGACGTGCAGCTGCTCAGAAGCAGGCGTGAGCGCCCTATCGTATGTCGTGGACCAGTCAAGAACAACTCTCTGCGCGTCGATGCCCAGCGCCTGAAGGTTGCTCTGGACGAGTAGCGACCAGCTCTGTCGGGCCTGATTCGGCTGAGGAACCATCGGGTTATTCTGAATATTCCGGTAGGCGCAGTATCTGCATGGACCCATACGGGACTGGTCGAGGTTAGAGCAAGTCTAGGAAACAACAATGCTAGGCATCTAATCTGGGCGCGCCAGATCGGCCAGTCATTGCGATAACACCGCGACGAGCAGGCGATCGGACTTCATGGCGACCGTGTTCCTCGCTTCGTCAGGCTATGAGTATCATTCTGTTTTTTGTCGGAACCAGCCTCCGCGGCTCGACCTCAACCGTCGCGGTCTTCCAATGGCTTCATTAAAGGAACCTTGACCTCATGTGTTTTGGCCAGGAACCTGTTCTTCTTGTGTGTACCGTCGCAAAAAGGCATCAGCGTGGACCCGCCGCACCGGCACCAGGCCTGAACAACTTTCCCGTTGACGATGATAAGGTTGGGACCATTCTCAGTTGACTTTATCACAACTTCAGACATACTAACGATGTCACCTCTCTTCCAATCCTTGTCCTAGGATCTTGGCAACACGCGTCAGGACCACAAGCTGTTCTCCGTAGATCAGATGGTTCTCATCGAGCTTGCCAACGACCCGCAAGAGGGCTCCCACGACCAGGTCGGTTGCTCCGCCCATGATCAATTTACTAGACGGCCCCCATTCAACCTCGATACGCTGCGATGATCGAGTAAACGCTTGGAAAGTTCCAGTTTCATCTGGTTCGAGGAACAGCCCTCCCAAAACTTGGTCTCGCGGTAGATCTGTTACGGAAAAGAAGAGATCCACCATAGTCCCGGGGACAATTTCCCCTAGCTGTTTCAGAGTATGTGCTTGAACTCTTGGAGTCTTCGGAGGTGCTTGAGGTCCCGGCGCGGTGGTTTGTGTTTCCTGAACCGCTTGTTGAGCCGGAGATTCGCGTGGCCTCAATGGCCTATCTTGATCATATCGTAGTCCAAACTGTAGTGCAGTCTGTGCTTTGGCCAGTTCCTCGCCCAAGTAGCCAGCATGACTGAGCTGTGTAACAAGTCCGTCACGCAATAGACCGAGTAGCATCGAGGTTGCTCCGCGTCCCCGCATCTCATGAGCTGGCTTATGATCAGGCAAGTAGTGTCGTAGCAGAATCTCTTTTTGCTCAGGCTCGATTGTGATGACGAAGTATCCCTTCGGATCATACAACAGCGGCTCACGCTGACCCCCAGGCCGGATAGACACAAACTCTTCCAGCTTTCTCGTTTCAGCAGTTTCCTTTTGTCTTGTCGCGAAAACGCCAGGGTTGCGATCCGAGAGACTCTTCACCCGTTCTTGTAAGACTTGGAGATCTTCTTCGCCGGTCCAGTCAAGAATTTCGATCTGTTTCCTGAACTGTTTTACTTGCTCGGGATCAATTGATGGTAGAACAGGATCATACCCAGCCGCATCGATGATCCGTCTCTTGTCATCAATACCCTTCTCAGCCAGAGCGACAAGAGATTGTCCCGGCTTGAATAGTGCGGAGTCTTTGCCGCAGATGAGTAGGAATCGAATCGCAGGATTAGACGTGATGTTGACAATAATTCGGGTAATTCCAAGGTTAGCAGTGTAGACCATGCCCACAATGGCCACTCCAGGAAGAGCCACAAGGGGACCGATCAAACGTTCTGATGTAAGCGCACAGACGGCGACTGGACCATTCGGATCGCCAACCTGGTAGGTGCCAGGCATGACAGGCCATGCTGCGCCGCTCTTGTTGCTCATCGCTCAAGATCACCTTTCCTATCTAATCGAGTTTCTCGATGCGTAACGCTGGGCAGAGTATTTCCAATACTCTATTCGTGGCCGCATTTTCTTCATCACGCGTGAATTATGGAAATCACGGAACGCCCTAGTCTGGGCGTCTCCAAGATTGAATCCCACTCGCCTGGTGGCATTCGGATCGTTGGGTATCGGTCGCAATTTGTCGAAGAACGTGGTCCCGCGAACATCGAGTCCGCTGGAGGTCAGTCCGGCCTTTTTGCAACCAACGTCATGGGCGCAGGGTCCCAAACAAGCACTGTTCATTTTTTCTCAGTAGCAGTAACGTGCGTCAGACGCTAATAATTCTGAGCGGAAACTCAAGTCCGCAGCGGACCCGAATGTTATCGAAAAATTATGCGGGAGGAAATAATCCGGTCGAAGGTTGAGCTATCTTGCCAGCCCAAATTGCTTGCGCAGAGACTCTGAGTCAAAGTACCGCCGCTCCTCGACGACCAGACCCTTTGAATCGATTCGAAAGAACTCGGCTCCGATCCAGCTAACCTTGTTGTTGGTGGCTGGAATAGATCCCGAAGGCCCCTCAATCGCACCGGTATGGGTCCCTGAAATCCTGAACTCAATCACACCGTCCCTATCCTTGGTTAAGAGTTTCAGGATTTCATAATGGACATCGGGAATCGCGGCGAATGAGGCATCCAAGTCCCTCATTATTGCCTTCTTGCCCCGCAGTGGCTCTGGATACACTGGGTCATAAGCCACGACATCTGGTGCAATCAACGCAGCATAAGCCGCACGGTCATGGCGGTTGAAAGCATCAATGGATTTTCGCGCGACCTGTTCAGGTGTCAACTAACGTCATTGTCCCCTTGCTGCTTATATCGGAGAATGAACCAGGTTGCAGTAGATAACATTGAGTAAGCTGTCTAGCTGCCAA
This sequence comes from Candidatus Bathyarchaeota archaeon, assembly GCA_005888745.1. GTDB lineage: Archaea > Thermoproteota > Bathyarchaeia > 40CM-2-53-6 > 40CM-2-53-6 > 40CM-2-53-6. The sequence goes on along the minus strand of VBBS01000029.1, from coordinate 125,499 downwards.
CCCGACCTCTCAAGCATCATCTCGGGAAAAGGTGAACTTTGCAGAAGAGACATCTGCGCGGTCATCAAAGCGGTGAGGAAGCTGGGCTCAGAATGGAGAATTCTCATCTCATACTACCTCCTCGACAACCCTCTTAGATTTAACGATCTACTGAGAAAAGGCAAGCCTGACGATCTAAACGCGCGCACTCTCTCTCGAACTCTCAAGTATTTGCAGAATATGGGAATCGTTGAGAGAAGAGTAACCGGGACAGAACCCTTCTCAGTCGTCTACAGCCTCACAGAGAAAGGACGAGACCTCGGAGATATCTTGTCCGCGTACCGAAGATGGGGAGAGAAGTGGACCCCAAGCATCGTCCACCCTTTACCTTACTTGAAGGCAAAGAGACCTCTGAGCTCGAGAGTGTCGAGCGGTTTCGGCTGATGATGGATGGTAGAGGTCTCCTGGATCTCTCTCACCAGTGTAGATCCTAGACGCGAATATCTTGCTCTAGTCACATACCTTCCGCGGAAGAGTTATCGATCCGTCTTCGGGTTCTTTCGTAAGACTGGTGCGATTCGGAACCAGTTGAAGGACTCTAGGGGACTTGTAGGCTATTCTCTCAGAGCCCAACTGCTAGGCAAGAAAGCCTGGACTCTGTCAGTCTGGGAGGACGAGGATGCGTTAGGAGAATTCGTGCGGAAGGCTCCTCATGTTGACACTATGAAGAGTATGGGTCCTGAGCTTGGAGAAGAGAGAAAGTTTGTGAGATGGACGCTCCTTGGTTCTGACGTGCCCCCGAGCTGGGACCAGGCTTTCCAACAGCTCCAGAAAGCCTGATAGGAAATAGAGAAGCGCAACGGGTACCAATAACGAGCGACTGGCAAATGAACCCTCCGAGGAGTTGTAAACGACCCACGAAAACTCGAAGTACTTGTCCTGCGCATTTTGTTCTTCTGAGCGTGCATGCTGCGACCCACTCGATGCCTGGCGTAGTCTTGTCAGATTTCCAGTCAGTGTTCGTGGTAACACCGATTATTGTCCCAATCACCGCGGCCATTCTCTTGTTTACTCGTCGTCGCGCAGGATTGTGGCTGTTACTGGTCTCATATGGGCTGATCTCAACTAGAACAATCGATCATATGACAGGACGGGCTATTGGGATTCGCGGGCCCTCATCCGTCTCTCTAGCTCTTCCTGCGGCACGTCTTCCACGTGTGTGGCGATCCACCACTGGTTTCCGAACCGGTCTTTGACGCCTCCTGTCCGGTCTCCGTAGAACTGGTCAGACGGCTCCCTCAGCGAGGTTGCACCTTCCCCGAGCGCTCGCTTGTAGGCGGCATCAACATCCTCGGTGTACACGTTGATCATTGCAGGAACCGCTGGGAATTCTGGAGTTGCATCATTTATCATTATGATTGAGTCGCCGATCCTCACTTCGGCGTGACGTATTCGACCATCGGACCCAGTGAACCTCTCTTCTTCCTCCGCGTCAAACACCTGCCGGAGGAAGTCTATCAAGCTCGATGCACCTTCAACACTAACTATAGGAGTGAGGGAATGATAGCCCTCAGGAATAGGCTTCACTTTACTAGTGACAGATTGCAAGGTCGAAAAACGACATGGTCATGGCTTGATAAAAGCATAGCTGGGAAAAGAGGCCCGCTGAAGCTCCCATCTTCCGCCACAGGAAATAACAGGGACGCCATGAAAGTCTTTCACACCCTCGTCGACTTCCCTAATGCTTTTACAACGGATTGTCATAGTTTGGGACCTGTGGGCTGGTCAGCGACAAGCTTCAACAAACTCTTCCAGAACAAATGGTTCCTAGCGCTCTTCGTAGCTATGATCATTGTCCTGATCGTTGAAACCTCAATCATGATCTTCCTCGTTATCGTGTCCAATATCGGAAGACAGGGTTTTCCTGCAATCTCGCTGTTCCAGTATTTCAAACCCGAATGCCCAACTCTCACCGCCGCCATTGTGTCCCAGAACTCCCAGAATCGTACTGTCGTCTTCACATGCTCAGGCCGCCCAGCCATTCAAATGGAACCACCGTTGCTCGAATCGACAGCCGCGTTTCCCGCAGCCGTCAGGGTTGTTCCCACCTTCAACCTCCCGCCGAGTTACACGAGACTGTATCTCAACTTCGAAGGCTACGTCAACGGTGACTGCACGAAACAGAACCTCATCCCCTTGACAAACGGAAAACCCATGACACTTGTGGGGTTTTGGTCATACAACTACTGCGCGATAGTCACGAACCAAGCTGGGCCCGTTGACGGCTTCACAATAGAATGGACATCGTCTCCTTGGCCTGATCCATGTTGCAAGATCTCTGCGTCACCGTCTCTACTGACCATTTCACCAGGACAGAAATCAACGTCAACAGTAACACTGACGTCAGAAGGAGGGTTCAGCGGAAATGTTTCCTTTAGCTACGGAATTACCTTTGTTTCTGGGGGACCCAATTTTGTCTCTGTGAACGCGACATTTAGCCCGCCAAGTATTACATTGAAACCCGGGAACTCAAACAGCACGACGATCATTGTCACGGCCTTTTCAAGCGATGCTCCAGAGGTTGACCGTATCACCATCGAGGCCTATCCCCGGAGCGTGAACTCGTTCGACTTCCCAGGCACGCGCATGGACATCACAATCAATATCGCATAGAATCTGTCATCACGGCACAAAATGACAGGGAGGAAGGAGAATCGCGTTGCTATATTACTGGTGCGGTGCTGATGTCGATTCCCTTCGACGTCATTTCATAGTAGTAACCCCGCGAGGGAAGAGGTGCCTTGCCCATCTTGACAAGCCTCAACGTACCACCATGACTGGGTCCTTCACTTTTCCGTTTCTCCATATCCAAGACGATATCGGCGAAATTGACCATTGCATTCTCAATCGTCTCGTCCAGAACACTGGTATGAAGGGTCGCGATACCAATTGACTTTGCGAACCTGGTAGCATACTTCAGAACCTGTCCGTACTGGAATACCTTCTTCGCTTCGACCATGAGGAAGAAGGGCGTCAACGAGTCCATTATTCCCATCGTCTTCTTGCCCAGATGTTTCAGCGTGAAGCTTCTGCCCTGGGCTATGAGGTCGGAGAACCTCATTGTACTGTCGATGATCTGGTCGGGCTGCTCCAAAGGAAACGATTCTGCAAGCCTCTCAACTCCCAGCGCGAACATGTCGACAAAAGAGAGCTTCCCCTCAGACTCGTACTGGCTCACATCCACCTCCCAAGAAGCAATACTGTCCCTAACGTCCTCGGCAGACTCGTCAACGGCAAAGTACTGAACTCGGAAGTCACGTTCCAAGGCGGCAGCAGCTATCTGCTTCACAAGGGTCGACTTGCCGCTGCCCACCGGGCCTGTTATTCCGATGGCCGAGGGTCTGGGAAACCCGCCTCCTAGAAGATCATCGAGGACCTTGATGCCGGTCGGCTCCAAAGCCGTCACTACAGAACCCGTTCTGTTTCGGCCAGTTAAGCGGATTGTACCTAGCGTCCGGCTTAGACTCGAGCGTACGTTGCTTCGTTTTCAGGTACACTCTTATTTCGGAACTGCCAAAGCCAGAGAGAGTTCCAATGGCGAGACAGGTATCTCCATACGGTTCCTGGAAATCACCCATCACCGCAGACCTCCTCGCCTCAACATATGTAGCCCTAGACGAGCTTAGAATTGACGGCGATGATATTTACTGGAATGAACTCCGTGCAAATGACAAAGGCCGCAACGTTATCGTCCGGAGAAAACCGGACGTCACGCTGACCGATATCACTCCTCCAGGTTTCAGCGCCCGAACACGAGTTCACGAATACGGAGGTGCATGCTATCTGGTCCAGAACGGAACAGTCTACTTTTCCAACTATACCGACCAGCGTCTCTACCGGCAAGACCTCGGCAAAGATCCGATGCCCCTAACACCTCCAGTAGACATGAGATACGCAGACGGGATCATCGATCAGAAGAGAAACCGCATAATCTCTATACGTGAAGATCATAGTATCAAGGCTCCGCAGGCTGTCACCACCATCGTCAGCCTCGGTCTGGAGAAGGAGGGCGAAGGCGAGATCCTTGTCTCCGGAAACGACTTCTACTCAACACCACGCATGAGCCCCGACGAGTCCAGGCTAGCCTGGCTCACCTGGAACCATCCCAACATGCCCTGGGACGGAACAGGGCTCTGGGTTGCCGAAGTCAAACCTGACGGTTCTTTGGAAAAACCCGAGAAGGTGGCCGGCGGACTGGAAGAGTCAATCTTTCAGCCGGAATGGTCTCCCGACGGCGAGCTATACTTCAGCTCCGACCGCACAGGATGGTGGAACCTCTATCGCTGGCGCAACAACGAGATCGAGCCTCTATATGCAATGGAGGCGGAGTTCGGCCTGCCCCAGTGGGGATTCGGATCTCACACCTTCGTCTTCGACTCTCCAAATCGAATCATCTGTGCTTACACACATAATGGGCTCTGGCATCTTGCCAGCCTCGACCCGACGAAGAAGACTCTCGAACCTATTGAGACATCGATCAAACAGATTATCCGGGGCAACCTAGCCGCGAGAAATGGACAAGTCTTCCTCATCGGAGGATCAGCCACTGAACTATCGTCCATTGTGCAGATAGACCTCTCTTCTCAAGAGACGAAGATCCTGCACCGATCACGAGAAATTAATTTCAACAGAGATTACCTGTCGATCCCGAGTACGATCAGGTTCCCCACTGAGAATGGTCAAACTAGTTTCGCCTTCTTCTACCCTCCAAAGAACCCTGACTTCGAAGCACCGCACGGCGAGAAGCCGCCTCTTCTTGTTGTGAGTCATGGCGGTCCCACCAGCGCCAGCCCAGCCATCCTACGATATGAGATACAATACTGGACTAGCCGTGGATTCGGAGTCGTAGACGTAAACTACGGCGGCAGCACTGGATATGGTAGAGACTATCGCAAGAGACTCAACGATAACTGGGGAATCGTTGACGTACAAGACTGCGTCAACGCCACCCGATATCTTGCCAGTCGTCGCGAAGCGGATGGAGAGAGACTTGGTATACGCGGAGGAAGTGCCGGAGGCTACACAACCCTCTGCGCCCTCGCCTTCACAGACACATTCAAGGCGGGAGCAAGCTACTTCGGCGTCAGCGACTTAGAGCTCCTAGCCAAGCAGACCCACAAGTTCGAGTCGCGATACCTTGACAAGCTAGTCGGACCCTACCCCGAGCGCCGGGACGTTTATCGCGCGAGATCACCGATAGACCATGCCGATCAAATATCTTCGGCTCTAATTCTCTTCCAAGGACTAGAAGACAAGGTTGTACCACCCGATCAATCAGAGAAGATCTACCAAGCAGTCAAGGCGAAGGGCCTACCAGTCGCTTACCTTGCATATGAGTGGGAACAACACGGCTTCCGACTCGCAGAGAACATCAAAAGATCCTACGAGGCGGAACTGTACTTCTACTCGAAAATATTCCGGTTCAACCTTGCAGACCAGGTAGAACCAATCATGATAGATAACCTGGTAAGTGAGTCGAAGCCTGCTGCTTGCCTGTAGAAATGAGAGACACTATAGGAATCAAAAACAAAACTGGATTACGATTCGAAAAATCTACGTTAGATTCTGCGTCTAACACACACAGTAACACTCTGACCACTACATGGATGATCAGGTATTCCGGAACCGTTAAATTCGAAACCGGATACGCCACGGTTTTTCATGAAAAATAGTCGCGTACTACTCCTCCTTTTCGCCAGCATTCTCCTACTAGTTCCAACCGCATCGCCGCGAGCAGCAGCCGCATCAATCACACTGACCCCAGGAACCGCCAATCTAATCGGCACCGTGGACGTTAGCACTCTTCAGCAGACCGGCCAATCCACCAGCAACACGAACCAGGCACGCCTGCATTCACAAGGCCTCCAAGCCTACGACCAGGCCAAAGCAGAAGCTGCACAAACCGTTTATGTCCCAGCAAACGAGGCTGCAAAGACCGTTACAACCGCACCGAGCACTCCCTCACCACAGACTACGACAGTCGGTCTCATCCTCGAGGGAGCCCCAGGCGGATCACCGAATCCCTGTGGTTGTTCACCTCCGGACGTAATTGTCGGCGCTGGGCCAAACCATGTCTTCGAAATGGTCAACCTTGCCGGCATAATCTACACGAGGGCTGGAGCAGTTGCCAAGGCCACTTTCGGTCTCACCACTTTCTTCAACCTACCCGCCTCGTCAATGTCAGACCCGCAAGTCTCCTATGACGCCAGCAGTGGACGATGGTTCGCGTCGATCATTGACGTTCCCAACAGCCGAGTCGTCTTCGCCGTATCAACAAGCAATGATCCCACAGGCACTTTCAACCTTTACTCCGTCTCGGACACCGGGCGTCTTCCTGACCAGCCTGTCACCGGAACCAACGATGACAAGTACGTAATATCCGTGAATGATTTCAACACCGCCGGCACTTCCTATATCGGCGTCCATTACTGGGCCCTTAACAAGTCAGAACTTGTTGCCGGAGCCTCAACGATCCACTTTGCTACAAACACTCCGGACCCGAACATGTTCTCACTGCACCCCGCAGAACATCTCTCCTCGTCCACGACCTTCTACATGGTAACTGACTGTACAGGAACATGCATCCCAAGTCCGAGAAGTCAGACCAATACCGAAACGGTAGTCTCTCTAACAGGTGTTCCGCCTGCGACCGTAACAGTCAGCTCCAGCAGCTTCTCAATCGCAACAAGTGCTATCGGACCTAACGCGGCCCAACCCGGCACCAGCACGACATTAGCCACGAACGATAACCGTGTCGAGAGCGTTGTATGGGAATCGAACAGTCTATGGGCCTCATGGAACGACGCGTGCATTCCCAGCGGCGACTCTGCGACTCGAACATGTCTACGCCTAGTCCAGGCGACAACCTCAGGCGCGACGGCAACGAAGGCTCAGGACTTCGACTTCTCTGCCAACGGCCAGTACTACTTCTACCCAGCAGTCTCAAGCTATCAGGGACAATTAGTGGTCTCGTTCGGCACATCATCCAGCAGCATCTATCCCTCAGCCATGGTCACAGGACGCGCCTCCAGCGATCCTGTGAACACGCTACAAGCACCCGTCGTGATCAGAGCAGGCACGACCGCTGACACTAGTGGCCGTTACGGTGACTATTTCGGGGCCGCCACAGACCCGACCCCGACCTCGTCCTCAACCTTCTGGGTCGCAGGCGAATACCGCAAATCAACCACATTCCAGAACTGGAACACAGTCATCGGACAAATCGCCTCATTCAGCGCGCCAGGAACATTCGACTATAGCGTAAGCCTCAACCCATCAAGCGGATCCGTCGTCCAGGGATCAGGCACAACCTCGACCGTAACAGTCAGCCTCGTCAGTGGAACCAGTCAAGCAGTCTCTCTCAGCACAAGCATCAATCCATCAGCTACAGGCCTCACCGCCACCGTGAACCCGACAAGCGGAGCACCCACCTTCACGAGCACGCTGACGATCTCAACAACAACCAGCACTCCGACAGGAACCTACTCCATAACGGTAACGGGCACAAGCGGAACACTCTCCCACAGCGCCATCTACACCCTCACCGTTACCGGTCAGGTAACAGGCGACTTCAGCATCAGCACATCCCCCTCCAGCCTGACAATGACTAGATCCGGATCAGCATCAACAACCACCACCATAACATCGCTGAATGGCTTCAGCGGCACCGTGTCACTGTCCACCGGCGCGCTACCCGCAGGAGTTACTGCAACCCTCAACCCAACCAGCGTGACGATAGCCTCAGGCGGAAGCGGAACATCCACGTTAACGTTCACGGGACACGGCGGAGGCACGGCAACGGGAACCTTTACCGTCACCGTAACCGGGACAAGCGGCACTCTCACCCACTCAACCACAATAACACTGACGATAACTAAGCACTAGACGGCTCCCATCAAACCTCCCTTTTTTTCTTTTTCTAATCGGCAGATAGGAAGAAGGGGCCTAGTTCGACGGATAGGATTCTACAAAGATGGTAGGGGCAGGGGGGACAAACTTGCCTTTCCATCTCTAGAAGCTGTCTCTCTTTCAGTCAGAACTGTGAGCGGTAGCATCGATATGAACGCGTAGCTGACTCCGACATATGGAGCGAGAACAGCGATGATGATAAGGGGAGCTCCGACGAGCCCGCCAAGGAAGATCTCCCATAATACTCCAAAGATGCTGAAGAAAAGCGTGACACGCAAGACATTCTTCGCGTGTCGCCACAATACTATTCCTCCAAGCACCAACATTTCGACCAGGATAAACGGGAGAGTGGGCGGTATCGTGACCGCACCACACCATGCGAGCATGCAGTTGATCTGTTCCTCGAAAATGATCAATGGAACAGACAGTATCAGATAGAGTGCTAGAGCCGGAAGCTTCACTCTCAATATGTCAAGAGCAAGCTTTTTCCTGAAACGGAACATTAGGAGGAACCCTCCCACGATCAATGGAACATCGATGAAAATGCCGAACACCAATAACGCTCAGCCTCAATCGGCAAGAAGGACCTGAAACTGATCTTATGGGCGTTCTGTATCCAACGCATCAATTTCCTCATCGGATCTGTACTCTAGATCATTGCACTGAGATATGACATAGCGATAGCAAAGATGCCTGCGCCGGGCAAGGTCACAAGCCAAGCCAGGAGCATCCCCTTCAACGTTGACCTGACAACGCTCGCTCGTCCGCCTATCCCAGCGTTTGAACCCTCGTGAATCTGGGTCGTGGATAAGGGAGCTCCGAGAAGAGCCCCGGCGGACACCACTAGAGCGGTGGCTGCGCCCGCTTTCGACCTCTGAACCTGGTCCAGGAAAGAATGCTTTCCCATAACAGTCACCGCCACACGATGTCCGAGGACAAGCGAACCGAAGAACACCGCTACGGCAACCACGGAATAAGGAAGCCATACCGCCTCGGAAGGATTCGCGAGAAGAAAGAATGCGCCAAGAGCTGCCATCTTCGGAGCATCGTTAATCCCTCGTGCATAAGCAGTCGCCGCCCCGGATCCCCAGTGCGCAATTCGCGTCAGCCGAGGCCTCTGCTTACCCGGAGTTGTTGGTCGACGAGTCAATCGATCCAGAACGTAAACGGCTATCATCGCTCCTATAGGTCCCGCCGCTAGGGGCAGGACGACTCTGTACAGCAGGAAACTCCACTGGACCCCTGATATTCCGAACAGGTAGACCGCCAGCAGAACAATAGCTCCAACAATTGCATGTGTCGAGGAGACCGGAAGCCGTAGAAAGGTGGCCGCGAGAATCCACAACGTTGCGCCCGCAAGTGCCGCTAGGACAAAAGTGGACTGCGGCGTGTTCCGTAGAAGACTCTGCGGGGTGAAGACGGAAAAGAGTCTGCCGGAGATCAGGATTGCCGTGACACTTCCGATGCCTGTGAAGAAGCCTCCCCACAACAACGCTTTGCGCCTTGGAGGCGTATCCAGGACGCCCGGCATCATCAGCGACGCCACACTCTTTCCAGCATCGTTGGCCCCATTAGCGAAGGCGAGTGCGAATAGAGCAGCGAGTCCTAGTTCTTCGATAGGCATGATCAAAAGACGGGTTCTCCGGAACCAGCAGTCTCATAGGCCATTATTCTAATTCCCCGATGTTTCTGACATTCCAACCTTTCCCAGATCTCTAAGCCGGTTCAGCCTGTCCTGCTCGTCTGCGAGCCCTGGGTCCTTTGAGAGCTCCCCATATGCAGCCGCGAACCATCCCTGAGCCTCATGGTTCTGACCCATTACCATCAAACACTCGGCAATCTCCTCGTAGACGTATCCACTCTTCTTGCCGGCCACCTGATACTGCTCGAACAGGTTCCGCTGCATTTCCAGAGCCTCCTCTGTATGATCCATCATCCGGAGAGCCTTCGCAACGCACCACTTTGCGATCATGATCTTGCCCATGTCGCCTTCTCTTGCCCGGAACTCTAGAGCCTTCTCGAACATGAGCAGGGACTCTTCATATTGTTGTTGCTCGAAATAGGTCCAACCAATATTGTTGTAGAGGCTGCCCCTCCATTTCCTCGCCCTTTCTTCCGCGGAGTTCTCGGCAAGATCTAGCGCCTTCAGGTTCCACTGAAACTGTTTTTCGGTCGGCTCGACAATCGCCATCATGTGAGCGGCGTCCACCGCGTTGAAGTCGTCTTTGGACTTGACGGCAAGATCTAGCGCTTCAAGGAACAGAGGCCGAGCATCGTCCGGCTTACTCGACGAATTGAAGACCCTTCCCCGCTCGAGCAAGTACCGAACCCTTGTCCTATCATCGGTTTTGTCCAGTGCCTTTCGGACGCGATCCAGAGTTTTGTGGGCATCTTGGAATTTTCTTTGAAGGCCCTCCGTTCTTGCTATCTGGGTTAGAAGCTGCGCGAGATACGCGAGGTCCCTTGAATCCTGGGCCGCGGGAGGAAGAAGTTCGCGGAACTTTCTTTCGGTTGCGCCTGGATGGTCATAATCCCAGAGGCTGTCAAAGTCTGGAAGACTGGTTTTCCTCATGCTTCCATCGGCTAGCTCGACCACGAACACCTCGCCTCAAACTGATACCAAGCGGTTCTCTTATTATCATGAGAGCCCATCAAATTACAACATGACCGTGATGGAAGTTCAGGATGTTTCGGAGATAACAGTTAGAGGTTTTCGAGCTGGAGACGAAAACCTATTCTTCGAGCTTCTGAAAAATTCATTCACATCACTCGAATATCTCCGCGCCTAAGGGCCGAGATAACTGGACCGTACTTTAACCGTGAAGGATCATTTATCGCTGAGAAGAATGGCTCTGCGATCGGATGCGTGGGTCCTAGAAATCTTCCGCGCGAAAAGTGGTATGAGATCAGATACCTGGCCGTGAAAAACGTAGAGTCGAGAGTTCCCCTAGTCAGAGCTTTTCCTTCGTACCTGGGTCCGGGACATTTCTGTAGAAGGCTTTCACATACGGTCTCGTAAGATAGATAATCGCGATGATGGAAGTGGGGAACTCGATACCGTTCCCTGTGAGCAATCCAGAGAGCAGTTCAGGACTTGCACCCAGCGAGGATGCATCCAGGAAAATCGAAGATATGCTTGTTGCGATTCCAAGACTCCAAGCCCAGCTGTTGCCTGTACGGAGAACCAGCCCCGCCAGAATCTTAAGGGATCCAAGCCCCAGTGCGACGATCGCTAGAAGCAAAAATATTGTTGAGACTAGTCCAATAGTTCCGGCCGGGAGGCCTATTCCTGCAAAGTCAGACGCATTGATGACCGGCGGAAAGAGGATGTTTCCGACCCCCGCAAGTATGAGGTTTGCCCCACCGAGAATAGACAGGGCCGCGATGATGGTGACGCCTCTAGGCATCCTACCCTCAAGAACAGTGTCGGGCTTCACGAACACCTCTCTCAGAATAACGACAATCCCGACAAGAGCGAGAGGCGTTCCAAAGCTCAACGACCCGAACGCGAAGAGAATGAAAGAGAATCCTGTAACGAACACGCCTAGAAGGGCCAGCCCTTCACGGGTCATCAGATACGTCATCTCCCTCCTCAATAGACTGCGATACCTGATGACCAAGAGAAGCAGTATGCTAGCCGAAATCGCTCCGATGAAAAAATCATACGTTAGTTCAGACTGATAGTTGCCGAGGGTAAGCAGGAGTCCAACCTCGTCACCAATGAACCCTGCTCCGAGACCATACATAACCGCGTAGGCTCGGTCGAGCCGCTCACTCTTCCAAGTGATCGCAAGCCATCCTGCGATTCCCATCAGAGCTATCCCATACCAGAAGTGGTGGAAGTGAATTCCTTGTTGTTGGATCACGATCGTCGGATTGAGTGTTGCAAAGAGCCGTGACCCGAAGAAACTGATTATGAATGATAATAGACCGATGAAGGAAAGGGCCGGACGAAACGTGCCTATGTGAAGCCTTCGGAACATTATTGGAATCTGCGAGAATTAGTTTTGCAATAATAGGGTTTAGGATGCGGACGCGTCGAAGTTAGCTCTTCATCCTTTCACTGCAGTTTCGAGGCCGTCGTCAAGATCTGTGGCCATAGACAATCTCGTCACCTTCTTCGATAAGGGTGCGCTGAGGTCCTGCTGTTCGCCTAGCTGGAAATTGTCAAGCTCATCAAAGTTGAAGGGGACCTGGCCGTTGACGTACATCTTCATCGGTTCAACGCACTTCTGCACCTCAGCATCCGGTGTCCTCGCCATCTCCTTCTTCAGCGAGAAGACCAGAAGTTCCAATATCCTCGCTCCTTAGCTGTCAACGCGGCGTTCGTAAACAGGGTAGCATCACTTGAGATGTAATTCTCGATCGGCTGGATCCTGAACCGTTTCACCAACACTTTCCCCAACACCCAGCCTCCACCAACCAGGAGAATCCCTGAGCCTCCTGGAAACGTTGGAAATGAAACCAGATCACGCAAACCGGGTATCAGATAGTATATCGTCACAATCATGGCGAACGTGCTGAGGAACTATCCTTGGACAAAGCGCCGCTCGAACCCCCGAATCCCTAGAGACCCTTCGTTTTTCTGGCGAGTTCTACTTAAGCAAGGCAGAACTAGGATTCTGAAATAATTGGCATGGCTTTTCAACGCTTATATGGGATTTTCCCCAATACTCGTCCTTGTGAAGTCCTCTAATCGAGTTATCATCGAACACATCAACCATAATCCGCATGGAAAAGATGCTTCCGATAAGCTAAACGAGGAATTTGTCGTTCTCGAAAACGAGGGAACCGAGAAAATCTCGCTGGCGGGCTGGACCCTGACCGACGAGACTGCTACCGGAGCGAGACGCCACGTCTACAGGTTTCCGCAAGCAGTCTCCCTTTCCTCACGTGAGAAGACCTACATTCACACAGGGGCGGGTGAAGATTCGTTCGAGAAAGGTAACCCGTCAAAGTGGATCCTACACTGGGGAAGGTATGCTTTCGTCTGGAACAACGAAGGGGATATGGCTACACTTTTCGACGCTGACGGAAACAAAGTGGACTCGCTCCAAGTCGTCACTATCAAAGCGACCTAGTCCAACTCTAGCGGGTGAGGGCCGGTGTTCTCGTCCTGACACTCCTGCGTATCAGAGAGAGGGAGACGAGGGCTGTCACAACCCCGTAGACCAGGTGGAAGATGAAGCTGCCTCCATCGAACATCAGGTTCGATAGGTCGGCGGGGGCGAGAAGATCCGTTATCGGTACGTAGACTAGTATCCAGACTGCGATTCCGCCCAGTAGGCCTACCCAGAAGCTCTTCCGCGTTGTATCAAGAGCGAACCGTTTAAACAGAGCAGTGGTTGCGATGAATATTCCGCCAGCGATGAGTCCTACGAGGAAGTGTAAGGCCCAGCCAGTCAATAGTGGAGAGGCCAGACCAAGTTTCCGGGCGATGGTCACATAGAATATTTCCCGGTCGAGAACGAACGCGCTGAGGCCTGCGAGAGTGCCTAGAGCTAGAGCGCCTATAATCCCGCCTATCGCTCCAGCCTTCAAACCTCGAAATGCGGAATAACTCGGGAACTGCATAGAACCTTAGAAGGGGACTGTGCCTGATATCAGGAACTTGCCACTCGTGCTACGATGATCGAGTACTCAGTGCCAGCTCTTGCTGAACAATCTGTCGACGGTAAGGATTGCCGAGGGCCGGGTAGAATTTCGAAATACTCTCTCCGGGGTTCTCTGACACTGGCTGGCGCCCGAAGCAGGTTGAACTTGAAAGGGGCGCGGCGAATCCGGCTCATATGCGTGTTGAAACCCAGTTTTAGGCAATCATAGTCTTCGAAAGAGAAATGTGGTCGTCGGGTTACTTCTTACGAGCCGTCGAGGCATCGCCATTGTCTCGAAGGGCTTATTCGGTCATCTTGAGTCAAGAAATCGTTAGGAGGAATGGAGATTTTGGGAAAGGTTTGGGCTTACGTTTTTTGTAACCACGAGAGAACCGCGAACGGTTGTCCAGTCTATCCAGAAGATTCGGGGAGTCGTCAAGGCAGATGCGCTGTTCGGCACGCCTGACGTGATCGCGCTTGTGGAAGGAATCGATATTGAAATCATGGATGCGGTCATCGACAAGATCGCTCTGGGCCCGAAAGTCCAAGGAACCGATTCAAAAAGTGGCGCGATGGATACAATAAAACTCAGCCTCATTTCATGATAGAGGTGATAGGTAGGGACTGTAGCCTTGACCGTAGACATAGCCGATCCGGTAGTGCTGAGCACTATCGCACAGACGGCCGTTTTGACCCTCACCCTGTTTATTTTCATAATGTCTTTCCGAAGCCAAAACAATGCCAACAAAGAAGCCGCATATCAGAAGGTCCTGGATGATTATACTGACGCGTTCAGAATGCTTGTAGACAAGCCCGAGCTGGCCAAGCTTCAAAGCGAAATGGCGAGGGCTGCCATACCAGGTTCGAACATTGCGTCACTCTCACCGGAAGACATGACGGCTCGAAACTATCTCATGCTGCTCTACGGACTTTTTGAGAGAACACACCTCCTTTACAGAAAGAAATGGATCGATCAAGAGACTTGGAATCAGTGGTCTACTTTCTTAGAAGTAGTGGCGAAACACCCCTTGTTCAAAGATGTTCATAGGACAGGGGAAGGAATGTATGACAAGCCCTTCATGGATTACGTCTCCAACATTATGAACGCCGAGAACTAGGACTGGAATTATGATCAAGTTTTCCCGATGAAATAGGAACAGTGTTTTCTAGCCGAAGATAGGCTGTTCAAACATCATTCTCGGGTTCTTGACGCGCAGAGCGATCAATAATCCGATTGCGCTAATGATTGTGGAGGCGAGGAATGCGTATTGGAATCCGGTGACGACACCCGCCAGTGACCCTAATTGACTTGCAACTCCAACTGGAGGCGGGTCTGTAACAGTTGCAATCGTCAGTAATATGGCGAGTCCGACAGGGAATCCGACACGCTGGGAAGTGCCAATTATCCCTGAGGCGAGGCCTTCTTCCCCTGGCTTTGTCCCGGCGAGTGCAGCAATGTTCAGCGCGGGAAACCCAATGCTCGCTCCAAAGGACCAAAGAAGCATACCAGGCAATATTCCAAGGTAGCCGCTAGTAACGGTAATCCGAGTAAGTAGCGCGGACCCAAGGGTGATGAACGACATTGAAGTTACCAAGACCAGTTTTAGGCCAACACGGTTCACCAGCCATGATGACCCCCAGCCGCCCACAGAGAAGAAGATCATTGCAGGCGGGACAAACTCAAGGCCAGCAGCCAATTGCGAGTAACCGGACACTCGCTGAAGATAGATGGTCAGTAGGAAGACTACTCCTCCAGCTGACGAAGTTAGTATGAGGGCGAGGACGTTCGCGGTAAAGACTGTGCCCCGACGCAGGAACCCCAACGGCATCAACGGAGACTCCGATCGATATTCTATAGCTAGAAACCCTGCCAGGATTAGAGCAGAGACCGCAAGAGGCACAATTGTATAGAGGGAGGCGAATCCGTCAGTCGCAGCGTTTGTCAATGAATATACAAGCAGTATCAACCCGCTTGTCACAGACAACGCGCCGGGCAGATCTAGGTGTTTGTCCGCCGCTCGCCCGGGATTGCTAACTAGGAACTTCTGAGATAGGACAGCAGCGACGATACCAATTGGGACGTTAACAAACAGGACCGACCGCCAGCCAAACGCAGCTGTGAGGACACCTCCAGAGACCGACCCTGCAGCGAAACCTGCCGATAGTACAGAGACGAAGATCCCGAGCGCGCGGTTCCGTTCTTTCCCTTCAGGGAAGGTCGTCACGAGGATCGCGAAGGCGGTGGCGGTGGAGATGGCAGCTCCTATACCCTGAATTGCCCTTGACACAATCAGCGACACGAGTGACGGAGCCAATCCCCCGGTAAAGGAGGCTACTGTAAATAGGACAATTCCAGAAACGAATAGTCTCTTTTGACCGTAAATGTCCCCAGCTCTACCGCTGAGCAGCAGAAAGCCCGCCAGCGTGAGTCCGTATGCTCCAATGATCCACTGGCTCTCCGCCAGGGAGACAACTAGTTCCGTCTGTATTGTTGGTAGTGCAACTTGGACGATGGAGAAATCAATGACGTCAAGAAATCCTGCCGCGATAATCAATCCGAGAATAAGTCGGGTGCGAGACTTGTTGAGAGCGGGGACTCTAAGATTAGCGCCTTCGCTCCTCTGGATTGCTACCTGTTCCATGTCGTCTCGCTCGATAAAGTGTGGAATCTTAGTTGAACCCTGCAGCGTCCGCAGAGTGTGGGTGCTGCTTGTTCGGTTCTAACTCTTCAGCAAACAGTCTTCGTATCATCGACATTATCGAACGTTTCTCAGTTTGGTCCTTCTTCTGGCGGATGAATGACTGGTAATTCTTGGCTGACTCCCGCATGACGGTCAGGTGTAATGACTCGTGAGGTTCTGAATGTTCAGACATGTCCGGATATGTGTGTCGTAAACATATAAATGTATTGATGAGCGTCTATGCACTCCTACTTTATTCTCGGAGCGACCGTGATGGCTCCCAAGCCTAGGCGTCGCTGCAGCTCTGTAACGTAGGCGGATAAGACATCTGCCTTCACTTGGTAGAAGCAGAATTGGCCCTGTTTTTCCTTGTCCAAGATCCCGGCGGTAGCTAGTTCCTTCAGGTGGTGGGATACGGTGGGTTGCGAAACGTTGAACATGGCATGAACGTCTGAGCAGTTCATCCGCCTTGCGACGAGTTTCTGTAGGATCTCGCGTCGCTGTGGGTCGGCTAGGGCTTTGCTGATCCTGTCGAACTCTTCGGTTGCGAGCTTCATTAACCATGTCTAGCTCCCAGCGTGCGTATTAACATGTCGATATGTATCTATGAGCTCGGACTAGGCATCTTTGTCCCGTTGAACCTGTCTGGAACCGCGTATAGACATTCATCAATACGTTTATATTAAGATCAGCCAGATCAAGTGAGTATGAGTAAAGAAGACATGAGTAGCAAGAAAGTAATTCCAGTAACCGAGACCGACTTCGATTCCGCTGTCCTCCGATCCGAGGTTCCAGTGTTTGTCGATTTCTACGCCGACTGGTGCGGACCCTGCAACATGATCGCGCCAACCATCGAAGCTTTGTCAGAAGAGTACGAGGGAAAGGTCAAGTTCGTTAAGATCAACGTTGACAATAACCAGCAGCTGGCGATGAAGTATGATATCATGAGCATCCCCACGGGCATGTTGTTCGAGAACGGAACCGTCAGAGACAGTCTCATGGGCGCTTATCCGGCCTCCGCCTACCGGCAACGCATTGATAACGCATTAGTTCCCAAGCGCCAGTCAGAGAACCACGAGTGAGGCATTGGCCATGAGCCATACGTGTCCTGTATGCGGAAGCATAAGCCCCTGCATCTATTCCGGACCTCCTTCGAGCGCTCCTTTCAGATACCACGACTGCCGCTTCTGCGGGTCAACGTGGAAAGAAGCAACAACCGAGAACTAGGATTGAATCCAGTCCTGAACGACGCAATCACTCCGTGAGAGACCGCCCTTACTATCTCAGTTCTGACGATTTCTAATCAGGCATCCTATGTAAGTTCTGCTTCCCCAGAACAGTATAGTTGCTCTTCAATTGCTTCTCTAATTCTCTCAGGAACTTCTCTTTTGCATCTGGAACCAAGAGAAAATAGGCTAGAGTCATGCGGAAGAGAGAAGATTTTGTCAAACCTTTGACTTCTCCTCTCCTAACCGCACTGGAGAAACAGCTCAGAAACACTTGATGAGACAGAACTTCGTGTTTGAGATCGTTTAGGGCCTGAATTATGTTCTCATAGGAAATCTGTGTCAAAAGCATAAGCTCGATCACAAAAACGCCTTTTCCCAGATAACCTCTTTGCCCGCCCTCCGTGAAACGCACTAGACCCTGCTCCAGTCCACGCTTCCGGAGAGCGAACCTGGGTATCAGAACCCCTTTCTTCCCTTGCCCCCGGAACCATCCTTCCGAGATGAGGGACACGTGGCCCAGCCTCTGCCCTACATGGCTCTGAAAGACGCGCCAGTCCAGATCCGGCGAGCCGCCACCGTCGCCCAGATTTCCAGCGCATCCAGCCGTGCCCTCGGACTATTATCCACCACCCTAATCATAGCCACACTCCCAACATGGATCCCAGGCCTCCTCGCCTACCAGACCATACCAGTCGCACTCCTCGTCCTCACAATCGGCTCCATAATCGTCTCACGCAAAGGCAGCCGGATAAGAGAAGAGATCGCAGAACGACAATTCGAAAAAGCCCGCAGCAGCACATTCACCACCGCCATCCTAGGATTCATAATCGGCGGTATCATCCCCGGACTATTCTACATCTACCTCTACACCCGCATAGGCGACGTCATGGTCAAACGGACACCGGACGACCCAAAAACAGTCTACCTCCTCCCACACCCCAGCGAAGGAATGTTCCTCGGCCGATACCTCGGATGGATCGCAGCATATCTCCTCGTTCTCTACATCGGCTACACCCAACTATCACCAGGCCTCCGCGAAGTAAGCGACTGGCTCTCCCCAGTCCTAGGCGTCCACTTCAACACGATGATCGTTGCCCTATTCCTCGTCTTCACAAACCCCCTAACCTACCCGCCCCTACTCTACCTCTGGACCTTCACAGGATTCCTCGGCGGCCTAATTGCCGGCGGAAAAATCAGACGAGGTTTCCTAGTCGGCATGACAGTATACCTCTCAACCCTCGGAGCACTAGGATTAGCAGCCCTCGCAATCTACCAGAAAGTCGATCTCTCAACACTCTCTGGCCTTCCGTCTCCTCCACCAGGCTTCTCGATCATCAGCGCCACCACAGGACCCGTCGCAGGCGACATCATCCCGATCCTCATACAGACCTCCTCTCCGACAAGCCAGATGGTCATTCAAGACGTCATACTCACCATGATGAGAAACGCTGGCCTCGTCTTCGTCGTAGTCACAATATCCGGTCGAGCGGCGTCCCTCTTCTGGCAGGGAGACGTTTTCATTCTCAAAACAATCTGGAATATGATCAAGACAAAGAAACCGGCTCTGCCGGAGAACGCGGGTGATCTTTCGAAAAAGGGAATCCTCCTACTCACACTGGCAATCCTCCTTCTGATCCCGGCATATCACTCGGTTGATTCACCGTCGATAACCCAAGCTCCACCGAGCGGGCCCTACCAGCAAAACCTAGCCATAGGACTAGACATGCTCGGCGCCCCCAACGCCAGCCTACGAATGACAAATCTCGACCTATCAAGCAAAGGCCTCGTCCTCGACAACAACTACGCCGGAAACAACCTCTCACTCTTCATAATCAACAACAACTACTCACAATCCCTGGGCACCGACTCCGGCCTTGGCATTCCAAGCCTCATCCTCGGACTGTTCTCACAGCCCGCCCTGATCACATTCTACACCGGAGACCAGGCCACGATCCGAGCGGAATCAGACACTGTCGCAACCCAGTTCTCCCAAGCCCTAGGCGTCAGCTTCACCAAAGCATTCGCTCTTCCCTCCGGTCAAGGAAGTGTCACGATCTACGCGCCAAACCCTGAACTCACAAACAACGACGCCCTCACACGAGTCCTCGGCCTCCTACCCAGCTCAAGTTTTTCAACACTCGTCAAACCAGCCAATCTCCAAGACCTACAATACTTCGCGGCAATAGGCCTCGCAAGCATAAGCCTCCCAGCCCCACTCAAAAAAACGCCCACCAAAGCGTTCAGCTTCGTCCTCAACACCCAATTTCCACGCCAGTTCTACAAAGCAGGACAACACTACCTGAGCCTGAAAACACTACTTGGATTCCAAACCGGAATCGTAGGAGATACCAACTCAAACGCGTCCATTGTCTCCATCAGCTTCCAACGAGGAACAGCTCTCTATAGCCCGCTGGGCCAGGTGCCCCCTTCCAATCCAATCTATGAGAACTTCACATCGACATACATCTACAATGCCACCATCACACCGAGATCAGACTTTGCAGCGAACTTCACATATCCATTCGCCCCAAACATAACCATACAGAAAACCGTCAGCCCATCCAGCGGGCCTCTAGGCACTAGCCACAACATCGTTGTTATGGTCCAGAACTTCGACAACGTCACCGTCACAAACCTCAACGTCACCGATGACGAAGCGCCATCCTCATACCAGAAGACGCTTCAGATCTTGCCTAGCGGCGTACAAACCGGCCAGTTCGCCAGTTTCCCTCCAGGCCAGACACAATTCCTCAGCTACACAGCAACAACAAAAAGCAGCGGAACCTACGTTCTATCACCCGCGACCGCAGAGTTTGTCTGGCAAGGACCGAACGGAACACGGATCCGATACACGGCTACCACCGACAAGCCTCTGATCTCATCATCAAGCGGACCCTTGACACAGTTCACAAGAACGTTCACCGACCTCCAACCCTACTCCTACCTCCTCCTTCTCCCTCTTCTACTCACACCAATCATTGAAACCCTGAAACTTGCCGGAAGGCATCGAAAGAAAAAACCCGAACCCTGGATCAACGGTCCTACTGGACCTCAAAACATACCACCGCCCGCGCCTGCTCAAGCGGGACCGGACAAACCCGCCGACCCTCCTAGCTCCAAAGCTCCTTGAACAGCCTTCACAACATGTAGAATCGGCATTTTCACTCTAAATGCGGCCTCATTCCATAGTTTGTTTTCTGAATGTCGCCTTAGAATGGCTTCACTACTTATGAAGCCCCTCAAACCCCCCTCATTTCCACTGGAGCCTATGGAAAACGACCTGATTGCCCGGCGAAGCATGTTCACATCCGACCTAGACGATGATGCGTGAGCCTTTTCTACATGTGAGCTGCGAACTGTGAATCCCACAGTTTTCTCGAGGAACCAAGATGAGACCACGACGATTGAAGGTGGAATTCTACGACCCTGAAGGGGTTCGGCACTCTATCGCGATCGACGGTCCTGTGACGAAGGAGAAGGTGGCAAGAATATTGGACCTTGTTGAATTGATGTCCGGAACGCCTCAAACGTCGGCTACAGCTCTTGGACTCTCCCCCAGAAAATTCGACCGACTCGCCAGCACCGTCATATCTCAGCTGAAAGGAAGAAGCTTCACGTCGCGCGAGGCAAGAAAGATGTTCGAGACTACTTTTAGTGAAACGATACCCTTGAGCACAGTGTCCACCTATCTGACGAGGCTAACAGATCGAGGAGTCCTTGAGAGACACCAGGAAAAACTCGGTCTAGCGTATCGGGTCAAGCTTGATGAGCAGAAACAGTCTCTCGCTCCTGCTCCTTCCCTTCAGCCTTCGTAAGGCTCTGCTTCACACGCTCCACAGTCGAGTATCGAAACGGGATCCGAGTCTGGTCCCTTCGAACATACCCCTCATCGAAGAGCTTCTTCATCAAACGCGCCGTATGTTCCCTGGACCGTCCCACAGCTTTCCCTATTTCTGGCGCCGACTTTGGCCCCTCAGCCGCTAAAAGAGTAAGCACCTGAAGCTCTGTGGGAGTCGTTATCGAGTTTAACGAACCCGGCTGTACGACGGAAGGGTCTGTCCGAATTGGAGACTGAACCGCGCTTTGCTGCACGCTGGGTCTTGTGCGTTCAGACTCCTTTTCGTCCTCCTTAGTCGCGGTTGGGATCGCCGCCGAAGCGCGCAGAACTTCATCAGCGACCTCCTTTATCCAGTTCAGCGACTCTCCCAGAAGCTTCTCCGTTTTTTGCAGCCGCTCAAGCAACACTAAATCGGAGAGCTTGGACTGTTCGCCCGAAATCTTGAGCTTTTCAACCTCAATGGCGTGGTCCTTCAAGCTCTCTTCGAAAGAGCTGAGCCTGGAAGAGAATACGTCGAAGAACAGCTTCGCAACATCCCCATTTTCAGTGTAGCCATTGACCCCAGTTCCGCTTGACCGTTTCCCTATCCCAAACATCTCTGTGACATCACGCGATATGAGTTGTGACGTCACTGTAGGCTCGACCTTTGCATTTAACACTAACGATTATGACGTTGATCCAGAGGAAGTGCCGTCACGAGTGATGGAGGCGTGATTCCGGTGTTGCATCATGACATCAGGCACATGACGTGCCAAGTTACTTCTACCTCAACCTAGCCGAACGAACCCCAATGGATAGGATTGACGGCCGTGATGTCTGTGATGCCCAGTCACTTCTGTGACGTCACGTATCACGGTTTCTTCCGAACATTGCTCTAAAAGCCTGCTCAAGATCCTCGATGATAGAATCCACGGTTCTCCCATAGACTTCGGGCTCATTTTGGGCCGCATCTCGTAGCTGAGAGGTTTGACCTTTCAGACGCTCCGAAGCTTCGAGGAATGGAGCGATACTCGGAGACTCTGATAGCCCACTGTAGCCGAGAAGTAGAACAGTATGAATTGCCTCCACAACGTTTTCTCGCGCCTGTCTTAGGGTCCTATTGAAGGATCCGCGGCTGATTCCCCTCTCATCTCCCCGCAATTGAGCCATATCGTCGCGCGTTAGGCGTTTATTCGCCATATCATGTCCAAGCTGGTCTACCAGAAGCGTTTCGAACTGTGCTCCAGTTAGATTGCTACGCTGCAATAATGCTGATAGTATTCTATCTCGAAGCGTTTCCTCGATAACCGCGCGCGTTCCCTCATGCCATTCCTTGAGCTTCTCAGAATTCTCCATGGATACGGTTTTGTATTCGTCACTATTGTGTCTTGCTCAGCCTCGCTTAACGATGTTGGCAAGTTACATCACGCTTATTCCGCAACTTTGACACCTTCGAACTAGTCAGACGCGGGTCTTACATGACCACAGATGCAAGAACGGAATCAGGAAATTTCGTGGTTGACATGGTCTGTGACGTTTGCCGAGTCGAGGGCTTCGAAGTGGAGAAGAACGCGCAGACAGACGATTCGCCGACCCATTTTGTGGACATTCTCGCTTCTAGGAAGAAGGGTAAGAAGATACAGAAGGTCGCCTTTGAGTGTTGGGAAGGAACTAGTCAGGTTGAGGGACGGGAAGTCGAGAAGTTCGCGGCCCGCTTGAAAACCCTAGGAATTCAAAGCGGAATCTATGTTTCTCCCAAAGGGTTTGGGGGCAACGCCGAATTCATGGCCCGCAAACTTGGCGTCGAGCTTTGGGATCTAGCTAAGCTAAAGGAGAGGGTAGAGAATATCAAAGCTCCAGAGAGACACAAAGTTCCGGGAACCCTACCGGTCGCCAGAGCTGCGGCATCTCGCCTCTTGGCTCATGGCTTAGCGAACGGCACTTTCCTCAAACTATCCTCAATGCCGAAGCTTGAGTTTCGACCATATTTCTTTGCCAATTTCCAGATTGATAGTCAGAGGAAAAAACTGGCCCAGGGAGTTCTCGTGTTTGACGGTGTAGATGGACGAGTGTGCGACGCAGCCCTCTTCGAAGGACACATGGACGATCTTCCATCAACAGGGCTCTTTGTCGATTGTCTCGAGATCGAACCGTCAACAGGTTCCATGCCGAAGCTGCCTCCCGAACTTGAGATGAAGAACACTGTCACCGTCGCGCCAGCAGGAGTGACCGAGGACATGATTCGATCTAAGACCAAGGCTGTAGTGAGCGGTCACGACGATGCGACTGTAACAGGGGTTCAACTGCTTCATGTTCCTATTGTGACAGTAGAGATGCTTGCTGCGGGCAAGTCGTATCGAAAGATCCTTCAGGCCGCTACAGGAAAGATGATCTGGGACGATACTCAGAAGTGTTCATTTTGTGATCAAAAGTCGAGGGCGATATGCGAAGTCTGTGGTGGGACTGTATGTAGTGAGCATGAGAGAACTTGTAGCTCCTGCCGCAAGCACCTTTGTACGGATTGCGTGGTGACGAAGGGGATCGTAAACAAGATACCTCTTTGCCCGACATGCAAGAACGCCTAGAGAAGGGGATCTCTCCTATTGCTGCGCAGTGATTCGTTCAATCTTGCTTAGTAACCACGAACATGATTACTTTCATCGGCTATAATGGGATAGGAACCAGGTGGCTATCTGGGAATGTGGTTTTCAGCCAGTGCCGCCTTGGCGAGCTGTTGTATCGTCTCTTCATGCCTACTGATGTGAGCCATCATGTCCAACCGCAGCCTTTGCATCGCTGCTCGAGCGGCATCTCGTGCGGCCTGCTCCATCAAAGGGGTAAGCCTTTCTTCCATCCTCTTCAGTAGTGCCTCCTCGAGACGGAGAACCTCTTCCTCACGTAAAGTCTCCATTCAACTCACCTCCTCCGAGAAGTCATGGTTGTCGACTCGATTTCATCCATTATTGGCTCAATCTTCACGGACTGGCGGGCGCACAGCGCGCACTCCCAGACGCGGTCGCAGGTGAAGTCATCGTAATTGCGACATCGCCTGCGGAAGTAATCGTTCAACTGATTCTCTCGATTGGTCTTTTTCCCGGTCATGCCGAACTCACCAGCACAAAACCCATGAACTCTTACGTTGACTCTCCACAGCAGCCTCAACGGGACGACTAAAGGCTCCTGTAACTAGAAACCCAACCGAAAGGTTCCGATGAGAACAGACCTCTAGCAAGGATACCCGCAACCCGCAAGGGTTCAGGCACTCGCGAAACGAATGCCGAAGCTTTCAGAATCAAGGCGGCTTCACGAGTTGAGGATCCGAACCGTTCAAAGAACACGGGACCTTCACTATGCATTGTCCGAACTTTGTGTAATGGCCCAAGTGATCTTATCAGTTCCCATCTCTTCTTCCAATCAGGAAAGTGCCTGAACAGGGCACGCTTCACAGCCCAGTTATCAGGCCGGGACCCTACAACCACGATTACCGGCGCGTTGCACAATTTCTGGACCTTCCAAGGGTCGATGAGGTTGAACCCTCCGAAAGTCACGCCCGAGAGCAATACCGGAGTATGCACGGAACCTCTGAGTAGAAGCTCGGCTGTCCGAGTTGCGTCGAGCCCGTCAACGGTAATCCAGTCAGCTCTGAATCGATGCAGGTGAGGACCTTTCAGCCAGACGGCTAGGAGTGGAGCGTGTCTGATCTTAGCATCAGTTTTAGGCGTAAACGGGCCGTCATCGATACCAATACATCTATAGATTGGTTTGATGTTTGAGGACGCTCCGTGGAACGTAGCTAAGCAGTCCTCGAACCATCTCGTCCCCGTTGAATGAAGCTGTCACCGATCGGGCTTCGACACCTAGCCGTATCTTCTTTGTACGACCGTACCTGCCGAAGCTTACTACTCGCGCGTTTAGTACGCCCATGATGTCCAGCTCGTTGAGCAGTCCGCTTACTCTTCGTTGGGTGAGAGGTTCGACTGAACCGGCGCTGCACAGCTCTCGATAAACCTCGTACACGTCACCTGTTACCGAGCTCTCTTTCCTAGTATTCCCGAGCTGCATGACCGAGATTAGAAGGATTCGGGAGTGGAGCGGGAGGGATGATAGGGCTTCTGTCACACGGTCGTGCTCGACTTTTTGTTGTGCTTCGCGGACGTGGTTTTCGCCGACACGTAGCTCGCGTGATCTTTCGGCAATTTCGGCGGCTACTCTGAGGAGATCGAGTGCGCGTCGTGCGTCACCGTGTTCTCCTGCGGCCAAGGCCGCGCAAAGATGGAGAGCGCCTTCATCTAGAACTCCGGAGCGGAAGGCGAGTTGTGCCCGTTCCTTTAGAATGTCATGTAGTTCGTCTGAGGTGTAGGGTTTGAACACGACTTCCTCCTCACCTAGTGAGCTTAGGACTCTCGGGTCCAGGAAGTCTTTGAAGTGGAGGTCGTTGGATATTCCTATGAGTCCGATCCAGCCGTCGGTCAGTTTCTCGTTTATCCTGGTTAGCTCGTAGAGTAGACTATCGTCTTCGCTTTTCTTCACCAACGCGTCTATCTCATCCAGGACCACGAGGAATGCGGAGCCGCGTGATTGGAGAGCGTTTCTAAACCGATCTAGGAGCTCGCCTACGGCGAGTCCGGTAAATGGGACTTCTCGACCGAGAGATCTGCACAGGTCCGCAATGACTCTGTAGTTTGTTCCCGCCAGACGGCAGTTGACGTAGCTCGTATCGAGGGCTAGTCCGTGTTCGCGAGCCTTCCGCTGTAGCCGATCTAGAACGAATTTGGTCACGATTGTCTTTCCTGTTCCGGTTTTGCCGTAGGCGAAAAGGTTCGACACTCGGTCTTTTGTTAGAGCTGGAGCGAGCACGGATCCCAGCCGGCGGATCTGCTCTTCTCTGTGTGGAAGGGTTGCAGGCATGTAGTCATGTCTGAGGAGGTTTCTGTCGCGGAAGACTTCTCCTCCTGCCAGGACCCTTTCGAAGATGAGATCCAATCCTTGCTGTGACAAGTCTGAAACAGTCCGGTTTTCTGCGAGCCGGCTTCCAGTGGAATTAAGGGTTCTCGTACAATGATTTCAACTGGACAAACCAAAAACTCGATCGTCGCAGCTAAAGCCCGGGGAAACCACTCGTTCTACCTAAGATGTCTGAACAATACTGTTCGCCCATTTCTGCGTCCCGAGATGCTCCCCAATACCCCTTCTTTTTTGGTGGTGCTTTACTATTGGACTCTGATCTCGACGCCGACGGTTCTCTTGATCAGATCGGCTAGTAGGTCAACTTGAGACTTGCCGCCGCGCCTCGTTGGAATAGACACGACCAACGGGAGTTCGATTTCCTTCTTGCCCTGCCCAACCTTGTCTTTGATCCAGTCGAAGACCGTGTCGGTGACGATGACAAGAGAGACCGTCTGTTTTTTCTTGATGTCCTCAAACGTCTTGACAGCTTCATCCTCTGATCTCACAACCCAGCTGTTGTTGACCCCGCCGAGCTTGAAGTAGATCGCCGTCTCCTTGTCCGCCATAACCCCAATCTTTCCCATGGCGCGCCTACCTACTTGAGCACTGTTAACTCTTTGTTGGATTAGGCGGTTGTTGACTCCTTTCCAGACGATATGGATTCTGGGTGTTAGTCATGTTTGTGTAGAGGAACGGGAACCGGAGAAAGCGGGCCTAATCCTCAAAGTCGATAGAGGCAAGCTAAGTCAATCCACCGATAAGAGCAAAGCCGTGCGACCAGGGGCTTGGTAGAGCCACAGAACCCCTACTTGAATATCCAGCCTGTTTCGCGCGACCAGAATAGGAGATCAAGGTCCGCTAACGGTATTCCTACTTCCCGCGAGAAATGGCGGAGCTTCTCCTCGATCTCGAGATAGCGCTTCTTCGTGATCGAAACCGGCACCTCGGTGATGACCTCCAGCCTTTTGAGGTTTCTCAGAATGTGCCTATCAAGGATGGCAAATTCCTCGCCGAGCCCGATGTTGCGGAGAAAATGGCTGGCCTCTTTGTACCCTAATCCCTTCACGTTCTCCACCATCCATTCCCGCAACTCGAACGGGTTTGTGAAGCTGGAGAGGTGGGTTTTGAGGTGGAGCTTGCCATCCTTAGTGAACGTTGCTCGAGCTTCGACAATATACTTCGCCTTACTGTCACCGAACCGGACGTCGTTTAGTTGGAGTTGAATCTCGTTAGCCTCTCCTTTAAAGAGAAGGCTTCGTTCTCTGAGCCGGGACACCGCTGCCCAGCAGGTTTTCGCAGACGACTGCGGAGTCAGTAGGCAGAAGCAGAGTTCAGCAAAAACATCGTCATCATTGTGATCGAGAATCTCTCTGAATTCTCGCAGACGTTGATGAATAGCACTGCGTCTCTCACCGTAGAGTGCCTGTAGCTCTTCAACGGCTTTTTTCTGCTCCAACGGAGAGAGCTCCGTGCTAGAATTGCTTGAGGACATCGGTCTTCTCCATTATCCGGACACAGTAGTAACAGCGAAGCCGTAGAGGGTCCTGTCTTTCAACGCTGAACTTTGGCTCGACGGGCTCAGCGTTCGACACGCAGGCAGGATTTGAACATCGAACAATTCCCCTGATGGAATCCGGTAGCTTGACCCTAGTTTTCTCAGCAACCTCATAGTCTCGAATAATACTAATCGTTGCGCTCGGCGCTATCAGCGCGATCTTATCCACTTCACCAGGCTCGAGCTCTCGATTCTCAACCTTGACGATATCTTTCTTGTTCTGTTTCTTCGAGATTACGTTCATCGCCACGCTTACGATATGTCCTTCGCCCCCGTCTATTCCAAGAATCTTGAGCACGTCCAAAGCATGACCTGCCAGAATATGGTCAATCACAGTTCCGTTGCGGATCTTCTTCACGTAGAGCTCTTTCGGGGAGATTCCTTTGGACAGGCTTGATCCCGTCCGGCAACGGCTAGGTTTCATTCTTAATTCCTTGCCTGAAACCTGACGGAGGTGACAATGACTGTCGACTGTCAAGAGTTGAGGTTTCGGACTCACCGCGAAGGAGAAATTCTTGACATTACAGATCAGATCCAGAGAATAGTTACATCTTCAAAGGTGAAGGATGGAGTCGCAACGCTCTTCGTGCCCGGGTCGACTGGAGCTCTAACAACAATTGAATTCGAGCCCGGACTTCTAACCGACTTTCCCTTAGCCCTTGAAAGACTTGCGCCTAAGAGGGGGTCTTACGAGCATGAGAATCGGTGGCATGACGGCAACGGACACTCACACATCCGGGCATCCATTATAGGACCAGACTTATCGGTGCCATTTCTAGACAAGAAGCTATTGCTGGGAACCTGGCAACAAATCGTCTTTGTAGAGCTGGACGTCAGACCAAGAGACAGAACAGTCATTGTTCAGCTAGTTGGCGAGTAATAGACCTGGGACTCGTACCCGTACCCCCCTCCTTCCTCTGGAGAGCTGTAAGAACCCTCAGCAGCGATCTTCAAAGTTCGCGGTCTTATACAAAATCGGAGACGGATTAGTGCTGGAAAATGTATAGGTCCCCATAAATCATCAGAATACAAGTTAACCTTACCAGTAAGTTTCTAGAAGCAAGAATATCCATTCTTCAGTGAGTTGAGGATTTGCACTGGAAACCTTGGGGTGGGGGTATGGACTACTGGAAGTTAATCATCTTGACATCAAGGGTTTTCAGGTTAACAACGGGAAGGATTCCCGGCTTGGGGACTAATCCCATCCGTTTCTGATAGTCCGTCTGCCCCTGCCATGCACCGCTATTGACTATTGTTGTTCCTCTGTAAACGCCGGCTCCTGAAACATGAATGTGTCCTGATGTGAAAACATCTGGAACCCGATCCACCACTAGGAAGTCCTCCTGTTCGGGACCGATCGGAGTCGTTTTCCCATACTCCGGAGATAGATGCCGGGCCCGTAGCTGATACTCCATAACCTCTACTGGACGCTGATAGTCTAGGCCAGGAACCCCGCTGAGAATATCCATGAGGCTAGTTCCATGGTAGAGTAGAAAGTGGACCCCGTGCAAGCGAACCTCCGCTGGATCCCCGAGCGAAACAATCTTCCGCGAGTCATAAACAGGTCCAGCAAAATCCTTCGGGATAGCAGGTTGCGGCAGCGCCTGGCGTACCGCATCATGGTTTCCAGGTATCAGGACCACTTCCATGTACTCTGGGATCTGACTGACGAATTTAGCTGCCAATCGATACTGTTCATAGATGTCGGGGACAGCTAGGTCCACCTCTTGGCGAGGATAGATTCCGATCCCGTCGACAAGGTCACCCCCGATCAGAACATACTTCACTCTCTCGGCGACTTCGCGCTGGTTCGGTGTGCCGACTTCTCCTTTCAACCAGCTTAGAACCCGGCGGAACTCGTCCTCGAGAAACACCTTGCTTCCGACGTGAACGTCAGACACTAGCGCGGCAAAGACCTCCTCGTTGGAGTGGGCCGGTTTTCTATCCGGTACCTCCGGGAGGACGATGCTTTCCGCGATCAAAAGAGGACCGGCGCTCTTCCGGGCCTGGATGTAGATGACTTGGTCCCTGACTATCTTCCTCGCCATCTCATACACCGCGGAGTTCTGCCGCCCAACGAGTACAGTGGCTTCATCCTCATAGTCGTCAACTGTCAGAAAGATCCTGTCGCCTTTCTCTCTCTTGTCGAGGACCATACAGATGAAACGGCCTCGACCATTTGATCCGCCTGAAAGCGCGTCAGAAATTGTTCCGGCGTTTCGGGTGTCCATTCTCTGCCTGAAGAGGAGGCTCATCTTGTCGAAACGGTTTCTGAAATAATGGAGAAAGTCATCGAATGCGCCGGTCGTTCCGAGTTTGCCCGTAGGGTCCGAGACAACTTCTAGTCGAGACTCAAGATCCTCAGCAAAACGTCGGCCATGTCCCAAACCAGCACCCTCTGTCTTCACGCCCTTCCCGGAGAGGTCTAGCTGTTCGGCCGCTTTGAGAACGAGATCTCTGCTTATGGATGAGGGTCGTGGTTCCACGGTTCCGGCGACTCGAAGGACCTCTTTGACTAGAGGGTCGAGTTGGCCAGCGGCGCTGAGCTCCATTAGGGCTTTGAAAGCGTCGCTTTCCATCTGGAAACCTGCTTCCAGTATGGTGCTGATTGCCCTCTTCCTCTCTTCAGACATCGCGACCCTTTCCTGGAAACCCTATCTGATACGTAACTGCGGTTTATCCGGTTATCGCGAGGCCAGCGTCTGTTACCTTGTAATCGTAAGGTCGGATATGTCCACGGAAACCTCGCACATTCTATTCAGGGCTATGAGTGCGGCGACGAGGTGGTTGACAATGGGACGCGGGGCTCTTGCTATGCTTGTCTCAGCCTCCGCAAGGATCTTCTTGGTCTCTTTGAACCTCGGACTTACGGATGAGGCCAGCTTGAGGTCTCGTGAGAGGACAGACCCGACCGCGTCCTTGTACATCGTACTCACCGAGGCTCCGATCTTCTGGAATAGCGTCTGTTGTTCCTTTGGAACAGGTATCTTGTCTTGGGTGTTCTCGGCGACGGTTACGGAGTAGTCAGCGAATGTTTCGATGTAGCTTGCTAGGAGGCGGAAGTCTAGGCAGTCGACTGAGGAGACCTTGATCTTCTCGAGCAGGTACGTGTCGGCGATAGCCGCTCTGACCAGTCGGACTAAAAGAAAGTACCATCGGTCCACTTCCTCATCTCTCTCAACGACACCGTTAGCAAGCTCGGCGTTGGAATCTACAAAGGCTTGGACAGCATCTATCTGCATGGGCATGGACAGCATTTCCAGCCTTCGCAGTATACGCTCCGGGTTGAGTAGCGAAGGCTCCATCAGACATTGCAATAAGATCTTCTTCGCGTCCTCCTCTAACACCTCCAGCCCTACAAGCCGTTTCGTCGTTTTGCGGACCTCGTCCCTTGTCTCTGGCGACAAACTGTCCTTCGATTGAATCCGGATTATGTCGTATCCGAGAAGATATCGCTCGATTATCTCCCGTCTGACGAAGGGAGATGCTTCCAATATGACCTCGAGGGGGGGCCTCTCCTCGTCAATTCTCGGGGACAGGAGGAGTCTCCCGTCCTGTCGTTCTTCGTAGGAAACGACGGACCCTTGGTCGAGTCCGACGCGTTTGGCCCATGCCTTAGGGATGGTGACCAGGAAAGTTCCATCTGGTGTTCGCTGAAGTTTCCTTAATTCCACTTAGAACATCCCATCTCCAACTAATAGCAATGAAGAATTTTAGGATTTCCCGAGATCTACTATGGAGAGGAGTGCAACTCTAGAGAGCTGCTAGGAGCAAGAGAGACAGATCCATTGAGGTGATTGTAGGCCTGCCTTACAACCTCCTCAGTATTGTTCCCCTTCAAAGCGCTTACCTCGACGAGTGTAACCCCCTCGAATGTCCGGGAAATCAGTTTCTTTCCCTCTTTAAGCCGGCTGTCATTGCAGAGGTCTGTTTTGTTCGCGCAGATGACCAAGGGAACCTTGGCAGCTATCTTCTCGAGAATCTCCTTTGAGGCCGTCAGTTTTCTGAAGACCGATTCAAGGTCCTCGCTGACGTCGACGAATAGGAGGATTAGGTCTGCATTCGATATCTCGCCGAGGGTCGTGTTGAATGCTTTAAGGATTGTCGGGTGCATATCTTCGATGAAGCCGATCGAGTCGATGAGTATGAAACTGAAATTGTCACCACCGTTGTTCTGGTCAATTCTTCTTGCGAACGTGGACAGGGTGGTAAAGGGTCCTAGGCCAGTGTCTTTGTGTTCGGCGGACATTCGGTTGAAGAACGTGGTTTTTCCACTCTGCGTGTAGCCGGCTAACGCTACTATTGGGAAGCCTCGTTCTCGCCGGTGGTCTCTGAGCAGGCTCTTTTTTGAGTAGACGTCTCTCAGTTCCTTCTCCATGTTCGCGATCCGCTTTTTGGCCGTCCTCTCATAGTCGTGGTAGGGATAGTCTCCGGGCCCGCTCCACCCGACCTGTCCCCCTAGAATGCCTTCGAGTCTTAGGAATTCTCTGCCCCAGGAGAAGGTGTACCGGAGCTTTGCCAGGGCGATCTGTAGTTTTGCCTCTTTTGTCATGGCGCGCTTATCGAAGACCTCGAGGATGAGGAGATTGCGGTCGATTACTTTGATGTCTGTTCCGCCGAGGACCCGCTGGATCTTGAAAACTTGCGCGCTTGGGAGAGTGTTGGCGAAGACAACTGCTTCGATATCGTTCTCGACGACGAGCATTTTGATCTCTTCCAGTTTTCCGGGTCCAACGCAGTAGGTGTGGTGAAGACTTTTCCGGTGCTGGACGATGGTATCGATTACCTCGTAACCTATGCTCTCGGCCATGGTCTCAACCTCCTCGTACCGGGAGGGAGCTGTGGGAATCTTGCATTCTGCTACGAGGGTCCGCATTCGAGAAGACTTACCGCTAGAATCATAGCTGGCGCTTATTTGAAGGCCCCGTGCCCCGTGCAGGTTTCCCCGGACGCGTTGTCTTTCACCCATGTTCCAGGTTGACTCAAATCTAGAGTGTTTCGTGAAGGGTGGGCGTAGGAAAATCGACCGCCCCCGGGGGGTCACTATGAAAAGGAATGTTCGAAAAATAGTTACGAAGAAGAGAACGATTTGCGCTGACGGTCGTACTGCCCGGAAAGAGGCTTAAGGAAGGCGGCTTAGCCTCAGCTTCGAGCTCATGTTCCTCGGCCCATCCGTCTCACTTACCAGGAAGAACTTTACTCCCTATCAATCCTCGGTTTCCCAGAGCGGCAACGACCCTTCCTCGATGACAGTCTCGAACACGAATGGCGGGGTCACTGTTTCGTCACGGTCCCAGGCGTACAGGAACAAGGTTGTGAACTCTCTCGATTAGGACGCCTTCGTAATGACTTCGATTGAAAATCGTTAGTTCTCCCTTTCCGGGCACTTGTTTGTGTTCTCGCCACAGGAAACCAGGATCTAGTTCCCTAGGAGTTGGTTCTTTGAAGTGTGCGACGCCGACTCCCTGGGGATTGAGTCCCTGAAAAACCCGGTTTATGACTCCGTCTTTACCGCCAGTATCCATCGCTTGTAGAACAGCTTGTAGAACAACTAGGACTTTCTGTTCGTGCTCTGCGTAAAGCATCTCTTGAAGCTGCCCAAGCTTCTCGTTGAGTTTCTTTGACTCTTTCAGTTCATCATCATCTTTTCCCGCGAAACCGGAAGTATCGTTTGGGTCAACATATTTCAGACGAACTTCATGTCCTGGAGGGATTCTATAGCGGTGTGTGTGAAGATCCTTTGGCAATCTGAGATGCTGCCTTTCCAGCGAGTTCTTAGATGTTTCACACCTCGTAGGTCCGCCCGGCTTCCCCGACGGGAATGTTTGATTACCCCGAACAAATGTGGGCCGTTTCAAATGTCAGGAGAGAGCCAGGATAAACCATCCGGCCGTACATGGGAGGGAGCAAGTCCAGCCGGTACAACGCCGGCTGGAGGGTCGGTCAAGGTCGAGCCCAAGCAGCTCCTCATCTTGCTCGTGTTGAGCCTCTCCCTCGCAATCATCGTAATTGATGCGACAATAGTGATCGTCGCTCAGTATCAAATCTCGGTAGACTTCAAGATCAATCTGAAGGATCTAGAATGGATCACCTCTCTCTATGCGTTGGTCTTCGGTTCGTTCCTTCTCACTTGGGGAAAGCTAAGTGATGAGTTCGGCAGAAGACGGATCTTCGTCGCCGGAATCTCTCTATTCATTGTCGGTTCGATCATTGATGGATTCTCTCAAGATCTGACCCAGATCCTTGTGGGCCGAGTGCTCCAAGGATTCGGTGCCGCAATGGCATCCCCCGCCACCCTATCAATCCTGACGACTACTTTCACCGGCAAAGCGCGAGGCGTCGCCTTCGGAATATGGGGCGCAACCGCAGGCGCCGCAGCAGTTCTGGGTCCAGTCTTAGGAGGATACTTCACAAGTGATCCGAATTTTACTTGGAGATGGGCATTCTTCATCAACATCCCGATAGGGATCACAGCTCTCGTCGGGGCCGCATTCGCGATTAAGGAAACTCGATTCAAGGATCCAAAATACACCACAGACTACCTCGGACTGATCTTCATCACTCTTGGTCTGTCCAGTCTCTTGTTCGGCTTTATTGAAGCTCAGACCTATGGTTGGATTGTTCCGAACAGTGAATTCGCAGCGGGAGGGTTCTCGTGGTCGGTCTCAAACCCGGTATCACTTCCTCTAGTTTCGATCATAACGGGGCTTGTTTTACTTTCCATGTTTGCTTTCTACGAGGTCCACCGGCTGAGGATGGGGAAGGTTCCCCTCTTTGATTTCAGTCTCCTCAAATTCAAGGGTTTCAGGTACGGCCTATTCACTGTCACGATTGTTGCTATGGGCGAGTTCGGAGCAGTATTCATCATCTCAATATTTCTTCAAACTGTCAAGGGGCTATCGGCATTCAATGCTGGTCTCACCTTCCTGCCCATGGCGATCTCAGTGTTCATCTTTGCGCCGGTAGCCGGTATTCTGGCGACTAGGTTTGGACCCAAGTGGGTTGTCACCACTGGCATGGCTCTTGAGGCCATTGCGCTCTTCAGCCTGTCTCAGATCATCAGCGTTGCGAATCCTGTCTACTACATGTATCCGATCCTCGTCATCTATGGCGCGGGGGTTGGTCTGGCGATTAGTCAGCTTACGAGTACCGTCTTGCAGAGTATACCTTGGCAGAAGGCCGGAGTAGGATCAGGAGCCAACAATACCGTCAGGCAGATTGGTTCAGCCTTCGGAATCGCTGTAATTGGCGCAGTTCTGGTGGCCCAAATTTCCACGGTGGGACTGGCCGACCTCGCAACTAGTACTGCTGGTTTCAGCGTGCAGCAAAGGGCCGCGTTGACAGCCGCCCTAAACTCGGGACTTTCTGGAGGGATCGACCCATCCTTTCTCGCCCTCTTTGGCAAGAACGTACCCGCCGTTCTATCAATCCTGTACGATGCAATTACGCAGGGAGCACGCTGGGCAGCTTTTACGGCCGGCATCTTCGTCTCGCTTGGAGCCATCAGCTCTCTACTAATCCCGAACCCAAAGTTATCCCAGACCGGGAAAGCCGTCATCGTCGCGAGAGCTAGTCGTCGAGGAGCATCGCGAGCCGTAACCACTATCATCATCACTCAATTCGCGATCACAGTAAGTCTCCTTGTTGCTATCTCCAACGAATACCAGTCGAACTATTTCATGCAGCAATGGATAAGCCATAACGCGTCGCCTCTAGGTTACTTCCTCGCAGGGTACGTAGGACCGGCCCTGGCAGCGATCGTTGGAGGGGTCCTTATTGTATGGAAACTTGTTCTCACTCGAAGACGATCCGAGGCAAAGTCAGAGTCGAACAACTGATCGTGGCGCTGGGCCCTTGGCCCTTCGCCCCCATCGTGAGAGAGCTCTTTGTTTCGGGGGAGAGGGCGTCTGGGTTAAGGAACGCTTATGCCCGCCGTGAGCCCTCGTTTCTCGCGAACAGGGTCGGGGCAGATATTCTATGGGAGATGGCGATAGGGGAGAGATGTTTGCCGAGCTGGAGAGGGCCAGCGATGAGCTCGACAGAGCGCTGGAACAGCTCAAGAAGGCAGGCTACACCCTACGAGAGTTCTCCAAGGTCCTAGAGACAGATCCGACGGGGATACTGCTGACTCACTATCCTAACGGGTACATGATCTATCCTGACGAGATCAACAAGACTCCATGGGAATATCCAGCTTTGCGTCCAATAGTTGACTTGGACTATTTGATCGAGTTGCTCAAGCGTGCTAGACAGCTGAAGCGGGCCAAGATGGATATTGAGAGAAGACTGGGCAAGAAGCTAATGTCGGTTTCCTAGGCACTAGACTCAGGGTTCAGTCCGTAACCGTTTTCGAAGATCCAATCGAGGAAATCCAAGACCTCGGGTGTTATGTCGCACCATAGATGGACCCCGCTTGGCAAACAGTCTATCCGCCCAGATGCTATTTTTGCTCTGAATCCTTCATGACCAAAGCGAGCCGGATCAAACGAGAGTGGGTTCATCCGCTGAGCCGCCTGCTTCACCTCATCCTCGGTTACCGATTCGAACTTCTTCCTATTCTTGTCTACTAGGATGCTCAGGTTTCTGTGCCCAAGGCGGGCGACGTCCGGTCTCTCCTGGCCAGGTGGAAAGTTGATCTGTATTAGAACTCCCCAGCGTTCGCCGACTTCGTTGGCAATCCAGTTGATGGTTTCAAAGGCTCGCAGAGTACGATCTTGCCAGAGACTCTCGAATTCTCGGCGACGTTTGCCTAGCGTGTCCCAGAGGTCTTTGACGATCCAGCTCACTTGGCGCGGGCCTCTTTCTCCAGGATGCTTTTCAGAGTCTTGAGGAAACTGGAATTGGGGATAATGTAATCGACCTTTTCAGTCTCAGCTTTCAGCTTGAGATCCGTTCTGATATGAGGGAATACGGCCAAGATCTTAGGTTTAGGTGTCATAGTTTTCAGCCGTTTGGCACATGAGAACGGATCATAGTCCGATGCGGCTAGGTCGAGTATGACCAAGTTCGGACGCGATGAGTTCGCCTCTCTGATCAGAGCTTCCTCACTTGTAACCGTCTTGGCAATTGCGCCCAATGACTTTGCAAGCTCTATGATTCTTGACTGGAGGAACAGGTCTGAAGTTATCGTGAGAACTTGTACAGCCATCATTGGTTCACTCTGAAGATAGTTATAGGACTCCTTGACTCGGCTAGGAATCGGAATGCCGCCCACATCTAACTTTGCTGGCAGAGACATAGTCAGCGTCCGCGACCTCTCCCGGTCAGAGATCGATCACATTCTGGACATGGCCCAGGTCATGGAGCCACTTGTGAAAACCAGGTCCGATATGCTTCATGGAAAGATAATGGCAACCTTATTCTACGAACCGAGCACACGCACGAAGCTAAGCTTCGAGTCCGCGATGACGAGGCTCGGCGGGACCGCTCTCGGATTTGCAGAGACGAAGGGGACATCGGTCGAGAAGGGAGAGAACCTTGCAGATACCGTGCGAGTTGTCGAAAACTATGCCGACGTGCTCGTGGTCAGGCATCCCCTAGAGGGGGCGGCGAGAATGGCTGCCGAGTTCTCGAAGGTTCCAGTGATTAACGCCGGATCTGGTGCGGAGGAGCATCCCACCCAGGCGCTGCTCGACTTGTACACGATCAAGAAGGAACTCGGGGCCATTGATGGTCTAAGCATCGGACTGATCGGGGATCTCCGATACGGCAGGACGGTTCACTCGCTCGCGTACGCGCTAGCGAAATACAAGGTGAAATTGGTCCTCATCTCCCCAGAGATACTAAAGATGAGGAGAGAGGTCTTGGAAGAGGTCTCGAAGAAAATAGAGGTTGAAGAGACCACTTCGTTGCAGCAGTATCTGAAAGAGTTGGACGTGATCTACATGACTAGGGTCCAGAAGGAACGGTTCGGGGATCTAGCAGAGTACGAGAAGGTCAAGGGGTCCTACCGGCTGACATCAGATGAGCTCGCACGAGCAAAGAAGAGCTCGATAGTCATGCACCCATTGCCAAGGGTCGATGAGATAGACTCTAGTGTCGACTCAACGAGCCACGCGAAATATTTCCCACAGGTCGGGAACGGCGTGGTGCTGAGGATGGCACTGCTAGGCTTGGTCTTTGGAGCCGTCTAGCGCATTCGACGATTTTTTGCATAACCCCTCATTGAACGCTCAAAACGGTGTAGGGGTCCGTGGTGTTGTCCACTACGAGCGTAATTGGTTTTCCAAGGGGCGAAGTAGTTATTGTGACTTTATCGGCT
This sequence comes from Candidatus Bathyarchaeota archaeon, assembly GCA_005888745.1. Classification (GTDB taxonomy): domain Archaea; phylum Thermoproteota; class Bathyarchaeia; order 40CM-2-53-6; family 40CM-2-53-6; genus 40CM-2-53-6. The sequence continues at coordinate 87,468 of VBBS01000029.1, read as the reverse complement.
GTTGTCAAAATCTCTTGTTTCGCTAGGACATGAATGGGTCCCGCGGTCGTGCTTATTCCGAGAATCCAACGGCTGTTTCCCCCATCCACGTACTGGTCTCTTGAGGTCAGGTTGCCGCTGATGGTTATCTGGGTGGTCGATATACCGATGCTATTGACCGCCTTGGTCGTTGCGCCTCCTACTTCGATGGAGTCAGTAGGCTTTACAATAAAATAATGCCCAACTTGTTTCGTGGAGCCGTCAACCACCGTCACCATCTCTGGTACAGTAAGGATGCCTTGCGTTCCATAATACGGAATGACGTAGATCAAACGGCCGTTTACAGAATACAAGAGTATGTTTCCAAGAGTCCAATCTGGATGGAGAGTTAGCTGAGTCTTGATCTGCGGGTCGGTTGTCACAGCTGAGACGGCCGAATTGGGTCCGATGACGGTAGTACCCTCCGGGAACCTGATAAGGTAAACTTGTCCTGTCCGTGCTCCTGCTGGAGCAACGTAGAGGCCTGCCAGGTTTTGAGATGGGCTGTGGTAAATTTCTACCAGCCTAACTGCGGCCCACGTTAGAGTTCCATTAATCGGTGTGATAATGAACCGAGTGGTTTCTGCTGATTGCAGGAAGACGTTTCTCTGCCATTGTAATGGGTCTGTTTGGAAGTAGAAATTGTACACGTCTTGTTGAGTGTTGAAGTATGTTTCAGGATATCTCAGCTGGGGGAGAAGCCAAGAGGGCATTTGCTGTTTCCACTGAGGATACATGGAATTGTAGAACGACCTGACGTAATCGGTCTTCCCGTTCTCGTACAGGTACCCGGTGACGTCTCCGGTTTTCATGTCTGTAAGCGTTGCTGCGAACAATCGAAGGATCGATGTGTCGGTGTGGTCGGGGTAGTCCGCGAAGTCGCTGGGACTCTGCCAGTTGATCCAAACCCAGTGCAACAAATAGATGTTCCCTTGTTTGTCTACTACAGGATAGGGGTCCGGGTCTAACTGCATGTTCGGTAATAGAATGTTAGAGATTCTGATGTCTGCGTCTCGGTACTCGAGCGCCTTGATATTACCGTAAGCTCCGTTGGCGAAGTCGAACCTTCCCTGCCAGAAGAACTTCCAGTACAGCCAGAAACCCTTGTACGTATAGTCCGGTACTCCACTGTAGGAAGGAGGTCCTGTGTACGCGGATAGGTGGGTCTCGTTGAAGCCTGGAATGTTCAGGTAGACCTCGTCAGCCGTTCGCCATAATCCACCCTCGCCGTAGTAGATCTGGGGAGACTGAGTTAGGTTCCAGATTTTGGCTATGTCCACCGCCTCAGTCGTTGCAGCGTTTACCGCTAGAATTTTCTCCGAATGAGTTAGCAGGAGATGTTGAGTACGCCAGACGTCGGGGTCGTTCGGGAGGCCTGCCTGTACGAGCTGGAGGACGGACACCCAGTATTCGGTGCCGTTGATGAAGATGATGTCTACAGGAGCGTTGTCGATGGACATCCAGTTGACCCCGACTAGCGGTTTCATGTTCAGCCGGGCCGATTCGTTTGTGAATATTCGGATGTGATCTAGCGTATTGGTCTGGGTTCCCGAACTTGTTATGAGAGCTTTGTCGGCGCTGGTGACCGAATCCACTCCGTACGCCCAGCGGGTGTACTGAATTGTTGGGACGTAAGCTGGATTCCATTGGTAGTTGATGTATTGGCCAGACTGGGCCCGGAGATAGGTTCCGTACACGGGAAGCGTGATCGTAGAGACCAAGACGATTGCGAGTATTATGAGACCCTTGACGCGGGTGATCTTAATGCGCAGGATTCTCTGGGTTCGTGTATACCCGGCCATGAACGCTATTCCGATCATCACGATGAACAGGGTGGAGAGAATGAAGGATGTGCCTACGTCATAGACCCAGGCCCCGCTGCCCAAAACTGCGAAGATAATTGGTAGCGCGGCAATGACGAATACGTTGCTGAGCGCGATCCGGGACATCCCGAACGCTCTCTTGGAAAGTCCCACCATAGCGTTTGCAAGGAGCGCGACTCCAAGTCTGGTTCCTACAACAGCAAAGGCTAGGCCGATTAGTGATAGGATGAACTTGAAGACTTCAAATGTGAAGACGTTGTCGATGCCGAAAGTCGACGACACCTGGTAAGTTCCAGAAAGTCTCATTGCTAGTATTGAGAAGTAGTTCTGTACCTGCGCCAACCAGGTGCTGTTTGTTTGGACAAGATAATTCTGTATGGTGACGAATCTTAGAGCAACGTCAATTGCGATGGTTGCCGCGATTCCTAGGGCGAGGAGAAACTTGATCGTTGTCCAGGCGAGGAATGGGGGATAGGAGACGGGAAACTTGTCGTTCCACTGCAATTTGCCACTCTTCGATAGGACTGCATGGTCAAGGGTCTCTCCAATGTCCCAGTCGAAGGATGGTCTAGGGCTGGATGACTCATAGTAGCTTCTTCTGGTAGTTTGTAAGATCGCTCCCAGGTTGGTCTTGGATAGTAGTCGAAGAATTCCGAGGAGTTTGCTGTGCATGTAGAAATGTCTCTTCCCATCGCTTCCCTTGACTGAGGAGATTCTCGGGTCGCTGAGCATGAATAGAGCTGTTAGGAGGAGAGTTGTCCAGATGACTGCCCCGTTTAGGTACTGAAGGTTGAGAAAGTTAATTCCTGCTTTTGTGGCATAGGTTGAGTATTTCACGTCGAAGGTCAGGCCGTTGTTCATGCCGAGTGTGAATGCTGCGAAGCAGGCGAGACCGAGAAGAACGCAGTAGACAACCCAGGGGGTCCGAGAGCCCGACTGGCGTTGAATTCTTGCGGAGAAAAATGAGCCGACAAACACCAAGGCCAGGAGCAGGGCGGCAGTGGAAACGAACTCTGTGGCGAGGACCCAGAGGCCGAGCCCTGTGTTGAAGACGGAGAGTTGTCTGAGTAAGATGAGCTGTATTCCGAGAACGGCGATGATGGCGAGACCTCCAGTTAGGAGACCAATTCTGAAGGGCCTCCTCGAACCAACTCGGATCTCTGTCAAGGTGTCTCTTCCCCACTCGCCTGGTCAAGGGGTCAATGAGATAAACTCAATTGGGTCCTATCAGGCCCACTTGCACCATCCTATCGTCAACGGCGAAGTTCCGAGAAGCTTGGCCTGTCTACGAGAAAACGTAGCCTGCGATCCTGTCCAGGTCTCTCCGCCTTGACTCGGTCCATAAGTCGAGGGGAATCAATCTACCTGCGTATTTCGCCACGACTGTCAGTTTGTCTGAACCGCAATTCGCGCATTTTGTATGAACTCCGGTATCGACTTGATAGCAGAACTGGCACCGTGAAAGCATGTTGGAAAAGGTGAAGTGTTTGACGCCTGAATCTGCGAGTAATTGAGATGCTCTCGCCAACCCAGCGGCCCCTGGTTTTTCCCCCATGACTAGCGGGAGGATTGTCCCTCCATCGAGGAGTTTCTGAGCTTCCCCCTCAAGAAACGCGCGTGAAGATAGCGGTATTTTATGGGTCAACGGAATCAAGGGTACATCCGTGTAGTAGGGGTGCCGTTTGGACCCCTGGTAGACTATTGTGGAGAATCCGTATTTTTCAGCGTCGATGCTCGCGAGTCTCGAGGATGCTTCCGGAGAGGGATGAAGCCCGACGCGGATTCTGAGTGTGGGATTATCGCTTTCCGAGATGGCGCGTCGTGTTGCTTCGATGATCTTTTTGAGAAAGGCGAGTGAATCTTTGGCATCGACATCTTTCTTTGTGTGATGTTTAACGGCCTCGTTTAGCCCTAGGAGGCCGATCTCCGCCATTGGTTGGGATCTATAATACGCGTTCCCGTCAGTTTCCCATGAAAGGAGTGGCAGAAGTCCCTCTTTCATTCTTTCTTGTATGGCTTGTCCACGAATCTCTAGGGCCTTCACCGCTTCATCAACAGCGTTCTGAACTCCTTGGAGAAATCGCTCGTCTTTTCCCGTTGCCTCGTATGATATTCTTGGGAGATTGACTTGGACGGTTCCCACCACTGCTCCACCTGCAATATTATTCGTGTCATCGGTGACCATGGCATTGCCGTCAGAGGATACGGTAACGGTCTGTTCAGGATCTTGAATCCTATAGTTTGGGATAGAATATTTCAGGGACGCGTCATAGGTCATCGATAGGAGGCTGTCAGGCTCAGACAGTCTTTCTCGGCTGAGGTTCACTGTGACTGAAGGGTTGACGAGGAGATTGTTCCTTGCAATTTCCATACTTGCAACTATGACTGTCCGGAACAATTCTTCGGCCTCGTGGGCGTAGTCGCCGAACACCCCCTCTCTCTTGCCGTTGGGTGCTCCTGCCTCTGATTTCTCGAGAGAACTGGGAATCGTTCGGTCGAGTCCGATTGTAGTTCGGAAGGGAAGGCTGTTTGAGAAACCGTCCCAGTTGAGTTGGTAGAGAAATAGTCTCATCGCTTCTTGGACTCTTTCGGTCGGGATCCCTCGGATGAACGGTGCCAGTAGGACGTTGATGTGGTCGAAGACTTGCTCACTTGCTACTTGTCCTTCGGTTATGCGGGCTAGTCGGAGTAATGCTCCGAGCGCGGTTTCGAAAGAGACTGGTGGCGTGGATCGTGGGAGTCCTTTTCGTAGGAAGGGACGGGGGTCATGGAAGAATATGCTGGGCTTGAGTATCCATGACTCTGCGTCTTCTAGGTGGATCTGTCCGGTGAAGTGGGCGTCGACTAGGGGCCGGGGGAGGCTGTTTAGCAGGACATATTCTTCGGTGACAGCAGCCCCTGCAGATTGTTGTACCCAGGCCGAATCGAGGTGTTTTCGGCCGGCTTCCTTAAGGAGGATTGTTACATCGTTGACTGGAAGTCCCAGTCGAGTTAGCTTGTGGCGGTATTCTTCGAGTTTTCTCTCGACGAGGATGGTGTTGACGAGTTCACGGACTAAGGGCGCTGTGAGATAGGTTGTTCCGAACCGCAGAAGTCTTTCTTCGGCTTCTGAGGCTATCTCGTCTGCCAGGCTTTGGGGCATCCCGGCTTCGGTGACGAGGGAAGAAGCGATCCGGGTCCGGTCAAATTCCTCGATTGTCATCTTGGAGGTTCGGACGAAGAGGCGGCCTCGCTTAACGGCAACCCACTCTTCCAGGTCGCGCGAGAACTCGACGAGTATTTTGCCGAGGTCTGTTATGCTGTACTTTTTCGTGCCTTTTTCGATCGCAACTAAACCAGCCTTACGAAGGGTTTTGAGATGATAGACGAACTTTCCAGCGTCCCGCACAGGATCCATCTTCGCCTCGTACATTATCTCAGTGTACGGAAGGGGACCTTTGGAGACTAACAGCTTGAGAATGTGAAGACGAACCGGGGCAGAAGCAGCGTCTAGAACATCCGAACTGAAGCGTTCGTAGGATCGCTGCAAGAAAAGGTCAAGAGTCTTCTACCCCAAACCTGTTTAAAAAATTGTACTTGGGGACCTCTCATATTGGACTCTGGCTTCTGTCCGGAGCGGTTCGGCGACATGCGGTGCAGGTTTTCCAGCCTAGTGTGTCCACGCTGAAAAGCTGTTCCCGCCCACAACTCGTACAGTACTGATGGAATCCCGTGGGATGCCGCGGTTCTGACAGGGTCTCGGTCGATGTTGCCGCTCGCATGTTCGGGTCTTTCTTTGGAATAGGTTTCGTCAAACGCTGGAGGTATTCTTTGCTGAACTTGAGTTTTGGCACGTTATCCACTATGCACTTCGCTCTCTAGGCTTTGAAGACTAGGGTCTAGCGAGTTCCTACCGTGTGGAAGGTCAACGTGACATGACAGTCACATTAGTTCCCGCCCAAAGACTGCAAAGGAAACAATTTCTTGAAATCTTTCACGCTCCTTCTCACTTCGTGTTGTAATAACTTGATAGCCTCGGGAACGAAATCCGATCCTCAAGCTCTCGAACCTTCCGTAGTCCGTGCGACATCGTCCCCTATGATGAACATGTTCTTGGAGTTTCTCGAAGTTCCCGGAAACGTCCTGCTCATCCAAGGAGCACCCGGCACCGGGAAAACAACTCTCGCGTTCGAGATCCTGAATGCTGTTGCGGACTCGCGCAGGGTCTACGCGTCCAGCAGGGTCTCACCGGTGAAGTTGCGCATACAGTTTCCTTGGATCGATGAGGTCATTGATTCTATGTCCGGGAGATCCTCTAAGGCCAGCTGGAATGACGAATTCCACGACCTCCGAGGCTCTGATACCGACAGTGTCTTTTCGAAGATCGTACGCCTGAAACAGGCCAAACAGAAATCAATCCTTGTCGTAGATAGCTGGGAAGGAGCGTTGAGAAACGCGACACCTGAAGGACGAAAAATGCTTGAGTCAGCCATTATGTCCGAACTAGATCAGACAAAAGTAAGCGTGATTCTCGTCAGTGAGGCCGAACGAGCCGACAACCTTGGCTACCTGGTCGACGGAGTAGTAACCCTCGAACAGAGCGAGCTAGATGGAAGGAGAATTAGGTCCCTCGGAATAGACAAGCTAAGAGGATTCAGAGTCCAGAGCCAACACTTTCCATTCTCCTTGGAAAAGGGAAGGTTCACCTTCCTGGACGAAGAATATGAAAACGGCCTACCGAGCATAGTCAGAAGTCCAGAGAAAGTTCAACACACAGAAACCCACTACTCCACCGGGAGCAGGGAACTCGACCGGCTACTGGGAGGCGGAATTAGGAAAGGTGCTTTCTTCATGATCGACACGGAGAGCAACGTTTCCCCGCAGTCGCTGAGATTATTGATCAATATGATCAGGTCTAATTTCGTCAACCAGGGCGGGGCCTGCTTCAGTGTTTCAACGGGAACCTTTAGCTCGGAATCCTCGGCGGAAGCACTGAGACCCTATGTAGGCGACAAAGCCTTGGCAGAGAAAGTTCGGATAGTCGAATTCAACTCGCAGCTACCTTCGAAAGCCTGGAGGCTAAAGTTGAGGGGCCAGCTAATGAGTGATCTTGCAGAATTCTACAAAACATGGAACGCCTTGAAAGAAACGTCAAGCGGCATGATGTTAACTATGAACTTTGACAAGCTCGTGCAGGTCTACGGAGAGGAGTTGACACTTCCAGGTTTTACAGAGATAGGAGAAGGTTTGCGGGACGAAGGAGCCTTCAGCATCGGATTATCGTCACGTCCCACCAAGGTGCGCGATGAGTTTCTCAGACAAGCCGACTATCACATAAAGGTCCAAAACTGGAACGGTCATCTTCTAATCTACGGCGTGAAACCTTTCACCCATATTCACGGGGCCACTTTCAACTTCGACAAGGGGTACCCGTCCCTCGATCTCATAGAGATCGTCTAAGCCCGTCTCTACGGGTTCCCCGAGTGATCGGGCTAGAATTTCGATTTGCTATAGTCCCAGGTCGAGAAGTATTGAGGGGTAATCTCTACGAGGACTTCCGAGCCCTTCTTTACCCCGTCTACCATATTCTTCGCCATAGTGCTGTTTAGGTCACCCAGATATTTCGCAATGATCTTTTCCAATAGCGACAATGCTTTACCTGTGTCCTTTACTATGATGGCAGTTCCTCTTCCTTTTACTCCCGTGTTGGGCATCGCGTCCGTATCGACCGAAAAGTAGACCGTCTTGTTATGCTCTAGATTCCGGACTTTCACCGCGTCCTTGTAGCTCATGAAATAGAGCTTGTTTGTCAGATAGTGGTACCACACTGGGTGTATGTTGGGCTCGCCTTTCGAGTTAGTGGTTCCGAGTCGGAGTGGTGTCTTACTGCCCGCTAGAAACGCGTCAATCTCAGACTGGTCCATTCCCGGAGCCATTTCCATCGCTTTGTAGATTTTGAGCGTTGGCAAGATATGAAAGAAAGGCCCCCAGTAGATACTTTTCCCTTTGCCTACGCTCTCCTTCACGATCGTTCTGCGACCCGCGTCATGAATTGAATTTTTCCGCTCAACGAATTGACATTTTCGTTGTTCGACTGGGACGCAGTAGAAAAAGTCGGGTCGCCTTTTCTATCCCTTATAGCAGTCATACAACATGAGCGATCTGTCGTACAAGCTGGCAGAGCTACGACCAGCCCTACGCCCCGTGGCCGAGTCTGCGGCATGGGTAGCCAGCTTCGTAATAGCCAACGCCATAAGCCAAGAACCAGTCTACTTCCTGACACTGCTACTCGTGCTTGGCTCCGATGTTTTTGATACCTCTGACAAGAGTAAGGGGCTCTTCCGAGACTTCATAGCCGGAAGCATCACCGCGGTCCTGGCCCTGGCTCTTAACGATCAGTTAGGACTCACCGTTTGCACCCTGGTCGCAGTGACGGCAGTTGGCAGGCTACTGCAGAAATTGGCTTAGACGGCCAACCTTCTGTTTGCGGTTCTTATTCTTTGCCGATTGGAGCGGCTGCAGGGGATAAGCATAAAACGGCCCAGAGCTATCTGCAGGAGTCTAGAGATACCATGGGCAAAGTAATGATCTCTCTATCGTCCGAAGCAGAACAGCTGGTAAGGCAAGAAGTTGACAAGGTGTACTACGGTAGGACCGGGGGTTTCAGTATCTTCTTCGAACATCTAGTACGAACTTACTTCAATGGACACAAGAAAGCCCCAGCGGATCGAAAGCAATCGAAATAACACGATCACCATCCAAGAAAGCACATCAAGCCAAGTACGGCCAGTTACAATCGGCCGACGACAACAGTTGAATGCCTTATCTCCCAGTTATGTAACGCCATGATTTCTTGGTTTATCCAGAGCAAACACTTTCGTCAATCACTACTGGCTATGTAGCCAAGCGGAGGCTGTAACAATGTCTTGAATTTTGAACCCTCTGAAGGCCTAAGCTTCGTAATTGGATCTTTCCTCGGTGATGGCAGCTTTGGTCGAAGACTCCGCTTACCATCACCACGTAAAATTAGCTGTTCGAGACCGCGATTTTGCAGAAGCCTTCAATCTGCAGTCGGTCATATTCTCGGTCGGAAAACAAACAAGCTAGTAATAACACACGATTTAGGCAAAGTATACTATGAATCCAAGTACTCCTCGCGTTCCTTGGGATTATTCCTCAGTTCTCCGCTAGAGGAGCTTAGGCCTTTTGCAGATGCTTATCCGGCGGATTTCTTGCGCGGCATATTCTCTGCAGATGGCTGCGCGGGCGTTTACGTTGATCATGGCTGTCTGAGGCTTCAGATCATACTCTGCAATTCAGATCCAGAATTGTTAGGATTGGTGAGGTTCTTGCTTCAATCACATTTCCGGTTACATTCCAATACGTACCTTAGGAAGAGAAAAGGATCTACATGGAAGAATGGCAGCAAGACCGTCGTCCTGAGGAAAGACGCGTATGCTCTTCAGATTCAAAGAGCACATGATGTGCGAGTGTTCGTCGATAAGATTGGTTTCGTAATCGCTAGAAAACAGCACGTTGCTGAGCAAGCGATCCTTTTGAACCGAACTATAGGTTCTTCACGTGCCGCGGTTGAGTGGAGGAAACACTATTCTCGGAAGAAAGGGCTTCGCTGGCATAATTTCGGACCATTTCGGACCGTCTGAAGGACTTATTTTCCCGTGATTATTCCGGGTCTTGGGGGCGGTGGTCCAGGCTGCCGAGAGGCAGGGACAACTTGGTCAAAGGGCATCAAAACCCGGCTCCGATACTGGTCTCGGGCACCAGTGATCGTGGGTTCAAATCCCACCCGCCCCACCATGAATACGCCATAATTATTTCGTGAGAATTCGGGCAGCTAATAGCAAGATCGCTAGTGGCGGGACTTTCGGGGATGGTCGTGATGAGCTGTGATTGGGTATGCCTGGAGATCGTGCGATCGAGACTTTTCAATGTGTGTCGGTGCGTGTGTGGAATGTCGAAGGATGGAGAGGCGGGGCGAATACTGGAGCTGATCAAGTTTGCGGTTTCAGGTATTGCGTTTGAAAGATTCGGTTATGTGAATTCCTTTCTCTCAAAGACCAGAAGGCCGATTAATGCGGTGATAACGAAGTAGCCAACTAGTATCGCGATTCCTTCTGGGATACTCACAGCGAATACCCTCGAAGTGTCTCCTCGGAATCCTCCTCTGACGGTCTGAGTTGTCGGGTACGGATCTGTGAGCACGTTGCCGATTATTCCTGAAGCATAGGTAATAATGAACCAAGGTTCTACCTGGGCAAGTGTTGAGACAATTACTTGGATGAGCGAGAAGGCAAAGAGAAGGAGGATCGCAGTCACGAGAATGGACATAGAGCTGCTCTTGAAAAGCGAACTGAAGAAGAAGGTGAACCCGAGTACGGCAATCAGATAGAGCACGGAGAAGATGAGTGACTGGCCGAATTGGTAGGGAATGTTCGCGCCGAAGTAGTAGATGCCATTGCCTACGGCAATTGCGGCATAGATGGCGAATATGATTAAGGATGCTGTCAGTGCACCAACCCATTTGCCGATGTAGATTGAGGATCGGCGAAGCGGGTTCCCGACGAGGAAATATCCTGTCTTGTTCTGGAACTCGCCGGATATTGCGTCTCCCCCGAAGAATATTCCTGATAGTATGACGACCAAGGTGATGGAATTGCCCCACCAGAAGGAGTAGAATCCTAAGGCCGAGGCTGCAAAGCTGCCAACCCCGTAGTACGCCACTAGCGCTGTGAGAAGTGCGCTGATGGCTACCCCGATTATCAGAAGAACGAAGAATCTTCGCGATCTGAAATAGTTCAGCAGTTCGTATTTGGTGATCGTTCCCACTTGAGCAATGCTGCTCGGGAGACTGGGCACTCCTACGGGCTCGACAGACTTGAGAGATGGCTCGCTCATTTCCCTCACAGCGTTGCCTTGATCAGATTCAGGTACGTGTCCTCGAGAGCTGAAGAGGATGGATGGAAACTGATCAAGCCGATTTTCATCACTACAAGGTCCGATAGAAGTCTTTCCTGATTCTCCGGACCTCCAGAGAACCGTAGGCGCAAGTTCTTTCCCTCCAGTTTTTCGGCCGAAATTACTCCAGGCAACGAGGATATAGTCCTGCTCACTGTTTGATCATCGATATCTCTGGATAGCCCCACGTCGATGATGATCGCGCCTCCGTCACCGGAAAACCGCGACACAACATTGCCAAGCTTGTCATAGACAAGCAGCTTTCCGTGGTCTATCATCGCGACCTCGTCGCAGATGTCGGAAACCTCGTTCAGGAGATGGGAGCTCATAAAGATAAGCCGATTCTTGTGTTTGAGCGACTTTACGATTTCCCTAACTTCAGACATTCCTCTAGGGTCGAGTCCAGTGCTCGGCTCGTCTAGTAGGAGAATTTCAGGTTGGGATAGAAGGGCTGCGGCGATGTTGATTCGCTGTTTCATTCCTTTGGAAAATTTTCCGACTTTCTTGTCTAACCACTCTTCCATCTTCACCTCCGCAACAGCTTCTTCGATTCTCTTCTTCCTTTCTGAACGGGGCAGTCCTCTAATTTCCGCGACCATGGAGAGCGCCTCTCTCGGGGTTAGTGCGGGATAGATTTCCGGGCTCTCGATAAGCGATCCGACGGAGGCAAGAGCCTTCTTCTTATTCTCGTGCACCAAGATCCCGTTGATTAGGGCCTTCCCCTCGGATGCTCTAATCATGTCAGTGAAGAGCTTCAGAGTAGTTGTCTTTCCAGCTCCGTTCGGCCCGAGAAAACCGACGCATTTCGAACCTTCAATCTTCAGGTTCAGATTGGATAAGGCGGAAAACGACCCGTACCGTTTTGACAGATTTACGGCTTCAATAGAAGGGCTAGACAAGCGAGAATATCCTAGGATTTCAGTCCCGGATTCAAGAGAAGTATTCTAACGGAGTCCAATGTTTCACGAGATGAATATTAGTGACAGTGCCGAAAACCCATTATTTAGACACTTTTCTCCGCACAAAAAGAAACCGACAAGAGTGATGTCCCCGTTTCTCGGCGTGAGAATAAGCCTCTCCTCAGGATTCAAAGTTTAAAGGAACGCAAAGGCTGTCTCCGTTTCGGAGCATCAGTTACCCTTGACAAGCACGATTCTTCCACGTTCATCCGACTACGAGGTCAAGTTGACACCGGACCACGAGAGCCTCCGGAATACAATCCGTGATTTCGCCGAGAAACAGATCCGGCCGATAGCTGCGGAAATTGATCGCAAGAACCACATTCCTCGTGAACTGCTCAGCCAGATTGCGAAGCTGGGATTGACCGCAATTACTTACAAGGAAGAATACGGCGGGCTAGGCGCCGACCTACTCTCGATGGTTATCGCGCTTGAGGAATTAGCCCGTGTCAGCGCCGCATGCTCGACAGTCTTTGTTGCAAGCCATCTTGTTTCTGAACCCTTGAACGAGTGGGGAACAGAGGATCAGAAGAGACGCTACCTCATCCCGATGGTCGCAGGCGAGAAGATCGGGGCTCACGCCATGACCGAGCCTGGCGCGGGGTCCGATGTAGCTGGGATAAAGTCCACAGCGAAACTTCACGGGACCCATTGGGAGATCTCTGGACGAAAGACGTTCATCACAAACGGCGAGATAGCCGACCTCTACCTTGTCTTTGCCCGGACGAGTCCCTCGCCCAGCAGACAGGAGAGACACAAGGGTCTCAGCGCGTTTCTAGTTGAGAGGGGAACCGATGGATTCCAAGTCGCCAGCAAGATCGAGACGACTGGATTGCGTGGCTCGCAACCGTCAGAGCTAGTTCTTGACCATGTGAAAGTTCCCAAGGACAATTTACTAGGAGAAGAGGGTGACGGCTTCTATGTCGGAGTGAAGACCTATGACAGGGGCAGGATTGACGTTGCAGCACAGGGCGTCGGGATTTGTCAAGCCGCGTACGAGGCTGCTGTGAGCTACGCGCAGACCCGAACCAGTTTTGAGAAGCCGTTGGTCGAGTTTCAACAGGTACAGTATAAGCTTGCTGAGATGGCGATGGGATTGCATACGGCGCGGCTATTGACCTATTGGGCTGCGTCCTTGAAGGATCAGGGAAAAGATTTCGTGAAGGCGTCGTCGATCGCGAAGGTCACATCGACGGAAGCGGCAGAAAAACTGTCGTTGCTCGCGATGATGATTCACGGAGGTTATGGAGTCGCGACGGAATATCCAGTGGAACGATTTCTTCGGGACTCACAGATCATAAAGACCTACGAAGGAACGAATGATATTCAGAGACTCACAATTGCGAAACAGTTATTGCGAGAGCTGAAAGCTTAGCATCATTTCGTCAGGCCTGAGTCTTGAGATTCATTCTTTCAGGTCTTGGAAACTGGTTCAGCGGATGGAGCCTGACCGATCGATCTGTTCAGCTTGCTGACAAACTTGGATTCTGGGGCGCGGTTATCCCAGACCACTATATGTGGGCTGAAGCCTACGGGCAGCCACAGAAAGATTCAACTGTAGAAAGCTGGATCGCCCTCGCTTATCTCGCGGCTAAGACTCAGAATATCAAGCTCGGAACAATTGTCACCCCGATCCCGTTTCGTCCGCCAGCAATGCTGGCCAAGATGGTCTCGACCATGGATGTTCTGTCGTCCGGACGCGCAATCCTCGGCGTGGGCGCAGGATGGTCCCAGACAGAATTCGAGGGATACAGCACATGGGACGATTCGAAAACACGGGTCGACAAGACTCGGGAAGGCGTGGAGTTGATCCTCCAGCTCTGGGAGAAGCCGCAGGTCGACTTCAAAGGAAAATACTATCATGCGAAAGGTGCGATCCTAGATCCGAAACCAGTTCAGAAACCCCATCCGCCCCTAATGTTTGGAGGCGTCGGGACACGAATGCTACGGCTCGCGGGCCAATACTCTGAAATCTGCCATATACCACCGTGGGTCAATGTTCCCATGGAGAAGGCACGATCCATCGTCAGGCAAGAGGCGCGAAGATTCCATCGGGAGGACAAGATAGCTTTTGCAGGTGGGTCCGTTGCCAACCGAGACCAAAAATTCGATCTAAAAGCCGTCGGCCAAGAGGTGGAAAAGGCCGCAAAAGACGGAGCACTGTACTACATTGCACCGCTTCATCGTACGGGATATCTTGACAATCTCAAAGAATTCGCGAAGAGCATCATTCCCTCGTTTTCAGGTCTGGACTAACTCTCGACTCCACGGCAGCACAACAGGAAGGTTTCCCGCTACAAAGAAAACCTACAGGATTCTGACACTAGACAGGGAGATTCTCAGAGAAATCATCGCACTGTAAGTAGTTTGACAAATCGGATTGGCTGACGCGCGATGCGCTCGAACAAGACTCATCCTTGGGAGCTTGCTTGGAGAGAAGAGAGGTGGGCGGAAACTTCCCCACCACTCCCTGTCATTGTGGATTTCGCAAACGTCCTGAAGCGTGAAGGCGCAAAGAGGATTCTAGACCTGGGCTGTGGGGCAGGTCGTCATTCCATACTTCTCGGCGAGGCTGGCTTCCAGGTTGTGGCTCTCGACATTTCGGAAACAGCCCTAAAAACACTTGAAGCTCGATTGAAAACTGCTTCCATCGACAACGTCACTCTTGTCAGGCATGATATGTTGGAGCTGCCGTTCACAAGCGATTATTTTGATGGGGTGATCTGTACAAACGTTCTCCACCACGGGAAGCTCGTACAGATCAAGCGGGCGACTGAAGAGGTTCATCGAGTGATGAGAGAGGGAACCTCGGCTTTCGTCGTGGCCTTATCCACGGCAGATTTCAGAAGGGGTAACGGGAGGAAGCTGGAGCCGAATACCTACGTTTTCACTGAAGGAGAGGAGCGTGGAATAATCCATCACTTCTTCTCACGTCACGAACTCCAGTCGTGTTTCAAAGAGTTCGAGGTTGTATCTTTTGAAGAGAGATTGTTGCCTGTTGAAGAGGGCGGAAACCGTGCCCATTTTCTAGTGAGACTGAGAAAGTCCTAGAGTGTTTAGTTACTCCTTTGGACCCGTGTCGACATGCAAGCATGCATCATCTTGTCCGCTTTATCATACGCATGGCAAATCAGCTCCTTCACAGTCTCAGTATCCTCTTCCGAGCGGATTCGGAACATGACCCAACCGGTCTCATAATGCACGAAGCGATGAGGTTCAGCCATACCCACCTTCAGCACTCGCTCATGGATCTTGTCTGGAGAGTCTGTTGTGGTTCTGTCAAGTCTTCGGTTGCTTGAGGACTAGACTTGCTCTCATCAGCTCAGAGGATTACCGTCGTCGTCGGGTTCCCCCTCGCTGCTTCACCTGAGAGCCCTTGCGCCTCAGAGACACGTAGTCTCTTCTTGGCAGGGAACGGTCGAACCGCAACCGCCCCTCACACCCGTAGCGTGGTAGCTTGGCCCATTGCCAGGCAAGGATTTTACGGTGGTCCAACCACCATTTATCCCATTTCTGACCCGTCACCTGGTCGAAGTCACTCTCCTTAGCCCAATTTGGCAGGCCCCATGCAACGAACGCCCTTGCCTGTGTGGGTCATTCCTCGAACATAACACTTAGAGATGACCGAAGCTACCAGCCACCAGCAAAATGAAGAGCTTGCAAAAGCCCACACTCCCATTGCAAATCAGCGAATTCAAGGCTGATGACTACGGGAAGTTGGCCTACGTCTTTGGCTCCATTTTTCCTGATTACGACCGGACACCGGAGGAGTGGCGGTTTGAAGATGAGAGTCTCGATAAGTCGAAGTTCCATTTCAAAAGATACTCGTGCATAACGAATGAGAGTCAAGAACCAGTTGGGTTCGCTCAGTGCCAACATGTGCCCTGGATGTATCATCCGAAGAAACTATGGTTCGATATCTGGGTTGATCCACAACATCAGAGAAAGGGCATAGGGAGCGCACTCTACGAGCGGCTAAACCAGGACTTCAAGGACCTAAGCACTGTCACCTCTTGGACCGGTGTAAAGGAGGACATGCCTTATCCGATCAAGTTCGCTACTGACCGGGGTTTCCATGAAAATATCTGGACAAGGCGTCCCAACATCGAATCCGTTTCGTCACATTGGCCGACGAGATGAGGAACGATCCTGCGTGTTACGGCAAACTCCATGCTCTGGTTCAAGCCGTCTCGGAAGATATTCCTCGACCTGAACGGTTCACACCTGTCTCTTTTGAGCAATGGTCAGCTTTCGAGATGAAGAGTCCGAACCTGGTCCCTCAAGGCTACATGATAGCGAAAGATGGTGACAAGTACGTTGGGATGAGCACGGTATGGAAGGCTCAGAAGGATCCCAAAGGACTCTATCAGGGACTAACAGGAGTCCTACGCGATTACCGCGGACGAGGAATTGCAGTCGCCTTGAAACTCAAAGTCATCGAGTTCGCTAGAAACAAGTACGAGAAGCTCAAGACCTGGAACGATTCGACCAACGCCCCCATGCTGGGGATTAACGTAAAGCTTGGCTTCAAACGAGAGGTCGGCTGGATAACTCTCGAGAAGAGCCTGGCATAGATCATAATGAAATCAAAGCTCCCCGTTCTAACCCTCAAAGGCTCACCACACCAGATGGGATACGAACACGGAAAGAAGGCTCGCACAGAGATCGAGCATAACCTGAAGGTCTACTTTCAGAGGTTCAAGAGCGAAACTGAACTCTCGCATGAGGTAGCTGTCAGTCGAGCAGCAAAATTCCTAGAGGTGATCAACAAGGTCAGCCCGGAATACGCTGAAACAATGAAGGGCGTGGCCGCCGGCTCTGGCCAGGAAATCCTCGATATCACTGCGTTGAATGTTCGTTATGAGTTGATGTACAGTCAGTTTTCGAAGATCGGATTGAAGCCAGCGCCGAAGACTTTCGGCTGCACGGCCTTCGCCACACTTCCAACAGCGGTCGGGAACGGACATTTGATTATGGCGCAAAACTGGGACTGGATACCAGAGGTCAAAGGGCTCTTCCTGAAGGTTAGAAACGAAAACGGCCCCGATGTTCTATCCTTCACCGAAGCGGGGGTTGTCGGGGGCAAGATCGGTTTGAACTCCGAAGGACTCGGCTTGCTAATCAACGGAATTGTGTCCAGCAAGGACGACTGGGCACGGCTCAAGAAACCCTTCCACGTAAGATGCTGGGAAATCCTCAGGTCGAAAACCCTTGGAAGAGCAGCTAGGATAGTTTCGCAGGGCGAACGGAACTGTTCAGCCAATTTCATCCTAGGACAACAAAAAAAAGCGGGAAGGGGTAAAGTGATTGACATCGAATCTGCTCCTGAGGCTGTTTGCAAGCTTGGCCTAGACAGGGGAGCTGTGGCGCACACCAACCACTTTTCAGATCCAAAAATACTCGGCGTTAAGCAGGTGTTGGACGAAGAGCGGCTATCGACGCTTCAACGTTACAGGAGAATCCAGAAGCTTTTAGACAGAACGGTTAGAGCAGGTGAAAAGCTGAATCTCGCATCAGCCAAGAACATGTTGAGAGATCATTATGGGAAGCCGGAATCTGTATGTCGTCACTCGAACCTGAAATTACCCGAGTATGAGAGATACGAGACAGTGGTCTCAGTAATCATGGACCTCCCTAGCAGAAAGCTCTGGGCCGCGATGGGGTCACCATGCTCAACAGAATATAGCCCGCTCGAACTCTGAGATCGGAGGCGCTCTGGACTTCGAGGGTGTCGGAGGATCGCCTTCTGTCTCATTCGTTAGCCGATGTCGCTAGTAACTTTGGCACGAGTCCTTAATTGTTCTCACCTACCGAATCATATTTCAATGAGAGGGAACCTAAGCTGATTAGTTCGTTCGATGCCCTCTCCTCAAAAACGCAGAGTTATCGAGAAGACTCGTAGAAGGGAAAACCGAGGAAGAACTTACATCATAGCCACGGTTCTGATCGTTCTCGCTGTGGGCATTGGCTGGTATGTCTACGCTTCAGCGATGGCAGGCAAACCAGACTTCATGATCGCGGCTCCAATTGGGGTAACGATTCATGCGGGAACTCCGACGATTACTACGATTAATGTGACATCCGTGAACCAGTTTTCTGGGACAATACTTTTGACGGCGAAGGGGTCGCCTGGGCTGACGGCAACAATCAGTCCCTCCTCGGTGACGGGATCGGGCACTGCCACCCTAACCACATCCTCGGCGACCAATGGTAGTTATACCGTGATAATTAACGCGACAAGTGGAGGTCTTGTCCACACCGTGACTCCCAAAGTAGCTACGCCAGTGTTCGCGACACTGGTCACGTCAGCGGGAACAATAGTAGTCGAGCTATACCAAGCTCAAGTGCCCAGGACGGTAACTAACTTTGTGAATCTCGCCGGATTAGGATTCTACACTAACCTGACCTGGCACAGAATCGTCAAGGGCTTCGTCATCCAGACCGGGGATCCAAACACAAGAAACGGTGGAGGTGACAGATCCTCTTGGGGAAATGGGGGCTCATCGCAGACTGTCCCTCTTGAGATCGTTGGCTCTCTTCACAACAACGCGGGTTACCTTGGAATGGCCCGTTCCAGCGACCCGAATAGTGGCAGTTCCCAGTTCTACATCAACCTAGCCGACAACCATTCTCTCGACGGAGGCTACACAGTATTCGGGAAAGTGATTAGCGGTATGGATGTCGCCCTGAGCTTAGGGGATACTCCAGTCAGCTCCCAATACCAACCAAATGAGCCAATCAACCCGGTATTCCTCAATAGTGTAACAATCACGAGCAGTCCGTGAATCGCGGACCGGTGACTTCGCGATCTTCAGGGTCCTGCTACTGTTCTTAGATAGTACGCCCAGTATCCCTTCCAACGTCCGTATTTTTCTGCGATGACCTGAAGCCTCTGAATGGTCATCGGTCTCCCGTAGACTCTGCCAACAGCCGCGAGAAGCCTTTTTTCCACAGCCAGTTTTTCCATCCTTCCAAGGCCTCTCAGAAGAATAAGTTTCGCTGACCAGTCGCCAATGCCCCTGACGTTCTTTAGCCACTCCTCGACTTTGTCGTACTCATCAGTTCTCAAGAACCTCTCATCTACTTCGTTGAATGCCTTGATTACATGACCGAGGTATTCCTCTCTGCGCTCATGTTTGAGGAGGACCTTCAATTCTTCTCTAGATGCGTCTGCAAGTTGGCCGGGCTCCGGAAAGGCCCGGTAAACGTGACCATTTACTTCGAGGCTCGTCCCGAAACGCTCAAGCAACGCCTGCTTAGCCTTCCGCGCCGCACTCAACTGGTTCCGCTGTGAAAGCACGGCCCAACATGCGCATTCGAAAGGAGTGAGGAACTTGACCTGGTGTAACCCATAGAGCTTCTGAAGGACAGGTGCAAAGTTGGAATCGTTGATTGCGATGCGATAGAACTGATCCAGATCATCTGAGAGACTTAGGAAGAAGGATATCCTATCGATTACCACATCTGTTAATCCACGAGAAAAAGGGTGGTCAGCGAAGAGGGTGTACTTTAGCCCGGGCATCTTGATTGTTCCAGTCGGTTTAAGCTGGAACACGATCGCTCTGCCACCAACCCGAACCGCCTTCGTCATCGAGAGTTCGCTCAGTGTTTGGTCTTCTCGCATCGGGGGAAACATTCCTAGAAAGTCCACCGATTTTGCAAAATCGAAAGGCGGGTTCGGCCTGAGTGAACCTTCTTCGGAGTACAACCCCAATTTTTGGACCGTTCCTCCAGAATAAATTACGTGATTGCCTACTTAGGTAGGCCGGAGGGTCAACTTCTTGAAGTGAAAACAAGAGAGAAACGGTATGGTAGAGATCGTTTATGATTCAAGGAAAGTGGAAAATGCGTACCCCATCAACACGAGAATCTTGCGAGAAGTCTCGCAAGCCTCGTCGTCTCTAGGAAGGGGATGCTCGCAGAGATTGGGTGCGCGGGAAAGGAAAGGCCAGCTAACTCTCTCTCCTCTGGCAAAGCTTCTCCCCCGCCACCGATTCACGTCGTGGACACGTTCGCTGGCGCGCACTTAGGGACTCTTGGTCAGTTGAGCAGTTCTCTATTTGGAGCGAAGCTGAAGAGCCGGGTCATGGTGTACAAAGGCAGACTCTCTAGACTGGTTGTGGGAAGAGTTCTCCGACAAGTATGTCAGAGTAATATCAAGTGAGTTTCTCCCGGAGATCGATTCCTACGAGCCGTCCATGTTCTTATCGGAATGTTAACTCAACCAACAAAGAGTTAACAGAACCCTAAATCCCAAGAACCCCAGACAGGCCCCATTTTACATCGATACTCTATTGACGTGAATCTGAATGTCGAGACTATTTTTCCACATTCGTACGCACGGAAAGATAGTTCTGTCAAGCTCGGAATACCAACGGTCGGGAATGATCCAAATGAGCTTTGTAATAGGTTCTCCAGCTCGAATCATCAACAGAAGACGGGACAGATGTCCGTGAATGTGACGGCCTGAAACGTTGGTTTCTCTTCCTCAACGAGTATTATCTCTCTAGAGCTGTTCAATCCAGCTCCATCCCATCGAAATGTGAGCGACAGCTCGGATTGGGCATCGCGGTACACAAATAACCCTGCGCCCCAGGCTTTTGTCCGAAGCTGAAGGCTCAATTTCGAAGTTGCGTTATGAATGGCAACTAATATGCCTCGGACAGCTTGGAAAGAATGGTTGAATTTTACCTTATCAGTTGGCCAAGGCACTCAAGAAATCTGTGCCAAGATGTTTGATGTATTGAAAGAGCTGCAACGGATTAGACCCGTCAAGCGTGAATGTTAGCCGAGATTCCGGAGAGTAGAATACCCTTTCATCAGAGATGGGAATAAATCGACGATGCTAGTTACACCGTTGATGGTCTGGGCCGACAGAATGACGAGATTGGTTAAGCTGGTATCCTAGGATGTTTGATTCTAGACTCGACAAGTTTTCCCGCCCGTTCTTCCAGCTGACCCGCTTCTTTCCGAAGGTCGGAGACCTGTCTCGCGATCTTCTCTACGTACTTTTGATCTTCAAGACTTGCTAGGTTGATTAGTACGTTGCTTGCGGCTCCTTCGACAGCCGCACGAGCCGCAGAAACCGCGGTCACCACATCGGACAACGCATTCGTCGACCCTTTCTCCGCGACTTCGCGAGCCAGTCGCAGGATTCTGACGGAACAGTCGAGGGTTGAAAGTGGGATCTCGGATGCTTTGATAGTTGCTTCTGCTATCGCCTTCTTTCGGGCCTCAGGCTGGTCTTTCGAGAGCTTGAACGCTTTCATTACCAGGTCAAAGGCTTCAGTGTCCTCGACGACAAGGCGTAGAAGTTTCTGGCGCAGAACCTCGCCCTCCATCACCACCTCGTTGAGTTTGTCTGCATAGGGCGGGGCTTCTTTCTTACCCAATGTTATCCTGGCAACCATGCAAAGGAGTCCTGCAGCAAGTGCTGCCATGTATGCGGAAACGCTCCCGCCTCCCGGGGTCGCTTTCTTGGAAGCAACCTCTTCGCTGAACAAAGCCAAACTCTCGTCGGTCAGTGTTGAGAGCTTAGGCGCGAAGAGTTTTCTCTCTAGGATCTGGTCTCGGCTGAAATTCTCAAGTCGGAGATAGAACTCTGCGGAATCCACAAGAGAGTCCATGGGCGTGAGCCCAACGATCTCGCTCCCGACAACCGGAACCCCGTAGCGATCGGCGAAGAGCTTGACGAGCTCGTAGGCTTTGAACAATTGGCTCTTGCGATAATTCGTCAGGTTCATCGACACCTGAACTATCCCCCGCTCTTTCAGTTCGAACCCGAGAGCTTTCACGAACGCGAGGCCGCCATCCTTCGCTCGTAGTTGGTGCGCGATCTTCTTCGCAACATCCAAGTCCTTCGTTCCAAGGTTGACATTGTAGGCTATCAATATCTCTCGGGCTCCAACAGCCGTAGCTCCCGCAGTAGGATGGATCTTCTCGGGACCAAAATCCGGCTTCTTCGTCTGGTCCTTGCCAATCTTCTCCCGGAGGCCTTCAAACTCTCCCTCGCGGACATCAGCGAGGTTCCGTCTTTCGGGAGTTATGGCCGCTTCCTCGTAGAGGAAGACAGGCACGTGAAATTTCTGGGCAAACTCTTGCCCGAAGGCACGGGCTAGAGAAATACAATCATCCATCGTTACGCCGGATATTGGTACGAAGGGGACAACATCAACGGCGCCCATTCGCGGATGTTCGCCTTTGTGGTGTCTGAGGTCGATGAGCTCGATCGCTTTCTGGCTAGCGGCTAGGGCGGCATCCTTCACGGGATCTGGCTCGCCGATGAAGCTTATCACGGATCGGTTGTGGTCCGGGTTGGATTCCACATCGAGAAGTGTGACGCCAGGTGTCTTTCGTATCGCGTCGGCAATGGATTCTATAACTTCTTTCACTTGGCCCTCGCTGAAGTTGGGGACACACTCGACTATCCGCAGATCTGGACGCCTCTCAAACCGCCTCCGTGTCAACTCGTCTCCTTAATAGTCAAGCGAGAGTGATCGACTAGTTTCTGGCTCCGCCAACTCCTGTCTTGTCTTGGACTTGGCTTGCTCTCATCGACTCCGGGGATTACAGTCGTCGACGGGTTCCCCCTCGCTGCTTCACCCGAGAGCCCTTGTGCCTCAGAAGCCCATGGCCTCTTCTCGGCAGGGAACGATCGAGCCTCAACCATCCCCCTCACGCTTGTAGCATGCTATCGTGAACGATCAGGGTCAGGGTGACATGAATTGTCATTGGAACAATTCAGGGGTTGCGTTTCTGTTTGAGTAGGATGATCGCCTGGGCTAGGTCGCCGTTTGATTGTCGCAGCGCGTTCGCCGCTTCATCAGCGGAGACGCCTGCTTGAGAGGCAACAAGTTTCACGTCCTCGTTAGAGCCTCCGCCTATTCCCTCCTCTCGGGTAGTTCCTCCTCCGACCTGATAGACTGTCTGCCCTTGGACCGTTACGGTCGCGACCTCAGGGTTGTCGATGACAATCCGCTTGGTCGGGGTCTCCATTATCACCTTTGTGACCTCGTCCAGTTGTTGGACTTGCATGCCCATGCGTTGCATCATTCTGTTTGCTTCGCGGGGATTGATCTTTCCACGACGCATCATAACGAAATCACTTCAAATCGCTGTCCGGTGATTGTTAAGCTTAGGCACGGTTAACTCTTTGTCGGATTGGGTGGACTGGCTATTCTCATCGGGATGATCTAGGCTTGGATGGTGGTTATGTTTGCCATCCTCTACGGCTATTTGGCTGAGAATGCACTCGGTCCTTTCGAGTGGCCGATGCTCGCGGTGAAGGTAGTTAGGCAAAGGTATCAGGCTTCAGCAGATCTTCTAAGCCTCTTGGATGAGTTCAAACGAATGGTGAACGTTTGCGTGGCCGTTGGAATGCAAGAGAACGTTTCCAGTCTCAAGACTCTCTACTTGAGATCGTATCGTCATCTCAGCCGTGACATGCTGCGATATTACAGACTCGGAGCCATAAGCACAGCCACCAGAATACTTCGCAACCATAGAAGGGTTCGAAGGAAGAATCCCCGGACAAGGCTTTCTCAAAGTCGATGGAGGCAAGTTAAGTCAACAAGCCAAGCCCAAGAGAATCAATCCGACAAAGACTTAACGGAACCGCCTATTCAGGATCATCAACACCATGTCGCACTTTCACCGCTACGCCGATCTTGAAGCTCTGCATTTCTATGGCGTTGAAGAAGGATCTTCCCACTGCCAACAACCGGTCCTTCTTGTCCACCACCAAGACTTCTTCTTCAGGCCGTAGCTCTGGGTCCACGTCGATCACATGTTTGGCGAACACGTTTCCGCCCTTCCGGATGAACAGCTCCACTCCCGGAGTGACTTTGACGCGTAGCTTCGGTGCCTTGAACACCCGTTTTAACGCGAGGCCTCCATTCGCGGTCAGAGCCAGGAGTCCGTCCTTGGGACGGTATGTGGCCAATAACTTTCCGTCATTGTAGACGTGGCGTATGCGGTGGGTATTGGGGGATCGCACGATTAGTATTGACCGGGGAAAGGCTTTCTCGGCTCCCCTGCCGAACTGGTACGCGGCCACCGCTCTGATCCGTCGCAGCTCGTGGAGTTGGGGCTTTACAGGTTCGAGGGGCATTCTCGTTCCGATAGCTAATTAAGCCTGGTCGGAGCCTATTTCTACTGTTTCTCCGCCACGAGGTCTTGTAGCAACCATTGTACTGTGAGGTTTGCGGGAGCGAGATAGTCGGCAAGCCCGCCCGGTCCCTTGTTGAAGGCGCAGCCCTGATCGTCTGCCAGAAGTGTTCCGGACTGGGAAAGGAGCTTCCCGGTTTTCCCGAGAGAAGACAGAGAACAGCCCGGCTCGGGTCGGTGCCGTCTCACACTAGAACTCCGATAGAGAGCCTGCCAAAAGCGGTCGAGGACTCGGACCTAATCGAGGATTATCCTATGATCGTAAAGGAAGGGCGTGAGAAGCTAGGCTTGTCACAGACGGATCTCGCCTTCAAGGCGAAGGAGAAGCTCACGGTGATCCAGAAGGTCGAACTAGGCAAGATACTGCCCACGATGCGGTTGACTAAGGAGCTGGAACATATCCTCCGGGTGAAACTGCTTGCGCCGCGATCGGAGCTTGAGGTTTCCACCATTCCAGTTAGCCAAGTTGGGCCGAGAGAGCTAACCCTCGGCGACATCGCGCTGGTAAAGCATAGAGAACCAGAAAACAAGTAGCGGTAGAACTGGGCCGGCGAGCCCTTGGCACGATCGGTAAAGCATTATTTAGTTTGAGACAATCGCGCTACTCATGGCTTCTCTGGGGCAGGCGAAAACTCTAGGCGGAATAGGGGCCATACTCGCCCTGCTGTTCTGGGTCCCGGGCAACATCGGCATTGGTTTGCTAATAGTGGGACTCATGCTGATGCTTATCGCTGTGAAGAATATCGCCGATACGGTAGGAGATCAAGCGATCTTTAGCAACATGATGTACTCGGTTATCCTGGCAATAATAGGACCTATCATCGCCACCGTGGTCTTGTTTGCGGCTGCCGCTTCATTCGTCAGCGCTTTCAGAGGTTTCACACCTGGTACAACGACTGTCCCTTCCGGATTCTGGGCTCTGATTGAGATCGTGATCCTGGCCGGGATCGTATTGTGGGTCTGCATTCTGACATCGACGGTTTTCGTCAAGAGAAGCTATGAGGCTATAGCTTTGAAATTGAGAGTGGACATGTTTCGAACCACTGGGCTCCTCTTCCTAATCGGAGCGGCCACACTGATCGTCCTCGTAGGCTTTCGGATACTCTTCATCGCCGCGATCCTCCAGGTAGTATCTTTCTTCTCGATCTCCGAACAGCCAGCTCCTCCAATGCCTCCCCAGCAAACTTGGGGACCGCCAGCGCCTCCTTCACCAATGCCTCCATCCCAGGCCCCCACACAATAGGGCGCCTCCGAGACCGCGCTCGTTACACGGCGAACATCTGGCCCGCCTCTGGGCTTATGAAGAAGGGCCTAAAACGACCACGAGGACTATTCTGAAAACCATTCGAATGGATGAGACATGGTGAAGCTTCTGATAGGACAGACAGGTGATGGCAAACCATTCACTGTCGACCCTAGCAGCCTCACCAAACACACTGTCGTATTCGGAGCAACGGGGTCAGGAAAGACTGTTCTCTGTAAATCGATAATGGAAGAAGCGTCCAGCCAGGGAACACCAGTCCTCGCAATAGACCCAAAAGGGGACATCGGATGCTTGGCAATTCGCTCGGAGAACTTCAGCTTCAGACCCTTCTCTGACAACGAGGCCAAACTTCTCGGCAAAAACCCGGAAGACTATGCGAAGGAGCTTGCTGGTCAATACCATGACAGCTACAACGCTCTGGCCAGGGACGATGATGAGCTGAACCGCTTTGTCGAGAAGACTGATGTTCGGATTTTCACTCCTCGGTCAAACACAGGCCTACCAGTCTCCATGAGCCCTAGGCTGACGCCGCCGAAAGATTTCGCGAAGAAGATGGGAGAGGACCCTAGCCTCGCGTTAGATATGCTTGAGTTGAAGGCGTCCAACTTGCTTCGGCTGGCGGGCTACTCTGAGGATGGAAAGGTCCAACGTTCTCTAATCTCGACCATCCTGGAGGACGAATGGAAGAGCGGACACGAGCTTACAATCGAAAAACTGATCGAGCTAGTGTCCAACCCGCCTTTCGAGAAGCTTGGTATGCTTCATCTGGACGATGCGATCAGCAAGCGCGAGAGAAATGAGCTCTCCCGTCGCCTCAACGTTCTAGTGACTGACGCTGCTGCGAGAGCATGGTTCCTTGGTGAGCCACCGGATTTCGACCGCTGGTTCCATAAATCTCAGGGACGAATCCCGATTAACATCGTCGATCTTCGCACGATTCCGAGCGAAGAAGGAAAGCAGGTTTTCGTCGAATACCTCCTCCAAGAACTATTCTATTGGATCAATAGGCAAGAGGGGACGCAGACTCTACAGTATCTTCTCTATTTTGACGAGATTCATGGTTACTGCCCCCCGATCCGTGAGCCTCCCTCGAAGAAGATCCTGATGCATCTCATTCACGTCTCGCGCGCTTTCGGTCTTGGAATCGTGATGGCGACACAGAATCCTGTGGATGTGGATTACAAGATCATCTCGAACGCAAACTTCCGGTTTATCGGTAATCTATCGACCCGCCAGGATATTGAAAGGGTCCGGACAGGTCTCTCGCTTCGCGCTGACGCTTTCCAAGTAATATCAGGCTTGAAGACGCGCCAGTTCTATTACCAGATCTTCGATCAGGCAGAATCCGGGATTCTCAGTTCCCGATGGCTGATCAGTTATCATCGTGGTCCGCTAGAACCTTTAGAAATAAAGAGATTGAAAGAGGGAGCGGCTCCTGAAAAGATGACGGTCAGAGCAGTTCCCCTGTCAGTACCTGAAGAGGTTTTCCTCCGGGACACGGACAGAAAACGGGCCAAGAAAGGCATCTTAGGCGGAACAGAAGAGAGGATCGTATTCGCTAAGAAGATTTTTCTGCCGTATCTCGATTTCACCTACCGGTTTCCGGCGGAACGGGGCCTGCTGTCAAAGCAGATGGTGATGAGCGAGGGCCGGTCAACGGTCTTGGCCTTGCGTGAGGCGAACTTCGGGTTTGATCCCAGACTAGTAGAGTTGGCCTCGATGCTTGCTGATATGGAATTGGACTCTGCATCAATCATCAACGGCGTTGACTCCACAGTCCTCGTTAGCGAACGGCTGGCCGAGCTCAAGAATCTACTGAGAGATTATGAAGCGCAGTCGGAAGAGAGGTCGAAACAGTACGAGGTTCTCCCGAAGGAGAGCCCGACGAGAGAGAACCTGAAAGAGAATATTGAGTTCTTGAGAAAGACGAAGTTGTTGCGATGGAAGATGTTTGCCGACGGGCTGCAACTCCCAACAAAGCTCGATCTCGACAAGCTAGAACTCCTCGAGGGGACATTGTTCTACATGCCCTATTTTATTGCAAAACTCTCGCGTGGAGGAGAATCACGCTATATTGTCTGGAACCACGAAGGCAGGGAAGACGACACGATCGCGGACGAGATGACGAAAAACAAGAAGTTCCGAACCCTCATCGAAACCCGCGCGATTCCGTAGACCGCCAAAGTTGCCTGTAAAACCATCATAGTGATATAGCAGGTTACCCGGTTTCTCCGTGACTGCGACCAATGGCCTACTGCTGGAAATGCGGCGCTCAGCTCTACGACAACTCTTCCTTCTGCCATGGTTGCGGAGCACCAGCGAAACCCTCTCCAACAATGGCTTCGGGTGGCCAGACAGGCTTCGACCATCTGAAGGACGACAAAGCATTCCAAGACCATTGGGTAAAACGCGTTATTGCCTACGTCGTCGATGTGGCCATCGTATCGGTTGCAGTGTATTTTCTCCTACTCGTCACGGCCCTTCCTGCTCTTCTGGCGCTCTTCTTCGGCCAAACATTCCCTTTTGCTTGGTTCTGGGGATTCTGGCTGGGCGGAATAGCGCCGCTAGTCGTTCTAGCATATTTTGTCATGGCCGAAGCGTTGTTTGAGCGGACAATCGGGAAGGAGTTAATGGGTTTGAGAGTTGCGAGGCTGGATGGCAAACGCGTCGACCTTTGGTCCTCGCTTGTCAGAAACGTCTCAAAGATTGCCTTCATTCTTCTGGTTCTTGACGTGGCCGTGGGTCTAGGGTCCCATGGGGATGGCCGGCAAAAATACAGCGACCACTACATTGGGACCACGGTCGAGACCACCAACACCAACAGAATCATTTCCTAACCGGAGATAGATCTCTACCAGAGTCTTCCGTGCTCCCAAAGGCGAAGCGTGGAGAAGAGAAATCAGCTTATTATCCTCAAGCCTTCCACAGTCGCGGGAGTGCTGTATCTTGGGATCAAAGCCGGCTAACCGACGAGGGAAGAAGAGTCGTAGCACTCGCAGGAGAATAGAGATCGCTTATGACTCTATGGAAAACTCAATGCTCGGCAACCCCATAGATGAGAACTCGTTGTAATCGAGTTCTTACAGATTGGTAGGGGTCCTGTAGGACTTCAAGCCTACCCCTCTAAGCCGATTACCGATCTTCGCAATAACTCCTGGCGCTTCGGTACCGATCTTGCAAAGGACGGATTGGACGAAGAGAGAGAGGCTCTCTACTTTCACAACGTCGCCTTGCAGCCCCGAAGCCCTCACAGCATTCTCCACGAAGGCTTTGTCGGCCCCTACAACTATTACCCTATCAAAGGGATATTTCCTCCACGAAACAAGATTATCCCTCGCCACGTCATCTAGTTCAACGGATATGTTTTCGCCTTCAAGCTCAGTCACGATCATCCTGAGTGGGACAAAGTCGACCAGTGCATTCGCATCAAGGATCTCTCTAGCTGACTTAGGTTCTCCGTCGGCCAGTTGCGCCCGCATTCTGTGGAGTGGATAGAGCGCGTCTTTCGGTCTGGGCTCTTGGATTCCAATGTCGACGTAGACCCCGTAACCGATTCGGCCGGCACCTGCGACGAAACCTCTCACGATATTCCACTTTTCTAGACTCGAACGGGAGACCGAGGCTTCACCATATTCTTGCTTGAGGAGGTTGAGAAACGCGTCTGCATCTTCGCCTCTAGCCCTAACTTGAAGCCATTGTCCTTGCTGGCCGAAATCAGATTCCATTTCGAGTCCATTTGCTTTCTCAGCGAGGGCTCTAGCGATGAACTGAGAGCCTTGTCTGAGTACTTGCGGGGGGATTTTCTCGGCGAGGGTGGCGATCTGCCACTCCTCAACCATTTGCTATAGCCTCGGAGAAACCAGGTTCCGTCAGGGCGCGAATGCTGAAGGCCGTTCTTGAAGTTCGGACTCGATTTTTTTCGACAGGTCCTCTAGCACTTGAACCGTCCTGCTGTTGTCCTCGCTGATTAGTTGGCCATTGCAGCTGCTGCACCGGAACGCGGATTCCATGGCCTCCTCGAAAGTCACTCTGACTGTAAGACATCCTTTGCACATGAAGAAGCTGTGTCCCTTCTCATACTCGAGGCGGGATCGCATCTTTTCCAACGCCTTTTTCTTCCTGCTTCGGACGAACGCGTCGAGCTGATCAGGTTGGAGTTTCCAGTGATAGATGAACCAGCCTGTCTTCTCATCACGGCTCCTAACAACAGTAACTAACGCATGATTGTAGAGCTTGTAGAGGACCCTGCGGGCAGCATTCAGCTTGACATTCGCGTTTACCGCGATAATATCATCAGTCGTCGTCCCCGCGTCGGATAGTGCTTGTACAACGCTGAGAGCTTCCTGGCCGCCGAAGAAGCTTGCCAGTCGTGCAAGATCATCATGATTAGACCCCATACTCGCAAAAATCCCTCGTTGACACCCTATATTGTGCGGTTCTCCAATTTAATGTATTAGGCTCCGGAGACCCACTCTTAATCATGCCAAGGCTCGTTGTACTCCGCATTGGACATAGATTCTTCAGGGATTCGAGAGTTACGACTCATGTCTGTCTCACAGCTCGGGCGCTCGGTGCCGACGGCGTAATCATAGCCGATAGGGAAGATAAGACGGTTGAAGCTACTATTAGGGAAGTTGGAAAGAGGTTTGGCGGAAACTTCTCTGTCGAGTCCGGGAAGCCATGGAGGAAAACCGTTCGAGACTGGAAGGACCATGGTGGGAAGGTGGTGCATCTGACTGCCTATGGTCTGAAGTTGCCTCATGTGATCCAGGAAATTGATGAGGCTGACAAAGACATGCTCGTAGTGGTTGGGTCCGAGAAAATGCCTGGGGAAGTCTTCAAACTCGCAGACTGGAACGTCTCGGTAACAAACCAGCCAATGAGTGAGGTCGCCGCTCTCGCCGTCTTCCTCGACTGGCACCTTCAGCACGGCGCCTTTGATAAGGCCTTTCCAAATGGACAGGTCCAGATCGTTCCATCAAGTGATCGGAAGAATATTCAAGATCTCAGCTAGAGCGAGGTGACGTGTAGGATGTTGATAGAGGAAATGCTGGAAAAATTTCTAGACGAGGACATTGGCTACGGCGACATCACTACTGATGCTCTTGTTGATTCGAGGACAAAGGCTACTGGGCAGGTAGTCAGTAAAGAACGAGCCGTAATCGCTGGCTTGTCCGAATCCATCAAACTCCTCAAAATCCTAAACTGCGAGGGAAAATCAAAAGTTCGGGACGGGCAAGAAGTCCCAGCAGGGACCATCGTCCTAGAATTGGATGGTTCTGGGAGTTCTCTTTTGAAAGTGGAACGTGTGCTGTTGAACTTGTTATCTCACATGTCGGGAGTGGCCACCGCAACAGCTGAACTTGTTAGCATCGCAAAGAAGAATGGGAGCTCGGCCAGAATCGCTTGTACGAGAAAGACCCTTCCGGGGCTCAGGTATTTCGAAAAACGGGCAGTTGAGCTAGGAGGCGGTGATACTCACCGTCTCAGGCTTGACGATGCTGTCTTGATCAAGGACAATCATCTCAGACTTGCCGGGTCCATAACCGAGTCTGTTCGAAAGGCGAAAGCCAAAGTGAGCTTCACCACGAAAATAGAAGTGGAGGCAACCAGCCCGAACCAAGCAGTGGAGGCAGCGCAAGCTGGGGCTGACATCGTCCTGCTGGACAATATGACACCGCAAGAAGTGAAAAATTCAGTTATCCGATTGGAAGCTAAGAAACTTCGAGGTCGTTTGTTGATAGAGGTGTCCGGTGGCATTACACGTGATAATCTTGCCAGCTACCTCAAAACGGGCGTTGACGTGATCTCAGTGGGATCGATAACTCATTCTGCCAAGTCGATTGATATGAGTCTTGATCTCCACTCTGTCAAGAAATAGAGAGGCTCGATGAAATCTGTCTCTGGGATAGTGTTCCGGCTCGAACACTAAGCGGCTGATTGAGAAAGCGGAAAAAAACCGGGATCGAGAACACCGGCTAAAGCCATCTCTCCGGCTGAAAACTCAGGAGGAGATCTACAAGTTCATCCATGATAGGAGTCTCGTCTCCGCTCTGGGAGGGAACGAGCTTCCAAGCTTCATCAGCGCCATACTAGGCCGACCCTGGAAGCCATCCGCGAGAGGTTTCACCGGATGGAATGACTGGTGGTCTGTCAAGATATCCGGCCAGTCAATAGCTCGCGTCTCCCGTGATATCGAGGGAAGAAACGACATTCTCGCAACAAGAATATTCCGACGGACCAAGACCCTCGTCGCCAATGAGCTCTGGCCGGTCCTCGACATCATAGTAAAGCATCACCAAGAGCCCACAGTGAAGCGTGAGATCCTCTCAGACCTAGAACTGAACCTGCTGGAAACCATTGAGACCGAGGGATCGATCAGAACTGATCAATTGAGAAAAGATCTCCGACTCGGGGCGAAAGAAAACAATTCAAGGTTCCACCGCTCACTGAGCAACCTGGAAAGCTACGCGCTAATAATCGGCGTTGAAGATCCCCATCCAGAGACGCATATGCACGCTAACATCTGGCAAACGTGGGACACAAGAACCGGTAAAGGAATCGATCCAATCAACATCTCATACAGAGAAGCGTTGGCCAAGCTCCTCGAGAAGACTATCGACGCATGCGTCCTAGCTCGTGAAGATCAGGTGCGAAAGTGGTTCCCATGGAGCGTTGACATGGAGGTGACCAAGGAAGAATTGGTGAAGACGGGAAGAATCATGAAAGCCGGCCTCTTCATCATAGCGCCTCGAATCGCAAGATCCTGAGGCTAGATATTTCTAACTCCTAACTCGTTCGGGTTGGCGATGTAGATTAAAACAACTCGATAGTAATAACGCGGCAGACGATGCCGTCGTTCGAAGTTATTATCACCGCTTTTCTCGCGATCTCGCTAACGGCATCAATAATCTCCAGTAGGACCAAAACGCCCTACACGATCGTTCTCGTCCTATTCGGGTTAGCGATAACTGGCTCGTATCTGCCCGGCCTCTTAGGGGTCAACCTTCTCTATGACAATCTGATTGGCGGCGGGCTGTTCGTCGGTCTAGTTCTTCCCCCGCTTCTCTTCGAGACGATGATGAACATCCGCTACGAGGATCTTCGCTCCGTTGTTAGGCCAGCCCTTCGTCTTGCAACAATCGGCGTAGTAATCGCCACGATCGTCGGAGGACTATTTCTGTGGCAGATTGCCCAGCTGCCTCTCACTTCCTCATTCATCTTCGCCTCGCTGATCGCACCGACAGACACCGCTACCGTTCTTGAGATCTTTCGGAGAGCAAGACTTCCTCGAAAGCTCTCGACGCTGATGGAGACAGAGGCTGCTTTCAACGATGCCACCGGAATCGCGATCTTCACTATAGTAATCACCTCGTACAACGTCTCTCAACTCTCACTTTTTCAGGCTGCGACTAGCTTCGCAACGATTCTTGGGGGAGGCGTCCTCGTGGGACTGGCCGTCGCGATCGGAGCTCAAATTCTATCCAGAATTGTGACAGATCCCATGTCCGAGACGATGATTACCATCACTACAGTGTACGGGTCCTTTGCTGTCGCACAAGCTCTTGGGGTCTCAGGATTGGTGGCAGTTGCTATCGGAGGGTTGTACTATGGAAACTCGACACTGAAGACCTGGGTCCGACCCCAAACAACTCGGATAGTAAGGAATTTCTGGCGGATAATGGCATTCATAGCGAACTCTCTTGCCTTTCTCTACATTGGCCTCAGTACGGATCTCTCCAAGATAGTCGCTGATCTTCTTCCTATCGCGATCGCTTTCTCCGCGGTAATCCTCGCGCGTGCTGCAACAGTATATCCATTACTTGGAACATCAAAGGTGGATAACGCGCCGATTCCTAGGTCATGGAAGAATGTGGCACTTCTGGGCGGAATGAAGGGCGCGCTCTCAATCGCTCTGGCAGCCTCGCTTCCATCAAGCACTCCCGCCAGGGATCTGATCACTTCTACGGTCCTTGGCGTCGCTTTTCTCTCTATAATTCTCCAGGGTTTTCTTCTGTCGCGCTACACGGCGCAGAAATTTCCGAGAAAAACAAACAGTGGAGGAACATAGACTGTCTTGCCTGTCAAAAGAGATAGAAGTTCGGCATCCATCGCTCGCTTGGCAGCAGGATTGAGCTATTCCAACTCGATGGGGCAATTTTCACTCGGCGAAGGTTTCCTGTACCCACCTTCGGACTGTGATATCAACAATTAATGACCTAGGGCTTGAAGATTGGGGTTATGCCTAACCCTCCCGCAGGTCCTTCGCATTCTGAACCCGCTCGGAGAAACCCCATCATTCAAAGAATCGAGAGGGACGCAGGAGTCCGTGATCTAGCGGAAGTTCTTGCTAATCGTCTGGCTCCAACCGACGTGCAATCGTTGCTCTTGGAGGTCTATAGCCGCAGGGCGAAGAAGCGCGAGCCCAAGGCATTGCTTGAGGATCACATCTCAAATAGATTCACCAAGCCTTCAGCTACCAATCCCTCCCGCCTTCTTGAGTGGGACCGCATCGCGTTCTCACTCCTACCCAAGGTTTTCCAGCCTATCGAACTCTCGCCGGTCTGTCCGCTAGGAACTGTCTCCGTGTTATCCCCGATTAGCCAGGATTGGACCGTTTCGACGATTCGGAACTCAGAGGTTGTGGCTGATTCGACAAACGTGCTCGCGATTGAGTGTGCAGTCCGACGCCGTGAGCAGGGGAACTTCTCTTCAGGTAAAGTGGCTTCTGTCCACCTAGCGGCGAGTCATCGTCTCCTAAGAGGCCAGAAATTTGGCGCCGGTCCCGGTACTAGACAACACTTCAGAGTCTTCACCCTTTGCAGTGCTGGCCGCGATTCAGGGAACCTTCGGTTTGAGACCGAGGCTTTGGGCCTCCACATCGGATTCTATCTTGCGGCACTCAGAGGCTTTCTAGGAACCAAGACTGCTCTCCGGGTCGCTGTTTCTGACTTCGGGTCCAAGGTCGCGCGACCGATAGTTCAATCGGGAATGGTCGAGAGACTTCAGTCCGCGTACAAGAAGGTCAGAATCGGAATTGACCAGGATCGGCAGCAAGGCAGAGGGTACTATGGCAAGTTATGTTTCAAGATCTTCGCGACTCCCTCCAAGGATCGGGAGCATGAACTGGTTGATGGTGGAGATGTCAATTGGACACAGAAGCTCCTCAACAACGCGAAGGAACGTCTCATTATCAGCGGATGTGGCAGTGAGAGACTGTGCGAGCTCTTCAACCCGGTCCAACCCTCAAGGAGCATTTAGGGTCCCTGTGTTACCGGTGAGTGTCTTTTTCCTCTTTCAGCAATTCATCTAATCGTTCAAAACCCTCGTCCCAGTACTGTTGGAACTCGGTAGCCCACAGGGCCACGTCACGCAGGGGTTTGGCTTGTAGCCTACACCAATTCCTCTGTGCCTCGCGTCGACGCTCGATGAGGCCGGCTCTCTCGAGGACCTTGAGGTGTTTGGAGACCGCGGGCTGGCTCATTGGCAGGGGCCTCGCCAGTTCTTGGACTGTAGCCTCGCCCTGTGCGAGGCGGGCGAGGATGGTGCGGCGTGTCGGGTCTGCTATGGCCTGGAATGTCGCGGAGAGTCTGCCATCGCTCAATGGAGGATCCGCAGGACTTCGTCGAGGCGGTCGTAGCCCTCGTTCAAGCCGCTTTCCATGTTGCTGGCCAGCATACCGTCGTGGGCTTCGCGGTAGATTGAGAGGCTTTCATAACCGCCATGCATAACCACATGGCTATATAGCCGTTTTGTTAAACTCAAACACAGAATGAAACTAGATCAAGGCGGAGAGCTAGTCTAAAACGCACCTTAAGGCACTAGTACCTCGAGGCCTCAAGAATGTGTAGGAATATCAGAATACTCTTCAACTTCGACCCCCCGGCCACAGACGCAGAGATTCGGGACGCTTCTCTGCAGTTCGTCCGGAAGATCAGCGGATTTCGTCAACCGTCAAAAGCAAACGAACAGTCATTCTCAGCGGCGGTCGACGAGATTACCCACGTCTCAACCAATTTGCTCCGATCGTTGGGAACGAACGCTCAACCGAGGACACGAGAGCAGGAAATCGCAAAGGCAAAGGCTCGATCTGCAACTAGGTTTACTGCTAGAGTGTCTGCCTAGCCAACCCCGATA
>VBBS01000029.1:0-52066 GCA_005888745.1 Candidatus Bathyarchaeota archaeon | reverse complement strand
CTGGTGGCTTGCCGACGAACATGTTCTGAAGCATCTCTTCGATCGTCCTTGGTGAGCGGCTGTAGCCGATGAAATATGTCCCGAACTCTTTCTGACCGGCGTACCCGAAGGGCATGTTGTCCCGGAGAATCTTGACTTCCTTCCCACCCTCCACTATCTTGGTCAGCGCGTTATGGGCGTAGGCTGGCTTGACCTTATCGTCGAGCTCCACATCATTCAGTTTTGTGCGACCGACGATTTTCTCCTGTTTTTCAGTCGGTAGGACATTCCAGCCGGCCAGATCATGGAGATACTTCTGAATGATCACATAACTTCCGGCAGCGAAATCGGGGTCCTCGTCTGTTATCAGCGTGGCATCAATCGCATCCTTTCCCTTAGGGTTCTCCGTCCCGTCGACGAAGCCGATGAGGTCGCGGCTGTCGAAGTAGCGGAACCCGTGAACCTCGTCAACCGGCGAGATTGCCGCTCCAAGCCGAGTAGTGATCTGCGTCGCCAGCTCGAAACACAAGTCCATTCGTTGCGCCCGGATGTGGAAGAGTATGTCGCCTGGTGTTGAGACGGCAAGGCGCTCTCCCGCCCCGATCTCGCGAAACTTGTGCAGCTCCCTAGGCCGTGGCTTCTCGAATAGCCTGTCCCATGCATCGGACCCAAACCCCACAACACATGAGAGAGTCCCCTCCTGTTCGCGAAATCCTACGGAGCGGACGAGCGCTGCTATGTCAGCACAGAACTGTCGGATTACAGCTCGATGCCCAGGACCCGAATTAACAATAGCAACAAGGAAAATCGCGGCACGGGTCAGCGGCGTAGCAACAGACTGTGGAATTGGGGACAGACCATCAGACGCTTTAGGCGTCATAGAACGGCGGCTCGCCTAGAGTGCAGAAAACGTTTGCCGTCTCTACCTTAGGGATGTCTTGTTGCTGGTCTAGGCAGGGGTCGTCAGTTCGAGTTTCTTCTCTTCTCTCAGAAAGCTCAGCAGTGCATTGTTGACTTCGTCGGCATGTGTCCAAGAAATGCAGTGCGGCCCGCCCTTGACCACGACTAGGCGTGCTCCCGGGACCAGTTTCGCTGTCCGCTGTCCCGAGGCAGAGAAGGGAACGATACGGTCCGCATCACCGTGAATGACCAGGGTGGGCACTTGGACGCGAGCTAGATCCTTGCGGAAATCCTCAAGCCATGTTGGAACGCAGGCAAGACTGGCGGAGGCTGACGCGCCCGCGGCGATGTTCCAGCTAGATTGGATGACCTGTTCGCTGACCCTCGTTCCTAGGAACTGGTCGGCGTTGTAGAAGTTCTTGAAAAACTCGGTAAAGAACGCGTAACGGTCCGCTTTGATCGCGGTCTGAATCCCGTCGAACGCGCTTCTGTCGACTCCTTCCGGGTTGTCCGGCCCTTTCAAGAGATATGGTGGGACTGACGAGATGAATACTGCCTTACTGACGTCCTTAGATCCGTATTGTCCTATGAAGCGCGCAACTTCCCCGCCGCCCATAGAGAAGCCGACCAGTGCGAAATCACGCAGGTCAAGGTGGCTCACGAGTTTGTGAAGGTCTCTGGCAAACGTGTCATAGTTGTAGCCCATGGTTGGTTTGCTCGACTTGCCGAAACCTCTACGGTCGTACGTGATTACACGGTAGCCAGCATCAAGGAGAACTGGTACCTGTTTCTCCCAGGAAGCACCGCTCAACGGATAACCATGGATCAGTACAACGGGTTTGCCCGCACCATGATCCTCATAATAGAGATCAATACTTCCAGAGTTTTCCTGACCGACATTAACAATTGGCATTGAGTCTCAGCTTTCAACCAAGTTAGTTTTTATCGCTATCGGTTTTCCGTTTGGGAATTTCCTTAGAACAGGATGTTCTCTCTCCTTTGCGTTTCCGTACATTTATGCAATTTCCCGTAGAAATCCAAGTTGTCGTAGGCGGTCATCGTAGAGACCCACGCTGTCAGGGACCAGTCCGATGATTTTCCTGATCTTCAAAGAATCTTCGTCGTTGCCTATCTCGTAGTTTGCTATCCTGGCCGCTCCACTGGTCTTTGATATCAAACAGCAAAGCATCCTGACCGTTGTAGTCTTTCCTGCTCCGTTGGGTCCCAGGAATCCGAAGACTTCTCCCTCCTTAACGCGGAGACTCACACCATCAACTGCAGTCAGGTCACCAAACCTCTTGGTGAGGTTCACAATCTCTATCAAACTGTTATTCCGACGCTTTTTTGAATAGTGACTCCAGTTTAAGGGTCCTTCCACTATCCCTCTAGGAACTCAACGCGGGTAGGAAAGAGAGAGAATTGTTGATATCTGGTTCCAACTCTCCTTATTCTGTTGATTCCGGTGGTCAAGGTTCCAACCGAAACTATTACCGAATGGAAAGACGAAATTTTCCACGAGATCGATAAGAGTAGTGAAATGTTTGTTGAACAGCTCCAGGCTCTTTGCAGACAGCCGAGCGTTTCGGCCCAGAACCTCGGACTCTACGAGACTGCTGAGCTAGTTGGCAAATTTCTCAAAGAGACTGGCTTCATAGTGGAGATGTTCTCGCCAAGCAAGGGTCCGCCCATAGTATTCGCTGAGCTACCATCAAGAATCGGAACAAGGACGCTCGTCTTCTACAATCATTATGATGTGCAGCCTGTTGAGCCTCTTGAGCTGTGGAAGAATCCTCCGTTCTCGGCTACAGTGGACGATGGCAAAGTCTACGCGAGAGGGGCGAGCGACAACAAGGGAAACATCATCTCTCGATTAATGTCCATTAGCGCGTTCTTGAAGGCGACCGGAACCGTTCCCTGCAATCTCAAATGGGTGATCGAAGGTGAGGAAGAGATTGGCAGTCCCCATTTCTCCGAGTTCATTACGCGCTACAAGGAGAGGCTGACCGGAGACTCGGCGATCTGGGAGTTTGGAGGTCTCGACTATGAGGATCGCCCTCTGGTCACTTTGGGCTTGAAGGGAATGCTCTATGTTGAGTTTAGAGTTCAAACCGCTCTGAAGGATTCGCATTCAGCTCGCGCGGCGGTGGTCGAGAATCCGGCGTGGCGTCTTGTCCGAATGTTGGACACTATCACGGACGAGGATGGGCGAATTATGGTAGAAGGCTGGTACGACGATGTCAGACCATTCACTCAAGAAGAGCTGGAGGCCATACGCGCGATGCCGCTAGAGGAGCATAGTATTCGAGATGAGCTAGGGGTCAAGAATTTTCTCTTCGGCCTAACAGGATTCGAGTTCAAGAAAGCCTTCTACGGAAACCCTACAGCAAATATCGCCGGAATATGGTCAGGATACACCGGCCCAGGACACAAGACAGTTCTTCCATCAGTTGCACAGGCGAAGATGGACTTTCGACTCGTGCCCAACCAGGACCCGGTAAAGCTGGCTGGGAAGTTGAGGCAGCACTTGGTGCGTCACGAGTTTGCTGATGTGGAAGTGAATCTTCAGGCGGAGAATCCTGCTGCGCGGACACCTATCGACGCGCGGATCGCGAAGATTGCAGCTCGTGCTGGGAGAGAGGTTTTTCGCAAAGAACCTGTAACACTGGTGACCTCCGCGGCTTCGGGTCCCATGCACTATTTCACAAATACACTAGGGCTTCCAACGGTGGCTATCGGCTGTAATCATGCCAAGAGCAATACTCATGCTCCTAACGAGAACCAGAGGATCGACGTGTTCGTCAAAGGAAGCAAGTGGATAGCAAGGGTCATCGAGGAGTTCGCTAAACCCCCGACATGATCGTTCGCTATTCAACTGAGTCCGATCTGCCGAAGATAGAAGGACATTATGGCCGATTGGACAACGCAGGAGACCCGTTCTGCGACCTAACCGGGATTCAGGGGATTCGATTTGACTGGCTTGTCGTAGCCGAGGTTGATGGAGAATACGCCGGCTCCTTTATTGGCACCTAGGGGAGAAGCCGTTCTTCGCTCCCGTCATTGGAAAGGTTGCCCACATCAGAGAAGACTGGGCAGCGACGAGGAGGAGGGAACCGGTGTATGCTAGTGCTAGCCCGACTTGTGATCTACCTTTCCGACCGTCAGTTCCAGTGAGACATGAAACGCCTGTCACACAATCCTAGGACAGAGTTACAATACGCGTCGAGGCCCGACCCTTTACTATTGGGCCCAGTTCGTTGGACCTAATTCTTTCCAAGCCATATCCCTAACGAGTGATCGAGCATGACAAGAGTTTATTTTATGCGTGCGCCTTCTGCGCGGAGGCTTTTGGCCTCGTCAAGCCTCTTTGGCGCGGCTTTTGCTGGTGTAGTAGCCGCCGTCGTTATGACTCTGTTCGAGTTCCCTTTTTGGAAATGGGGGGGAATGAATGCTGTGGCTGAATGGCAAACCAACTGGGTAATCCTCTCTAAGCTCACAAGAGCAAGCCCAGACAGAGCCCGGGAACCAAGAATCTCATGGACCATTACCCTCCACTTGTGGCATGGAGTTGCGGCCGGTATCGTGTTCGGACTTCTTCTACCTGTCTTGACGCTGCTACCCGATGGAAACGTCTCGGTTCTTCTGGATGCCGTAGTCTACAGTATTGCACTCTGGATCATCTTCATGTTTGCACCTCGGAGACTGTTCGAATCTGCAGGCGGTACGCGAATTTCAGATCGCGGCCTGTTGGTCGCTTTGGCGTCCCACTTCGTCTACGGAGTCTTTCTTGGACTCTTGGTGCCTCTCGCCTAGTACGGGTCGGCCTTACTTCTCAAGCTGATGCGTTAGAGTTGCTTCAGCGGCCCCATTTGAGCGGAACTTGCTGTCTTCCGGTTTGCAGAACCCAGTAATCGTGTAATTCCCTGCATAGCCCGTTCTTTGCAAAGTGTAGCATAATGCAGCCAGCGAGGGTTACGTCTTCCACTTTCTCTTTCATCGTGGTCCAGTATTCTACAGCGGCTCGCGAGCCTTCCACGACCGGTTTTCCAAAATGAGCCTCATACACCTGTTCAACATCCAACGCGCCTAGCGTATAGTCCAGGATACTCTTCCTGCCGTGGGTCACAGGCCGGAAGGGATGCGAGTGGTAGGTCGCGTCCTCAGTGAAGAGCGAGGTAATCGCTTTTGCATCTTTCTTCAGCCATGCTTTCGTGTAGTTGCGGACCCACTTGCTGACAGCTAGCCTGGTATTAGCCATTTTTCAGCCGATCCCTCATCTAACCATGCCGAAATATCGTTATCTATCGAGTCGCCGAGTACGGCGCTGTTCGGACCTCCGGTTCTTTGGTCCTGAAACCCGGTGTACAAAGTGTTTCTTGGGCGAACTGTCATCAGTTTATTATTCGATACTCCCACCGCCTATTTGCTCTGGCCGTTGATCAGTCTCACACTTCTCAAGTCTAATGGAGGGGCGGGAACGGAGACCTTGAAGGGGTTTCCTGGCGAGGTGAGGCAGGGGGAGCTGCTCTGGGTTGATGCTGAGAGTCCGACGGAGCAGGAGTTGGCTGACCTAAAGCAGAGGTTTGGGCTCGACGATTACGCGGTTGAAGACGTGGTTCATAGGAATCAGAGGCCGAAACTTGAGGACTATGGGAAGAGCGTCTTCGCCGTCATCCACGTCCCCGTTGTGAAGAGTAGGAAGAGCGAGATAGTCGAACTCTTCGTGTTCTTCCAGAAGAGCTGGATCATAACCATCCACTCCGTTGAATCCGAACTGATCCATGCGGTAGACTCGCGGATAAGGACAAGAGGTCTCTCTCCCCTCGCAACCACTCCCTCCCCTGACCTCTTGTTCTACATCTTCCTAGATTTTGCGGTTGACGCCTACTATCCCATCCTTGACGAGGTGGAGAATCGGCTTGAAGAACTCGACAAACAAGCAGCCACGACCTTCAAGACGCGGGTCAAGAGAATGGAGAACGTCATCACAATCATAACAACTATTGAAGCTGTGCGAAAACGATTGATGACACTAAGACACTCTCTCACCCCGACTAGAGATATGCTTGGAATGGTAATGCGTGGAGCGGTGCCCTTCGTCGCTGATACAAGTCTTAGAAGCTTCAGAGACGTCTATGACCATTCCTTCCAGCTATTGGAAACGATCGACAACGATAGAGACAGGACAAGCGATGTCCGAGACCTCTACATCAGCCTCCACTCAGCTTCAACAGACAATACCATCAAGGTGCTCACACTTGTCGCAACAATATTTCTACCACTCACGCTGCTTGCCGGAATCTACGGAATGAACTTCAGCCCAGGCTTCTTCCAGCCTGGATCCAGCGACCCACTCGGATTCTACATCCTCATACTAACAATGTTCGTCATATCATTGGGATTTGTCTACTACTTCAAGAGAAGCGGCTGGATCTAAGTCGATGTGCTTGGCTTTAGCAGGATCACAGATAGAACACATCTTTGTTCGTCGGTTTCCCCGGGTAAGGGACCATATCATTGCTCTTTGTGGTCCATGGCGTCTGTGTACACAAAAGTATACAACTAAATTTACTCCAAATTGAATCATGGAATGAACATGATCCCCTGTTGGATCCATCACTTCTTCGACTGAGTTATGTTGTCAACAACAAATGTCCCATTCCAAACCACATAAAAAATTCGGCTTATATCGAAATCCGAGAATATTCCCTGGCTGAACATTCCTTATCTTTCACTCACTCATTGATGGCTATCGGAGATTGGAAACATGGCGTTAGAAAGACAGGTAGAACAGAAGAATCCAATAGCTCAAGCACGGCTGCCGGGTACACTTTCTCTGCTGACAGCAGCCCTCGATACCCCATTGCTGATTCAAGACCCAACAGGCGCTATTCCAAGAATAGGAGAAATTCCACCCGCCTCGCCGTCTAGCGGAAATGGAACGAAACCTCGGAGAATCCGCCGGCTCAAAGACAAGCTCGTCTGCCTAGAGTGTGGCCTCGGCTTTCGTCCTGAAGGTGGGAGTCACGTGATCTGCAATGCTTGTGGTCTCAAGGCCTGGGGGACCAAGCGAGCTGAAGAATACAAGACCCTAGTAAGCATGATCACCGTACCATAGCTATAGTTCGAGCAATCTCAAACGAACGATCCCCACGGGCCTACTGATAGGTAAGGCTCCTACAGTCTTCGGTGTCTAGATCGTGGAGCTCGCTTGGTGTGTCTATGGGCAACTGCGCGCCGTCTTATCTTGCGCTTGATCTTTGGGACGGGATCGGCCCCATGGATCCACGCTGCCTTGACCAAGTCTTTGAGGACTGAATTTTTCGTTTCTTCTAATGTTCTGATCTTGACGTGGCGTGCTCGTTTGCCGCTGCCTTGGAGCAAGTGATGCTGGTCGTCGAGCTGCGCTCCGAACAAGAATCCGAGCGTGACGTACTTGTCCATCGGCGAAATGTAGCAGATACGCCTGAGCGGAGAATCGTCAATTGAGTAGTTGATGGCATCAT
The DNA here is from genome assembly GCA_005888745.1 of Candidatus Bathyarchaeota archaeon. Lineage (GTDB taxonomy): Archaea > Thermoproteota > Bathyarchaeia > 40CM-2-53-6 > 40CM-2-53-6 > 40CM-2-53-6. The sequence continues at coordinate 44,684 of VBBS01000029.1, read as the reverse complement.
AGTAAAGGAACTCGTGCGCTCTAGGCATAGTGTTTCTTGCCATCTTGCGCAGCACTAAGCTTATCCTCCGTGTTTCCTCAGGATAGTTCGAAAGAAATTCTTCCACAACGTTGGTCATAGAAAGTCAACTCCCGCCTTCTGGGAACAAGTCATAAAGGGAGACCTTCTCTATTCTAGGTTTGCCTTTGTTCTAGGGCCTCTTTTTCCGGTCGCCTTTGTCCGTTGAAGCATTAGAACTGAAAAGGCACACAGAAAGAAGCAAATTCCTAATCCTGTGAACACGTAGACCCACGCATCCCACAGCCCTCTTGCTCCGAGGATTGGGAAATAGTAGACACCGTTGCTTCCGTAGGATTGGGCGATTCCATAGAGTTCGTCTGCTGTGACGGAGAGTGCCCCGAACCCGTAAGATGCGATTCCGAACAGTATCAGCCATTTCACATCAGCCATCATCATTTCTTAGCAACTGTCAGGAAATTGCATCCGGGTTCTAATCAACATGACGCGTGTTTGTCTTGGGCGAGATGTCTAGAAATCTACAGGGCTTGCCATGGATCGAAATCTAGAGATTCAGATTCCCTTCCAGCAGGCTTTCTTGTTCTTGTCGTACCAGGAGTTGACGTACTCGCCGCCGGTGATTCGGTTGCAGACGAACTTCGCGTCACAATAGTCGCAGAGCTCAAGGTTTCCTATGACCCATCCTGTTCCCGGATTCATATCAGTCTTCAATTCTACCATCTCCTCCGACAGTCCCTGCGTCAGGGTATCCAAAGGATTGTTGGTGCACTGGTTACACCCTTTGCTACACGGATAGGGTTCAACCGTGTAAAATGGACCGTTAGATCCATTCACGGTATTGTGATAATCACAGAAGACAGCGCATGATGCTTCACCGGGCGAAAGGGATACTGTGACCCCTGGTGGCAGGAATATGTTGTACGCCCCCTTGGTTCCCAAATTGGGAATAGTCCCTGATGCAATCCAACTGGCAAGGCTCTGTCTGATTTGTCCATCAGTTATTTTCGTCGCAGGAGCCGTCTTGATTGTAACGAGCGAGTTGAGCTTCCCGATTCCAACATTGTATTGCGATAGCCCCACGGAATATGTCTTGTCCGATTCGATGTCTAAGACAGCTCTCTCGATACCTTTTACCCAAGCCGCATTGGCCGGACTTGAAAAATAGGGACCCCAGTATATGTTCTGCCAAGTGTAACCGTTCTTCCACAATGGGCCTCCACCATATTTCACATTCGCAGATCTGGCGCGAAGCTGGTTCAGATGGCGGCAGGGGTTCGTGTAGTGCCAGATTCCCGATTCGTGTTCGGACGCCGCCCTTACACCGATATGTTCGAACCCGGAAATCGAGCCACCACATACGTTGCAAGTTTCAGCATTGCTGCACGATTCGCATCTATCCTTCAGACTCGTGTTTGAAAATTCGCTGAAGAGGTCAGAATTCTTTTCTTGGACTCTTGACATGTGACGTTCCACACCCTTCTTCGCCAATCTCCATCTAAATCGTGATGTTCCCCCGACGTCCAGTTCTAGGGTACAGCGAAAACTGCTTGCATCAGCCCTTCCAGATGCCTAAGGCGAGGCCCACTAGAAAGGCCGCGGAAGTAATTGGCAGTATGTTTGCGACCGTGGAGGCCTGGCTGGCTACTTGTGGTGCTTGCGAAAAGACCCTGTAGATGGTTGCCTTCGAGGACTCGCTCAACTCGAGGTTGATGTAACCTGTTGCGACGAGGAGACCTACGAGAGAAACAATGGCGAATCCGAGCTTCACCGTCTTTTTGAGCACGAGACCTACAAGAAAGCCTATCGCGAGCACGACGAGCGCGGGGACGATCGTTCCCGACCCAACATCGAATACGGACACTAAACGCCCTCGCCTCTAAATTATCCGACGGGCCTCTCAACCTAGGCTAGCTGTAGCATACGTTCGATGGCAAGGCGAGCCCTTCGAGCCGTTTCATCTGGAACTCTGACCTCGTAGACCATGTTTCTCAGCGAGTTAGCGACCTTCTCCAAGGTTATAGTTTTCATGTATTGGCAGACAGCATCCTCCTTGACAGGTAGGAAAGTCTTGTCAGGGTTCTCCTTCCTCATCCGATGAAGAATACCCGTCTCAGTCGCCACCAAGAACTTGTCGGCACTCGACTCTCTCGCCCGACGAACCATGCCCTCCGTTGAAGCAACATGCGTCATCGGCAAATTGAAATCACCCTTCTCAGCAAAATACAGAAACTGCGTAACACAACCACACTCGGGGTGGATCAAGAATTCCGCGTCAGAATTCTCCGCAAGCTTCCGATTCACAACATCGGGCGTTATTCCTGCATGAACATGACATTCCCCTGGCCATATCTCCATCTCGCGTCCCGTCTTCTCTTTCACAAAAGCGCCCAAAAATAGATCAGGAAGAAAGAGAATCTCTCGATCTCTGGGAATACTGTTCACCACCTTCACTGCGTTACCGGAGGTACAAACATAGTCGCTATCAGCCTTAACCTCGGCAGTCGTGTTGATGTACGAAACAACAACAGCGTTCGGGTGCTCGTTCTTCCAAGCCCGCAACTTCTCCCCATCAATCGTCGCCGCCAACGAACAACCCGCACCAAGATCCGGCAACAGGACAGTTTTCTTTGGCGAGATTATCGAGGCCGTTTCCGCCATGAAATGAACCCCACAGAACACAATCACGTCAGCAGGTGTACTAGCCGCAGCTTGCGAGAGGCCTAGCGAGTCGCCGACAAAGTCTGCAATGTCCTGGACCTCTGGAACCTGATAATTATGAGATAATATGACCGCGTTTCTCTCCTCTTTCAGACGCAGAATCTCCGCTGCCAGATCCCCGTGTCCGTTGAACTGGAGCATCTGAGCCACAGAAAATCAAACTAGATATGGGCAAATTCCCGTGTTAAACATTACCCTCGAAAGGGCAAGGCGAGCCTTTCAACCCGATTGCGTCATTAGCGCATAACAGCGCTGAATGCGTCATGAAATCTCACGCGTCTGAGAAAAATCTGGGCAAGTATTATTCGTCGTCCCAAGGAGGGAAAGACCGTCTCGATGGGAGATATAGGAGTGATCTTCAAACTCTTCGGCAAAGACACCGGAGGCGCGTTCTCGATCGTCAAACACCCTATTCGTCCGAAAGACTCTGGTCCCGTCACATATGCACGCGGATGAAGACGAGCTCTCCTTTGTAGTCCAGGGGAAAGTCGGTGCAAGGATAGGAGACCAAATCGCCACAGCAGGTCCAGGCTCATACATCCCGAAGCCTAGAAATATTCCAAACACCTTGGGAACCTCGGACAGACAATGGCTAAGGCTCGTAGAGATTATCTCGCCGCCGGGCTTTGAGAACTTCTTTGACGAAGCCAGCGATCCAAATATCACACCACCCTCTGATGGGATGAATGGGGTTGTACCCACCCAACCTAGCCAGGAAGTACAGGCTGAAACTGTTCGGGCAATAGATGAGTCTTCTACATCATTGGGGACTGGAGTCTTGCGATCGTAGAGGAGACTTGGTCAACATACTCTTTCAATCTGGAAAGCATGCTGCTCGCGGTGATTACGCCAATAACTCTCCTGTCCTTTAACACTAGAACTCTGCGGATCCCCTTCCGCGCCATCAGCTCCGCGACCTGATCCAGCCCCACGTTCGCGTCCACAGATACCAGATCACTCGTCATAATATCACCTAGCCTCACTTGTGAGGGATCCTTTCCCTCAGCCACTATTTTGGAGAGATAATCCCACTCGGTAACTATCCCCTCTGGACTACCCGTAGAGGATGCAATTATGGCGAAGCCGTGTCTCTTTGCCTTCATTTGTCGAGCCGCATCCAGAGCACTCGTGTCTCGCGGCACCGAAAGAAAATCCTTCTCGACAACATCCTTTGCGACCAAGACCATGACTAGGACGTTACAGCGGTCGAATAATTAATAGTCACCGACAAGATGTCGCTAATAACTAAGGCGTTTGGCCAGGGTTGGATGACGAAACCCGCGGTTTCAAGGAGGGCGAACAGATTGCAAAAGTCTCAGTGTGGACTTTATTGGCCCTCGGCATCCTTGAGATAGTCTTCAGCCTGATCAGTGGGAGCATCTCTCTCCTTGCAGATGGCATCGACTCCATCTCCGACGCGGTAGTAAGCTTCTTTGTCTGGGCGGGTCTCCGTATCTCACGCCGTAAGCCCACTCGTAGGTTCCAATTCGGCTACTATAAAGTCGAAAGTTTTACCGGCCTTATCACGGCGATCGTTCTTGTAGGAGTCTCAGGCTATATATTCCTCCGATCCTACCGAGCGTTCCAGAATCCCGTTCCCCTGAGGCTTCCCCTTCTCGCTCTAGTTGTCCTTCTAGCCGCAGGCTTGGGCTCTCTCTACCGCGCTCTCCAGATGCGTAAGATCGCCAACAAGTACAACATAACATCTCTGAAGCTTGACGCTAGAAATTCAATAAAAGATGCGTCATCGTCCTTCGTAGCCTTCGCCAGCGTTCTCGTCGCGTCATTCGGAATTCACCTGGCGGACTCGATCGGAGGAATGCTGGTAGCAGTGTACATTCTCACCGTGGCCTATGTGGCGCTACGAGAATCCTCCCTAGTACTCCTCGACGAGTTCCACGAGCCAGAACTCTCTCACGAAATAGAACGTCTGATAAGATCACACGCCGATGTCAGGGGAATAAGAGATCTGCGGCTGCGGAGAGCAGGTCCATTCATAGTCGGAGCGCTCGAAGTGGAGGTTGAAGGGAACATGACGTTGAACGAGGCTCACGAGGTTGCCACGGAACTGGAAGCCTCGGTCAAAACTAGGATCAGGGGTCTTCGGAGGCTAGTCGTAACGCCTGTCCCTGTAGTCGATCCTCATGACCATCCTCACGAACACTACACCGCCTAGGCCTCGGTCCTCTGGAAAAATAGACGCTTCTCAGCAGCTGCTTGACGAATGATGCTTGTTGAATAACTTGCAATCGACAACTTTCAGAGATGAAGGAAGACGAGGATTAGGATTCTCGCGAGGACACCAAGGATGGGAGGAATGACGAGAACTGTTGCAAGTCTGCTGACGACGCCAAGGTCAAAGGGCCAGGATTGGATCTTCTGTACGTCTTGTTGTACCTGACGCATCATTGTGAGTTCATCAGCCAAGGCCTGCGTATGGTTCGCTTCGTCTTCCAGAGGCGTTTTCGAGATTTGCTCTTTGAGTTTCTTGATGATTGTTGTGTATCGAGGTGTTACCCAACTCAGCTCCTGCCGCTTGGCCTCCTGAAGCCTCTTCCGGATACTAAGCAGAGGCAGGAAGAACAAAGCGATCCCTGCGAGAATGAGCCCAACGCTGAAAATCATGTCGATAAGCTTGATTGGAGCAAGGGAGATCGTTATTCCTCCCGGGATCTCCACATTGAGAGTTACCAACTCCACGAAAGTCAGCGTAACCGGGAACACTGCGTAAATACTTGCCAGTCTGAGTGAGGCTGTTCCGAATGGTTTCAACCCTAGCGTTCTGTCTTCAGTAAAGGGTTTGAGTCGCAGCGGTAGTTTGCCTGCCTGGTAGATCGCGTACATCGAGTAGCCGTAGACCCATAGAAAGGAGGCTAGTATCAGAAAGAAGTACGCGATGACTGCAATATGTTCGGAGAAGATTGTCGCAGGACTTGGGAAGCCGAAGAGAAGAGTGATAGCGACTAGGAGTACCGCCCAAACTGCAAGGATGTTCGCGAGCCGGAACGGTATTCTAAAGCCATCGTCGGGCACGTCTGGACTCATCTGTCTGACATAATCGCTTAGCTGTTCCATTCTATTCGAGATGAAACGGATAGCATAGACGAAGTAGACAAGAAAAATCGCTAGGACCAGGGCGGTGTCTAGCAAGTAGCCGCCGGGTCCACCGGGAGGAACTATGAGATAGTCGAGGGTAGCGAGTAGCCTGGTGGGAACGAACCCAATGATGATGGCCCAGAGCCAGAAGGGAAACCTCAACCGTGAAGCTTGACGAACCAATGATGGCCAAAAAACGACTGTAGAGCGACGGTGCAAAGGAAGGTCCAGCGTGACATGTGTTGAAGCCTTCCTTATAGAACACGTGCTGCCATCACCTTCTCACTCATTTGACGTAAGCATAAGCACCGTTCAGAAGGGCTATCCTACTGGTTCTGCACCGGCGGTTTTCGATTCGGGAACTCCTTCGAATTTTTGGCCCCTTAATGCTGAGGGGATCACTGCGACAACGCTCATGATGCCCATGATCAGGAAGGTGGTATGCATGGGATTCACAAAGAGAGTAATGTTAGACGCGTTTGAACCGCCCGGGGTTTCGCCAGCAAAGACAGCTTGGAGAACGTTCAATGGAATGTTCGTTGCCAGTACAACAAAAACCATCGCGAGGCTGAGAAGAGCGCCTGTAGTGACAAGAGTGGCGGACATTCCAGAGGCAACACCTCTTCTCGTTACCGGGGTCGCGTTCATGATGGAACTTATGTTCGGGGCGACAAACATGCCGCCCCCAGTCCCACTTACAACCATGAGCGATGCAAGCGTCGCGTAGGACGCATCGCCCGGGACTACTGCGAACCCAAACAGCGCCGCGGCAGAGATCAGGAGACCTCCAGTAGTAAACCCTCTCGCGCCATACTTGTCGGAGAGAAACCCGCTCAAAGGGCCGACAGTAACGAAGGCCACCGCAAACGGTATCAGAAGAATACCGGCCGTAAGCGCATCATAGAGCAGCGCTCCTTGGAAGAATATAGTCAGTACGAGGGAGATCCCGCTTCTTGATATGGAAGCAAGGAAATTGCTCAATATTCCAGCTGTAAAAGGTCTGATCTTGAACAGCTTCAAGTCCATCAATGGGGTCGGCGTTTTCAGCTCCACATAACCAAAACCTGCAAGCGCGACCAACCCCGCGACCATCATGGCCAGATCAAGAAGAGTATATCCTGACAGTGCTCCCAATGTCAACCCGATGAGGAATACGGACAATCCTCCTGCGAACAGAAAGTTCCCTGGGAGATCTATTCTTTCATGCTTGACCGTTCCCAGTTCTTTGAGTTTCTTGTAGGCCCAGAATGTCGCGAATGCGCCTATCGGGATATTTATCCAGAATATGGATTGCCAGCCCAAGGCCACTGTCAAAACCCCGCCTAGTATGAGACCGATTACGGATCCGCTGATTCCAGCTACTAGGTTGATCCCGATTGCCCGGCCGCGCTCGCTAGGAGGAAACGCATCGGTCAATATGGCGGCGTTGTTGGCCCAAATGAGGGCCGCTCCTACTCCCTGAACAAGACGGAAGAAAACAAGCATTGTCCCTGTGAGGGCGAGACTGCAGAGCCCGGAGCCTATCGTGAATATGAGAAAGCCAAGGTTGTAGAGACGGACCTTGCCGTACATGTCAGCCAGTCGACCGAACAAGAGGAGTAGAACCGCGGTCATGAGAATGTAGCCCATTAAGACCCAGAGAGCTTCGAAAGCTGACGCATTCAGCTTCCGGGTTATCGTTGGCAGGGCGATGAGGACAATGTTACCATCAAGCTGAGACATGAACGCGCCGATAGTCGTGTTCGTCAGAACAGTGTACTTGTATTCCATCTTACAGCCCTATTCGCTTCTCAGGCTAGAAATGATGCGCTGTCAAAACCCCGTATAAGGACTATCGGGTTCTGTCATAGAACCAACAGACCTCCTCTATATCATGGCATACATCAGAAAAACAACGTACGAGCAAGGGCACTTTTGACACCGTCATCATTGGCAATGGGAAATCAGAACGTGAAATCGAGACAGGAAGAAAACGGTATGAGCAGCAGGGAATGGTGGCTGAGATATCTCCCGCGATATCGTAATTCTTCGAAAGAGATGCGCGAACAAGTCCCAAAAGGATCACCGGGCTGACAATAGGTCTATTTCCCAAAGCTCGCGCGGTGCCTAGGAAAAGCAAGGATATCGACCCGTCTCGTTACTTAAACAATTTATCTCGGCAGTTATGCCCTCTTGTTGTCTATGGGACTAAGGGAGCTTCTCATACCTCGGGAGAAAATCTTCTTCCAACTTCTTGAGGAAGAGTCGAAGAATGTCTTGGCGGGGGCCGTAGCCTTCAATGAGTTGATCCAGAACTTCGACCATTTGAGCGACAATAGGAACAAGATGAAAGACATAGAACACCACGGAGACGAAATTGTTCATTCAATCTATGACCGTCTCGTAAAGACCTTCATCACTCCCATTGATAGAGAGGACATTAGCAAGCTCGCGTCTCTCTACGACGATGTCTTGGACTACATCTACGCCGCTGTCAACCGTCTCTTTCTCTATGAGGTTGAATTACCAACAGAACCGATGCGACGGTTCGCTGATTTGGTCTTGAAGTCAGTCCGGGAAATCGATTTCGCCTTCGCCAGCATTCAAAAGATCAAGGCCTCTGAGATTGAGGCCCGCTGCAATGAGGTCGATACCTTGGAGAACGAGGCGGATGTTGTTCTGAACGAGTCAGTTGCCGCCCTTTTCAAGACGAACGATGCGATCTCCATCATAAAGTTCAAGGAGGTCTACGAACTGATGGAGACAATTACTGACAAGTGTGAGGATGTTGTCCAGGTGATCCGGGACATTATTCTAGAGTATTCCTAGCCAAAAAAAGGGGTCCCCGATGTCCACGACAGTCCCGTTTGAGATAGTTGTCCTGGTCGTTGTTGTTGCCCTAGGCTTTGATTTCATGAACGGATTTCATGACGCCGCGAATTCCGTTGCCACTGTGGTTTCTACGAGGGTTCTCACTCCCCGTGTCGCCGTGTTATGGGCCGCGTTCTTCAATTTCGTGGCAGCCTTCGCCTTCGGAGTCAATGTCGCCTCAACCATCGGTAAAGGGACCATAGATCCCAAGATAGTCACCGCTTGGCTGCTTCTTGCGGTTCTCACCGGTGCCATAGTCTGGGACGTCATAACATGGTGGTTTGGACTGCCAACGAGTTCGTCTCACGCCTTGGTGGGCGGCCTCATCGGCGCCGGGGTGGTGAAGGGGGGGTGGGGCGTAGTCCAGACCGCTGGCGTCAGCAAGATAGCATACTTCATATTGTTGTCTCCCGTGATTGGCTTCTTCGCCGCAATTGGCTTGGTTCTGCTTACGGTGAGAATTGCCATGCGGTATTCCCGTTCCACATCCGACCACGCGTTCCGACGGCTTCAACTCGTCTCCGCGGCTCTCTACAGTCTAGGGCATGGGACGAATGATGCGCAGAAGACGATGGGGATTATAGCTGCCCTTCTTTTCGCGCAGGGACTATTAGGTTCGACGTTCTACGTCCCCTTTTACGTCATTCTGTTGGCGGGAACCGCTATGGGCCTTGGAACATATTTCGGGGGGTGGAGGATAGTTCGCACAATGGGAATGAAGATTACGAAGTTGCACCCTTTCGGAGGGTTCAGTGCCGAGACAGCAGCCGCATCAACACTTTTTGCCACAGCATCTCTTGGAATCCCCGTCAGCACAACGCACACTATAGCTGGGGCGATCATGGGGGTGGGTTCGACGCGCAGACTTTCAGCTGTGAGATGGGGAGTGGCCCGCAGAATAGTCTACGCCTGGGTCCTCACGATCCCCGCCGCGGCCGCAATAGCCGGCCTATCATACTATGTTCTGACCCTTGCAGGCCTCACCTAGACAGCTTCCAGCCCTAGACACCGTGAATCGTGGGACCTCCCAGTAAACGGGTCGGACGGAAACCGCTCCGGAAAAAAGAAGGCTCGTTCAAAGTCTGGGAAAAGGAGGTTTTAGCGAGACTAGGAATAGCAAACGAGTCGCTGTTTCGGACATAATCGCCTTAGATTTGGCCTCTAAGAGAATCTCGCATCTGCCCATCTTTCCATAGTTGCTCTACCTGCGTTGCTCTGCAACCCTTGCAGACGATAGTGACCCATCCACCCGCCGAACCAGGGTGATTGCTAACATCGTGTTCCATAACCTTGTTGCAACTCCAACACCACATGACCTCCTTGACTATCACGGACCGCATGCGCCGAGCCAAGTCGATGGGAGCAGTTAAGGAGGAGATGGCAAGAAAACTGAAAGGTTGTTCAAACAAACCAGCAGACCGTGGTCCATCGGATATCGTTCGAGTTTGGGTTGTGCTGATCTTGAGGCTTCTAAATATAGCTATACATATAAATCTATATCAAAGGCCGGCCGGGATCAGTGGGAGAATAAATACTGGAGAACTCGATTGCTAATCGCGGAGTAGCGGGGCCAAGTGTGTGAATGAGCGTAATTTGACTTGTAAGATTCAGCCTTCATGCCTAGTGGTTGGTATCAAAGAATGATAGCCAAGAACCGGAAGACAAGAATTGTGATAATTCTTCTCGCCAGCATGTTTTTCTTATCGACCCTGGTATCCGCTAACGCTCCGAGCAGCGCGGGTGCAAATGTCTCCCTGTTCCCCGTAGGATCGGGTTCTTGGAATCCGAATGTGTCCTGTTCTTCACCATGGATCGTCAGAGTGACCGACATAACCGACAATATGACCGGGTCTTCCTCTCTGAGCAACAGCATCTTCAATCCTGGAATTACGTCGCCCGTAGGAACTGCCAAGCGATGGCTCAGTCCAGGCAACACCCCACCAGGCTGGATTTCTCCCGGCCCGGCTTGCACGATAACTAACTCCCATGGAACGGTTGCATTGTTCGTTGAGATCGATGGGGTAAAACGAGCGAGTCTTGTTAACGAGGACTGCACAGGGACCTACGATGCGGTGAACGGCGGAGGTTCCAACGGCGGATCATACTGCGACTCAACATTCAACTTCTACGATCCCGCGGTTCTCCCGAACTATTCAACCTCCTGCACTAGCACCTCAGATCCTACTTGTTACGGTAGAATTCACTCGGAGATAGATCATGACTGGAAGGCAGCCAAGTACTGTGGAGCATCCACCACATGTGACGACGCGGCGTTGAATTCTCAAACTACAACTTCCTCTCTGATAGACTTCCAGGGCTTCATCTACTGGGACCCGGGCAATCTCAACCAGGCATGGCACAGTTTCAGCGGCTGGGAAATTCACCCGCTGACGGGCTGGCGCGTCCACCAGTCAAACCCCTCCTTGGCCGCTAGCTTCAATTTCAATCCATCCTCCCCTAGTGTAGGCCAAGCGGTCACGTTCACCGCAGCCGTCTCAGGAGGAACCTCTCCATATACATTCAACTGGAACTTCGGTGACGGAGCAACCGGCACGGGTAACCCCACAACTCACTCCTACTCCACTTCCGGGACCTTCAACGCACAACTAACTGTTCAAGATTCCGCGAGCAGCACGACCACCACATCTAAGAGTGTCTCTGTGACCCAACCAGCTTCTCCAGACTTTAGTATCTCATCCAGTCCCTCGTCACTCTCCCTTGCACAAGGCTCTTCCAGCTCTTCGACAATCACACTATCCAGCCTAGGAGGTTTCGCCGGGACAATCACCCTATCTCCATCCGTTTCACCGAGCGGCCCAACCGTCACCGTGAACCCTACTAGCGTGACCCTTACAGCTGGCAGCAGTGGAACCTCGTCCTTGACCGTTACAACACAACCTACCACGCCAATCGGAAGTTACACAGTAACAGTTTCCGGAACGAGTAACGCCATTTCCCACTCGACGACGGTCCAAGTTACGGTTGGGAGTACCTCCGACTTTTCTATCTCTGGTAGCCCCTCGTCTATGACCATCCCACAACGCTCGACCGGTACATTCAGCATAGTTCTCACAAGTGTGAATGGGTTTAGCGGCACGGTAAGCCTATCGGCTTCAGTATCGTCTTCCGGACCTAGGACGTCATTCAGCCTGAATCCAGTCAACCTAACACCCGGAGCTTCAGGGAGCTCGACTCTGAACGTGAGGGTCTTCAACAAGACTCAGGTAGGAACTTATACAATTACCGTGACGGGGACGAATGGATCGCTTTCCCACTCTATCACCTTCACGGTTACAGTCACATAGATTTTATCCATACGCGGCTGAATACAAGCGGAGAAACCGCCTGCGGTTTAAGAGAGCACAGCGCGGCCATCCGAGCCACAGGCTCTCCATGCCCAGTTTTTCTATGGAAACTATTTCTTGGCTTGATTCAAGGCTTCGATTAGGGCCTTAGCGATTGCGTCTCCGTCGTGTCTGACTCCGTTGACGTAGAATGTTGGGGTCCCGTTGACACCGCTTCTTACTCCCCCCATGAAGTCGTCCTTGATCCGTTTCTGATACGCGTGCTGAGCAATCTCACGCTCGAACTTCTGACTATCGAGGCTCAGCTTCGTTGCGTAGCCTAGGGCGACGTTCGTGTCGCCGAGGGTTGCTTGGTGTTCGTAGAGGAAGTCGTGCATGGGCCAGAACTTTCCCTGGGCGGAGGCTGCTTCTGCTGTCTCAGCGGCGTTCATAGCATGCTCGTGAATATTTGTCAGTGGAAAGTTGCGAAACACGAACCGTAATTTAGAGTTGAGTTCCTTCTGGACCTTTTTCACTTCAGGATATGCGGCCCCGCAATATGGACATTGATAGTCTCCATATTCGACTAACGTGAGAGCGGCGTTCATGGGTCCTTCTATGTGGTCGCGTTCGGCTGTTACAGGAACCGCGAGTCTCGGAGCTTCGTACTTTCCTGCGGTTTCCTTGCTGGTTGGTTCTAGCAGTGTCTTGCCTGTAGCTCTCTTTCGTGCAACTGTTGTTGTACCTGACATTTTCGAGGTCAGCTCTTCTGAGTCACTTGAGTCTTGCTCAGATTCTCTAGGGCTGATAGAATGCCGTCGGCTCCCGGGTTGATTCCGTCGGGGGAGAGGTGGGTCCATCTGATAATCCCCTTGTCGTCGATCACGAAAAGTGCTCGAGCGGACTCGCCAATCTTCTCCTTGTAGGCACCATATCTTCGAGAGACAACTCCCTTCGGCTCGAAATCTGCTAGGACGGGGAAGTTGAGCTTCCGATCCTTGACGAAGGCAAGGTGGGACCAGATATTGTCGACTGAAATTGCGAGGAGTTCTGCATTGAACTTTTTGAATTCCGGCATTACCATTGCATACAACGATAGCTGGTCAGTGCATACTGGACTCCAGTCTGCCGGGTAGAAAGCAAGAATCACAGGTTGTCCCCGGAAATCGTTCAGGGAAACCTTTTGGTCCGGTGTACTGTTAAGAGAAAAATTAGGAGCCTTCTTACCGGGTCCCAACACGGAATCTATATTCTTCACAATTTTCTTGGTCCGTTGCGCGTTATTTCGCCCTACACCATTGTGCCCGAACTTTCTCGTCCGTCGCCTTTTGCCCCGTTGCACCAAACAGGTTTTCAGAGGAGACGCACCTCTTCCATAGGAAGAACTAACATTACAAAGCGTCCTATTTTCCCGCTATTTATAGACTAACCGCTCTCAACCGGTTCCGAGTCTGAGGTTCGTCTGAGAATTGTTCCGCCATTGACCTGCTGTGGTTTCCCTTGGCTTGATGTCAAGGTTCGATGCTGGCATAATGCCTTGGTTTCAGAAGGTCGCCGACCACCTTCTCTCTCAACAAGGCAACTTGGTCTTCCAGAGACTCACCGAAAGCGAAACCAGCCCTCAAAGAATACTCTTTGTAGAGTTCTGTCACCGTCTTATGAACAAGAACGTGGGCACTGTTCCCAAATATTCTCGTAAGGACTTCGATCACCTCGTCGAACCTGCTGGAAATTTCCGCCGACTTGATTCCATTCCTCTCCAGAAACTGGAAAATCTCCTCCCTGACAGTCCGGCCAAGTATGTCATCAACGACGGCAGTGAAACATTGGTTCATCGCCAACTGAAATGTTTCAGCTATCGCATTCCGCATGGAATGGCCTCCCTGACATATGTAATTTTCTCAATTGCAGGTTAAGCCTAGTGTAACAGCAGACTTGCTAAAATGGGGACTATATCCGAACGACTGAGTCCCGATAAGATTGAGTTATCGAGACTACCAATCATCAAAGCTCTCGCCTTTCGGCGACTTCCACGTATGTGTCAACAGTATTCTATTGTGTTCTACCTTGGAACCCTCTGTTGAGTTACACAATCCTTGTGGCAGGAGAAGGGTCGCTAGAGTATCATGATGGCTGAAGACGACTCCGGCGAGGAAGAAACGGTTCTAGAACCCCAGATTGAGATGGAACAAGCGAGTGTTGGGAAGGCTAAGCCTGGCGACCTTCTGGACCTTATGTCAAGATTCCTAGAATCGCCAGGAAACGTGCTACTCATACAAGGCGCCCCAGGCACCGGGAAAACAACCCTCGCCCTTGAACTTCTCAACAAGGCGAAAGGAACTCGCATCGGTCCTCACACAATTTCTGCCAACAAGGTATACGTGTCAAGCCGGGTCTCGTCCTCGAAACTCCACCGACATTTCCCCGGAGTTCATGAGGTGCTAGATTCTATGTCCGGAAAAGAGGCAACAAGCAGTGGGACGCGGCTGGGCGGGGATGGCCGAATAGCAGGAGCGGCGAATATTGTCAGCAGAATTCTTGCATTGAAAAGGGCCAAACAGAAAGGCATCATAGTTGTCGACAGTTGGGAAGGTGCAGTAGCGAACGCGACGGAGGAACGACGTAATGAGATGGAAACTGCGATTTTTCAGGACTTGGAAGAGAGCAAGCTAAGCGCGGTAATTGTGAGCGAAAGCGAAAATTCTCCTAAACTCGACTATCTCGTAGATGGCATCGTCACACTATCTCTATCCCGCTTGGAAGATAGGACGGTTAGGGGTGTAACTGTCAACAAGCTTCGCGGGTTCAGGCTCCACACCCAAGGCGCGCTGTTCTCGCTCGATGGGGGCAAATTCGCCCTTTTGCCCAGAGTCGAATACCACTTTGGCCAGAACGGATCCCTGGATCCAAAACTGCTAAGTCCTGTGCGCAATACAGAGGGCTCCTATTCTACGGGTAGCCCGGACCTTGACGTGTTGTTGGACGGCGGAGTAAGGAAAGGCTCATCTCTTCTGTTAGATGTGAATAGCACCGTCTCACCACACTCAGTGAAGCTTCTCCTCGACATAATGGCAGCTAATTTCATCAATCAGGGAGGGACCGCCTTCATCATTCCCTACAGCATATTCAGCTCACAAAACGAGGCTGAGTCCCTAAATGTGTATGTCGGAGACCAGGTGCTGAGGGAGAGGGTCCGCATCGCAGAGTTCAACCAGGCTCTTCCCGATGAAAAATGGCGAGTGAAGCTTTCAGGTAAGCTATCGGAAGATCTGGCCTCGTTCAATAATGCATGGCACGAGCTCGGAGCTATCTCATCCGCAAGGATGATGAAATACGATTTCGATAAGACAGTACAGCTTTACGGGGAAACTCTAGGGCTACCCGGCCTCGCCGAAATTGGAGCTGGCATACGTGATTCAGGAGCACTCAGCATTGGTGTAATAACACGACCAACCAGCTTGAGGGAGGAGCTTCTGAGAGCAGTCGATTACCACTTGAAGATGCAGACCATCAACGGTTCACTGCTCATCTACGGAGTCAAACCGATTACTAACGTTCACGGTGTGAAATTCGGTTTTGAGCGGGGGTACCCTCGACTGTCATTGACGGAAATTGTCTAACCTATCGGAAATCCAAAGAAAGGGGGTGATGGTTGAGTGCGCGATTTGGATTTCTGGCCTAGCATATGGATTGGCCGAACACAAACGCTACGATAGCCAAATCGCTAACGTTTACCATTCCGTCCTGGTTGAGATCGGCGGAAGGGCTCCAGTTGGCCGATGACGGCGTGGATTGAAGAGCCTGCGCTAATAGGGTGAGATCAGCCTTGTCGACCCGTCCATCATAGTTCGCATCAGCTCTGACGTAGGTGGTGGGGACACATGACGTGCCCACATATCGGACTTGAGTGGCGATGTATGTTTGGATCGGGGCTGAGCTGTCTGTGACAACGAGCGTTATTGTGTAGTTTCCAGCCTTCAAGTACGTGTTGCTTGGCGTGGGGCCGATCGCAGTTGCTCCGTCACCAAAGATCCAGCTGTACGTGTACGGGCTGGTCCCGCCGCTCGCAGTGCCGGAGAAAGACACTTTCTTTCCAGCGGGCGTATTCGTGGGTGTTGCGTTGATGGCGGCGGTCAGGATTGGTTTTTGGACGGTCGTTGCCAGGCTCACACTGGTCCAGTTCACGTCGAGTTCTAGGAACTGGAAGCCTTCCGTCCCGATCTCAATTCCGGCCAGTTCGCACGGCGTACTTGGGGCCAGACCCCATGCGATGAGATCTGCTCGGCATTGGTGGTCAACATTGGCAGTAAGCGTGTACGTTTGTCCCATAGTTATCTGACCAACAGTGACGTTGTCCCAGCCGAACGAGTCGCCGGGATCGTAGGTTGCCGTCGTGCCAACTGGGCTGAATACGCCGTTGATGTTTTGAACTCGGACTTGTGTGTCGAGACAGCGGTACGAAGTGGAGCCTGATGAAACTAAACCGTTTGGCAGCCAGTAATACAGAGCGACGTAGATGTGGTACCGGTAATGTCCTGAGGGTGCAAAGACAAGTGGAGTAAATGTGGTGCTTACTGTTGTGATGTTACTGGGCAATATCCCGCTGACGGGCCCTTGACAGGATGACCATGGGAACCTCCCCTTTTGGCTTGTTGAGTAGTAGTAGTTGGTGTCGTTTCCAACGTTTGGGTTAGATTCTCGTGTCTGTAGCACGCCGTTAACGATGGTGGCGGAACTTCCTGTCAATCCCTTGGTATTGCCGCAGTTCCAGCCTTGGGGGAGGACCGTGCATGTTCCGAAGTCTCCACCAAGAGAGGGCGGTCCATTAGACACGATCTCGATTTGTGAGCTGGTCGCAGTTTGGGATGGCGAAGATGAGTCTTGGACCCTTAGAGTTACTCTTTCGGTGCCTGCTGATGTGTAGGTGTGAGTGCTTGAGATCCCTGCCCCTGTCTTGTTGTCGCCATAGTTCCATGAATAGGTGTAGGGGAAGATGCCTCCTGAGGAACTGGCTATGAAAGTAACTGCGGTGCCGACACTCGGGGACGTTGATGTTTCGGTAAAACTTGCCTGTAGTGGACTCGACATTGGAGTGTTGAAGAATTCAGTCATGGCCGGGGCGTTGGCATCATTCGATGTAAGTGACGGAAGGTTCCAGTTCGTTTCAATTGTTCGGAGGAAAGAGTAGTGACTATATTGGCTGCTAGATTGGTAGGCCTGCTTGACGGATGAGCCTGCCCAAACGCTGTATACGTAGTCGTTGGGATATTTGTTGCTGCCTTCGTCGAAGACGACGAAAAGGGCGGCTTTTTGCGTCGTGAAGAGGTTGCTAGTCAATATTTTGGGTACGAGTCCAGCGAGGTAGGTATCTCCTGTTGTAACGGGACAGTCGTGCATGTTGTTGCAGTCGTTAGGAGTTAGCCACATGAAGTTCGAGGGGCTACCATCGAGAGCGTTGACAAACTCTGAATCAGATGATGACTGTGTCGAGTGGAAATTAGCACAACGAGAAGCAGTGTTGATGTCGCTGAACTCGAGGAAGCCGAAGTGATCGGCGGATCGTGGTGGGCTGAAACTGCAAGTTCCTGAGCCCGAGGCATCCTCAGCCCATGCTTGCCAGGTCAGTCCCGCGTTCTCGATCCTGTCGACTATGTTCGGTGAGTTAATAGTCCAACAGCAAACGCCATCGCCGCTTATTCCGAAGGTATCACCGCCGACAAGTGCTAGATAGTTCGGTTCTGAGGGGTGGCTTACCGCGGTGTATTGGCTCGCGGAACCGTAGGTATTAGCTAGTGTCGTCATGAATGTTGCGGCGCCGATAATGTCGTTGATGCCATGGTTCTCCATGAGAATGACCACGACATAGTTGAACGCCGGGGCTATAGATGCATTGGAAATAGTTGTGGCGTGAACAGTATCAGATAGGTGGGAAGCCGTGTAGCCGAAGCCGACGATTATTATCGCGCAGAGCAGAATCGTCCGAGTCGCAGTTTTGATGTTGTGGGATGATAGCGTTACGCGCGTGCTCCCAGCCGCAGGAAGAAGCTGGGGATAGATACTCGAGAATTGTAGACGCGTAGAGCGTTGAGTTGCAATGCTATTGTTTCCAATTTATCGTTTCCAACCTGATGACCAACATCCGGTACGCCGACAAGTAATATAAAAATTCTCGATGAGACAACCAATCGTAACTTACCAGAGGTATCACCGGCTGACCATCTCTATCCATAGCATACTTTGAAGCATTATTGAACCACAAATCTTAATATCAAAAATCACCATCGATCAAAATTAACATGGAGACGTCGAGTCGTTCGTCTCGTCCTGAGTCCGGCGTAGAGCGGACAATTTTCTTCGCTCTAATCTTCTACTGTTATGAAGAGTCCACCTTCTCTGTGAAACCGATTTTCCCGCCCGTTTCTGATCCGGCCTTCCGATGGGAAGGTGTTCTTTTTCCCCAGGGTTTCTGGGTGGTCAATGGATGCCTTTGAGGTCGTAGACCAACAACGACCCAGATAGTCTCAGACTGTCCCAGCTCTAACTAGTGTCTCAAACTAGTGTCTCAACGCTGGAATTTTGCACCGCCGCTTCTCGATTCCTCGAAAGGATTCTTTCGAATCGAGGGTGCGACAAGGATTTTCCAGCTCGTTCAGCCAGGGGAAATGGGTTGTTGCAAGTTGGGAACGGGCCCCCCGGTAAAACCCGAACCAAGAGGACCCTAAGGTCTCTTGGGTGGTCATCAGGTTAAGACTCCGGAGGGCCCGCTAGGAAACCAAAAACGCACGAGTATAAGAAGAATCTAGCCGTCTCTAATTATCTACAAGGATAGCATTGTATAGAAGTTCCAATAAAAAAGTAAACGCCTGGAGCTGAACTGGGTTCGGCAAATGAGAAGGAGATAGGGGACAAAGATCCGGGTAATGTTCGCCAAGAGGCAGTGGGAACGAGAATAAGTTGGTGCATGACTTAACGCCAGTGATCTGGTATGAGGCCCGCCGCGAACATCAAACTAGGATAGCGTTGGATTTTGCAGATTACAAAAACCATCAACTTATCGCATCTTGATCAAGAAGCAAGAACCTATCACCTAGAGTTTGGTTACGAACACACACGCCCTAGGGCGTATATCCAAATGTGTTTTTTTGTAAACCATGCATCTAAATTCAAGCGGTACGATATCTAAGGTAAGTCTCAGGGTGGTCATTGGGCACACGGACCCATAAGTTAGTAGTAGTGATTGGCGACACTTTAGTCGACCAACTGGATAGTATTGCCCGGAAAAAGAGAACGAGCATCGAGGACCTGCTCAAGGAACGCGTTATACAGGAGTGGATAGGTAAAAGACGTATAGTTAATCAACGAGTTTTCGAAGAACCCACGAAGCGAACCCGCCGGGGCCAATAATCGTCACAATCATCCAGAAACAGTCCGCCAGAATACTCCAGATAGTTGACGCTAGCTGTGGTAATCTCTTGGTTGACTCTATCTAGTTAGGGTACTGAAACCCCTTATTCTAGTTTGACCAGTGGCCATAGACGTGGTCACAGGTTTGGTGCGCAGCTACGCCAGATTACAGCAGATGATAGAGCAGAAGGAACGCCATCCCGTTTCATACTGGGTCAACCTGATACGGGAAGTCATAGTTGGCCTTGAAGGAGAGGCTGACATCAAACAAGCTATCCCGTTCGAGGAGTTTCAGAAATGGGCTAGGGCTCTGGGGCTTCGGAAGGGATGGATCAAAGAATGATTCGCTTCAAAAACGCGTAGCGTTCGCATCGAGCAACGCCTCGTCAAGAATCGTTGCTTCCAGCAGGCAAGAAAGGGTTACCGTTTGTCTCGAATGCTGGAAACGCTACGCGTATCCGGTCGTTCCGAAGCTTGTTTCCTTACGTGTCTGGGCTATTCATGCGTACGACTTTGATGCCTGGGTTTCAACTGGCGGTTGACTACTGGTTCGACCGTGTCCTGCAAGGAATGGGCGGAACCATACGCGAGTGGATCTACGATTTCCTGAACAAGAAAGGCATCAGCCGGGAGGACATTCCTGGCAGATTTGAGGATGTTGTGAAGACATTGATGGAGAGGTTGGGGTCGAGTGCGCGTGTTATCGCTTACAGGACGGTGGTTGAGCTGTACAAAGAGTTCGCCCTGCCCCCGAACTTCGAGTATGACGATTCGCTGCCAGACAGGTTTGTCTATCTCAAAGAGAGGGTAGTAGCAGATCGGTTACATCCGACAACCCCGAGCCTAAGATTCGCAGCCTAGCCGGGAGTCTTTCCGGACTGAATTGATGGAGAAGTCTTTTGAAGGCTTCCCAAGCGTACGTGAGAGGATAAGCCCAGAGCTTGACAATCAAAAACAGGACTGTTGAACACTTGGAAGTGAATTGTTGACTAGCCCAGAGGTAAGCAAGAAGCAGCCGGGACTATTACACTTCCCCGGGCTCGGTCATTTCCTCGTCGTGGTGATATTCACAGGGATAGAGATCGTCGGACTCATCGAGTGGCTAGCGCTCTCGAGAGGAGGGAACCCTACAACGGTTCTCGGCCAATCCTACCCGATACTGCAAATCGGAGCCATCTCCTCCCGAGTAGGAATGACAGGCTTTGCGGCGATAGTCCTCGCAGTATTCCTACTAGTCGAGCATATCATTACCCAGGTGGACGCAACGGGACGATTCGCGTCAGGAAAACAGCTTGTGGAGATTTTGACCTTCAGTAGTCTCGAATCTGTGATCTGGGTTGTATGGCTGGTACTGATACCCGTGAACGGGATTTTGGCGTTCATATTTTTCCTTGTGGCGCTTTTCGTTGAGCATCATATCGCTGACAATGTGAAGAAGGGTTTGTCCTTCTTCAAGCTCTCCAGCACAAGGCCCGTTTTCATCGGACTGCTCGTGCTGACAATATCAGAGGTCGTAGGCGCAGTTGTCTGGATAGCAGCTCAGAACCTGCTTGCCGTGCTAGTCGCCGGTTCTCTGATCGAACACTACATTGCGAGAAACGTTGGACTAATCAAGTAGCTTCGTTAGGCCATCCTCGTCTTCGTAATGCGGATAGGGACGTGACAACAAATAGGCTATACCTGAGACGTTGCGAGAGACACCTGATCCAGTTGTTGAAGGAACGAGGATACGATGGCATTGAACTCTTCAGGTCTGGACATGTTGGCGATATGGTCCGCGCCTCTTATCATGCTGAGATTCGACCCTGGTATTAGTTCGTGCAGTCTCCTTGTCATCATCTGCTCAGGTTTTCCGTCTCTGTCTCCCGTGATTAGGATCGTGGGTATGCGAATCTGATCTAGCTTTGTGAAGGCCGGTGGATCAGGAGATTTTTGTAGCTTGTACGGTGGGTTCTTGTGAATATGAGAGTTGGCCATTGCTATCTCACGAATGCGACTTTTGCTCTTCTCCCCTTGGGCAGGAGCCCAAAAGTCAAGATCCATCTTTACAGCATCCATCTATTCTGTTTTCGCTGATTGCAAGCTCCTGCGACCGGCTCAGCATCTTGTCTTCCTCCTCCCATTCTTTCTCTTCCTGGGGACCCGCCTTATAGCCGCGTATCCCGGGCGAGACGAGAATCAGAGAGTTGACCATTGCGGAGTAGGCAGAAACAAAGTCGAATGCGACTCTACCGCCATTGGAGAATGCCAAGAATGTTAGCTCTCTCAGTGTCTAGATGCTTGAGCAGAGCTAGCAAGTCCTCTGTGTCTGAATACTCTTCGCTGGGCCCGCTTGACCTCCCGTACCCTCTCACATCATACCGTATGGCTCGCGAATTCTTCGCGAAGAGCTGGAACTGCTCGTCCCACATTCTGCAATCAAGGAAACCTGCGTGTATCAGCACGAGAGGGGGACCCTCGCCTGCAGTCTCGTAGTATAGATTTCCTCCGCGGACCTGCAGATAGCTCAATTTCATGCCGCCCTGTTTGCCCCGACGTAATATTCTTCCTTACGGACTTCTTGTATGACGACGATTGTCTGGTCCCGTTTTGCGTTCGCGATCCTCTCCAAGGCGTCCGTGATCGCCTTTGCAAGGTCATCTTTCTGCTGCTGCGTCCTCCCCGGATACATCAAAACTCTAACAATTGGCATGGGACAGATCAGGCCTTTTCTTGCTCAAGAGGGTTCTGTTAACTCATTGTCGGATACCTCTCTGACTTATCCCAGGATTTTGGCTCTTGTCGTTTATCGTGTTGGCTGTCAAGTCTGTCTGGCAATACTATGATCCATCAAGCGATGTTTTGCGATTGCTGGACTTGTTCAGACGGATGGTCAACGATTCATTACGCATAGGTATAGCCTACAGTGCATCGTCACTGAGAAAGCTGTCACTCCTCACCTACAACCAGCTCGCCCAGTACGATTCTCCTAGCTACTACAAGCTCTGCGCAATAAGCAGAGCCGCAGGAATACTAGCGGCTAGAAAGAAGTCTGTTAGGAGAGGCTTCACCACTAAGACTCCGTACGCTGTCAGGCAGCAGCTCGTCTCCTGTTACGGATTCAAGCTAGAAAGTGGAGGGCTGAGGATTCCCGTGTCGAGAGGTAGACGTTTCAGGATACCCCTGACCAAACACGTTTTAGAGGTCATATCTCAACCAGGAGTCAAAGTTCGCTCTTTCACCCTCACCCGGAACAGACTGGGCTTTTGCATCGCTAGGGACGCTCCCCTAGTACAGTGCAACTCCACGGTAGGCGTGGACCGTAATCTTCGCAACCTCACGGTTGGAAACGACCAGGGGACAAGTTACTATGACCTTTCGAAGTGTGTGAGAATAGCCAAGACTACGGTGCGTATCGTCGCCTCTTTCACACGAGACGACGCTAGGCTACGAACAGGGTTAGCATCCAGGTATGGACAGCGGAGAACCGATAGAACCGGTCACATAATCCACAACGCCACAAAGACGATAGTTGCAGTGGCAGTCCAGCGGAGAGAAGCGATAGTTCTTGAGAACATCGAGGGCATACGATGTCTCTACCGTAGGGGTAACGGTCAGAACAGAGAGTATCGGGGTAGAATGAACAGCTGGAGCTTCGGTGAAGTTCAACGGCAGATAGAGTACAAGGCCCGATGGGTAGGCCTACCAATAATTCGTTTGTCTAGGCGTGAGACCAGAGGTTCCAGTGTGACTTGTCCGAGATGCGGGGAGAGACTCCAATCGGACAAACGACTAAAACGTAAGCTCTGGTGCAGTAGCTGTCGAATAGTAATGGACCGGGACATGGTAGCACCTGTTAACCTGGCTCGGCGGGGACGGGTGAGGTTCGCACGTTCCCGACCTCCCATAATCGAGGCGCAAGGCAGGGCAGTTCAAGCAGTGAAAGGGAACCCGACGCCTACGGCAGTCCCCGGAGTCGATGCCCCGAAGCTAACTCAACCCAACAAAGAGTTAACAGAACCTTCAAGAAAGTTTGCATAGATGCGGGAGCGGCTCAGCTTCAATGTGAGGGCTCGTGATTTCCAGCTTTCCACTTGATCGAGCCGTGGATTTCTCTCCGCAGTACGTCATAGGCTAGCGGTCCGTCTTTGTCGTCGACGACCATGATGATGTCCCCGTAGCCTAGGAACGCGTCTAGGATGTTGACTCCGTTTCTGAACAGTACGTCGGTGATGTAGGATGCTATTCCAGGGGTCATTTCGGCGCGAGGCGAGAGGTTGAGTGTCAACTTCGCAACATTCGCTTGTGTCGTCGCCTCCCGAAGATGCTCCAGTTTTCCCCGGACGAGAGCATAATCTTCTCCGGGCAGAATCAGTTTGATCGAGCTTGAAAGCGGGAAGACATGTGGGAACTCTGAGAGATCGCTCCAGACTTCCGACAATTCTCTGATTATGGTTGAGAATTTTGTCCTGGGCGCTCTTATTGTCACGTCGACTATGCCACTTGAAAGGGAGATTCTCGCGTCCTTGAGAACTCTTGATGCGTCAGGGGTCTTTGTGTTGGATAGGGTGTCGGAGAATCGCTTGATCGCTACTACTAGCGTGTTGATGGTTGCCTCTCGTCCGCTCATTTGTTTGACTTGGGGTTGGATGAGTTCTGCGAGGGAGTGGAAGTTCATGAGCTTCATCTTCAAGCATTGATAGATGGGGTAGTTTCTAGTCAGAATCTCGCGCACCGCTTCTGGGACGCTAACAGTGTTCCTTTGGGCTGTCAAGTCTCTGTGACTCCTCGCGTAATATATCGTTGGATCTAGAATTAAAGCCTTAAATGCAAGTAACAAGTGTTACTATGTTGCAATAAAATGCAGTAGAAAAAACAACAATGCAAACCAATATGAATTTCCCGACCTACGTGTTCGCGACCGTCAATCCGGGCCGCAGCACCAACGTGGTTGAGGAGCTAAAGCGAAACAGCCAGATTGACATCATCGCACCAGTCACAGGCAGATACGACCTAGTTCTACGCCTGAAGCCAAACACTCCACACAACATCTTCCAGACAGTCAAAGAAATCCGCGAGATCAAAGACATCCGCACAACCGCCACTCACACCGGCTTCGACGGTATTCAGCCCACTAAGAAATTCGAGAACCAAATGGCTCTCGGCTTTTCCTTATTGAACTGTGAGCACACTACCAGCGAGAACGTCATCAAGCAGCTCAGCAGCATCCCAGGCTTCGTAGAAGCATCTACGGTACCCGGACAGTTTGACATAGTCGCCCTCTGGCAAGCACGAACCTCTGAAGACATTGTGAAGACCTCCGTTGAGAAAGTTAGTCACCTTGATGGTATCTTCAAGAGCGAGACACTTCTCGCTTATGCACCGTTCTTCAAAGCGTAATCATCCTATAATAGCTCCGTCAACCCTCCCCCCTTTTTAGACCCCCATTAGATCCTGATGCATGATCAATTTAGTTTGACAATTACAGTGAGAGCGGTCTCGATTTCACTGTCGAGTGATTCGAGGAGAGCGCGGTTCCCCAAGGAACTTTTTTCCGGACACTTGGACGGGACCCCGCAGGGCGAGATCTTGCAGGAATGATAAGGGTCCACGGTCTGCTGCATGTGTTTCCTGATTGGAACAGGTCTGCCCTTGCCCTCGCGGGCAGGTCATCAATGTTTCCGAGTCGCTTCTGGCATGCCGAATCTCTCCAACTAACAGTTGAACCGCTCTCTTTTTTGGAGATGGGTGAAAATCGGACTGCGAGAAGTAGGTTTTTCGCAAACTCTCTCAGTTTGAGATCCTCCTCATAATCAAGACAGAACGTACGGAAAGGGTCATACAGGTGCGCCAGGAGTCTCGACAGGAGAGCTAGAATGACCGGCCACCATCCTGTGGGACATGGAAAATCTGCACCCACTACACCCGTAGGTTGGGTCGACTATTGGACGGACTATTACAACAGGAGTCGGCAGCTGAAAAAGGCCGGCCAGGAGAGCTGGAACGCTGCTCGAGAGGTGTGGAAGAGGAAGCTGGTTCAAGCCAAAAGAATACGCTGTCAAAAATGCGTCGCGGTCGTCAAGCTCTGGCTCAGAACCTACGGGTACGGGCCGGAAAGGGGTGTCCTGAAGGAGAACCTGTCGCAACGCGGCAAAACGAGAAGAACAACATTTTAGACGGCCTCACTTTCTAGCGCGTTTCTCGTTCTCGGCAATGCGTTCTTTGACGAGTTTCGTCACGAGCGAGCCGGGAAGGGTTTGTCGGGGGTGAAATGGATGGTGGACACAGCTAACATCGAATCCTTTGAGTTCGCTAACTCGCGTGCGCGCCAGTTTGGGAATCATCCTGGAACTCATGTCGTAGAACGGACAATGATTCCCTGTTGCACTAACCCCGACCAAGGGGCGACTCTGTTGTCTCGGACGCCGCGGCTTTATTGATCTTGCGAAGCCTCTCGAGGGCGACTCGCACATCGTCCGGCACCGTCTCGAGGTAAGCGTCGACGTTCTTGGCTGGCTTATGTCCTCATAGTCGACGTGGCCGTTCGGCACCTGATTTTTCCGGCAGGCTTAAATGATTTGCAGCGTGTAAATGTATCAAACGTCTAAAATATCTCATCGGGGGTCACTTTCTAGGACCCCAGTATAAACGGAAAATAAGTGTGAAAACAAGAAAATGTCCTCGATTAAAGTGATGGTAGCGTTCGGACAACAGACCTTCGACCTTCTAGATGGGGAGGCGAAGGACCGAGGAGTAACAGTTCAGGAGCTATTGCGCGCAGTTATAATACCTGACTGGTTCAGAACACACGGCGAACTCTTAACCAAGATCACCATGCCCGAGGCAAGGACTAGAATTGAGCCCTTGACAAAGCCAGAGCCGAGTCTTGATCAGGGCTCCAAGTTCCATTCCAATCGGCTATACTTAGTCTGATACAACTCCTCCGCCAACCCAACCTCCTCCTTCATCAACACGCCAGACTCCACCTTAACCCCGTAACAGTTCTCGATTCCATCCACGATAGCCTCCTGAACTTCCCGAGTAGATACTTCTCGGCCTAGTTCGTTCCCCACAGTCGTCACCCGCTTCTGCACACTCGCAACATGCCGATCCTCTAGCTTCGCGCGCGGAACATTCAACACTTTTCCGAGAATGCTCAAGTCCGAACCGACAAGAATGCAGCCGTGATGGAACACGGAGTTCCAGCGGATGCTTCCTGCGGCCCCCGACACCTTCTTTCCCTCAACTTGGATGTCGTTGACGGGTTGAAACTCGGCCCTTACACCTAGCTCTCGCAAACCCTCGACCGCGCCCTCCGATAATTTCCGGAATACCGATTGTAGATTCTGGTCCGGGACCAGCCGGTGTCCCTTCGGCAAGGATATCGCATAGTTCAAATTCCCGATGTCATGATAGACCGCTCCGCCGCCGGTAAACCTCCTAACAATCTCGGTCCCAGTCTCCTTGCACGCCTCCATGTTCACTTCTAGTCTGGCGGACTGGAAGCATCCGATGACGATCGTGTTGGAGTTGTGCCAGAAACGGACCGTGCTAGGAGCCTTTCCCTCCCCGACCACTCGGGGTATCGCCTCTTCAACAGCGAGGTTCATGAACGGATTATCACGATACTCGAGATCGATTAGCCTCCAAGTTTCCATCGCTACCCTTCCCTTGCTAAGAGTATCGCTTTGACAAAATCGTCAGATGAGACGCCTAGCCCTTGGGCTCCCGTCCCCCGGAAAAATCGATCGACGAGAAGACGAAGTTCTGCTTCCCGCAATGGAGCATCCTCCAGCATCTTCTCAAGCTTCCCCAGACTCTCCTCAGGAATCAGAAAGAAATCGCCTGTAATCTTGACCGATCGGATCTGACCCTGCTCCTCTCTCAACCGGACCCTGACCAGTTTCCCCCCCGGAGCCTTGTAGTCCGCGGACCTCAGCTTCTCCAATTTCGTTGCGCAAAATGATGGAATGGCCAGGTTTTAAATCCAGACCCGGGGCGAATGCATAGGTCACAACTGCAGAAAAGAGAGGAGAAATGTGGCTCAGGGCGCGAGGGAGAAAGATAGAGACGGATCACATGAGGTCGATTTTTTTTGATTCAGAGGTGAGGCAGGGCGTGTGTGGGGAGCACGTCAACACGTGCTGTAACCTGGTCTTCATTCTCCTCTATTCTACACTCAAGCCCGAGCATTGAGAATACAGCTTTCACAGACTCGGCATAGTACGCAGAAGCGTTCTTCCCACTTTCGTGACGCATGATCAGAACATGTGTCTTGCCGTCGAAAGACGAGTCGAAGCTAAAGTTTCTCCCGTATTCAGACGTCACTTTTCCAATTGCCTTGATGGTGTTCTCCAGATCGAACTTCTTGTACCAGAAAGTTACGAATCCTGGGCCCGCTTCACTTCCTGACTTTCGGCCCAAATCCCTAGCCTGTTCTTCTGTCATCAGAGCAAAGAGGGTTTTCAACAAGGCTTTGGATATGGTTATGAATCCGAATTTCTCGGCAAGAAAATCGTACTCGACGTATCTTCGGAGTGCCTTATTCGCCAAAACGTTAACGTTGACTCTCTCCTTGTCTGAAATAGCATGCAGTCCGTCAATTGTATCCTGGTCTAGTCTGAACGAGTGGTTTTGTGAAGGTCGTCCTTTTTGAGATGCTGCGCCCACGCCAAGAATGACGGTGTTGCTCGACTTTGCTCTGTTGCGTGCTACTATTAACTGTCTTCTCCTGCTGTAGGCACGAGCTAGCCATGGTTAGTCTATAGGTGTTGTTACCAAGGTCAGGAGCAAGCTAGTCTCTTTCCTCTCCCCCACACCTATTTGGTCAGAGATTTGAGAGAAATCCTCAGAGCGATTGATTGGTGCAGACTTTACACGTTTTCCATCAAAAGTGACTCAGTGAAAACGTAAAGCAATCTCTTCCGATGTGTTCGAAAACCAACGACTTTAAGCTTAAAAGCAAATGGAGCCACGATAGGTAACTTTATGGAAACTGGGGGAAAGAGGAAACTATTCCATTCCGCGTACCTCAAGCCTATGGTCCTGATCATGGCGGGGATCCTGTTCGTCGGAGCTGCAGCAGCTATAACGACACTGAATATACCGTCGACGATCATCCCTTCCCAGAACGCTGTGACCTCCAGCGCATGTAACGGGACCCTCGTTCTGAGCGGTGGACCCGCACCAGGCACCGGCACTCTCAGATACACCTGCCCCCCTTCAAGCGGAGCCTTTACAGTGACAACTGTTGGAGCTGATACTCCCACGTTCAACCCACCAACAGAGATAACCTCGGTCGGGTATGTTTCCCATTCAGCATCTAGCTGCTCAGGATCCACGACCCTAACATCTGGAACATCTACAACAATATCCTCAACTGGCGATTTCGACATCTGCGCGGGCTACTCCTGCCCAACTGGCTGCACTATTCCCCCATGGAGCTTCTCCTGGTCAAGCTAGGGATTCTGCTGACTCTTTGTTGGTCGAGTTAGCTTCGGGGCATCGACTCCGGGGATTACCGTAGTCGTCAAGTTCCCCTTCACGGCTTCACCTGCCCTGCCTTGCGCCTCGATTATGGGAGGCCGGGAACGTGCGAACCTCACCCGTCCCCGCCGAGACAGGTTAACCGCGGCAACCACGTCCCGGTCCGTTACTATTCGGCAGTTACTGCAACAGAGCTTGCGTACCAGTCGTTTGTCCGATTGGAGTCTCTCCCCGCATCTCGGACAAGCCGTACTGGAACCTCTGGTTTCACGCCTAGACAAACGGACATAGGGACAAACGGACAAATGGTGGTCCTACCCACCCGACGATAAGTTAACAGAGCCACCGTTCGTAAGCTTCTATAGTCACGTCACTGCTTTCTATTCGTATTCAACTGTTCTAGGGGCCGGGTGTAACACAGGTGGTGAATCCCTTTGGTCAACTGCCCATCTGGCTTTACGGGATAGGCATGGCCTTGATCTTCTCAGGAATAGTCTGGGTTCAGCTAACGCGTAGGGCTCACTCCGTTCGCATCCCCCAGTCGGTGGGGCAAGAGGCTCCACACCTGACTGGGATAGGAGACGAGACTGGCTCTTCTGAGCGTGAAGATGAGTTCCATGACATCTCAAGCTTTGGAAACGTGGACTACAGCAAACGAAAGGGTAAGGTGGCACGGAGGGGAGTGGGGGCGATTTTCAGTTCAGATAAGGATTGGAGTGCCGTAAAGCATGAGGGATCTCGAAGGGACTGGATTTCACCAACAATGCTGCTCAATGTTATCGGCTGGAGCCTGTTTCTAGTCGTATACGCCTTCCTAGTCCAGGAGTATGGTTCCAACCCTTACATGCAATCATATATCCACACGAAGCTCGGGTTTGGAGCGTATCTTCTCAACGACTACACGCTTCTGATTACCGCAACGGCGTTAGGCTTTCTGATTTTCCGCATGCTATTCCTGAATTGGCATCAGGCTAAAACACGGAGATTGAACCAAGAGTGACGAAGCAGAGGGTCAGGATTAGCTCACTATTGTACTGACCGACTGGTTCTCGGTCCATCATGTTCCATTTCGGGACAACCCGACAAACCGGGATTCAATCTAAGCTGATGCCATCACTCGATACCGATTACACGCAACACTTTTGCCACCATTTGTAAACGCCCAGTTTATCTGGTAATTCCACGGATCCCGTGGATTGCTACGGCCATGGCTGGCTATCCAGAATCGACTGGAATTTTTCGGTGTGCGATATTTCTAGCACTAGGGTACACGGCTACTAGGAGCGGGTCGTGGAGGGCTGTGAAGGAAAGCGTTGCGAGATGAATATGGAGACAACTGAAAAGGATATCAAGAAACGGGTCGTGAGAGTAAAAGTGCGACCGGCCGCGCTCGTCCTGTTGGTGGTTGCACTATTGGTCCCCACGGCCATAGCTCCTAGGCTGAACGCGGCCAACCCTACTACTTTCCCTTGTGACTCATCCAAGACCGTCTTGCTAATTCAAGACGATCCGCCACGTTTCTCAGCATCGAACCACGATCCCAACGGGGCGGATGTAAACGAGCTGATGGCCCAGAACCTACCATTCTGCATGATAAGCTCAGACCAGCTTGGATCGACGAACCTAGCTCAGTTCTCAGAGATAATCATCGCTTCCACGCAGAACCAGGCGTTTTATGACAACCTCTTCCCAGGCGGCTCGATTGACCCCAGTATTTCTGACTGGGTTCAACATGGAGGCGTTCTCTCGGCCAACCTGGCAGACTGTGCCTCCGGGGGAAGCTGGTCGTTTACCTCCTGCGGAGACTCGTCATCTTCCTACACTTTCCTGGGAGGGGTCACACACGTAGTCTTCTTCTCCAACGACAATAGCATCATCTCTCAGTCCCATCCGATAATTACCGGCCAATTCGGTGGAACCGATGGAGGCCAAATCGTCGACGATGGTTGCCTCCAAGATCTTGACTGTTGGCAATACGCATCTCACGGCTACTTTACCAACCTGCCAGCAGGCACTACAATAATTCTTAGCGAGTCGAACGGGCCAGTGTTCATTGAATACCGCTATGGTGACGGGTTGGTTGTTGCCACAACTACGTCGATAGAGTGGAGGTATGACTATTTCCAGCAGGGTTTTCAGGATCTGAAGCTCTTGGCGAACGAGATAGGCTACCAAGCTTTCAAAACCAATTGCCAGAAGAATGATGGCGAGGGAGAATTTGAAGGGTCCCATGGTCATGGACATTTCAAACATCATTTCAGACATGATCACCACATGTGCCAGGATAACCAGAACGATGAGGTCTCATCCACAGATCGGGGCGACGGTAAGGACTTCCACTCTACCTCGATCCAGTCAGTCCAAGTCATCCAGTCAGTCCAAGTCGACAAGTCAGTCCAACTCGGCCAGGTCATTAGGACAGTGACCATCATTGGACTTGGCACCATCGATGAACTAGGCACCACTGGTGGACTAGAAATCACCAGCGGACTCCCAGTTTCTTTCACCTACATGGCAGTAGAGACAACGCCGACATCACCCGGCTGGGTCAGTTTCAGCTTCAGCGACGGCTTTACCAATGAGGGTTCCGTAACAAGCGGCAGTATCGCATTGCATGGTTGGTAAGTTCCGGGCCTATAGCTTCCAACCTTCTTTTTCCTTCGATACAGCAGAAGGTGGAGAAGAGGCGGCTGGGAGACTTAGGCCTTTCGCAATACCTACTTGGGAGAGGATGACATACTGAATTCTCGCGACAACGGAAAGTCGGACGAGAAACTTGAACAGGACCACTCTTGTTCTCTCTTGCTTGGCTTTAGTAGGCCTGGTTCTTATCGCTCTCTCAATCAGCCTCTCAATTTTGGAAGCTACAGCCGAGCAAGGCTCTCATAACGGTGTGAAAATAGACTCCTTCTATTACACCGGCACTGAACAACTCCTCAACGTCACTTTTCAGCTCACAAATACGGGGCCAGTTGCGGAGAATCTTACAATCAAGGTTATTCTCGACAACGCCGTGGTTAGCACGCAAAATGTAACCGATTTTCGGCCTAATGTCACGAAATGGTTCTCTATGCCTCGATTGGTGAGCTTTGATCCATGGAGCAACCACTCCGGCAGATTAGTTGCGGACAGCGCCGAATTTGGATTCTGGACCACCTGCATCACCGATAGTTACGGGCATTTCTGCGCGGTCCACTATCTGTGGGGGAGCGAGGAGGTTTCCTGCGGGTTGTGGCCTAACCGTCCACCTGTATCTTGTATCAAGACTAATACTCTTTTTTCATTTTTCCAAAATATCTCCCCAATCGTCTACGTAGGAATAGCAGGGTCGATTCTATTGGTTGCTTCCTTGATTGCGGCGCTGGTCTACAGGAAGGAGG
Source organism: Candidatus Bathyarchaeota archaeon (assembly GCA_005888745.1). Classification (GTDB taxonomy): domain Archaea; phylum Thermoproteota; class Bathyarchaeia; order 40CM-2-53-6; family 40CM-2-53-6; genus 40CM-2-53-6. The sequence goes on along the minus strand of VBBS01000029.1, from coordinate 12,469 downwards.
AAGCTATAGCTTCAAAGATGTGGACGTCTCAGGTGGGTTCTAGAGATCTGAGAAACGTCTTATTGTTAGTTGACCCCTTTTAGGGATCTTGACTTGAGTATCGGGATCAAGTTTCTATTGCTGTTAGTAGCTATTGTTCTGCTGTCTCCAGTCTTACTTCCCGTGGTCCGTTTCGACACTAACGTTGCTCCGCCCTGCGCCCGTGAGAGAATACCCTGTCCACTGGGGCCCGATCCTCCGAACGGTTCGCCGGTCTTCTGGTCACTTACAGCATATTATTTTGGAGCCGGGACCTATTTTGCCCCCAACGGATACGGGTTCATAGGAATTGGGTGGTTTTTCATTGGATTCCTGGTAGCGCTCTTGCTAGCTGGCGTTCTTGTAATCATAACACAGAATCATGAGCCATCAGAAGTCCTACCAGTTAGGGAAACATCCCGGAATAATCGAGAAGGCTAGCCAGTCTGCCCCTATAGCTGGAGGCGCGCGGTAGATCCCTCGGACTATTGGAGTATTCTGGCTAGAACAGAAAATGATTCAGGGTAAACCCTATTGTTGTCAAAAGAGGCAATGGTACCGTGACGAACACTGTGGTCGAATGCGTCAGTGTCTGGCTGTGGGCTGTGACGGTCACCTTGTAGGTTCCCGGAATCGTAAGGAGCGATGCTGAGACGATCAAGGTTGAAGCGCCTGTCCCGTTAGCAGGTATATTGACACTGGCCGGGTTTAGAGACGCAGTTGGATAGGCTGGAGATAGCGAGCTAGAAATATCCATCGGAGCGACTGTAGCTGTTAGGCTCACAGAGCCTGTGAAGCCGTATAGACTGCCGAGAGAGATTGTGGACGTTCCAGATGAACCGGTCGCAACGGTCATGCTTGTTGGGCTGGCGGAGATGCTAAAGTCAGTAAAGGTGAACATCGAGGTTATCGTATGATTCAACGGCCCGCTGAAGCCAGCTATAGTCAGGGTGTAAATTCCTGCCCTCGAGGAGTTACAGGATAGACTAGCGCTGGCAGGCGACGGCGGCAGACTCAGGCTGCCCAGGCTGATGGGGCCGCAAGTTAGGCCTTGTGGGAGGGGAGAATCGAAGAGGGAGACATTTCCCGCGAACCCGCTCAATCCCGTAACGGTAATGGCGGAGGTTGCTGAAGAACCCACGGGAGTGGCTGCTGGCGAGGTGGAGAAGATGCTGAAGTTTGGAGGTGCAGGTGTGACTCGGAGTGTGATGAGAAGAGTATGAGCCACGCTTCCGCTCATCCCTTTTACGAAGATGGTCCAGTATCCGGTTGGCGTAGACAGAGAAACTTGAACCGCTAGGACGACCGATGCAAATCCGCCTGGGAGAATCGAAACGGTCATCGCGCTAAGGGAGAGGCTGACGTTATTCGCCACAGCAGCATCTACTGTCGCAGACATGTTGACAGTACCCCCGAAACCGTCAAGACTGTTCACTATGATCGTGCCTGACGGGGATGAGCCTTGAGGAACGGCAAAACGTCCCGGATTCGAGGTTATGCTAAAGTCGGCAGTCGTGCTGTTCGAAAGCCTCCAAGCTGAGAGGGGATGAAGCTCCCACCCGCTGAAGGAATGCCAATCACCACCAACACCTTCGGCGTCCCAGTAGACAAAGCCCTGCACGTCAAAGAGCTGAGTTGTGACGGGAGGCTCCCCGGGAGCAATACCCGAGGACTTCCACGCCTGGTCAATCTCCAAGTGTAATCTACACATGTAGACATCGGGGCTGGTGCAGTTTGGGTCTTGAACATTGAACGTTGTATCACAAAAGTTCCCGTTCGGATATTGCGCACAGTCCTCTACGGTGTAGGATAATGTTACCATCTGGACTCGATGAATCTCGACGAAAGTCGCATTTCCATTTACCGTACACGGAGGAGAGGTTGATCTCTTATCAGGGACGCCTGGCTGGACCTTGCCTCCCCCAAAGGAACCCCCTCCGTTCGCGTTGGACTGGTTGCCGACAACTCCCTCAATGGTCGTCAGCAATGCCGTGCAAGGGACAGAAGGATTCCATGATGGCAATCCGCCAGGGGGTATAGCTGAACCCTGGACCGAAACTAGGCGTCCTCCGATCAGGGCTGCTGAGAGAATCACGAAAAGCGGTATGATACGACAAAAGGATCTAGTCCACGTTCGACGGGCACGACCTGCGGTCCCCAATTCCACTACAACCTCTTATTCTATTGCAATAGCGTTGGTGGATATTTGTACGGGCCGTCCACAATGAACTAGAAGATAGCACAAGAGAGCACACCTTGTGATCCGAGCGGCCACCTGGTGTAGGACCGCAGTATGCACACTAGGCTCTAGCCGGTCTTCCATCGAAACAACGATTCATCAAAAACATACACCCTTTTATCGTTCAGTCCGATACCCCGAAACCACTGCCATCTATCAGTCTTCCTATCATAAGACGCTTCGACCTGCCCCAGAGGCTCAACCATTATCTCCGAACGCATCATCTGCCCGACAATACCGGTTAGATGTCCTATCTGGTCCATAGCCGAACCCAGCTCCTCATCCCCCGACAACCCAAGAGAGAAGACAAGACGCATTTTCTGATCGATAAAGGTCATGGTGAAGGCTGCACCCAGCCGACCTCTCCGGTACCTGATCTGCTTGAACAACTCTTTGAGACCGCGCCAGTCATCTTGGAGAGTCTCGGTGAAGAAGCTACGCTCGTAAGCATTATGAAAGATAATGTTGACACGGGTCCCGATCGTCTCGTCGAGAAGCTCAGAGTAGGCCGGCTGTTCTAGCCGGAAATGTTTCTTGAGAAGCTTGTAGAGAGCCTCATGCTCAAACGGAGACAACTCTCCCTCAACCAGAACCTCGGCGCTCGGCCTACCCCCTTCCATGGCGTTCTATCCTCGAAGAAATGCTGGATTACAATTATCGTGAATTCCATTCATGGCCTACTTGTCTCGTTCAAGCCCATCGTCCCAACTACAACTCCGGCGATAATGCAAACCAGGCCTTCAACCACCCTGAACGATCCGAATGTCGACGCCCCGGTGAAGAAAAGCCCAACGGATTTGACAACAGGAAATGTATTTCCGTACAACACCAAGCTCACCACTACGTTGAGTGTTTTCATATTGGCAAGTTCTTCCTCACATTTATAGAAACATTGCTGGAGAAGGGACCCTTGTTCTGGACAGGCTAGATATTAATCCAGATGTTCTTTCAGCACCAAGAACATGGGCCTCCCATTACAGGGTTTGCGAGTAGTCGATCTGACACAGGACTTCGCCGGCCCCTTCTGCACGATGATACTGTCGGATCTAGGCGCGGAGGTGATCAAGATCGAGAAGCCAGGAGGCGGGGATGAGACCCGGGCTTGGGGTCCACCATTTGTCAACGGGATCAGCGCCTACTTCGTTAGCCTCAATCGTGGAAAGAAAAGCGTTGTACTGGACTTGAAGACGCGAGAAGGGCAGAGGGTCATTCAGAAACTGGTTGTGGACTCTGATATTTTCGTCGAGAGCTCTCGACCAGGACAGATGGCACGGTTCAACCTCGACTATCCGAGATTACGGAGACTAAACAAAGCGCTGGTCTATGCATCGATCTCCAGCTTCGGCCAGACAGGACCCTACCGCGATCGGCTGGGTTACGATCTTATCGCCTTCGCGATGAGCGGAATCATGGCCTCAACCGGAGAAAAAGGACGACCGCCAATCAGAATGAGCGTCCCAGTCGCCGACTTGGCTGTGGGACATTATGCATCCACTGCGATACTAGCTATTCTGTCCAGAAGACTCGTAACCGGGAAAGGAGGTTACGTCGACCTCTCCCTTCATGACTCTATCGTGTCATGGCTTACCTATCTTGCCAGCTACTATTTCGCCACCGGCAAAGAACCCCAACGGCTAGGCTCAGCCCACCCCAGCATCGTTCCATACCAAGCATTCAGATGCAAAGACAAGTATCTAGTTCTCGCAATCGGGAATGATCATCAATGGGAAAATTTCTGCCGCGCTGCAGGCCTCGAAAGATTTTTCAGCGATGGGAGGTTCTCTACTAACCCGTCAAGGGTCAAGAACGGACACCTCCTAATCCCCGTTCTTCAGCGAATGTTTCGGCGCAGAGATGCCAAGGAATGGCAGACGATTCTTGACAAAGCCAAGGTTCCAGTCGCCCCAGTCTTCGGCATTCGGGACGTAATGCACGATCCTCACGTTCGCAATCGAAAAATGATTGTGGGGTCAAAGCGAAACGCCTCGCACCTAGGGTCTCCGATGAGATTCTACAGAACCAGTCAGAAAGAAACAACTTCTGCCCCACAACTCGGACAACACACAAGAGAGATTCTCGATTCTCTTCGCACTTGATGATTCTCGGAGGAGATTGTCAGGTCAAAATGACACTTAGCCCCCCAGACGATCGCTGGAGCCGCAATATCCACGTTCGGCTTGGATCGTGAGACTCCCACCTCGCGGGGGAAGCATCATAAGCCCGAGACCTGCTAGAGCGATTCATCTCGACAATCGAGACTGGAAAGATTATTCTCTCCGAGGGAGGAGAAGAATTTTCTTGCGGCCACGTGAACGGGATCTCTGGGAGCGAAGCGGGCCAGGACTACGTTCGTGTCCACATAATCGGTCAGGCTCTCGCCTCGGCCACAGTCTCGGTCACCGACTTCTTGAAGCGCAATCTAACGGGTTCCCGCTGCTTCGAGCTGAGCTTCATCAAAGACTCCACCAGATCGCTGACGTCCTCATCCTCGGAAAGGCGAACAGAGATAATGGCCACGGGAGATACCCGTACACGTGGTGCATAGCACTGCCTAAAACCTTCTAGTCTCGGAAATCGCGCCCGCTATCGTCGAGGAAGGCTGAACCTAGCAGTTTCGAATGCCAGCGGACAAGTAGACGGAGCCGAGTAGGGACGAGATTGCAATTTAGTGTGGTGGATTGTGCTCTTCCTTGGACGTGCTGGTTATATCGAAAAGCACGCCTGGAAGTCATGGGTACTCGTTGATCCCTGCCCCTTAGAGACTGGACTAGACTTGCTTCTATTGAGCGCTAGGAATTGGGCGTTCGTGCTATGTTTCCTAGCAGTTAGCGGGATCGTCTTTCCTTATTTTCCACTACCATTTGCATCAGTCAACCATGGTATACATTCAGATCTTACTAGGCACGACCTTTCGGCTCTTTCCCCAACCTCGACAATAGCGACGATCTCTAGCAATGCTGAGGGCAAAGTTCCGGTGATCCAGGGATGGGGAGGCGTCACTCTAGAGGATGCTTCGAACGGGCAGATGCAGCTCACCTTGCTAATGCTCAACCAGTCAGGATACAACGGAGTAAGGGTAGGATTCGGCGCCGGGATCACGAAATGCTCGTCTGGAGAGCTAGGCCCCTGGAATATGGATTGGTTCAACGAAACAGTCCAATTGGCCCAGCAGTACAACACGTGGGTGGTCCTAGACTACCACGGCTACTCGGACCTAGTTGACAGCGCTTGTCAAACGTCATGGTTGTCTTTCTGGAATGGGGTCCTCTCGACCAACTGGAATTATGACAGAATAATCTGGGAGCCGATAAACGAGCCTGTGGGCTCAGTTTCCCTCCTATCCTCAGCATACCAGGCATGGATCACCCAGGCAAGAAGTCTACATGATAATCACTGGATCGCGATCGAGAACACGTTAAGCAGCGGAAACTGTTCTTTTGATCCCACGTCGCTGGCGTCTTGCTACCCGAAAACCACCGACCCTCTAAACCAGACTCTCCTATCCGTTCATCCATATCTCTTCTACAATGTCTGGCAGGGCGGAGGCTACGGAATATGCAGTCCAAGCAGTACCCGTACATGGAACAACACTACGGCCGAATGCGTAGCGAACATCTACGACCAGGCGATGCAAATTGCTAGTGCCACCTATCACATGCATATACTTGACACGGAAGGCGGAACCATCTACAACACCTGCAAGAGCGGTTGCGAAATACCCCCTGATGCAGTTGGAACGAATGATGCTAGCTACTCGAAGACCACGCTACATTTCATCCAGTATCTTACCAGTCTGATGGACTCCCAGAACATGGGATGGCTATGGTGGGAGGCCGGCGAAGGAACATGCTGCGGGGCCCTGGATACCTGGGGAAGCTCCCTCAAGTTCCAGCCTGTAAACCCGCCCGTCGCCGATGATAATCCTCCAAGTCTCACCGCGCCTACCGGTAACATCGCAATTGAAGGATCGATCCTATCATTCCAGGTCAACGCCTCCGATCCTGATACGCCTCCAGAGACCTTGACATTATCATGCGCTATCTGCCCAGCAGGCGCTGTATTCCCATCAACCAGCAGTACAGGCAGGGTTACCGGCATCTTCAGCTGGACTCCCAGCCTAGGACTGTCGAGGGCCAGAAGAGTTCGTCTGCAACAATTCGGATAATGGTCTATCCCGCGAATAGCCCGCCTCATAAGAACCCACCCATCTTGATCATACCGGGCAACCAAACTGTGACAGCCTCCTCAACCCTCAAGTTCAACATAACCGCTATAGATAGTGATCCTCTATCTCAAACGCTCGTCCTGGATTGTGCTAATTGCGCGTCACTAGGCGCGACATTCTCGTCAGTCACCAGCACCTTTCCCGTTACAGGCACGCTGAACTGGGCACCGGGCAGCGGCCGTGTTCCAAGAGGCTACGAACTCAATTTCACGGTCACTAATGGACTTAACATGTCAACGGCGACCGTTCCGGTATATGTCGATAAGGCCAAGCTACAACTCGCCGCGTCGGTCTATCCTAGAGCGATTACCATTGGAATCTCGGCAGTGTCTGTCTTTGATATCGCAACTCTACTAGGAGGATTTGATCCAACTGGGACCATTACGTTCTCCGTCTTCTCTCTCGACCGCTCCTGCACCGGTACTCCCCTGTTCACCTCAACACTATCTGTGAATAAGAACGGCAATTATCAGTCAGAGCCCTTCATAACTCAAGACCCGGGAAGATACCAGTGGGAGGCGTCGTACACCGGAGACCAGAACAACCGTTCTACCAGCACTCCCTGCGGCTCTTCCATCCAGACGCTAACCATTAGCTCCGCCCCCGGTCCCCAGCCTCAATCGCCGACACTCGCGAATCCCTCTATCTTTTCACAATCCGTATTTTGGCTTGCGATTGGAGGAGGCGGCGCGGTCATAGCCGCCGGTGGAATAATGACTGTGCTTCGAAGACGATCGAAAAAGGTTGAGGGATGTTAACCTCGCTGCTAGGTGCTCGGGGTTAGCGTGTCGCCTGTGAGGCGCGTGCCTTCATGCGTCTCTCCATTTCTTCCGGAGACACATCTTCGATGTGCGTGGCAATCCACCAGACGTTACCAGTTGGGTCTTTCACTGCTGCGGTTCGATCTCCATAAAACTGGGTTGCCGGCTCCTGTTCGGAGATTCCACCTGCTTCTAGTCCTCTCTTGTAGGCGTGGTCGACGTTGTCAACGTAGACGTACAACTGACTTGGTATCGGATTGTACTGGGCGGTTGAGTCAGCCATCATGATAATCGAGCTACCTATTCTGACTTCGGCATGACCAACGTGATCTTCCCTGTCGTTGATACGTTCTCTTTCTTCCGCGTCGAACGTGTGTTTCAAAAACTCGATAAGTTTGGGCACTCCGTCCACAATTAGGTACGGTGTGACAGTACCGTATCGTTGAGGAATCGGCTTTGTATTGCTAGTGACAGTTTGCATATGCTCTCCACACGCATCTCTTCAAGTTAAGAATTACTGAGGCTGACTAACACTCTGCTTCCAGGATCTTATAATCGAAAGTGCGAAGCGATTCCCTCACGCCCGCTTAGGGGTCGGCTCGCCCAGCGCCGCCACGGTTCAGGGATGATCTCTTCGGGTCCATTGCAACCATTCTCCGTGAGGATTACAATAGGCTAGGACCTCTTCCTCTCTATGGCCATCATGGACTCGGCTCAGCTCAAGCAAGGGCTGATCTTTCCCGCGCCACCATTCGAATGAAACCTCGAAGAGATTTCTATTTCTTGAATACTCGACGATCAACGACGAAAGCCGGTCTCGTAGTTCTTGAGGGAACTGGTATACGGTGTGGCTGTGGAAGAGGCAAATTGTTGTATCTCCCGGCAACCCTGATAGCACATCTGGTAAAACGTCAAGGACGTCTCCCGCGACTACCCGAGGAGGCTCCTGCTTGGCTAATCCAATCGCCTGTTGAAGCAGTTCTGCCCTTCTCGTATTCTCGGGCCAGACAAGGCTGCGCAACCACAGCATTTCTTCTGGATTGCGAACGTTGATTGGATTGAGATCTATCCCTACGCGAGATTCAACAGGAGGTAGGACTTCCGGAATTGGTGGTCTTAGCTCTCCTCGAAGGGTGCATGAGATTTGTACGGGAGAGTCAGGGTCCGCATATTTCCGTCCCATGCCGTAATCATATCCGTATCGGTCCCACAAGAGATTCAGACCAGCGCTGGCACCGATGTCCAGGATGGACAGTGGTCGTTTTGGCGATTCCCGAGCTACTTGTCCGAAGGCAGGCAACAGACATGCGCAACGCTGTACCTCATTAGTTTGGACCCTTCTTGAGGATATCAGAGGTCGAATGCGCTTTTCGTTTTCCAGAGAGAACGAACGAAAATATGGGTAGGGATCACCATCTGTGCTTGTAGAATGAGATACGCTTGGAAAGAATGCGGAGAGAGGGTGCTTCGCTCCTTGAAGTAGTAGAAAATGAATGGCCCCAAAGAACAGGTTTGGAACCAATTCTCCCTTTCTCGCCTGGGAAGCGAGAGTCAGAATCTCATGATCCTCGGCGATTTTTGCGGCAAGCTGTTGGTAGAGTGGGGATGATCCAGGATAGACTTTTTCTGAGAAATATCTGAATTGTTTCGATAGAGCTTCGAGCTTACCTCCCAAGATTTGGGAAGCCAAAAGCACAACCCTAGTTTAGATGTTTCAATTCGGTTCTAAAAAGAGATTTCCTCAAGATATTGAGGTGACTGGTTTAGCCCGAGCTCTGCCCTGGTTCAAAGCCTGAAGAGGCAGAACTGGTACGACTCGCGATCGTAATTGTGGTTGCCTTGGACCAACCCGTTGTAGATAATTAAGAAACAGGTCACCGAGTCAATCGAAGTTCTGGCACACAGCGCTCATGGTCGAGGCTGGACAGCCCCCTATATCTGCGGGTTGGCTTGTTGAGTCGAGGCAAGCAGGAACCATGGGAAAGGGCCCTGACCATCCTTGGCAGGAGTCAGGGAGCGAAACTGCTTGCTCTGGGAATCTACCTCATGGCTTCTTTCGGCACGCCGTTCTTCATCCTCAACCAGTTCGGTTTCTACGAGCCGGTGCTAGCTTTTTTCTTCGCCTTCGGACTTCTGTTCCTCGTGGTCGGATCCGGCATATACTATGACGACTGGGAAAAGAGATCGGGTAAGAAGAGAAGACGGAAAACCAAGAAAAAAGGTGTTAAGACCAAGACCTCGTACTAGTCGGTCTCTTCTTCCGATTTCGATCTGGGTCTCCGAAGGCGAGCTAGCCTCATTGAGTTAGTATTTCCAGTAGGGACCATCGGGTCTCGGATGGACTTACCTTCGAGGAGAGGTTCGAAGAACCTGACAAATTCAGGATCAAGAAATCCCTCCCGTTTTGCGAGCTTGAAGACTAATTGAAACCGCGGTAAACCCGCATATACTCCCATCTGGCTTCCGGTCCAAACACGCCAGTGCTCATCTGTAACTATGCGGGAACGGTGTAGGATGAAAGGCTCTGTTAACTTATCGTCGGGTCCCTCTCTGACATATTAAACGATAGGATTCTCTTCTTCGACGTTGTTGGCCTTTAAGTCTGTCTGGCAATACTATGTTCCATCAAGCGATGTTCTCCGATTGCTGGACGTGTTCAGGAGGATGGTTAACGAGTCCCTGCGGATAGGTATAGCTAACGATGCTTCGTCGCTGAGAAAACTTTCACTTCTTTCCTACAACCAGCTCGCCCAGTACGATTCTCCCAGCTACTACAAGCTCTGCGCCATAAGCAGAGCCGCAGGAATACTAGCGGCCAGGAAGAAGTCTATTCGCAGAGGCTTCCCGACTAAAACTCCCTACGCTGTCAGACCAATGCTCATCTCTTGCTACGGGTTCAAGATAGGGAACGGTCTTCTGGAGATGCCTCTCTCGAGAGATAGACGTTTCAGAATACCCCTGACCAAGTACGTGTTAGAGGTCGCATCTCAACCGGGAGTCAAGGTTCGTTCTTTCACCCTCACCCAGAATAGACTGAGCCTCTGCATCGCCCGCGACACTCCCCTATTACAATGCAACTCCACTGTCGGTGTGGACCGTAACCTTCGAAACCTCACAGTTGGAAATGACCAGCAGACAAGCCGCTATGATCTCTCGAAGTGTGTCAGAATAGCCAACACTACGGTACGTATCGTCGCCTCTTTCACACGGGACGATAATAGGATAAAGATGAAAATAGCGTCAAAGCACGGGCGACGAAGAACCTCTAGAACCGGCCACATACTCCACACTGCGACAAAGACGATTGTTGCGGTGGCAGTCCAGCGGAGAACAGCAATAGTTCTTGAAAACATCGAGGGGATCCGATCCCTCTATCGTAAGGGTAACGGTCAGGGTAGAAAGTATCGTGGTAGGATGAACGGGTGGAGTTTCGGTGAGGCTCAACGACAGATAGAGTACAAGGCCCGATGGGTCGGACTACCGCTTGTCCGTTTGTCGAGGCGTGAGACCAGAGGTTCCAGTGTGACTTGTCCGAGATGCGGGGAGAGACTCCAATCGGACAAGAGACTGACCCGCAAGCTCTGGTGCAGCAACTGTCGGGTAGTAATGGACCGGGACATGGTTGCGGTTGTTAACCTGGCTCGGCGGGGACGGGTGAGGTTCGCACGTTCCCGGCCTCCCATCATCGAGGCGCAAGGCGGAGCAGTTGAAGCAATGAAGGGGAACCCGACGCCTACGGTAATCCCCGGAGTCGATGCCCCGAAGCTAACTCAACCAACGAAGAGTTAACAGAACCCTCTCTAGCAGAGTTGCGCGAGTAGCCTGCTCGGCCTGCCGTCGAGCGGCGACTACTTGGCTTCTGGAATAGATGAGAGAGGCTGCTCCGGAAGCGACTCCCAAGAGCCCCAGGATAATTCCATAATCGACCATAACCGGTTCAGTACTACCTATCACAAGTATGATTTGCGGTCACCCAAAGAGTAAGCGTATGATACATGGAACTTTCAGCACTGGCCTCCATCGGCGACTGGACAAACTCTTAGTTAGCCTGCCGTTCTATGACAACTTATGAGAGCACGACCGGCTGTGGCATTGGTGACCGTAGTCCTAGTCGGTTCCTTGGCCAGTTTCTATCTCTATGACCATTTCATACAATCGCCGGGGACAGGTTCAACTTCGCCTGGAGGCGGCTCAACCTCATCTTCAAGCTGCAGCGACCCCGCGTCCATTAGCAGTCATGTCTATCATCCCTACCGGCTTCAGATCGTCAAGCCTTGCATCACCGCTTCCGGAACAGTAGACCGGGTGATACACGAGGCTGATGGCGACGTTCACGTGCGAACGATACTAGATCAGGCTTATGGAAATCTGACGAATAGTGCGAACGATCAGTATCAGTATGGTGATCTTGTGGTCGAGATAATCTGTGTGACTCCGCCTACTCAGACAGACGCGATACCCGCGTGTCAGAACTATTCGAACCAGATCCCGGTACCGAGCGCTGGCCAGCACATCACGATTAGCGGCCCCTATGTTCTGGACACTGAGCATTACAATTGGGCGGAGATACACCCAGTATATTCGCTGGTCGCTGGGTAGTGTGGGAAGGGCCCAGAAGAAAGGGACTCACTGTCAGGTTACTGTCATGACCCATCGGGTGTGGACTTGCTTCTCGTTTATTCTAACTCGATACGTTTTGAATCTGGGGGCCTAGTAGTCAGTTCGCAATCGAAGAATGACCGTGTGGTCGGAGCCTAGTGTTTCACGCCTATGTCATCGATGAGATTCTAGGATGAATCAAAGAAAACAAGATCCAACTATGAACGGGACAGCACTCACATGCGAACTGCGAAACCCCTTGGGTCAGTCGTGTACATGGAGACCAATCATCCGTGAGGGGTTGCTGGCTTCCAAACCAAGCCAAAGACACCGCCAAGTACTCCCATTAGAAGGCCGACCATGAACCCTCCCATAGCTCCAAGAATGCTTAGCAGAGAGAAAGCGACGATCAGGGCGCTCCAAATCTGGCTCTCTGAAGGACGATTGTAAAGCATGATAGAGCCCAAGATCACGAATGCTCCAGACGCCAGTCCCACAAAAGTGAATGCGAATGAATAACCCATCATCATAGCCATCACGCCACTAAATCCCGCCATGGTTCCGCTCATCATACCCATCATATCCGTAATGTTCGAGGTCCCGAATGCAAACATCGGCATTATGAAG
>VBBS01000042.1 GCA_005888745.1 Candidatus Bathyarchaeota archaeon | reverse complement strand
TGGGTATTGTTTCGAATTCAGCAGCGAGAGGAACTCCCCTCTCCTGATTGATGCTCTCGCAGATTCTAACTCGTTTCTCTGAGCGAGATGATCATGGACTTTTGCCTTTGCTAGCACGTCCAGGACTTTGCCTTCGTAGAAGGGTTCCAGATCCTTTCCTTGGCACACAGCGCAGTTGCAGCTCGTCGAGTTTCCTCTGATCTCCTCGTAATCCCTCTTTTTCAGAGCACCCCAGCCTTTTCGATCGAAAACATTGATCACTTCTTTCGTAAGCGGCGTTGGAGGTGGTGGAACGATCCACCTGGAGAAGCTGTCTATGCTGAACATTGGAAGGATCATCCCTTGACTGCATGGCATTGGGCTCCTTCCGAGCCGTATTTTCGGTGGAACCTGAAACGCATGAAGCCAGACTTCGGGGTTCTTCTTCTTGAACTCCTCCATGACTCTCAGAGCATGATAGTGGAATGCCCCCCTGAGATCAATCCCGATCTGGGCTGACTCGTGCTTCGCAAGTATCTTGACGAGTTCTGCCCCGACTTCCTTGTTGTCGGTGGCTTGTATGATCGGCATCAACGGCTTCTCGACGCCGCGCTCTTTCATCCAACGCTCTGCAAAACGGACCTGACCATCAAAGTCCGCCGGAGACATGTCCACAGTATGCTGGACCGTGATGATGTCAAGTCCGGCGAGGTATTGGAGGTCTAGGATCGTCTTCAGGTCCTGGGTCTCTTTTACCATGGCTCCCCCTTTGAAAGCGAGATAGAGGAGGCGAACAGCGTCAGGGCTCGTTTCTCTGGATAGGAATCTCGCGGTAGACTTCAAGGCCTCTTCCTGGGTGAGAATTCTCTTGAGTGTATCAGGCGGAGCGAGCCGGGCGAGAACTGCTACCTCTCCAGGCAGTGGTTCCTTTACACCTGCTGGCTTCAGCGCATTTCTCTCCGGGCTGATCGGGAACCTGTTGGGAAGGGGAATTCTTAGCTGCCCTATCCGGAGTTCGGACTGACTCGCGCTGGTCTTGGAGTCAACTCTGATCTGGGCTAACTGGACTGTAGACATTGCCAGAGAGAAGTTGTGTGGGTCAGGTAAAAAGAGGCTTCGATTAGAGAGTGAGCCTAGTAGTCTTGGTCATCTGATTCAACGCCTTCTCGCGCTGGTTCATCGATATTTTCATCGGGTTCCGGAGGGGCGCCACTATGCTCTGCAACCTGTTGGCTGGACGTCACTTCCTCGGCTTTCTCTTCGGGTCGAGGCTCGCTTGCCTTGGACGCTTTTTTCCAAGGAAGCCGGAAAACTGAACGATGAGGTCTTGCTGCCTCGGCTGAAGGCTGGTCAATGCTCGGGCCGGTTATTTTCGCCTTGTATGCGTTCAACTCTACTGATGCAAGGTGTCTCCTTATCAAGAACATCATGGTAAAGAGGCCCGCCGCAAACACCGTAGCATTGACAATTATTGAGAGATCGACTCTGGTGATCGGGACTTGGAGTATGAAGTAGAACTGTGCGACAGCATAGACTGAGCCAAACGCGAAAACTAAGAAGGGTAGAACTTGGCTCCATCGGCGGTCTGCGCGAGTAACGGTCTTCCTTGCAAAAGTCTGCATCGCGCCAATGACAGAAACGAGCATCAGCCCGCTATCGATTAGGGGATTCGATGGCTGGTTCTGGTTGACATATCCGATCGCGATGGTTGTTGCTCGATAGAGCAGGTATCCCCAGAGGACTAGAAAGGTTCCTCCTGCGAATATCGCCGCTTGGGGTTTTTTCTGTACGATAACCCTCCATCCCCAGAGTGCCGTGAAAAAGTATGTTGCCAGGAGAAGTACTGTGATAATCATAGTCCAGATGATGATCTTGTCGGTCGCCCCTTGGACGTTCCGATAGGTTGAGCTCAGCCAGTTTGATATCGCCCACACCCCGTATGTCAATGGTGCGACAGGGAGAAAGAGCACTGAAATTCCGAGGATTCTCATCAGCTTCTTTGTGTGTCCTTCACCGGTCAAGCCTCTTTCGACCTTGACGAGTAGTTGAGATACGGGTGTTGCGATGAAGTAAGCTTGTAGAAGGATCCACGTGTAGAAAATGATAATGAACGCGGGGAATATAGGGAGGGCTTCAACCGTTCCTGCTTGTTGGATCCAATACGCGATTCCTGCGATCATTGGAGCGTATGCTACTACTAGAATGATGACCCGTCTTGTCATTCTAGAGAATAGGATGGCTGTCCGGAATTTTTCGAACAGTGCGAGTGGTGTGAGGATGAGGTATACGCCTGTGCTGCTGGCGCCAGCGATGAAGACGAGAGTCCAGGCTTGGGATACGCCTAGTCTTGCGCCTACGAAAGCCGTGGCGAATAGAAAGGCCATTATCACTGTGAAGATTAGCGTATGCCCTCGGATACCCGGGGAAAGAAGGAGTCTGATGGAACTGGGCAGATAGAACCTAGATTTCTGCTCTGGTAGGGTCAAAAACGGGCTCTCGCTAGGCTATCCTGGGTTACTGGTCTCTGTGCAGAAGCCTAATCATTTCTGCGATACCGCCGCTCGGCTCGGCTCGTTACTGTGCTAGCTAGGTTTCCAGGAAATTTCGAGTTGGTGCCTAGCTGGGCTCTTGCACCTGCGGTCGGTTAAGTGTCCAAGGAGTTATATGGAGTCCCTAGAGGTCGGGTTTGAGGAGGTCTCGGATTTGGTCGGTGCTCACTATCATCCGGACGGTGAGATGAAGCGGCATGTTCGCGCCTTCGTCTATGTGGCCGCGGTCTTGGGTAAGGAGTCGAAGGTTGCTGACGAGTTGTTCAAGCTTGCCGAGGTCAAGGAGGTTCACGTTATTCCCGGGCGTCATGATATAATGGCGGTAGTGGAGGTTCCTAGGAAGCTTCTCGAGCCTGACGCGCAGAGCATTTACTGGTTCATTGTTGAGCGTATCAAGACGATTGGGGATGTCACGGACACTGAGACCCTTATTCCGATTGTTTCGGCTTCGAAATGGTCTGACTAGCCGTCGACTACTTACCTCGCCGGAGCGTTGAACAATCCCGCTTTTTTTTGGCAGGGACTTCAGTATCGTGTGGGTTTCTGGAGGAGAAGCGATTCCCGTTTTCTGAAGGAAACAAAACGGCCCTGAAAGTTACCTTCAAAAGCGTACGAGAGAACCTCTCAGGCGGCGCGAGGGTTGGTCGCTAAGACCCCCTATTTTCCGGAAACTATTCGGTCTCAGGTGTTGATTCTGGGCGGACCTGGCGATTCAGGGCGCAGTCTGGGTTTAGATGCTACCGCAAGAAGGCGGGAAATGTAGCGCCGTTTCCGAACGATTTATGAATGGGAATCGGGGTAGGGTTTCCAGATTCGAGATCAGGGCTGATTCTGAGGCGAATTCCCTTGAATTCTTGTGATATGTCATTTGTGCCTATTCTCCCCTGACGATTTTCTCCCGGTCGGATCCGAGCCTACTTTGTCAGTATGTCCTTTCTTCCATGTTCCACTGGGAATCCGCTTGACTAGTGAAAGTGGCTACACTTGTTTCTTCTGGTTGGGCTACCGGATCAAAATCAGGATCCGGCTAGCCAGGACGGCCTCAATAAAGGCGTCCCTTGGCTGGGTCACGTGCGATACTTGAGGTTGGGAGGTAGATGTCTCTCTCCTTTCCATAAGGTATCAGTACGAACGTGGCGAGGAGGTCCTGATAAAAGGTGCGCCGATAGTTTCCACCTAATTACCTCAGTTTGCTCCTGCCAGTTTCATTGGCAACGAAAATGAGATAGTGGATTCTACAAACCCGGATCATCCCGGATGGTGCATTCTCCGGGCTGGCTTAGGTTTCAGTGGAGATGCATTTCTTCATCCGGGCGAGGTGCCCTCTGTGCAGGTCAGTCCACATCATTGGCGTTCTTCCGATAATTTTCCACAAGGCACAATCTTTGGAACGCCGGACACGATGTCTCCTAACCCGTATATTGGGTTTAGTAGGCAGGCGCTCATACGTTGACTGACAAAAGGCTTAATGGAACTAGGATTGGTCACCGAGCCAAGCTCCTTGGTTTGGCTCTTTGAATCGGAAATATGTTGCTCCAAGCTGGGACGATGTCTATGATATGATGATAGAACTTGCGCGTCAGATCAAAGGTGGAGGTTACTCGCCCGAAGTCATTGTAGGAGTCTCTAGAGGGGGATGGCCTCCAGCTCGAGTCATGAGCGATCTGTTGGAAAACCCGAATCTTGCCAATATTAAGGTCGAGTTTTACACGAACATAGGAGTTACCGCAGAAAGGCCAAAGATCACCCAGCCAGTCACTTCCGGGGTTGCGGGAAAGCGAGTGCTGGTGGTTGACGATGTCGCCGATTCAGGACACAGTCTCCGCGTCACAGTCAAGCATCTCGCCCGAAAGGGAGCGCGAGAGATTAGAGTCTGTACGCTTTACCTGAAACCTAAGAGCGTCTTCAAACCCAACCATTACGCCAGAACAACATCAAAATGGATCATCTTTCCATGGGAGAGACTTGAAGCCATTCGCCTCATCAAACGCAATCTCAAGTCCGGCGGCAACGCGCGCGCGGTAATTCGAGAGTTGAAAGGAAGCGGACTAAGTGCCTCCCTTATTCGTAAGCTCTGGGCGTTGGATCGATGAGGACTGAAAGGATCGGCCCATACTTCCTGTGGATCCAAGGATTCCGAAACGCTGTTGTGGTGAACTCCGAGAGAGCTTTGCGAGATCTGCGAGGATCTTTTGATGGCATTGAGCTTCAGCTGATGCGTGCTGACAGGATTGCTGGGATTGAACATATGGTGTTCGCGGCAAGAAACGCCGTTGACTCTTTCACAGGTAAGGATCGAAGGACGAAACACCTCTCGATGGAATTCTTACTCTTCGCCACAGGAGAACACCAAATCGTCGAAGCGATCAAGCTTCTCGGTGTAGGTGAGTCAAGCACAGACCTGGCTCTGGTTGGGCTTTCTGAAGTTGGGACCGACCCCAGCGCTTTGATCGACAGAGCGACAGGCGTCGTCAGAGGAATCTTGGACGATTCTGTACTGGAGATTGAGACCACAAAGAAACAGGAAGAACTGAAGAACGCTTACAATATCTCCGACAGGCAGTTGAACGCGTTGAAAATGCCCGGTGAAACTGAGAGTAGCGTCTTGAAGAGGCTAGTGATCGAGCGCTCCGCACTCTTAGTATTAGAGAACTAGAGCGCCCCTCTTTTCCCTCTCTATTCCCAAGATGCCGTCCGGCGGGATGACGGCGATTCCAGCCACTTTGCCAATGATCTCTATCAGGACTATCTTCCCCGGATCCCGGAGATCCACTTTTCTTGGAATCCTTGTTGCGATTGCGTCGATGACTTCCTTCGACGAAACATCGCTTCGCCTCTTCTCGATCGAGACCCGAAACGTTTCACCATCCTTGATCGCCCCTGACTTTTCTGAAACTGCGTTCCCGATTGCCTCAATCTCTGTGGGCACAACTTTCTGAACGGGTTTGACTTTGAGAACGTACCGAAACTGCCAGGGTTTCTCTTTCAGAGTAGATCGTAGGTTCCGCACTACTCTGAGAGGGTCTAGGGACGTCTTGGCGACGGTCAAACCGCTAACTGGAGTATAACTAGTCTCCGCGGATCGGTCCCCGAGCTCTGCGATGAGATATCGTAGCTCCGAGTTTGCTTCTCGCTCATTGCCTCTCGCACTGGATACGAGAAGATTGAAGTCGCTTAGCAAGCCTGATCAATCCTGAGTTCGGCGTTCGACGGGAGAACCTTTCTGATGTCTCTGGATCCAATGGCTCCTTCTCGAAGAACCTGGATGCCAGACTCGGTCTGTTTTACAACCGTGGATTCGAGGCCTGTCGATGTGATGCC
This sequence comes from Candidatus Bathyarchaeota archaeon, assembly GCA_005888745.1. Lineage (GTDB taxonomy): Archaea > Thermoproteota > Bathyarchaeia > 40CM-2-53-6 > 40CM-2-53-6 > 40CM-2-53-6. Next base: position 16,539 of record VBBS01000042.1, on the reverse strand, counting down.
TCCATTCAGGACAAGGTCGACTTTGCCGTCGAACATCTTGAACGCATCTTCTGCTTTCCTCAACGACGGGTTGCCGGAAATATTTGCACTGGTCCCTAGAAGGGATCCTCCAGTCTTCGAGATCAAATCCAACGTGTCCTGTCGGCTCGGGATTCTAAGCCCAACCATTTTTTCAAGACCAATTACCTGGAGAGGAAGTTTCGCCAGAGATGCAACTACGATGGTCAGTGGACCTGGCCAATACCGCAACGCAAGCTTTTCGACGTTGCCGCCGATATCGCCGAATTCTCTCGCCCTGCCAAGAGTATCAACTAGGACTGGGAATTTCCCCTTGCCTCTTCCCTTCACCATGGATACCCTCCTGACCGCTTTCTCATCAAAGGGATCACATCCCAGCCCGTACACTGTGTCTGTTGGATACACCACCAATCCACCGCTTCGTATCATGGCTGCTGCTTTCTGAATCGACCCCCGATTAATATTGAGAAATTGAGTCAGCATCGCTTGTTGCTCCCCCGACCAAGTCGACTCTTATATCTCGTTCACATCCCGTCGCTCGCGACACGATTTGGTAAATTCGACAATCATCGTTCATGGTGGCGCTGGGGATTGGCCCAAGTCGAAGCAGGCAGTTGGACTGTCAGGCGTCAGGCAGGCTGCGACCCAAGGGTTCAGACTCCTTCGACAAGGACAGTCCTCCATTCAAGCCGTTGAAGCCGCGGTTATGGAAATGGAGGACAATCCAGTTTTTAATGCAGGCAGTGGGTCGACCCTGAATCTCGCTGGATACGTTGAGGCCGATGCTGGAATAATGGATGGGAAGACTCGAAGGGGCGCGGGGGTCGCTCTTCTACGACGTACAAAAAACCCGATAAGCCTGGCGAGACTCGTTATGGAGAAAACCGATCACGCTTTACTTGCCGGTAAAAGTGCCGAGAGGCTCGGCGAGGCGTTCGGGTTGCCAAAGGCGAACTTGAAACTTCCCGAGCGAGCATATCAATGGAAACAGGCAAAACGACGCTTGGCAAAAGGCGTCCTTGATAATTTTTCAAGAAACCTGAAACTAATACGGAGCAAAGGCCAAACGATAGTCGGAGATACCGTCGGAGCACTCGCAATTGATCAGAATGGAAACCTAGCCGCCGCGGATTCCACAGGCGGAGTCTCGTTGAAACTTCCGGGCAGAATCGGGGACAGCCCCATCCTTGGAGCGGGATTGTACGCCGACAACAGGATAGGAGCGGCCACAGCCACAGGTATCGGAGAGATAGCGATGAGATTGGTCGTTTCCAAATTGGCTTGCGACGCGATGCAGTCCCTGACCGCACAACAAGCGGCGTCCCAAACCATAAACATGGTGACGAAACTGGCCGGTAGAGGACTAGGGATTGTCACTCTCGACCGCAAAGGGCGATACGGCGTCGCTCACAATACCCCACACCTCTGCTGGGCTAGCCTAACAAAGAATCGAGGCCTCGTATCGCAAATACACCTTTGATTCACGAGGCGCATTGTCCCGACTATTCCACTCGTCAAGTTTTTCGACTGTTTTTTGGAGCTTTGGTAGCTTATCGTCGGATGTTCTTGGCTGTTAACTTCGTCGGATAGGAGCAGTTAACCAGGTTTACCAGAACTTCACTTCAGAGTCTACACGCGTCAAAAGTTCTCTGTTCGACTCTATGACTTCGTCTGCGATAGTATCGAAGATTTCGCGTTCTTCCTCAGTCATCATCAGGTGCTCCTTATGAGTTGCCCAACTATGTCCTTGACGTTACTTAAAACATGCTTGTCCTATACTCGCCTTGTAAACAACATCAAGAAGAGCCTTATCGTTCATGCTCATAGTGTACCCGTTGAACTTCAAGAACAATTCCGCGACTGCAAGAGCTGTTCGCTTATTACCTTCGTGAAAATGCTGGCCTCCAGCTATCCCAAAGATAAGACGGGATGTTTTATGAATTATCGACTCTAACGGTTCCTCGTTGTTGGCTATCTTCCTAACGTTACTCAGTAATCGCCTGATTCTCTGTTCATCGTCTCTCGTGTAGATATGGTCATTTGATGTGAGAGCCACGACTTTTCGGTTGATCCTTATTGCTTGAAAATCTGGATAACGAATCTTGTTTCGTTTAGCCTGCCCGAATCCTTGTCTACTACGCTTCTGTCTGAAGCTCAAGACCGATCCATCCTAAAGAATAGAGATAAGAAAGTCCTATAATCGTGTCCATCCGATGATAGCTACCACGATAACTCGTCCGACGATAACTTAACAGAACCTTTTTTGGGAAGCCTTTTAAGAGGTACAAATCGCGATAACCCCTAGTTTTCGGAGACGATCAAAATGATACCCTATACCAAGGGGGAGGAATGGGGCGAAGATGAGGATTGGGGCGGCGAAGATGAGTGGGGCGAGGATGACGATTGGGGCGGCGGAGATAACGGCGCCGAGGACAACTAAGGTCTCGACCTAACTACTTCTTCAAAAACACTACGAACTGTTTCTGGAAAAGCGCTGAAAGGGTAACAGGAGTTCTATCTTGGACCTAAAGGAAGGCTTCCCGTATTAGGACGAAAAACAATGCAGTACCTGTCATGCAGACTCAAGGCGCTACCCTTGGTCGCGATAAGCCTGCTCTTCTTGCTACCTGCGACGGCCTTCCAAACGGCCAACGCTGGCACCGTCAACAATGGAGATTTCCAAGCTCAGAGTTTCTCAAAGGTGGTTGACTGGTACGACTACGTACGACAATACGCTGCTAACAATGGCCTCCGTCAACCAAATGCCACTGAACACGCGTACATTTACACAAACTACATCAACGTTGGCGGCTTCCAGCTCTTCTACGCCGGGCTTGTAAATGCCACTCATAACGGAACATTCGTGACGATACCAATCCAAACCTTCTTCGAACACTTCAAGACCGTCGGGGGCAAAGACGCCATCACTGCCTCCTCGTTCATCAGCCTTGTTAGCTTCAACGAGTCAGGCACCGACCCCTACCCTAACTCGCCCGACAAGACCGACACCGTTTATGCTAGTTTCAGTCTCGGAGTCAATCTAACCGCAATAACTGGCCACAAGCTTCCGGGGTATGTGGCAAGCAGTACAATCACACCCCTTACCCAGGTTGACAGCCAACACTACACATGGGGACTGAAATACACCAATCTCAACGCAATATGGTGGAAAATCAATCCTGATCCATTCTTCCCAACTGCCGACCTTGTTACGCCGAGAGGATTCGCCCAGTACAGCGAACTCAGCTTCAATTACACGCTCGCAATCGACCCCAACTCTAAGACCGCTACGCTGACTTCAAGCTACACGATAGGCAGAATGTCGGACCTCTACATCTTATCACCAACGCCCGCAGTTCACCTCAACTCAACAGGAACCTACAACCTAAGCGGTTCCACGGTTAGTTCCCAGAACATCTACCAATTCCTACAATCCAAACAACTCAAGATCTCGATTGTTCTAGCAAACAAAGCAATCCTCGCAGGCACAGACACTAACAAAGACAATTCAGGGGCAAGTGTCGACAACAACAACTCAATAGATGTGACTCATACCGCGGTGAACACGGACGCGAGCGACGGAGACAAGATCTTCAAAACAGACTTTGGTGTGAAATCGAAATACCAACTTTACAATTATACGGTGGACTCATCCGAGAGTACGGCCTCGACCTACGACGTAAACGTGAGAACAGTCAACGTCAGGGCATGGGCCGGAAACCCCGTCTTCTGGTTCCAAAACCGCTTCATGGGATTCCTGCCCTTGTTCGTCGCCAATGTGGATCCTGGACTCATCCAACAGGCTAAATCAGGTCTTGTAGACTTCACGGTTTCAGACTATTTGTACATCATATCCTATCCAACATGGGGTGGCTACAGGATTGTACACGACCCGGACTATACAGCATTCTACACTCCGGCTAACAACGTTGGACTGCTCACAGCCATCTTCCTAGCGGTGGCCGTCGCAGCAGGAATTGGAGGGCTATTCGCCTTTCTGTTCAGGAAAAGAAGAGCAGCCGGTTTGGCCGTCAGCGGAGTCGGAACAACCGGCCCCACCCCAACTCAGGATCCAACCCCCTCAAGTCCACCACTTCCAGGTCGATAGTGGCTACAATTTCCCTTTCCCTACTCTCTTTTCTCTTTCAACTAGGGAGCCCCGAGCTAAACTTCATCTCCAAATCCAGTAACACCACGAATCACACATGACAAGCACCGTTTCGTCAATTGATGTCTCACACCTGACAAAGGCCTATGGGTCTACTGTTGCACTTAACGATGTCACACTGTCAGTAAGCACCGGTGAAGTACGAGGTCTTCTCGGGCCCAACGGGTCCGGAAAATCGAGTCTGATGAAGACAATCATCGGTTTGACGAAACCATCCTATGGCTCGATCCAAGTCCTCGGATACGATGTCCGAGCTAACCCGATGGAGATCAAGAAAATTGTCGGCTACGTTCCCGAGTCGCCACGGTTGTACGAATTCCTGACCGCGACTGAATATCTTGATTTCATAGCCGATGTTCGAGGAATACCGTACGAGCAAAAAAAGGAACGTATCGCGAGATTTGTGGACGCCCTTGACCTCGAAGGAAAGCAGGGAGATATGATCAGCAGCTACTCCCAAGGGATGAAGCAAAAAGTCGCGATCATCGGAGCACTGCTCCACCGGCCTCGAGTCCTATTAATGGACGAACCTCTCAACGGGCTAGATCCAAAATCAGCCAGGCTGGTAAAGCAGCTGATCCACGGACTCGCGAGGGAAGGAGTATCCGTGATGTTCAGCACGCACATTCTCGAGATAGCGGAGGCCATTTGTGACAAGCTGACCATCCTTCAAGGAGGGAAGATTCTGGCAGAGGGGACATCCAAGGACTTGAGAGAGAATGCCGGACTTCCTGGATCCGGTCTCGAAGACGTCTTTCTGAAGCTAACCGGAACCAAAGGTGTTGAGGAAATAGTTGAGGCGCTGATCAGATGAGACTCCCAGTTCTGTTCAAGTTTGCCAAGGTTCTCATGATTTCACGGCTTCGGAGTACCCGGCGTTCAATCGTTTCTCGAAGTATCACCAGTCGGCCGATTCTCATCGGCATAATAGGGATAGTTCTCTTCGTCGCTGCACTGTTTTTCGGTTACCTGACAACTGTTTTCCTTAGTTCTGGGGGAGCCCCCTTGGCCGGGCCGGTTGCGCATCAACTGGTCGTAACCATTTTTGGAGGAATCCCTCTTTTCCTCGCGGGCTTCTACTTCACGATGGGTCTCTTGTGGGAGGTGAACGCTTCCACAGAGGCCGAAAGCACCGACGCGATCAACTGGCTGCCCATCACACCCGGGGAATACGTTGCAGCCTCAGCTCTCTCGACCAGCTACACCTACTCTCCACTACTCATGGTCGCATTCGGCTACGCTCTCCCTATCGGGATCCTTACAGGGAATCTCGCTGGATTCCTTGCGCTTATTCCAATTGCCCTCTTGTCCACATCCGTCGGGTCGGTCAGCGTCGAGATTTTGAGGTCGGCACTGGCAAGCGCATCGACAGCATTCAACAAGCTAGGCGGTAGAATCACCGTTATGATGCGAATCCTCGGGATAATCCTGATACTTCTTGTTACCCAGCTTCTATTCAGCGGAGTGTTCCTAATCCAGATCATAAGCTCTCTCGTCGGAACATCGGCCGCAGCAAGCTTCGTACCTGTTTTCTGGCCTACTCTCGCAATAACCAACCTGCTTCAATCCGACTTTCTAGGAAGCGCAGGATTCCTAGGGCTAAGCACGGCATTGTTTCTATTCCTTTCATACATTGCAATTTCACTCAGAGCCAAATATTGGGCCGTGACCCCTGGAGCGATCCACTTCACCGGAGCCGGTTCCGTATCAGGGCCAAGCTGGCTAGGGTACCTTGGGTTAAGTTCTCCCTCGATCGCGATGCTCAAGAGAGAAATTCGATCGGCAACCCGAAGAAAAGAAGTGGTCAGACTGATGGCGATACCGATTATCATGCCCATCATGATATCCTTCCCCGCGATCTTCTCCCCTGCTCCATCATCCACATCCGGACCTGCGCAGATAGATCCGATTTTCCTAGTTATTCCCTTTCTGTTCGGGATCGGACTGGGCTCGCTCTTTCTCGGAATGACTTCGATTGGTCAAGAAGGAAGAAGGCTATGGAACATCAGCGCGCTTCCAGTTTCAGCTAACATGCTTGTGAAGAGCAAGCTCTTGTTCACATTCCTTGTCTCAAGCATCGGACTCGGTCTAGGAGCCCTTGTCTCTGCCCTTCTACTGCATGCCTCGATACTCGTCATTCTAGGGTTCCTAGGTCTCGGGATCGTCGTAATATTGGCGGAGGCAAGCCTAGGTATTGCTATCGGGTCAAGGTTCCCAGATTTCTCTGACGGTCCGAGGCCAAGATTTGTCACGGTAATCGGATCTATAATTGGAGCCATTTTGGGTATAGTTGAAATGGCGACAATGGCTCTTCCAATAATTCTATCATTCATCCTGAGGACGTTTCTATCGATCCTAATGCCCCTCCAATTCGTACTGGCCCTTTCAGGCGCTGTTGCAGGGTTGCTTGCCTGGATAGCCTACAGCATATCGATCAAACCCGTAGACTCCATTCTTTCAGAACTGCCCAACTAGTTTGAGACCGAGAGCCCTACGAATCGGCATGCGGCGATAGTTGACGTGCAATTATTGTTACCGTGATTTTGCAGGGTCTGTTGCAGACAAAGTTAAGTTGCGTCTGAAGAACCTCGATTCAGAGTAATCTCGACGGCATACCGAGAAACCGCATAGCTAAGTCCGCGGAGCAAGGCTGTTGACTCCTTCAGTCATATTGGGCATGGGCCATATCCAGGCTATCCATCCCTTTCTTCTCTTGCTGTTCTCAACATTGGGCAACTTCAAGCCGTCGATTTTCTCGAAGAGATGAAGCAGATTTTCTCTTTCCAAAGCGTTCGCTGCCCAGCTGTCTTGTTTCAGGCTCATCTTCCTTGCCCAAGGAAAAACGCTGATGAACAACGCAATAAGCAGTGCAATGATAACAGCATTAGCGAAGAGTAACAGCACACCATTCCAGAAGAACCTGACTCCGGCAAGCACGAATGACAAGGCAGGAGTAGGCACTACTAGCTTCGCTCAGAATCTCATAACCAATGAGAAACGGGGTTTGAGTCTATCGAAATAGTAGGCCATGAGAGTCTTCCAGTCCTCTGGCGCCAGCGTTCCCCGGAGCGCGGCCGACAGGACAAGTTGGGAAGGTTTTCGAAAACCCTCTCTCTTGAACCGGCATGCGTCCCGAGGCAGGTTCTGCGACCATGCAATTGTCCCGGCACAACGGGCCCTCGGAAGCCGCGCCTCACCAAGGAGCTGATTCGCTGTTGCCAAGAAAATCTTCTCTTCATCGACAGATGCAACTTGAAAGTGGGATTCAGTTTGTCGTGGTGTGAGATGTCCGGCACGGGTGAGGCCGCCGATTATCGTCCATACGACTCCAAAGAATGTCAGACCAAAACCAACCAAGCCTACCACGGATATCTCCACAACGGTCTTGCAAGCTTCGACTTTGAAACTCGCAGGATTCCGACACTGAACATATCCACCACCAAGAGCAACATACACCGACGCAACGGAGATCATTGACACTCCAGCCACCGGCTCAACAATAGACAGTCATAGTCTAGGCGCTCTGGCAACTTTCACTTGTTTAGCATTCCCGCCATTACCAGGGCAGAGTCTTGTAAGCCAGCACCCACTAATTGTTCCTCGTTATGTGTACCAAACGTTACAAGTAACGTTAAGATATCGTGCGGCAACGCGCTTCTAGATTGCCTCATATCACGCGAATGATTTGCACAACTGGCCCCTAGAATTCGCTACCGAAGACCGCCGCTACTTCCGCATGAGATCTGTGGGAGTCTTTACATCGATTGTGAGATAGTTCTTGAAATCGTCCGGGTTCCAGGTCAATAGCCGGGAGGCGTAGGTCTCGGCGTGAGCGCCTATGAGAAAGTCGGGGAGTATCCGTCTGGGTCCTTCGCCTCTTTTCTTCAGGTATGCGGCGTAGATTTCGCCGGCTCGTTTTGCCACCTCCAGCGAGCCTGCCAGGCGTGTATCGATCTTGTTTACTGCTAGGAGTCTCTGAACTCGCCGCTCTTCAAGAGCGGGATCTTCTGACAAGTGTATTCCTGCGTATAGCTCGCCGTAGGCCACATCGGACATGAGTAGGTCTTGACGGGTCCGTCGGGCCCATTGCAGGAATCTCTTGGTGGTGTTGGAGAACTCGTCTGCTCTGAGATGGCTGATTAGGATGCTGGTGTCGAGGGCTAGCCTCAGCGCGGGGACCTCAGCCAGTGAACGATCTCGACGCTGTTCTTCATCTTCCCGAAGACAGGATGCTTGGCCCAGCTTCCCTGGGTTTCGGCCATGACCTTCTCCCAGTTGTCCTCGAGCTTTTCCAGCAGGATCTTTCCGTCCTCGTACCTTACGTCTACATCGTCTCCAACCGAGATCTTGGCCTTCTCTCGAACATCTTCGGGTATTGTGACCTGGTATCTGCGTGCTACCTTTACCTGCAAGGACCTGCCCTGATTCCTATTTGCCGAATAGGATAAATTAACCTTGCGGACCCTCCCACGCCCGTGCCTAGTTTGTTCCAGCTTTGACAAGCAGATACTTCTGGGTCCAGTTCATCTAGTTGAGGCGTAGAGGAGGCCGACGATAGACGGGAGCGAGCGACACCTAGCTGACTAGATCACTTTTTCTTAGATGGGAACTCTTTCCTAGGTGGTTGTCCTTGCCATTCGATGACGAGCGAGGGCTCGACCGCTGTTGGGGGAGGGTGTATTGGGACCCAGATTGGCCTCAGATGCTTCAGGGCCTCATGTTTCTTAGTCCCCTTCGTTTCAGGTTTGATGCGAACTATCTCAAAGGCGCCAGCAGTATCGAGAACCCCGTATCCGGATAAGTGGTTGGTGTGTATGAATTTGTTGAGTAGAAACTTGACCTTCTTGCGGGTTAGATCAGTCACCTCGATCCTTTTTCCACGCCGAGCAAACTCGCCGCTGGACACGGCCCTCATGAACTCGACTAGAGAAGAAACCTGGTCATTTTCGAGATCGTCAGCCAGAATCTTGGTCAAACCAGTTTAGCTAGCTGTTATCAATCGATAATGTACCTTCGTTTCGCGTCCAACTAGCCTGTCGCAAGTGGAGCCTCAAACGATACGCTCGAGAATTGCGAGCAGTCACAGACCGACTTAGAAGCCCAATAGCCGAGAATTATGACGAATCAACACTAACCTGTTACTCGTTTTGTGCCACAAAAGTATCAAGTAACGTTAATATTTACTCGTGTGGACAGGCCACGTGAATCATGGACAGGCAGCTGAGAGCCGAGTCAGGCTGTGAGACTTCTGCATGACCAGCGATTCGCAGCCAGAACAAAGTGAGAAATTTATGGAAATGTCTGACGAACCCAAGTCCTGGGTAGAAGAAGCAAGGAACAGGGTCAAACGGATCTCGGACCTTGATCCTCAAGACCGCCTAGACATCGTCTACGGCATCGGCTTGTGCTGCTCGACCCTTGCGAAAAGCATGCAAGGCTGGATGCAGTGGATCGGGAATCTTTCACTGAAGGATTTCGAACGACCCGAGCTTGAGGAAATTTTCGGCATCATAAAGAAGGCAACAGTTCAACTCATGGAGCTAGACATCGACAAGACCGAGAAGTATGAGCAGTCTCACGGTTTGCGCCAGAAAGCTCCGGACCGGCAGAATCGGCTGGTCAGCTAGGGGAAGAATTAACAAGAAAGAAGAAGAATGCACCCGTCAATGGTGCGTGCTCTGAGAAAAAGGTCCATCTCGTATCGCGTTTCTATTCCAGCCTCTTGAACATGCTCTGCATAAAGTGTATCGGAATCGGCTGTCCGCTCCTGCTGGTTTCGTAGTAGGTCTTACACATATCGCACTGCCAGACCTCCATATCGCGGATCTGAGCCGGAGCCCCGGCTTCGAAGTCTTCTTGGACGATGTATCGCCCGACGAAGTCGAGCTGCAAGTCACACTTTGGACATTTCAAGAATCTTAGGTCTCAGTTCTTGTAATGTTCGTTGATGAACTTGTCAGCGTCGATCGCTGCTTTGCAACCATCTGCCGCGGCGGTGACGGCCTGTCGGTATCTGAAATCTCTCACGTCTCCAGCCGCAAATATTCCTGGAATATTCGTTTCAGTTTCATTGTGGGTGACAATGTAGCCTTTGGGGTCGAGGTCCACTTGTCCCTTGAATATTGCAGTGTTTGGTTCGTATCCGATCGCCACGAACACGCCGTCCGTCTTGAGTAGGTGTTCTTTTCCAGTCTTGAGGTTTCTACTTCTGACCCCTGTAACATTGCTGTCCCCCAATATCTCGTCCACAACCGTATCCCAGACGAATTTTATCTTCGGGTTCTTCAGGGAACGGTCTTGCATTATTTGACTGGCTCGTAACTTGTCCCTACGATGGACCACGGTTACCATCCTGGTGATATTCGCAAGAAACGTCGCTTCTTCCAAGGCGGTGTCTCCTCCCCCGACCACAACTACGTCCTTTTCTTTGAAAAAGTAGCCATCACAAGTTGCACAGCTTGAAACCCCGTGTCCTCTAAGCTTGGTCTCTGAAGGTATTCCCAGCCATTTCGCGTTTGCTCCTGTGCTTATGATGACCGTCTTTCCTTGAAAGGTCCGTTTTCCAACCGTGACCTCGAAGGGTTCGGACTCGAAGTTCACCTGGGAAGCGTCGTCGTAGACGATTTCTGGACCGAAACGTTCAGCTTGCTTCCTCATCTGTTCCATCAGTTCGGGTCCGAGTACGGACGCGGGAAACCCTGGGAAGTTTTCGACATCCGATGTGAGCATCAACTGGCCTCCTGGTATGGAACCCGCGATAAGCATGGTTCGCCTTCCTGCTCTACACGAGTAGATCGCGGCCGTGTAGCCCGCAGAACCGGACCCTATGATGATCACGTCGTACATCGTATGTACTCAAGATCGCCTATCCACTGATTTATGGGTATTCTCAAACACCTGTTTCTCTAGAAGGCTTAATTATAGTGTGAGATGAGATTCGAGAACAGGACCGGGGATTGTTCGAGTATCAAGGGGTTAAGATTAGCTGGCTCGGCCACGACTCCTTCAGAATCAAGAACGGTAAGACCGTAATCATTGATCCCTTTAAGATTCGCCCGATTCCCGATAAAGCCGACATCCTTCTAGTCAGCCACGAACATTTTGACCATCTCTCTCTTGACGACATCAAGAAAGTTGTTTCGGAGAAAACGACCGTCGTCACCATTCCCGCGTGCAAGAAGGAACTTTCAAGCCTAAGTGTCAAGGAAGTTAAGGCGGTCAAGCCCGGCGACAAGGTCGTCCTAGGAGACATATCTCTCGAAGTGGTTCCGGCCTACAACGTGAACAAGTTCCGTGAACCTGGCAAACCGTTTCATCCGAAAGAGGACGGAAAAGTCGGCTTCATATTATCAGTCAAGGGAGTTCGAATATACCACGCTGGCGACACTGACCCGATTCCGGAGATGAAGAATTTCAAGGCGGACATAGCGCTTCTACCAGTTAGCGGAACCTACGTAATGACGCCGGAGGAAGCAGGTGAAGCCGCAAGAATGATCAAACCCAAGCTTGCCATCCCAATGCACTACGGAACCATCGTCGGCTCGGAGAATGACGCTGAAAGGTTCAAGCAACTAGCCACCTGCCAGGTGCAGATTCTCAAGCCTGAATAGAACGCAGGATATCTGAGGGCTCTGAAGGCCACAGTCACTCCACGCTGGCTGAAACAACACCTAGCGTCCAAGAACGTGGTTGTCCTGGATGCTCGTTCAAGGAACGCCTACTCGAGAGCGCACATTCCGGGTTCTAGAAACGCTGACCTCTTCCACTATTTTGTTCCTGGAACAGACAGCAAGAATCTGAGAGTATTTCGACACGATCTCGAATCGAAACTTGGACGGCTCGGCCTCAGAGGCAACGAGAAAACGGTCGTATATGAATCAGGGTTCGGCATGAGGGCTGCAAGACTCGCTTGGATGCTTGAATACGCAGGAATTAAGAGCCCGTCAATGCTTGAAGGAGGGTTCCGCGTCTGGCAGGATTCCAAGTATCCCATCGAGAAGAAGCGGAGAGTCGTTGTCCCAACGAAGTTCAGACCTAACCCTGACCCTAGTGTCCTGGCGACGGTCGGCCAGGTGAGCTCCCAATCCGCGTCCGGGACCGGGTTAGTCTTGGACGTCAGAACTAGAGGAGAATACGATGGATCAGAAAAACGGGAGTGTTGCCCGCGTTCGGGGAGAATACCAGGATCGGTTTGGTTTGAATGGACGAACTTTCTGGACGAAGGAGGCGGATTCCGGAATCGTCGATCAATCGAAAAACAGCTTCGATCGAAGGGCTTCAGCCCCGACTCCGAAATAGTGGTGTACTGTCATCGAGGTGCTCGCGCGGCCGCTGCTTTCTACGCACTTAGATCGATGGGCTACAAGAAGGCTAGGAACTATGTTGGATCTTGGCATGAATGGTCATCGAAGAAGAACCTTCCCGCGGAGACTAGCCAGTAAGCTACGTGGTGACGGTTTTTCCTATCGGCTTTTGGAAGTGCCATTCTTCAGGGTCTTCATGAATTTGAGTGACCCATCCTAATGCGATTTTCTCGGATAGTGACAATAGGACCTTGCCTACGTGTTTGCAGAGCTGGCGGGTTTCGATCGATCTTTCCCAATCTCCACAATCATGGGTAATTGTTCTCGTCTCAAAGTCCATTGACAAATTATAGTCGCGGATCTTCGCGACAACTTTTTCGTTGGTAGAGGACTTGATGGTTACCTCCTCATCCCGGATAGCCAGCGCTCGGGCTAGCCTGGATTCACCCATCAGAGAGCTGAGCAAGTCGATAATTTTCGGACGATCCTCACCTCCCTTGACCCATTCTCCTAGCCCCTCAGGACCCTTTCCTCCTTCCAAGTGAGTCTTGGCCCTGTTAAGTGCGGCTCCCTGAGCCGGAGTAAGTTTCCCCATCATTTGGAGAATTCGAAGCGCGTTTTCAACCGCGTATCCGTGGAAATGGTTGTTAAAGTAGCCATAGGTGGTTTTGACAGAGGGTTCAACCTCCTTGACCTTAGGTACCCACGATTTTAGTTCCTGTTCAGAATAATGGTAATCGTACCAGGGTCGCTGTCCGTGCCCGTGCCAACGGATGTATGCGAAATCAGCTGTCACGTGAGCTTCAGGCGGGAGTAGAGGCTCGTCCACTATCGTGTACGCCACGTTGTACTTGGACAGCAGGGGCCATGTTGAGTCTTGGAGCCAAGACTTGTGCCGGAACTCAATTGCATACTTGAAGCCATGGGGAAGGATGGAGAGGAAGCTCTCTAGGTGGCTCAGATCATACTTGTACTTGGGGGGCATCTGGAGAAGTAGACACCCGAGCTTTCCGCTGTTGTTGAGTGGAAGCATCAACTCTGCAAATCGATCTAGTTCAGACTCCAAGGAAGGCCCGATCTCAGCCAGTTTTTCGTGAGTGATTGTTTGTGGAACCTTTGCGCAGAAAATGAATTCCTTGGGAGAGAATCGGTTCCAGCCGAGCACCGTGCCAGGCTGAGGGAAGGCATAGAACGTGGAATCGATCTCGGCGGTTGGAAATACTTGCGTGTAGTGTTTCAGTTTGCTCTCGGTAGAGTTCGGATAGAACACTCCTATCCATTCTGGGTACGACCAGCCTGAGGTCCCTAGGAGTAACCGACCCATATTCGTCAACCTCTTGCCTAAATCCGAGTCTGCAAACCGTCTCAAGAAGCTATGGGTCACATTCGGATCGGTGCTGGCGGTTGGGACTACTTCATTATCCCCAGTGGCGATCGGCTGAAAGCCTACTCGTTAGCATTCGATTTTGTGGAAGTGAACAGCACCTACTACCGGTTACCTAGTCCCTCGGCAATAGCGAGCTGGCGCCGAAGAGTCTCGCCTGGGTTCGAGTTCTCAGTTCGGTGTCAGAGGGATCTGGCAGAGCTTCATCGGTTTGAGTTGACTCCCCAGACCCTCCGCATAATTGATTCCATGGAAAAGACTTGTAGATACCTGAAGGCAACCGTTCTTACAATTCTTGTTCCGAAAGCTCTTGTTGGAGAAATAGAACTGGCTTCCAAACTGAACAATTTTCTGTCAACGACAAGCTTTGGCGAGACCCGTATCGCCATCGAGTTTCGTGGAAGTGATCCGACAGAGGATACGTTGAAGATTCTTCAAGACCACGATGCTGTCCATAGTGTTGACCTTTCTACGCAAGACCCTAAGGTGGATTCGAGCATCCTTTACAGTAGGCTGTTTGGCAAAGGAAAAGAGAACATTTACGAGTTTGATGACAACGAGCTTCAAGACATCGCTACTAAGGCATCTGGGCCAAAATTCGATCAGAGCATCCTTGCATTTCATGGGGTCAGGATGTATGGAGACGCTGCGCGTTTGAAGACTTTCCTAACCTCTGGAAAGTTCCCTTCAGCTACGGGTCAAGTCGGGCTTGGATCCCTAGGTGAGGTCTTGGGGGAAGATGCAAGGTTCCCGACCACCAAGTCCCAACTCGTAGAGGAACAAGGATGGAAGCTCTATGACAAGAGCGGGGAAGAGCGCGCGAGAGCGCGAGAAGTCCTTGAGAAGCTTCCAGAGGGAACCTACCCGACTCTAGACAACGTTCTAGCATCCCTCAAGAGAACGGTTCTCTAATCATTCCCGATGCTGATGACCTACTTTCAGAAGACCCGATACGAATCGTGAGCTATGGCCACCGAAGAATATAGAACACAAAGTGGGGAGGTTGCCGTGAATTTCACGTCCACGGCATTGCAGTGGCTTATCGTCTCTGGATCCAAGCTAGGCCGCTGCGAGCGGTTGGACCTGAAGCAGTTCCTTCGCCATTACGCGATATTGTTCCGATGCAGGGTTTCTCGGCCTGTACAGTATGCCCGGCAGTCCTTTGCTTGGCGCCTCGGCCATCCGGACGGATCTGGGGATTACGGATTTCAGAACTCGTTCGCCAAAGTTTTCGTTGACTTGTTGCATGACTCGGCGTGATAGTGCTGTCCTTCGGTCGTACATTGTCAGTATTATCCTGTAGTCGAAAGCTGCTTTCAATCGGGATCTCACGAGATCCATGACTTTGAGAAGGGTTGGTAGTCCCTCCATGGGATAGAACTCGCATTGCACTGGAATGAGGACCAGGTCGGATGAAACGAGGGCGTTGAGTGTGAGTAGTCCGATGTTCGGTGGGCAGTCGATTACGACTTGTTCGAACTGGTCTTTGATGGGGCTGATTGATTCTCTGAGAACGTATTCTCTGCCTGGGGTTGAAGAAAGTTCGACTTCTGCACCTGCTAGATCCAAGTTGCTTGGTAGTAGTGAAAGCTTCTCAATTCGAGTGTTCAGGAGGACTTCTTCGACTTTCCGTGATTGAGAAAGGACGTTGTAGACCGTTGAAGAGAGGGTTGCTTTCTCGAAGCCCAATCCAGTTGTAGCGTTCCCTTGAGGGTCCAAGTCCACGATGAGGGTCTTTTTCCCTTCGATCGCAGTTGCGGTTGCGAGGTTGACTGCGGTTGTAGTTTTTCCAGTTCCGCCTTTGTTATTCAGTACGCTGACGATCATTGCTAAGAAGTTCTATTCTGGATAATTACTAAGAGATTGATTCGCAGAAAATAGCTAATGGAAGCGCCTTGGGGAACTGATATCGTCAGAATCAATGATTTTGTACAGGAATAATGCTCGGTGTTTCAGACCTCTCATATAAGCTGCTGAAGGGTCCCGCTTTATATGGAGAGATAAGATTGAACGCTCTTATCAACGAGCCTTGAACTGAACTTGTTAATCTAGCCTTGGACCATCCGACAGGATGAGCGAGCCGGCTCTCATGAATGAGGATAACGCGACCTCGAATTTGGCAAAGCAGCGGCCACAATCTGAACAGGGAAGTTGTCGATTGTCGAGATTGTCCCCGGCTGGTCGAATATCGCGAGTCGGTCGCAAGTGTGAAGAAAAAGCGGTTTCTGAGTTGGAACTACTGGGGCCGACCGGTTCCGGGTTTCGGGGATATCGCGGCTTCTATTATAGTAATTGGGCTTGCTCCAGCATCTCACGGCGGGAATCGGACCGGAAGAGTGTTCACCGGGGATAAGAGCGCCGACTTTATTGTGAAATCCCTTTTCGACGCTGGATACGCAAACCAGCCTCGCTCTGTTGACGTGAATGACGGTCTGGAATTGCATGGAGTTTACATGACTGCCGCTGTAAAATGCGTCCCTCCCAAGGACAAACCCACGAGCGAAGAAATGGCGAACTGTGCTCATTTCCTGAAGTCTGAACTGGAGATATGCAATAAGTCCAGAGTCATCCTCTGCCTTGGGCAGTTTGCCTATCGTTCCACGATGACCCTATTGAGAAAGAACAACCTCTTCACATCTAGGATTCCAGGGTTTGAACACGGGCTC
>VBBS01000028.1:254570-255982 GCA_005888745.1 Candidatus Bathyarchaeota archaeon | reverse complement strand
CCGTTCCGGAATAGTCTAATGAGTTCAGGCGCCATGAGCTTCTTCTCCTCCAAACTGATAATGTGAGCGAAAGTTGCCAAGATTATCAGAATTCCTCCGAGGGTCCAGCGCGAATAGTGTGGAGGAATAATCCTGGATCGCGGATACTTCGCCTTGAGTTAGGCCTGGAGCTACTACCTCTGCGCCATTGGTTCCGTCAGGTCTTCGGTTGCTTGAGGACCTGACTTGCTCTCATCGACGCCGGGGATTACCGTCGTCGGCGGATTCCCCTTCATTGCTTCACCTGAGAGCCCTTGAGCCTCAGAGATGCGTAGTCTCTTCTTGGCAGTGAACGGTCGAACCTCAACCGCCCCCTTACGCCTGTAGCGTGGTAGCTTGGCCTGTTGCCAGGCAGGGATTTTACGGTGGCCAATCAACCAGGTATCCCCATTCGCAATCCCCTAGATGGAAGCTCAACTGTTTGGCTGTTCATGTCTCGCAAAATCTATATCCTCATGACTATTTGCATCAGGAGTTCTTGACGAAATCAACTACGAAAAGCCTTGCAATCGCAGCGGTAGCCGAAGCTTGAATATGAACAACGGGGCGAATGAATCGACCTCGCATGACCGCAGTAAGCACAATACAGCTGGCCCCCAACTTGCGCCACGGGCTCAGACGACGGGCATACTTTGTGGACCATCCTGTCCTCAGCCTTGCCCTTTCCAACCTTTGTCCTGACTACGACCACCTCTTCCTCAGGGATTCTGATCGGCTTGTGACACCGCGGACAGAGGTTACTGCTCAAATCGAAACCTCGACCGACAGAATAGTTCTTGGGCCACGACCACTCATCAATGTGGGAGACTCAGATCCTTAGAAGGCGGAAGACTCCATCATTTGTGGTAGAACCTTTCCTGATCGCGCCGTGTACGCCGGCACTCCAACTCCGACTGCGATCATCGGGCTCTTCGCCTTAGCATGGGGTGAGAAGAACTCCGTCACGGCGTCGTCGAAGAAGGTCGACCCAGAGGCTCCGATTCCGACCGCGTAAGAAGAGAGGTAGATCTTCCCTGCCCGGACTCCGGCTTCAAACTGGGCTGATCGATAGCCTCTGTTGCCCAGAGATTTGAGCGCAGGGTCAAGGTCGGTCATCAGGAAAAATACGACGCTGGCATCGCTGAAGAGTTGTTGTCCGAGACAAAGATAGCCCGACATAGAGCGGTTCCTAAGAACCTTCAACTGTTCGATGGACTCTGCGTTCCTATGGTAGAAGTAGGCTCCTGAAGGGAGTCCTTGGACGTCGTTAGCGATGAAGTAGAAGTCAATCAGTGTCTCGTTATCCGGAAGAAAGTCAAGAGGAATCCTGGTGGCAGAAGCCCGGATAATCGCGGAGAGACGATCGAAGGAGATAGGGCCTTGGGCGAATTTTC
>VBBS01000028.1:253297-254554 GCA_005888745.1 Candidatus Bathyarchaeota archaeon | reverse complement strand
CTCGCACTGGAAAGGAGGGCGTAGTTAGCGGAATTGTTCGTTTTGATCGCCTTAGGCTCCTCCTCCACGACTCGGTCTCCGACCTTGTCTTTAGTCGCGAACCCTCGTTCGTCTCCCATATTATTGGATAGTCAACTTCCTCCATTGACAGGGGGTTGACCTCTAGGGCCAGACGCGGAATGGGCTCATGCATCGATGGAGCTCTTTCACGAGGGCCAGCTTCGAAAATTGCGAGTGCCACGGTTGCCTCTTTCTTCGGTTCGAGATCTAAAAGCTCGTCAACTTCGGAATCGACGAAGCCTAGTATGACTTTGGTAGCAAGGCCGGCTGAGTTAGAAGTGGCAAGAAGGTTGGCGGCGATAACTCCTGAATCCCAGAACCAGTGACGATAGGATCTGGCTTCGTACTTCCAGGCGTTTCTCCACGCCAATGACGTGAACGCCAAGGTGAACGGTGCAAACGAACTGTCGACGCTGCCTGCATCATCTAGTGAGGCTCGATAGTCTCCCTCTCGCAGCTTCACTAACGAGAAGTGCAACGGATTGAAGTGATATACTCCTGCCTCTAATCCAGGAATTCGACCAGAGATCACGTAGAGTTCGATGGGATACAAGGCGCCTGTCGCGGACGCTGCCCGCATGTAGTAGAACTCCTTGCCAAATCTCATCTTTCGCGTGAGACCCGCGGAAAAGAAGAGAAGCTCGGAGAGCACCCCTATGTCGATCCGTTTGACACCAATATCCTTCTCCTCGTCTTTGATCGCCTTGATAGAGTTCCTTTCAGGATGGGGGAAAACGCGTGGAAGAGCGATAGAAGGAAGATTCTTGTACTCTTTGAACTGTGCCGGTTTGTTGTCCCAGTCAAGGTAGTGAGCGGATGCTCCTATACTTACCTCGGAATGCTTTGTAGCTTCGTGGTAGGTCAGAGCTGACCTGAAGTCCTTGCCGGCCATTGGGTTTTTTCTGTTGAATCTGCAGTAATTAGCCTTCTTGGATTGCTGGGAGTTCTTTGGTGATCTGGAGAATTGGGCATCTAGAGCGGAACGAATTTATTCGCGAAGAGGAGACTCCAAGATCGGGTTGAGAAGTTAACTTGGCTAAGTATGCTGACATTGCCGTAAGAGGGTCGGTGGAGAATATTCAGAACCTTGTTCTGCAAGCGTTCATATCGAACGGCTTCACGATCCAGTGGGATGGCCCGACCAAGGGGAAGGCCGAGAAGGGAAGCAAGGGAGCAAACATACTCCTAGGGGCAGCC
>VBBS01000028.1:50374-253279 GCA_005888745.1 Candidatus Bathyarchaeota archaeon | reverse complement strand
GCTACCGAGGGCGGGACGCTAAGACTGCTAAAGATTGGTTCAGGCGCCGCTGGAGGACTTTTGGGAATGAGGAAGGTCAACAAACAATTCGACAAGTTGACTGACACGCTCTGCTCTTGGTTCAACCAGCAAGGCCTTTTGCTCAATGTGAAGAAAACGTAGCCGGAGGGCGCCCGCTAACTTGGGACCGGTGTCTCAAGTCCAGCTCGAACCCCATCCATAAATAGAATCCAACGCCCGAGCTACAGAAAGAACAGATATGCCGCGCGGAAAGCCGATCTCCTCACGTGACGAGGTAAATCGGCTCAACCAACTGTACGACGATTATTGGGAATTCATACTCAAAGAGTATCCTCTCACCGCGACCTATCTTGGAGATCACCGATACGACGGCGTCCTTGAGGACGCCTCTGAGGAAGCTTTCCACCGTAGGGTGGCTCAGTCCAGGAAATATCTGGATCAGCTGAGCAGTATCAAGAAGCCATTCTCGAAACCAGATCTGCTGAACTACGAACTCTTCGAACGTGAGCTAGAAGACAATCTTGAAGCGGCGAAGTTCCGTCCTTATCTCACCCCTATGACCCAGCAGTCCGGACTGCAGATCGACATTCCCGAGATCGTCACCTATCATCCATTCGGGTCGCTGTTGGATTTCGAGAATTTTTCCAGCCGTCTTCGAGCCTTTCCGCGACTTGTAGACCAAGTCATTCATAGCATGCGAACCGGAATAAGAGCCAGAATTGTTCTTGCCAAAGTGACTGCGCAAAAGATCATTCCCCAATTAGAAGCTAACGTTGTCCAGGACCTCAAGAAGCTCGATCTCTACAAATCCGTTGAGAACATTCCATCGGTAATTGATTCGACAGAAGCTGTTCGCATAAAGAACGATGTTGAGGAAGCGATCCGACAGTCGGTTGTTCCAGCTTTTGAAAAGCTCCTCGCGTTCTTCAAGGACGAGTATCTCCCAGCATGTCGCGGCGATGTCGGTATCTGGTCTCTTCCCGACGGAAACGAACGATACGAATACACCGTAAGGCACTACACTACCACAAACCTGTCACCGAATGAGATTCATGACCTAGGTCTCAAAGAGCTGTCACGTATTCACGCGGAAATGCGAGCAATCGTAGGCCGTATCGGTTTCAAAGGCTCCCTTCAGGATTTCATCTCCTCCCTCAGAAAGGACACATCACTCTACAACACCTCAGCCGCAGAACTCCTGGCCGGATTCAAGAAAATTCTGGAACAGATGGACGCCAAGCTTCCCCTATTGTTTGGACGATTGCCGAAAGCGAAGTATGGGTTCCGGGAAATTGAAGCGTTTAGAGCCGAAGCCGCCCCCGACGCCTACTACTACCGTCCACCCGAAGACGGGTCGCGTCCAGCCTACTTCTACGTGAACACATTCCAGCCAAGGCAACGGCCCAAGTATACGATGGAGGTATTGGCGTACCATGAAGCCGTGCCAGGACATCATCTACAACTGGCAATTCAGCAGGAGTTGACTGATCTGCCAAGGTTTAGGAGACATGGAGGATATACTGCGTTCATCGAAGGCTGGGGTCTCTATTCAGAGGAACTTCCTAAGCGGGTCGGGTTCTACCAAGACGCGCTTTCTGACTTTGGGAGGCTAAGCTTCGACGCCTGGCGGGCGGCCCGGCTTGTCGTCGACACAGGGATCCATCATAAGCGCTGGACCCGTGAACGCGCCATCCAATTCTTCCTAGAGAATACCGCTCTTTCAGAACTCAATATTTCTTCTGAGGTGGATAGGTACATTGCATGGCCGGGTCAAGCGCTGGCATACAAGATCGGCCAGCTCAAAATCAGCGAGCTCCGGTCAAGAGCGGAGAAGGCGTTGGGAGCTCCATTCGACATTCGTAAATTCCACGACGAACTCCTCGGCGATGGCGCTTTGGCCTTGGATGTTCTTGAGAATAAGATGCAAAGCTGGATAGACAGAGAGTCGGGGATCCACTCGTGATGTCTGTGGGACCTGGCGAATCACCTAGCGCACCTTTGGAAAAGAGCGGATTTCGGAGCTTGCGATAACGCTTTATTCGTGTTCGACTGCGACGCAAGGGTACCGGAGGGGTATTGATGACAGTTGGCCGACATTCTCACGGTCAGGAAAGCCGGAAAGATAGATGCCCTTGCCGTGGACAGCCTACTATCTGAATGGTTTGATTGGAAACCAGATCTAGGACGACTAGGCTCGATACACCGGGCAATCACAAAAAGGGAACTGCTTGTCGCAGAAGTAAACAATCAAGTTATCGGCTTCATCCACTACGTCATGCACGAAGACATCATCGACGGAGGCCCGAACTCGTTCATAACAGCGTTCTACGTTTCACCTGCGCATAGAGGAAAAGGGACAGGAACGCGCCTCCTAGAGGAATCAATTGCAGACTCGCTGTCGATGGGCGCGGTTGGCGTCGAGACATCGACAATTCTTGCTTCGGCAAAGAAACTGTACGAGAAGCATCACTTCAAGGAAACCTTCGGAGATATCGGCGAGGTTTTCCTCGAGCTTGACCTACCCGAATATTTGCAGGCTAAGAAGAAAGGAGACGCGTCGAACGGCTAGAATTGTGTGCCGCCTGAATCTCTATAGATCACACTAGTTCCTTTCTTTCTGTTCTCCCATACTCTGATCTCGCAGAGCTCTTTCATTGATGGTTTGAGCTTCTTCCAGATCCAGAGTGAGATGCGTTCCATTGTAGGATTGGGAATTATCTCATTCAGAATCCTCTTATCCAGTTTCGCGATTATCTCTTGGTTGACGATCCTCTCAATAGTGCGAGTGTCTAGAATCACGCCTCTTTCGTCAGGTGTCCCCTTGACGACGACTCTCAGCTCGTAGTTGTGCCCTTGCATCGCCTTTTCATCAACATCAAGCGAGGCAGCCGAGGAAAACTGGAATTCTCTCATCGCAAACATTTCCATTTCCGGTCTCCCTAGTTCCTGTAGTTCATCAGGTATCTTAGAAAGATATGACTCCCCGAGACCCCTAAAGCCTCAAGCTCTGCCAGTGGAGAGTCTTCCAATCCAAAGTGGATCCCCGTTACAAAACCAGGTCTTCTTCTTCCTTCGGAGTTAAGGTCGCCCATGATCTGGGGGGAAACGGTAAGCCTGACCTCATCAACCAGCATCGCCTTGACGGCACCACCTGCCAGCATCGGCCCGCCCTGAATGTCCAGGAGTTTTGTCTCGTAGTCTTTCCTCAGAATCCCTACGGCCTTGGTAATGTCTACACTCGCATCTCCAATGGCGTAGGTTTTGGTAAGCTGCCCAGAGATGTTACCTTGAACTTGCAACCGTTTTGCTTGATCCCTCAGCTTCTCTTCGCCTTTCTTTGTCGTAAAAACGACCGACTGCCACTCGTCCTTCTTCGGGTTGAATATGGGATGTTCCAAATCGACTTCTCCGCTACCGGATACTACTGCCCTGACAGGTTTGCGATTCCCTTTTCTCAAGAGATTCTGAAGGTCTTTGTCTCGAGGATACCAGGTCGCCGCCGGGTTGTCTCTCACGATTCCGGCACCTCCCAGAACAGCGTCCGCTGTCGCCCACCCGTACTGGAGTGCTCTATTGTCGGTAAACCCTCCAGCTGCTATGGGATTATCCTTCAAGTGCCGCAATGCAATCTCGGATCCTCCACGCTGGCCAGATTCGAGGGGAACCGCAATGCCATCGACCGTTATCACAAACATCAGGTAGGTGTGGGGACTTCCTGCGACTTTGTAGAATTCTGACAGCTGGTCTACAGAGACGTTCGGGTCTTCAAATAATTGGACCATTCTAACCATGGTAGATGGCATTGCTAACGGATGTCTATATTGAGCTTCACGTCCCGGACTTCAAGAGAGCAATCGAGTTCTACTCAAAACTCGGTTTCAAACTTCTGTGGCGAACCGAAGACTATCTTGTAATGAAGAGAGAGAGAAGTGTCCTCAATTTTTATGGCGGCAGCCAGAAAGTGTATTCCCACTCTTACTTTGGACGGTTCAAGAAAACCACAAAATGTGGGTTCGGAGTTGAGATAATCATTCCAGTTGACCAGTTGGAACGACTATACAAGAGTGTTAGGAAATTCGCAAAGATCGTTCAACCCTTGCAGTTGAAGAAATGGGGACGTCGTGACTTCAGAATGGTTGATCCCTTCGGGTTCTACCTACGCATCACAGAAAGATATGAGTGGGTTGGCAGGCTAGATGCGAGCCAGAGGAAGTTGATCGATGATTACAAGATGAAATTCAAAGAGAGTCGGTTTGGAAATCGAGAAATCCGAAGTGGATAGTTTCAGTCCTGGCTATGAGGATAGGCTAGATCGTCGCGCTGTTCAATATCCAGTATATGGCCCAACTTCTTCCTCTTCGTCTCAAGGTAGAACTTGTTGAACTGGTTAGGTGGCATTACTACGGGTATCCTCTCGGCCACTTTGATTCCGTGAAGCTGAAGATCCTTCAATTTGTCAGGGTTGTTCGTCAGAAGTTTGACCGATCTTACGTGAAGCGACATTAGCATGTGGGCGGCAATGTCGTAGTCTCGCTCGTCGGGCTTGAATCCCAGTTTCTTGTTAGCTTCAACCGTGTCGAAACCTGCATCCTGCAATTGGTAGGCTTTGATCTTGTTGACGAAGCCAATCCCACGGCCTTCCTGTCTCAGATAGAGGACGATTCCACGCTCCATCTTGCCTATTCGCGTAAGAGATTCCTGAAGCTGTTCTCTGCAATCACAACGAAGGGAGCCGATTGCATCTCCCGTAAGGCACTCGGAGTGCAACCTTACCGGAACGTCCTCTTTCTCGAAGATATCTCCATGAACGAACGCGGCGTGTTCTTTTCGGTCAAAGTTGTTCCAGAACGCGACTGCCTGATAGTCACCGTACAGAGTTGGGAGGTTTGCGATGGCCATGACCTTGACGCAGATTTCAGGTGCCTCACGGCACGCGTGGTCTTCGCTCTCCTTCAGCAGCTGGTTGACAGCGGGTTTCGGGATGCCCATCAAGGCCGAAGCGGAAAACGGGAAAGGTTACTTTTGAGGATTGCTTCCGGAAAGGAATTCACTTGCTCGAAACCACAATGTACAGCAATCCATGGTCTCAGCACCACGATCTGAGTCTCAATTCGATTGGATAGTCTTTTGTGATAATGGCGTTATAGGATTTCAGACTGATAATGGTTCGAATAGCTGTCGATGAAAGGGAGAAGCCGTCAGGGGTTCCTGATGAGCTCCGGTCAAAGGGAGCTTCTGTCGAATATCGCGTCCTTGAGGTAGCTGATTACGTAGTAGGCGAATATGCCGTCGAGCGAAAATCCGCACGGGATTTCGTCTCCTCATTATTCAGCGGAAGGCTATTCGACCAGGCCTATAGAATAGGCGATGCCTACAGAGATAAGATCCTGGTCGTCGAAGGCAGCCTGGACGATGAACTCAAGAGATCACGGAACCCGCGCTCTCTTTGGGGTGCGCTAATCTCCGCTGTCCTGGATTTTGACATGCACTGTTTTTTCACACATAACGCACAAGAGACCGCCGAGTTCTTGATCACCCTCGGCAAAGGCGGACGCTACAGAGGCCGCCAGGGGCCGCCCCCTTTGGTAATTCGGAAGCCAAGGTCTCAAGACATCAAGAGACTCCAAGAATCAATCGTTGGTTCAGTCCCTGGCATAGGACCGCGCACAGCAGAACAGCTGCTGTCCCATTTTGGGTCACTAAGACGAACATTCAGCGCTTCCGTAACGGAAATGGCGGTAGGAGCTGGAATCGGCAAGGCGAAGGCTCTAAGCGTTAGAGCGCTCCTAGATGCGTCCTACAAGCCTTCAAAAGGAGTCCACTCTCAAACCCAGCTTCGCGCAGAGGTGTAGAATTAACGGGACTATTCCTGAAAGGATGCGATTGGGTCATCACGCAGAACCCCGATCGGCAGGTCCTTCGGAACTCCTCTGTCAGCATTGATGATGGTGGAACCATTCGGGACATGGGAATAACTCAAGGCTCCCGGAAGGACGAAGTCATCGATTGTAGCGGGAAGGTGTTGATTCCCGGCTTGATCAACACTCATACCCACCTTTCTATGAGTCTCTTCCGCGGTTACGCGGATGATCTGGAACTGCAGCAATGGCTGGAGAAGAAGATCTGGCCCCTCGAGAAAAAACTGACTGGCGAGATGTGCTACTCCGGAGCACTTCTGGGGGCGATGGAAATGACGAGAACCGGAACCACATGTTTCGTCGACATGTACTTTCACATGGAAGATGTGGCCCGAGCAACAGAAGAGGCAGGGCTAAGAGGAATACTCTCCTATGGAATTATTGATCCTCCAACGCAGGAGGGCAAAGAAAAGGAGCGAAAGAACTCCCTGAAGCTGCTCCAACGGGTCCGCGCGGTGAAGTCTCCAAGAATCTCCTTTGCCTTTGGCCCTCACTCTCCCTACACCTGCAGCGAGGAGACGCTTATTTGGTGTCGAAGAGAGGCCGACAAGGAAAAAGTACTCGTTAACATACATATCGCAGAAACACGAGGAGAACAGGCAAAGTTCGAACGAGATAAGAAATCGCGCGAGGTAGATTATCTGGACAAGATTGGATTTCTGAGCGATAGGGTACTTGCCGCGCATTCTGTCTGGCTGACAAAATCGGAGGTCAAACTGTACGGGAAGCGTGGCGTCAGAGTTGCCCACTGTCCCGTCTCCAATATGAAACTGGCGGGAGGAAGCTTTGCACCACTGCCTGAGATGTGGGAGGCGGAGGTACCTGTAGGACTTGGAACTGATGGACCCGCGAGCAACAATAGCCTTGACATGTTCGACACGATGAAGGTCTGCGCTCTGGCTCACAAAAGTCACCGGTGGGACCCGACCGTCGCGAGTGCCCAGAAGGTACTCGACATGGCAACGATCGATGGAGCTCGGGCGATCAGCAAGGAGAAGGAAATTGGCAGCATCGAGAAGGGCAAACGGGCGGATCTAGTTCTTCTTGATCTCAAAGAGCCCAATATGATGCCTATCCACGGAAAGGAGACGGTGATTTCTGATCTCGTCTATTCCGCGAGCGGTTATAACGTCAGCACAACAATAGTGGATGGTAAGGTTCTGATGAAAGACCGGAAATATGTTCAACTGGACCCTGCAAAGATCGGGGAAGGGGTCGCCAGGTCAGTTCGCCGACTTATGCTTTAGCGACGCTTGCTCGATAATCAAGTAACCGCTCTGTCCGTCCCACTCATAGTGAGTCTTCTCGATGATAATCGGATTATTGAAATGGGGTGCGTCAAGAACGAAGGTCTCGTACTCCCCCCCTTCGCCAGTCAAATGTATCCCATGCGTTCTTGACAGTTTCCCCAATGTAACCCATCGCTCGTCTGTCAGTTCCTGCCCCAGCCATGACTTGTCCAAACCTGCAGCTCCGACACCCGAGAGAATGATCTTGAAACCGGCAGCCTTCAAGTCGTTTACAAGTATCTTTGGATCCTTATGCCAGAGTGGTGCGAAACTCTTCACCCCTAATGTGTCGCAGATTTGGTCGATCCGAGATTTCTGATAATCGCTAGCGACAGCTCCTGATACAACTCCATCTATCCCGAGAGTATCCCGTGTCTTGTCCAGTCCTTCTTGAAGGCTCAACAGTTCGTCCTGACCTGCTTCGATAGTGTAATGGGGAAGGCCCATTGCCTCAGCCTGAATCCTTGTCCAACGCGCGTTGGGAAAGTGGAACATGAGGGATTCAACCCCCCTCGGCAGAACGCTCACAAGAGCTTCCACGTCCCAGCCTTGATGTTCGGCAACCCAAGTGGCGTAGGTGCTATCCTTGCCACCGCTGAAAAGAACTGCTACTTTCAAGGGATTCCCTTAAGCAATCGTCCTTTGTTTTCAAACTGTTTCTCGTACAGGTTGCGCAGCCGTTGAATGGTGTCGGCTTCTTCAGGTGTCTTGTCGTCTCTGAACTTCCCGATCCTAGCAAACCGCAGCGCGAACCCTGACTTGTATCGGGGACTCTTCTGAATCTCGTTGTGCGCAACCTCGACTACGATCTCTGGTTTCACGTGAACTGTCCACCTAGACTCCCTGGTTTTCAACTCTTGGAGTCGCTTCGTTATCATGTCAAACTCCGCGTCGGTCAAACCCTTGAACGTCTTCCCGACAACCAGGTATTCGCCTGTCTCATCGTCCCTGACCGCGAGATGGTAGTTGCTTAGCCAACCCACTCTTCTCCCACTCCCCCAGTCTGCGGCCACGATGACCACGTCAAGCCTGTCCGCCGGTTTGATCTTGAACCACTTCTTACCCCGTGCACCGGGAGAGTAGTCGCTTGTGAGCGATTTGGCCATCAACCCTTCATGACCTTCTCTCAGGGCCGACTGCATGAAATTCTCCGCGACTTGAGCCTCCCTTGTTACGATCCTTGGAGCTAGGGATTCTTCCGGAACAATGCTCGAGAGTACTTTCCATCGCTCAGTGTAGGGGAGATCGATCAAGGTCCGTCCCCCGGATTGGAGGGCGTCGAAGAGATAGAGTCGTAGCGGGATTTTTTCGACCATGTCCTCTATCCCGTGGACCCGGCGAAAGCGACGCATGAGATCCTGAAATGGAACCGGCTTTCCCCCCTCGCCTAGAGCGACGACTTCTCCCTCTATCAAGAATTCTGATGATTTTACCTTCGTCTTGGAATAATCGACCATTTCCGGAATACTGTCAGTAACATCGGTAAGTCTCCGGCTGAAAATTCTCACACGATCCTGTTTCTTATGAATCTGGATTCTCGCGCCATCGAACTTGTATTCGAATGCGCTTCCTTCCTTGTGCTCGGCGAGGACTTGAGCGATGCTCTCCGCCATCTCGGCCAGCATCGGCTTCACCGGGACAAAGAGTCGGAGGCCTACTTTCTCGAGAGCTACAGCTCCCTCGGTCAGAGCAATCCTCGCGACATCTCCGATGTCTCCATGCAACATGTGTGCACGCCTAACCAATTGTCGGGAGACCCCCGAGGCTTCGGCGATAGCGTCTAACAAGACTCCCTCGACCACCCCGATTCGCATTTCCCCAAGCAACATTCGGCTAAGATAGTCTGTCTCCAGCGGAGTGGTCCTCGCGAACAGCGAGCTCAAGAGGACCATTCTTTTCTCCTTGGAACCGGCCCCTTTGACTTCAGCAAGCTTCTCTAGCGTAGCGAAGACTTCAGCAATCGTCAACGAATCTTTGTTTCCCGAGAGAAGCGTCTGGTTCAATGTTCGTCCTGCCGCCGAAAGAGTGGCATAGCTTATCTCTAGGACACGAGGATCGGCCTCTGGGAAGGGTTTTCCAGCCAAGAACAATGTGACATAGGACACATCCTCAGGTCTGATTTTCCTGAGAACCTCACTTATGAGAAGAATCTTCTTGTTCCTCTTAGCCGATTCTTCAAGAGATCGGCAGAGTTGTGAGACCTCCGAGAACCTAGCGGGCTTTTTTTCTAGTTGAGCCAGTTCTCCAAACCAGCGTCTGCTTTCTCGCTTTTTCTAGTGAGCCGCTCTGTCAGTCGCTCCACTCTTTCCCTGTTGAACCCGCGCTCCTCCGAGAGGAACTTGACGAGCATCTCACGATCCGGTTGAGACCTCTTCAGCACGTATTCTTCGAGAACTCTTGGTTTCAAGAAGACCCGACGAACAACGTTCAGATCTGGGGTGAGTTTTGATGTGATCTCTTCAGGCATTTGTTCTATTGAAGCGTAATCGTGAACTAGTTTCAGCGCTTTCCTCGGTCCTATTCCCTTCACGCCTTGGTTGAAGTCTGTTCCGACGAGGATTGCGAGATCTACAAGCTGTTCACGAGTTATCCCTAGTAGGGTCAGATTTTCGGATAGCTTGATAAGTTCTGGAATTAGCGGTCGGGATCGTTGCTGTGCCGGCAGCCATTCGCGTCCGGTTAAGGTCAGGTATCGCGCAAGGATAGGGGAGCCGTATAGTAGACAGTCGTAGTCTTTGCTTCCGACAGCCCACACGTCTCCTCTAGCCGCCATGTAACTGGCTTGGGCTTCCGCATCTTCCAAAGCTTCAAGCCAAGGAATACCCATCAATGTTAGAAGCCGTTTCGAATCGTCCAATATTGACGCAGTGAGGCGACCTGTCATGACAGCCCTGGACCACGCCTTAGCAAAATCCTTCTTTGAAACAGCCTCGACATAGTCCGCTTCCGCTTTCCTCCGCGCTTCTCGCCTAGTCTCGATTGTTCTCCTCTTCAACGGGTTTGGTTTTCCATCGAAGACGAAGACTGGTTTCATATCAAAGTCTGAGATCAGCCGACTGGTTCTCGTAAGCAGACCGATGAGGTGAGAGGTTACTCGTCCTTGGGAGTCCGAGAAGAGGCTCCCATCTCGCTTTCTGATGAGCGCTAAGAACTGGTGGATTTCAATGCTTGCATCAATCGCGAAGGAGGCGCCCTTGAGCGCCTTGAGGCTGGTCTGCTCTCTCTTCAGAATCGGGGTAAGCATCACTCCCAAGAGACCGCCCTCCTCCAACTACGCTAGTCACAGTGACTCGGTGCTCTTTAAGCAGAAGATGATCGAAAGGTTGTTTCGACAAGAAATATGGAGAAATGACTGGGCGAAGGGTCGGGCTTCGTTGGCCCGCTCTGTCGCGGACTGATTCTTGACTTGGAGGGATCAGCTAGTCGTTTCCAGGTGGAGTAGGCTCGGGTGGCGGGGAGGGGTTGAATGGCTCGTGAGGGAACACGAATGAACCTGTCTCGTCCGTCGACTTTGTGGTATGCCCTGATTCGTGGTGACTTGTGGGGGAGCTCTTCTGAGTTCCCTTAGTTGAATGAGGACGACTCGTCTTGGACGAGGCGGAGTTCTTCTGGACGATTGAAGTCTTGTTTGTTTTTCCAGACGCAGACTTTAGTCTCTGGACTTCTCGTTTCAGGCTGTCGATCTCATTGATTGCCGCGTTGAGGTCTGCTGTGAGTTCTAACGCTAACTTGTTGAATACCCTAGCTAATTCCTGTAGTGCTTTCTTTGTCCTTGTAGGTGAAGCTGGCATGACTATCCCCTCTTCTAATCGGCGAGTGTAAACATGCTGTAACCTGCGTCCGCACAATTAGTGCACAAGGATGAGATCTGAAGGACCGAATGGTGTTCGGCGTCTTGTTCTATTCGCTTTATCCTGAAATCGAATGAGGCGGAATGGTCCCAAAAAAGTGGGCTTGGGAGTAAGGCGGCCAGGGCAAGCGGCGGTTTCTAGTTACCGTCTTTCTTGCCGAGGTTATGCCGCTTTATGTATTGCCAGAGTCTCTTGGTCATCTCGGATGGGGTGACCTTCTGTCCTTCCTTCCCACCGAGTACAGTGGCGAGATGCTCGTCTAGTTCGATCCCATAGCCACCGAAAGACCCTCTCTTGTTTGGCGTCAGGCTCACCTCCTTGGCCTAAAATCCTAAGCTCCGATGTTTACAATCGTCAAGGGAGCTTTGAAATCCGCTTTGTAACTGCTTCACGTCACTCACTCGTTACAGATAATTCCCGAATCGAATCATGGTTTCCCTGCCAGTTGCCGATTCCTCTCGATGGGGGTCTTACGCGTAAGGTCGCGGGTTACAACAATTTCTTGAGCGAAGCCTCGTTCAACACCTCAGTGCCTGGGTCCTTGGATACTGTCGCGGTTGCCCTAGACGTAATTGCTATCGGAGCAGTACTCGTGCTCACAACTCTATCCCTCATTCTCTCAAGGGGATTGAACGGTACAGGGCTGAGAAGGGGCTTTGCTCTCACCGCTGTCGCGGGCTTTGTCCAGATTATCGGGAGCGCGACACAGTTCGCCGTAGACCTTGGATTTACCAGTTCCAGGCTACCCACGAACATATTCTCAGGAATCCAAGTCTTGTTCCTTGTCTTATTGGCCTTGGCAGTCCAGAGCTTCTTCCCAGTCTGGTTCAAATCGTTCAAAGGCGACAGTAATGCACCGAATCAGCCTCGAGAGGACCCTCACTCTCACGGACCTGTCCCTTCAACTCCCAGCTAGGATACGGGAGTAACCCGAAATAGGTTATCGCGGAACCTATCGAGCTGATTTACATGAAAAGACCGAACGCATACGCCACGGCTAGAGGAAGCGAGAAGAGAAAGCTTGACGCAAACAGAACTTGGGTCTTGCTACTAACAGGCAGCCATTCTGATACTCCTTGAACCAACCCGAGAATCACCGCAAACAGCGGATTCACCTAGGCGTCAGACGGAATGTGAGATGCAACGTTAGGACAAGCCAATTTGAATTCTCTCCATGTTCCGAGAGTCTTGGGACTGGACATTCACTTGTTGTCGTTGGGGCGACTATTTCTTGGAGAAGCTCATCGAGCAGCCATGCTCGCCGCGGAGCTTGCCCTGGAATCCAAGTTGGAGGGTTTCCGCGGCCTTCTTGTAGCTTCCAATGCATGTGCTGCAAAATATAGATCTCGCCTGGGGCTTTGTCAGCCCGTACGCTTCTGCTTGTGCCAGAACGGATTCTATGCACCCGCACCGGTCCAGCCTCACCGTCCGGGACTCATCGCCTGTTTCAATATTGTAGTCGCTGGCAAACGTTTCGCCCATACTCTCAGCCAGGTTCTGGGAAAGAGCCTCCACCCTGCTTCCCTCGTTCTTCGCCTTGATCTCCTCAACTTTCAGACTTGCCTTCATGTCTGTCAGCATGTTCATCGCGGGTCCAACCGCGTCAAATCCTGCGAGGCCGACGAAGGTGCCTACCTGGAGGAGGAGATAGTGAGCCAACGTCTTCCTCAGCAACTCATACCGTTCCTCAAGGCTTCGGGTCTGCCTGGATTGATTCAGCTTGGACATGCCGATGTCGATGGTCAATTTCCAAGCGACCCGTTTTTAAGTTATAGTGAACCCGGTTCTGTCAACTTGTCGTCGGGTGCCTCTCACTTATGTCTAGGATTGGGCTCCCATTGTTTATCGTGTTGGCTGTTAAGTCGGTCTGGCAAAACTACATTTCTTCAAGCGAAGTTCTAGGTCTGCTGGAGTTGTTTAGGAGAATGGTTAACGAATCATTACGAATCGGTTTAGCGAACGATGTGTCTTCGCTGAGAAGGCTTTCACTTCTCTCTTACAACGAGCTCGCCCAGCACGATTCTCCTAGCTACTACAAGCTCTGCGCGATAAGCCGAGCAGCAGGAATACTAGCGGCTCGGAAGAAGTCTATTCGCAGAGGTTACGCCACAAAGACCCCGTATTCCTTCAGACAGCAGCTCGTCTCCTGCTACGGGTTCAAGATCAGGAGCGGAGCATTACGTTTCCCAGTATCGAGAGGTAAACGTTTCTGTATACCCTTGACCAAGCACGTGTTAGAGGTCATATCTCAACCGGGAGTCGAGGTTCGCTCTTTCACCCTCACCCAGAACAGACTGAGCCTCTGCATCGCCCGAGACGCTCCCACCGTTAACCGTGCTTCCACCGTTGGCGTCGACCGTAATCTTCGAAATCTCACAGTTGGAAATGACCAGGAGACAAGCCGCTATGATCTCTCGAAGTGTGTGAGAATAGCAAACACCACTGCACGTATCGTTGCTTCTTTCACACGGGACGATGATAGGATAAGAACGGGCATAGCGTCCATGTATGGAAAGCGGAGAACCTCTAGGGTTGGTCATCTGCTCCACACTGCGACAAAGACGATTGTTGCCTTGGCAGTCCAGCGGAGAGAGGCGATAGTTCTCGAGAACATCGAGGGCATACGAAGCCTCTACCGGAAGGGTAACGGTCAGGGTAGAAAGTATCGGGGCAGAATGAACAGCTGGAGTTTCGGAGAGGCTCAACGACAGATAGAGTACAAGGCACGGTGGGTAGGACTATCGGTTATCCGTTTGTCTAGGCGTGAGACCAGAGCGACGAGTATAACTTGTCCGAGATGCGGGGAGAGACTCCAATCGGACAAGAGACTGACCCGCAAGCTCTGGTGCGGTAAATGTCGAGTAGTAATGGACCGGGACATGGTAGCAGCGGTTAACCTGGCTCGGCGGGGACGGGTGAGGTTCGCACGTTCCCGGCCTCCCATCATTGAGGCGCAAGGCGGCGCTTGAAGCAGTGAAGGGGAACCCGACGCCTACGGTAATCCCTGGAGTCGATGCCCCGAAGCTAACTTACCAGACGAAGAGTTAACAGAACCGTGAACTCATCCCTGGCAAATGTCGGACGCTGGCAAACTGCCCGTGGCGCGGACATATCGGCCGAGGGAGCAGTATCTCTCCCTGCAGAGAGATTCTCTCCTTGACCCGGAGTCCTTCTGGGCCGGCATTGCGGGTCAGCTTGTCTGGCGCAGGAAGTGGGACAAGGTGCTGCAGTGGGATCCGCCGTTTGCTCAATGGTTTGTCGGAGGATTGCTGAACGCGTCCGAGAACGCTGTGGACAGGCATGTGAAATCCTGGCGTGAGAATAAGGCGGCATATCTATGGGAGGGCGAAAACGGAGACCGTCGGACGATTACTTATGGAGAGCTCTATCAGGAAGTTAACAGGCTTGCCAGTGTCCTTCAGAAGCTTGGACTCCGGAAGGGCGACACGGTGGCCATCTACCTGCCGTTGGTGCCAGAGTTTCCGATTGCAATGCTCGCATGCGCAAGAATAGGGCTACCGTTCACCGTTGTTTTCTCGGGGTTCAGCGCGAAAGCTCTAGCCGAACGTATCCAGGATTGCGGAGCCAAAGTCGTCGTGACGGCTGACGGCGGCTATCGCCGAGGAAAGGTCTTGGATCTAAAAACTGTTGTCGATGATGCGGTGAAAGATTCTCCTAGTGTGAAGCATGTTGTAGTTTTTCGGCGGACGGGACATGTCGTGCCGATGATTGAAGGTCGGGATTATTGGTGGCATGATCTGATGGCAAAGGCCTCCAGCTACGTCGCGCCCGTGCCTCTTGAGTCGACTCATCTTCTCTACATTCTCTACACTTCAGGGACGACGGGTAAGCCGAAAGGCGTTGCTCACAGCACCGCCGGCTATCTTGTGTTCGCGTATGCCACCCAGGAATGGGTGTTCGATGCGAAAGATGATGACATTTACTGGTGCACTGCTGACATAGGATGGGTCACGGGGCACACGTACGTTGTGTTTGCTCCGTTGATGCATGGTCTCACTTCAGTGATGTACGAAGGGGCGCTGGATTATCCGGAACCCGATAGATGGTGGGACATAGTGGAACGTTACAGGGTTTCGATTCTTTACACTGCACCAACTGCAATCCGTTCGCTGATGCGATATGGAGACAAGCTCCCCGGGCAACATGATCTTGATAGCTTGCGCCTGCTAGGGTCGGTCGGCGAACCTATCAATCCCGCTGCCTGGCAATGGTACTTTGATGTGATAGGCCAGGGCCGCTGTCCCATCGTTGATACTTGGTGGCAGACTGAGACTGGCGGGATCATGATCTCGCCGAGCCCTCGTCTGGGGCTGGTTCCGTTGAAGGCTGGCTCTGCCACGTTTCCGCTGCCCGGTATAGAGGCGGATGTCGTCGATGAGAAGGGCAACCCCCTACCACCTAGCGAGAAGGGATTCCTAGTCATCAAGAGACCTTGGCCTGGTATGTTCATGACGCTCTACAATGACTCGGAGCGATATCGTGAGGTCTACTGGACACGATTTCCGGGGTTCTATTATCCAGGGGACTACGCACTACGTGATGCGGAAGGCTACTTCTGGCTTCTAGGACGAGCGGACGAAGTAATCAAGGTGGCTGGTCATCGGCTTGGAACAAGAGAGGTGGAAGACGCGCTTGTCAGCCATCCATCCGTGGCCGAGGCGGCAGTCGCGGGCAAACCGGATCCGGTGAAAGGCGAAACCATCGTTGCCTTTGTGACCCTAAGAAAGGTGGCTAACCCCTCCAACCATCTCTCTGAGGAACTGAAGCAACATGTCCGGAGGATGATCGGTCCCATCGCAACCCCCGAATCTATCTACTTCGCTCGGCTGCTCCCAAAGACGAGGAGCGGCAAGATCATGCGACGAGTCATCAAAGCCGTCGCCGCGGGAGGTCCGATCGGGGACCTCTCGACGCTTGAGGATGGCGCCTCAGTGGACGAAATCCGGGAGGCTATCGAGGCTCTTCGGGTTGCGGAGAAGTCGACCAAGTCCTCCTAACGAGGTTTTTGAGGCGAGAGCTATATGATAAACTTGAAGGTTATGAACATCGCCCATAGAGGAAGCGCTATCGCTAGCGCAATTGGAATGCTCTCGCGGAATATCTTGGAGCCATCCAGTGGAGGAACAGGAAGCATGTTAAAGGATCCAAGTCCCACATTAAGCAAGAGCCCGAAAAAGGCAACCGTATTGAAGAAACCGGCTGGAACGGAAAATAGCAGAACCAAGAAACCAATGGCGAAAGCGAGATTGATGCTCGGCCCCGCTGCTGAGATTATCATATTGTCCTCTTCGGTATCACTACTTCGTCGAGTCGAATCGAACCCGTAGAAGCTTGCTGCAGAAGGGGAAATGTAAACGGCCCCGGGAGCGCCGAAGACGAGTCCTCCGCCCGAGAGGGTTACGATCGATATGGTGAGTACGAGTCCCCAAATCCAGAGACGGAAATGGGCGAGATATCCTCGTCTTACCGCGACAAACTTGTGTCCTATCTCGTGGAGGATGAATCCAGTCGCGGTGGCGACGAAGCCGGCGATCACAACATCAAGACTGCCCGTTCCTATCACGAGTCCTACAAGGTTCTTGTATGTGATTGAAGCTGAGAGGACCAACCACGCAACGATGATGGAAAGGACTTCTCCAGGACTGAAATGAGACGACACTGTCTTGGGGACCATAATCAAGAGACTTCGATCTCGATATTTCGTTTTGCTTCTCTAGAGAGGTCGGCGGGCTGCCTCCCAAGCTCGAACAAGCAATGTTGACTAAAGTGCCACGATTCGTCTGTCGTGAACTCGTTCCTTTCAGCGCTAGCATACGGCCAAGTGTCACGTATGAACGATCCAAGGGAAGAACCGTTTCAAAGGGCTAATCGGGGTCTCTCAACCCTCGGTTTCGAGAAATAGGTCGGGAACTTCGTTTCTTTTGGATCCCAAACAGCAGACCAGGAGCGAAAAAGGGATATTCTTGAGAGTGCTGCCTCAATGTCGAAGAGATATTTGAACGCCCCAGGAAAAGGGCAGTACACCGGGTACGAAGGGGAGTTCCTTCTGAGATCTTAGTCCTGCTTTTCCCTCGGCCTGGCTAAGTTCTGATTAGATGTCGTTCGGCTATGTGAGCAAACCCTATAGCCTCGAAGGCGGTACCCAAGAATACATGTTCGGAGGCGTGTAGGTACAATATGAAGAGAGTAATGTTGGCGGTAATAACCGTAATTGTAATCGCTGCAGCCGCTATACTGATAACACCCGTTGCCCTCGCGGGCAATGTTACAGTTCCTGTCACGAAAATTACGTTCAATGAGGCGTCAGACTCTTCATCGCTTTCAATAGCCAGACAGAGCGACGACCACCCTATTACAACGAATTCTACCTCATCGATATCAGTCTACGAGTATTACTTCAGCACTAGACCTGCAGGATGGTTCAGGACCACGGACAACGCGGTCAATGCAAGCCAAGGAACAGTCGATCTCAACTTCACCTTCAGGCTAACCGGTCCAAGTGGAAGTCAAGACTTACCAATGCAACAATTAACCGTAGTCGCCGTAGGAAACAGAACACATACTCTTTACTTGTCCGTTGACCAAGGGGTGCGCGCTTCTGGGATATACCACTTGACGATCGATATCCATGCCTCCGTCAAGGCCGCTGGATCTTCCTCGTACGTGGCGACCAATGTGGAAGGTCTCGATGTGACTTGGAAAGTACCGTAGGCCGCTGCTAGTCCAAAACTACCTCCTTACGTTCGTCTTTACAAAACTGTCCTATTCGACATCATAAGGTTCGTGGAAGGCTCAACTTTCCTTTTACGACCTCTGTCTTTATGAGCTGGAAACCTACCATCTAGATTTCCGGGATAAATGAACGAAGGCTCTAAGAAACGATTTATCAGCGCGAGAGACGTTGCGTTCTTAACGGTACCCCTTGCGTTAGCGATTATTTCGGGAATGGCCGCGTTATATGGGCGTGCGGCCGGCTTCTCGACCGGACCAGAGACCGGAGATTTTGACGTCCTAACGGCTGGACTCTTTACCTTGGCGCTGCTGGCATTGTTGTTCTACGGTTTGAAACGGCATCCAGAGAAGGCCGCACGAGTCATTGTTGCCGGTGTAACCGTAGCCGGGACAATTTCAGGCCTAGTCCTACTGAAGGTATGGCTTCAAGCCTCTCGGACAACCCCAATCCTCTTCCTTGCAGCCCTGCCGTTGGGCTATCTGGGTCTCAACTGGTCTTTCCGCGGATACTTTGGTAATCTTTCGCAAAGGAAAACGAACATACTGATGATTGGATCGGCCACGCTATTAGGATCACTTATGGGCACGGCATTCCCAACTTTGTATTCTATGGTTTTTCTCATAATGCTAACAGTGGTAGATGTATTTGTCGTCGAAACAAATATCTTGACAAGCGTTGTGGGAAAGATTAGTTACGAGAAAATGGTCTCAGTCGCAACCCTTCCAATGGAGGAATATCTTGTCGGGCTGGGGGATTTCTTGGCCTATGCAATCTTAGTAACCGCTTCGCTGAAAATCCTGGGCGTATATGGCGCAGTTGAAGCTGGGATTCTTGTACTCATCGGGGCCCTGGCAACGTTCGAGATTACAAGACGACGAACAAGAGCCCCTGGACTCTTGATCCCGATTGGACTCGGATTGCTCCCTATGATTCTAGGACCGTTTTTTACCTGAGCAAGGATGCGTGGACAGGAGCTAGGTGTCAATACCTCGACTAATACTATTTCTCATGCCAGCACCGGCAAACTACTACTGTACTTGAAACAACCCTTGCTTGCTGCAACGACCATCGCTCTCTCCGATCTGCTAGCTTTGATTATCGGGGTCGGATCGGTTCCGAGAACTACTTTGGTCCTCATATTGTTTCTTGAGGGAGGCATCGGGCTCATCGTAGGAGTAATAATCGCGCTCTCCTCGGCCCCATCAATAGCAAAGCTTGGCGAACTGACGATGGGGGCAGCTCCCTGGTCGAGAGACTCTGAGAAACATGCTGAAAAAATTGGGTCTAAGTGGATGGTTGCCTCGGTCATCCTAGTTGCGGTCGCGTTCCTTATTTCTGCTCTCTAGTAACGGGAAGGGTAAGTTCACGGACTAAGGGGACGTTGGAGTTGAAGGCGTGGTTGAAGTTACTGGGTTACCAGGGCCTGCGAGGGGTTTTCGGCGTGCTCTTAGTATGAAGACAGCTGCGATCGCCACCGCTGCGACTGCGACTATTCCGATGAGGTACGATCCATATTGATCGATGAAGCTGGATGTGCCAGCAGTAGGAGTATATCCCGCAGACTGTAACAACTGGCCGGCAGTTGTTAGGTTGTAATCGTAAGGTGCAAGGTTGGTGTTGAAGCCATCTGTTACGGCGGTCTTCGTCGCGTAGTCTCCGACGATGGGCATCGTAATTGCAGGACTACCGTATCCGTTCAGTAGGCTGTTTATGATCTGGTTCCTGGGAACTGCGTGGCTGATGGCTTGTCGAATCCATCTAGCGGCGGTCGCTGCTGCGGTTGCATTGCCTTGATGTTGCTGTGCATATGGTGTGTCGGTTCCGGTTCCGATTATTGGATGGCGCATGTTCACACCCATTTCTTGAACGCCGAATGCGACGTAGGATGTTTGCAGATTTGCACCCCAGCTGCTTAGGAAGCTCGGCTGTGTCTCCAGATGGTACTGGCTGTCAAGAAAGTCGACCTCGTTGTTCTTCAGTGCGGTTATCGCCTGGTCGCCGCCAACGATGGTACGTACATAGTAGTCTTTGATTCCAAACTCTTGCTTCGCAAGCAGGTCGGTCTTGCCCCAATCAGTGAAACTGAAGTAGTTGTCATTTCGGGTCAAGTGAGATGTAGTTGCTGCAGAGTCGTAACCTACCCATTTGTACGGTCCTGTTCCAATCGGAGTCGACCCATATGTCCCTGTATCAGGCCTGTTGAATTTGCTGTCTTTGATTTTTGAATAGTCTATTGTCGCACCTGGGTAGAATGTGGTAGAATTCAGAATATGCGCAGGGAGTATTGGGGCGGCGCCGAGAATATTCTGTACAAAGTATGCGTAGGGAGCGGGAAGGGTGAAACGAACAGATAAAGGTCCAGTAATTGTTACATTGTTCTTTCCTCCGACAATTCCGGAGACGAATGCTCCGGTTGGTGAAGCGAACTTGCTGTCTTGATACAAGTCAAATGTGAATTTTACGTCTGTCGAAGTGAACGGCAATCCGTCAGTCCAGGTTACGCTTGGGCGAAGTGTAACATCCCATGTCTTGCCGTCAGGACTTGAAGTCCATCCGGGCGACTGTGGCACGCCAGAGGCGAGGGCAGGAATCATGGTCTTGGTGAGGGTGTCGTTCCTCAAGGCTAGTGAGTTGAAGATTTCACCTGAAATGGCCAGG
Organism: Candidatus Bathyarchaeota archaeon; assembly: GCA_005888745.1. Lineage (GTDB taxonomy): Archaea > Thermoproteota > Bathyarchaeia > 40CM-2-53-6 > 40CM-2-53-6 > 40CM-2-53-6. Next base: position 232,788 of record VBBS01000028.1, on the reverse strand, counting down.
TCATAGTATGATGTGCTTAGTTCGGGTATGACTCCTTGTCCTGGCGCTTGACCGGTCTCAGCAAGCGTGAACGAGGGCGTTGACTTTGTGGTGTTAAGATGTTCTATCGGTGGCCATGCAGGATAATGATACGTTGTGAACGTGCTGTGGGCATTAGGATATCCGCTGCCGAACGCGAGCACCTCCTTATCATAGAATATTGGGATTGATGGTTGTTCATTGTATGCTAGGACTTGCCACTGCTGTACGTAGTTCAGACGTGTCGTACGATCCAGTGTAGTCTTGATGAGGTTTGTTAGATTGTCATTCTGGGGATTGTTGAAAAGGTAGTAGTTTTGTCCGGTCGGCGCAAATTGGCTGCTGTGATATAACGACCAGGGATCAGGATCGATTCCTAGGTTCTGGCCGACGAATAATATGTCAAACCCCCCTTGATCAAATGTGAAACCGACATTACTCGTGGGTGGAGTTAGGGCCCTGTCATAGATATTCGGGCTGAACGGGAGCTCAACTCTGGAGACATCCATGCCCAAGCATTGAAGACTGTTCTGTATGATTGCCGCATATGCACGCCTGGCAGGGTTCGATGTCGGAACGAGCAGGGTAAGGTGGAGTTTAGGGCTAAGTCCACCCGCGCAATTAGCTCCTTGAACGTTAACTACGCTTGAGGGAACTAAAACCATCAAGATCGAAATTGCTAGTATTACTCCTACTCGGCCGAGGCTCTTCACTCTGAACGACATTTGCATCCTAAAAGAGGCAACAGTCGAACGTATATTGATTATGGCGTCAGCAATAATCCGAAAATCTGGCGCAATTTCGTCCTTTTTTAAGGCCCACGATCAAAAGTGACCGGATGTGCGCAATAGGATATTCCTAATAACGAAAAGATGCCCAGTGTTTGATGATATGAGGAAGACAAGTCCATCCTGCGGAGGTTGATCCAGGGTGTCAATTATCAAATATGTGGTAAGACGTTCATTGTTTCTCGTACCCGTATTTTTTGGAATCACCCTGCTGGTTTTCAGCATCGAACGGTTGGCAGGCGACCCTGTCCAGCTATACACCGCCCTGAATCCTCACATAAACGAGGCGCAAAGACAGCTTCTCCGCCAATCTTTACACTTGGATCAGCCGATACACATTCAATATCTTAGTTGGCTTTCCGACCTTCTTAGTCTGAATCTAGGCTTTTCGTACAGCGGGGGCTCGGTTGCGGTGCTCATTTCACAAAGACTATGGGCAACCTTAGAGTTGCAACTCATTGGACTTACGCTTTCTCTGATTATCGCAATTCCTATTGGCATACTCTCAGCTAGAAAGAGGTATTCTGTCCTGGACGTTACAATTACCAGCTCATCACTCGTTGGAACTTCAATCCCGATTTTCTTCCTTGGCGTCGCAGCGATTCTAATCTTCGGATACAATCTTCACTGGTTTCCTTCCGGCGGATTCCAGTCTTCGGACCCTTCAAGGTACCTGTATCACAACCTTCTTCTGGATCAAGCCTGGCATCTCTTTCTTCCAGCCACAGTCTATACATTCGCGATTCTTGCCCCTGTTGTGTTGCTCGTGAGATCAAGCATGCTTGAGGTCTTGAGGCAGGACTACATTCTTGCAGGTAGAGCCAGCGGTCTCAGCGAACGATCTGTGATGTATAAGCATGGACTACGGAATGCTCTGATCCCGATCGTTACATACGTAGGGCTATACTTCGGAGGATTACTCGCCGGTGCACCTGTTACAGAGACCGTATTCAACTGGCCCGGAGTCGGGAAACTCTTTGTTGACTATACCACCCAGCTGGATTTTCCGGTCATCCAAGCAGTAGTCGTGATAATCACGCTGATGACTTTAGTTGCAAATCTTGTGACCGATGTAACATATGCCTACATTGATCCGCGGATAAGGCTGGAATAGTATTCGTTTCAGGATGACTAGCGACCGAAAAATGGCTCAAACCACACTGGAACAGAGACCCGCAGGTGGTCATAGAGTTAGCCAGTGGGCGCTTGCTTGGCGACGACTGAAGAAGAACAAAGTGGCTATCGCCGGTCTTGGAATCGTCGGAATTTTCATTGTGATGGCTGCTTTCGACCGACTCGTCGCGTTGTATCCTCCGAAATGCATTCTAGGGGTAAGCCCGGCATGTCAGTTGGATGGACGATTGCATTCCAACAGCCCTCCGGGTCTAGCCTATCCCTTGGGCACCGACATAACTGGATACGATGTCTACAGTGAGATTGTATACGGAACACGCGCTGCCTTCCTGATTGGCGTAGGGGCTACGGGACTAACAATGCTCATCGCGGTCGTTATAGGGCTCGCAGCAGGCTATTTTGGAGGGTGGATGGACAATCTCCTAATGCGGCTTACAGAAGTATTTCTAGTAATTCCTTTTTTCCTACTCCTCTTAGTATTCCTTCAAGTCACAATCAAACTTGCCCCTGCAAACACTGGCAGCATCTGGCTTGTAGTATTCGTGATCGGAGCTTTCTCATGGCCTGGAGCGGCTAGAATAATTCGCGGAGAAGTCCTGAGAGTTCGTGAGTTTGAGTTCATAGCGGCCTCACGCCAGATTGGCGCCTCTTCCTACAGGATACTGTTCCGGCACCTATTCCCGAACGTGTTACACATCATAATCGTGCTCGCTACATTGCAGATTGCGGCTTCGATCCTCACGGAGGCCGCGGTAAGTTTTCTGGGCTTCGGTGCCCCCGGCTCGAACACATGGGGACAACAAATGTACAACTCTGCCAACTACGTTGAACAAGCATGGTGGGGAACTCTGTTCCCAGCGGTGTTCGTTACATTGATGGTGATGGGCTTCAACCTTCTTGGCAATGGTCTGAGAGATGCCTTGGATCCTCGGCTCAGGGAGTAGCGAGGTCTCCGCATTGCCCGACCCTCTCTTGCATGTTCAAAACCTGAGGACGTATTTCTTCACCTACGCAGGGATCGTCAAGGCGGTGGACGACATCAGCCTCGACGTTAGCAAGGGAGAGACATTGGGTGTGGTCGGAGAATCTGGTTCCGGAAAGACCGTTACTGCCCAATCGATCTTGAGAATTGTCCCATCGCCGGGAAAGATTGTTGATGGAACAATAGAGTTCGAGGGAAAGAGCCTAATGAAGCTGCGGGAAAAAGATATGCAGAGAATCCGGGGCAAAGATATTGCGTACGTTCCTCAGGATCCTACCTCCACGCTTGACCCCGTCTACAGGGTAGGGGAACAGTTATCCGAAGTAATAATGCGACATCATGTTATTTCCAGGAAAGATGCTCTTGCTAAAGCCACAGATCTTCTTCGAAGTGTCGAGATCCCCGACCCAGAAATCAGGATTAGCCAGTATCCGCACGAGCTGAGCGGCGGAACAAAACAACGAATAGCGATTGCAAGAGCTCTTGCAGGTGACCCTGTACTAATCATAGCTGATGAGCCCACAACCGCGCTGGATGTGACAATCCAGGCCCAAATCCTCGACCTTCTCAAGGAGCTGAAGAACAGGTTGAATGTGGCGATGATTCTCATTACTCACGACATGGGAATAGTCGCAGACGTGTGCGACAGAGTAACTGTTCTATACGCAGGACAAGTGTGTGAATCGGGGACTGTTGAACAAGTGTTCGAGAAACCGAAACATCCCTACACTCAAGCTTTGCTGACCTCTGTTCCGAACCTTGCCCTAAGAAAGGAAAAACTGTCAGTCATTCCAGGAAACGTTCCCAACCTGATCGAGCCACCTTCGGGATGTAGGTTCAACCCTCGGTGCCCCTATGCCCAGCAAATCTGCATCGACAAAGTGCCTGAGCTCGAACCGATAGGAGAAGGAAGATCGGTTCACTGTCATAGATGGAAAGAGCTTGATCTGAAATCCCCGGTTGCGAGTTGACCCTAACGCCTGAAACGGTTCTCGAAGTCAAGGAACTTACGAAACATTTCCCGGTTTATGAGAGAGGCGTGATTCTTAGACGGAAGCTCGGAGATGTTCATGCAGTCGACGAGGTTTCCTTCGGCATAAGGAAGAATGAGACTTTTGGCCTGGTCGGAGAGAGTGGCTGTGGGAAGACCACGATTGCGAAATGCGTGCTATACTTAGAGCCTCCAACGTCAGGGAAAATATTCTTCAACGGGAAAAATATCACCGAGATTTTCAAGGAGGGTAAGAAAGATCTTGTCCTCGCTCTTAGACGCCAGATGCAGTACATATTCCAGAACCCATACTCTTCTCTTGACCCGCGAATGACGGTTGCGGACATCATCATGGAACCATTGGAAGTACACAAGCATATTCCCCGTAGCCAATGGCAGAATAGGATGTACGAACTCCTGAGGATGGTGGGACTAGAAGACTACCACGCAGAGAGATATCCGCATGAGTTCAGTGGGGGCCAGAGACAGAGAGTCTGCATAGCGCGAGCGCTGGCAGTGGACCCCCAATTTATTGCAGCGGACGAGCCGGTTGCGTCTCTCGATGTCTCTGTTCGGGCACAGATTCTCAACCTTCTTCAGGAACTTCAGCAAAAACTCGGTATAACGTACCTCTACATCTCACACGATCTTAGTACTGTCAGACATATCTGTCACAGAGTGGCGGTCATGTATCTCGGAAAGATAGTCGAGATAGCCGAGACGGACGAGCTCTTCGAAAACCCTCTACACCCGTATACTGTGGCCCTTCTGTCCGCGATTCCGGTACCCGACCCTAGGAAAAAGACGCACAGAATTATTCTACCCGGAGAAGTCCCTAGCCCCGTTAATCCGCCCCCTGCTTGCAGGTTTCATCCTCGCTGCCCAAGGCGGATTGACATTTGTTCGAAGGTAGAGCCACCGCTGCTGGAAGTTCGACCGGGCCACTGGCTAGCTTGCCATAACCCGTGGCCTTCCAAAAGGCTCGCATCTTAGCCCTTAATGAAAGCCCTGATCGTTCACGCCTAGCTATCCGCCTCGGTCAAAGAAGAAACTGTCCGCATGAATCAGTCGACCGTAAAGGTGCCCTCTCGATTCCAAACATACACGTGAAGAGTTGGCTGGGACGGTCGGGTTCGAGTCGTAGCTCTCTTTTCGTTTACAATTGTCTAAGCATTCTTTTTCATCGTGACCCCTTGGGGGGTCGATTTTTCCCGCGCCCCGCCCTTCATCGCAACGCCATGGAACGGTGCTTCCATGTTCTCTAGATCGTCGGGACCCTATAGTAGAGGAAGACCCAGAAAGATAGGATAATCCCTGCTAGGGATATTCCTAGGAGAAGGTAATCAACAGGTTTGAATCGAAGTTCGAAAAGCGAGGTCCGTCCTTCCTTTCCGGGGAACCCACGCGCCTCAAGCGCTTCTGCCAGCTCGAGACTTCTCCTGATGGCGATCAACAGGAGGGGAATCAATATCGGAATATAGTTCCTTACCCGCTTCAACAGGTTTCCCTTGTCCAGCTCCAGCCCCCTTGACCTCTGCGCATCTACGACTGTCTGCGCGTCCACTGCCATTGTGGGCACTAGCCGTACGGCGGTCGTGAAGGTGAAGGATAGGGCGTTTGGATAGCCTAGCCAACGACGGGAGAGCCATCGGATGAACCCGACCTTGTCAATCGCCAACCCGAGATCGTCGGGGGAGGTGGTCATGAAAAAGAAACTGAAAGTCGTCATCAAAAGAAGAAACCTGAGGGTCAACGCCACAGCGTTCACAAGGGGTCCCGTGAAGAAGTTCACGACAAAGATCAAGGCAGAGAGGAACAGGCCTGCCCTGAGAGATTGGAGCCATCTCTTAGTCACTCGGCCAACCATGAACAGCGGAACCTGCACAATCAATAGGCCTGCCAACAGGTAGATGTTGGTGAACAGGAGCGAGGGCACGATGATTCCGATTACTAGTAGGAATTTTGCCCTTGGGTCGAGCCGGTGAACCGGGGTCTTGAGGCTTGAGAACTTGAATCCATTAAGAACTCTGAGCGACACGAACCCTCACCTCCGTCAACTTCTCCTCCAACAGCATTTTCGCTCTGTGAACGTCAACGACATCCCGTGGAAAACCATACTCCGACAACTGGCTGAACAGCTTGGCCATCTGGGGCTTAACTAGGGACGCTTTCTCGATCAGACCATCATCAGACAAGACCTCGTCCGCCTGCCCTTGTGCTACAATCTGCCCTTTGGACATGAGGACAACCTTCGGGTTGCACTCTGCCACAAACTCCACATCATGAGTCACCATAACCACGGCCTTCCCCTGAGAGTTGAGTTGCAGGATGAAGTTTCGCAGGCGCTCCTTCTGCTGGTAATCCTGCCCGATCGTAGGCTCGTCCAGGATCAGATAGTCAGGCTGCCAAGCTAAGACCGCGGCCAAGGCTACCCTCTTCCTCTCCCCGCCACTCAACAAGAAAGGAGACGTGTCCGCGTAATGAGCCAGATCTAGGGCCTCGAGGGTCCGTTCTACCTGTTTCAAGACGACGCCGGGCTCAAAGCCGAAGTTCTTCAATGCAAACCCAACCTCCTCCCTGACAGTTTCCGAGAAAAGGAGATGATCAGGATTCTGAAACACAATGCCAACTTTTCTAGAGAGCTGAGCAACACTCTTCTTGGCAGTGTCATCTCCATCTACCGTAACCCTCCCCAGAGACGGCTTCAACAAACCATTCAACTGCTTCGCCAGCGTTGTCTTCCCAGCACCGTTCTCTCCCATGATAGCGAGAAAGTCGCCGCTGTCGATTTGTAGATCGACAGCGTTGAGTGCCAGTTGACCAGAAGGATATGTGAACGAGACCTTCTCGACGGTGATCAGTTGCGGAGCCTCTCGGACAAGATCTTGACAGCAGACTCTACGTGAGTTGGAAGACGTTCGGAGACCAGCCCATCTCTCCTAAGCAACGACCAGAGAAGGCTCACCTTAGGCAGACCAATCCCCAACCCGCTCAAACGGTCAAACTCCGAATCGAGAACATCCTCAAGCTTTCCATCCGCCACAATCCTCCCGCGATCCATTACCACGATACGCTCCGCATACCTCCCCACGAGATCTAACCGGTGCTCAACGACGATAACCGTGATTCCATTCTCTCTCCGGAGACTATCAACCGCAGCCATTACCTCCTCAGCGGTACGCGGGTCCAGGAACGACGTTGGCTCGTCCAAGACGATCACGCTCGGCTTCATCGCTAAGACCCCGGCCAAGGCAACCCTCTGCTGCTGTCCCCCCGACAGCTCGTAAGGCGCGAGATCCTTCAGCGCAACCGTCCCAGCCGCATCCATGGCCCAGTCAACCCGACCCCTAATTTCCTCCCTTGTCAAGCCCAGGTTCTCAGGTCCAAAAGCCACATCCTTCTCAACCGTCAATGCGAAAAGTTGGTTCTCCGGATTCTGGAAGACATAGCCAACTCTCCGCGAAAGCTCACTGGTCGTCTCGGCAGCGACACTGACCCCATCGACCAAGAGCTCCCCAGACATATCTCCAGGGTGGAAGTTGGGAATAAGACCGTTGAGACATCGGCAAAGAGTTGTCTTTCCACAACCACTCGGACCCGTAAGGAGTAGGAACTCTCCCTGACGAATAACAATATTGACATCGTCAAGAGCCTTAGAGGTAGAACCGGCGTATTGGAACCCCAGGCTATGAGCGGCAACGATCTCCCCTTGAGTCCCGGCCAAGTCTCCTACTCACTCCTGAGTTATTACTCTATAATGGTATGATGAGTGTCCGCGCTATTTTAGGTCTGGAGCGAACCGACAGCCTCCCTAAGACGCCTCACACACGCCATCAAGACATCGTCCACCGCTCCCGAGGCGGTTAAACCTGCAGCAGTCGGATGCCCCCCGCCAACTCCACCCAACAACTTCCCCAAGGGAATTGCTACATCTCTCGCCAAATGTGCGCCAGTTTTTTCATAGAAATCTTCCGTTGCCCGCATGTTGACCCGTATCTTATCTTTCACGTCTCCCGCAACAAACGCCACGTGCGCTCCCAACGACAGAAAAGCCCGTGCGGCTGAAGACTGGTACGAGCCAAGTTGCGATGTAACGACGATCCAGTTCCCGAGCATGGCGACACTCGATCGCTCTGCCGCCCTAAGGCGAGCAACCCTCTCGGAACGATTCATCGGCGAACTCAACATTCCGGAGAGCCGTCGCGGATCCGCCCCGGCTTTCACAAGCTTTGCCGCAACCTCAAATGTGGATTCTCTCGCGAGCAGGAAATGTTTTGTTTCCACAAAAATCGCAGCCATCAAAGCAGTCGCCTCCATTCTTTCCGGTTCTTCACTAGATGCTTCGAACAACCGGAAGACAACTTCCGCGGCGGCAGCAGCGGACTCGTCAACAATCATATGGCTCGCCAGCCTCACAGTATCAGGATGCGGATGGTGATGGTCAACAACTATCAGACCACGTTCCATTTTCAGTAGAGTGCTGGACACTCGTCCAAGCTGATCAAGCGAGTTCGTGTCAACAAGCACCGCCAAGTCAGCATCGACCGGAATCTTCTGATCAGGTGTGGATATGCCCAGGTTTTCCATTAACTGCCTTGTCGGAGCACTGATTCCTTCAGGACACGCTATCGTTGCCTTAGTTCCTGGCGCAAGTTTGTGCAGAAGCGTCTGTAGAGCGAAGGCCGAGCAGACCGCATCTGGATCTGCGTTCTGATGGCACAAGAGAACGATGTGGTCTGCCAGACGAGCAGAGGTTAACAGCGACTGGAGAAATCCCTTCCAGATCGTCTTTGTCTTAAGGGGAATCGTCGGCACGGGCCGGCTTTCAGCTAGCCGCGGCGCTTGCAGGTCGGAGCTTCTCCTGGAGTTTGGTTTGAAGCTCTTTCATCCTTTCTCTCGTGCGTTCTTCCTGTCTTCCAAGGACCGTTATTCGGGTTCCTAGCAATTCCTTCCTCTCTTTCAGTTCGGAAAGAACCGTCTGTCTCTCGGATTTCAATAGAAGGCTGCCCACACTCTTGTAAACGGGGGTCTGATCATTGATCTTGTCAAGTTCGCCGAGCGCCCGATCTGTCTCCGAAAGCTCTATCTCGAGCTGCTGTTTCTGCGAGGTTACCGCCTGTAGCGTCTGTTGAAGCTGCTGCAATCTGGCCAGCTGTTCTTGCAACTGCGGTGGAAGTTCAACTTCTTCGCTCAAGTTTGTGCGCCAGGCGATCGGGAACCTGGCGCGTCATATAAAAGGGTGCAACAACTTCGATCGCTCTAAAACTAGCTGCGATGAACCGCAGGAAGGAGTTGGACGCAGCGCGCAGCGCAACCAGATCCTGCGCCTGAATACGCATTCTCAGCGCACGTCCGCTAGTCTCTAGTTTGGTGGACGATCGATAGCCTGGAGTCTGTTGTGTTTCGGGAGCCACCGAGGAGAAAATCGTTCGTGCAATCCTTGTTGAGGGAAAATCTATGGATAGTAGGATTTCCGATTCTTTACGCGTTTTCGACGGGCTGATCCGCTGCCTCAGCATCGGCAATCGGGGCTGGCTGGGGGTCTTCAATCTGGCCTTCCTCAGATTTCTTGTCGGCCTCAGGTGCCACTACCTTCTTTCTCCGAGTCCGCGTCTTTTTGACCGTGGGTACTATCGTAACAGCTACTTTGGCGCCTGCGCGGAGGCTGTCGAGTTCTGTTGACAGTGTTGAGGGGCTCATGAGACCTCTTGTGGCTCTTGCCGCGATCTCGCCGAGCTTCGTCCGTGGTGTGTAGGCTCCTCCAGCGAACTTGTATCCGCATTTTCTGCAGTGCCAAACGCCCACGCTCCATCTCTTAACGGTCCTGAACATGCATCTCGGACATTCGTGCTTTCCTCTAAGCCCAGTAACTATCTCTACGTACTGTCGACGGGTGACTGTTCCGTACCGAGCGCTGAAGCCCCCGGCGAGCCCTATCTTCTTTCCCATCAGCCCTTCGCCGCGGCCAATATCTTCGCCCGATTCTCAGCGGCCTTCTGTACCGCCAAATGCACTATCGTTTTCAGTTCGTCTTGTGTGAAGCCTGATAGACCTCCTTTCTGCATGGCGCAAATGTTGCCGTTCTTATCGATGGTGACTGTCAGCCTCGCGTTCATAACCTGCTCTTCCTCGAGTACGGGATCTACAACGATAGTCTTGCCAACCTTGGCGAAGGTGACTGCAACAGGATGGTTGTTGAGAGGTAGGGGATGAAGCCCAGGCTTGTATACGACCTCGTCACCCTTGAGCTCCGCTTTCAACAGTTTGGCGCTCGCGAGGGCCGCCAGAGCCGCAATAGATGCTGCGTCGATGAGGTTGCCGTCGTGATCCAGAATGTAGATGTCGACGAAGACCACCTGGACTTTTTTGCCTTTCAGTAGGACGAGCGATTTCATGTCCACGGCCTTCGACTCTCTGATTCCTCTGTCGATGACGCGTGCTAGTTCTATGGCCTGTTCACTGGGGGGTCCTGTTTCGAAAAGGGGGGATGCTAGAGGGCCTAGTTCGGCGTTTACAGTTAGGACTCCTTCGTCTGGTGTGTCCGGGAAGGGTGTTCCTGTTTCTACTTTGACTCCGACTAGAACTTTCGACTTGCCGAGGTGTACTTGCGCTGAGCCGTTGGCTTTCTCTATCAGACCAACTTGTATGTGTAATGGTCTGTAGCTGTCTGCGGCTCTATCGTCTATCCTCTTTCCGTTTGCGACAAGGTCGACCACGGTTTTTTGTTCAAGTTTCGCGACGGGTGGAAGCTGGGGGGTGAATGACACTAGGCTACTACCTCGGTCTCTTCTCTTTCTTCAGCGACTTCCTTGATAACTAGATATTTCTTCTTCAGTGCTTCTTGTTGCATGCCATGTATGGTCTTGCACGCGTCTAGCGCCATCGTGAGACCTTTTTCGAACTCGTTGGTTGTGAGTATTCCGTCCATCTGGAGGAGAGTGACTAGGTTCGCGTTGGGGACCCATGCTACCGGAAGGTCTGCTTCACCGTACTTGTCTTCCGCATCGGATAAGTCCAGTGCCATATGTCCCTGAATCTTGCCGACTGCGCACGCGGCGACCAGTTCTCTCATCGGTATTCCTGCATCGGCCAATGCCAGGGACGCTGCGGTAATTCCAGCGCAGCGAGACCCACCGTCGGACTGCAGTACCTCGATGAAAACGTCGATAGTTGTTCTGGGGTAGAGATCTGTCAGAACCACGGACTCCAGTGATTCTCGAATTACCTTGGAGAGCTCCATCTCTCTTCTGGAGGGCGCAGGATTCTTTCGTTCATCCACGGAGAACGGGGCCATGCGGTATCTGCATCTCAAGACTGCACGATCTGGAAGTGCGATGTGTTTCGGGTGTGCTTCTCTAGGGCCGTAGACTCCGACCAGAATCTTGTTCTTTCCCTGTTCGATGTAGGCCGACCCGTCGGCCTTGTCTAGAATTCCTACTTCGAGTTTTATGGGTCGGAGCTGATCAAGACGACGACCGTCTATCCTGATGCCCTTGTCGTCTATCAGTTTTTCAGGCTGCTTGGGTTCTGGCAACTTCTCCTACCACGTTTGATTTTGCGATCATTTCTCTTATCCTGTCTGTTAATCCTCTGGTATGGGCTTCACGTTCGACCATGTATATGGCTTCTACTGCGACCCTTTCGTTCTCGGGAGACTTGCCCCAGACCATAACCACGCCGTTTTGTCCCACCGTTATCTGGCAGCCCGTTTCTCGCTTCAGCATGCTGATCATCGAGCCTTTCCTCCCTATCAGACGGGGTATCTTGGCAGCGGATATTTCCACCACTCTACCATTGGAGATCTTGCCCAGCCCAGGACCCTTCACGGTGAGAAGAGGGTCCCTCGTCCTATCGAACGCGAGGACTTGAGACAGCACCATGTCTCCGACATCGAATGACTCAGAAAGATCTCTTCGCCGAGGTCCTCTCGGACCCGGAGTCTCGGATGCGGGAAGCATGGCTTCGTACGGAGCGCGTATGTCTACGGTCCAACCGGACAGCCCTACATCTACAATTCTGCCGCCGACGAGGTCTCCAACCCGCGGAAAATACCCGCCCTTGAGAGGGACGACGGTGACTCTGGTACCATCAACTTCAAAGATTCCTATGCAGGCCGAATATATCCGAGTCCCTACCTTGAACGAGTTGTCGCCGAGTAGATGGTCCCCTTCGGCGAGGAGTTCACCGGGTGCCACTACTTGCTTTGGTTCTGCCACAATTACCATCGTGTTTTCCTCTAGTTCAGAACCTTCATCTGAATAGTTCCCTGTGTCATCTTGCTGACTCTATCCGTGAACGACCCGTACATGCCTGCGGGCATCTCTATAACTGCTACTAGGGCGCCGTCCGTCTGCCATTCTTCACGGGTAACTGTGCCGAAGCTCTTGAATGCATTGTAGGCTCTTGCGGCGTGCTCGGGGAAGACCTTCACGGCTATTCGCATCTGCTCCATCTTGATGGGAAGTACCGGCCTAAGATCTTCTATGACCTGCTTTGCCTGTTCTTCGGCGCTCTTGTAGGGGTCAATCGAGATGCGAATCTGTTCAAGAGCCTGCTCGATTCTAAGAGGGGGATGGGGTGCTCCACTTCGCGGGTCGATAGCATTCCGCGAGATTATCGATATTATTTGGCGTCTCTTCTCGTCAATCAGCTGGCGACGCTGCTCGGTGGTGAGCTGAAGCTCACCGGATTTCATGATTTCTTCCGCTACCTTGACCGTGTCTACGGTACCGAAATGCTTCTGCAATTTCTCCTCTGACGCCCTCGTTCCTTTGCCCGAGTCCGAGTATACTTCCTCGATCATTAGTACTTGAGAAATAGGAATAGGCTTTCCGAGTTTGTAGTCGAGAGCGGGTTGAGGTTTTACTAGGATCTCGAAACGGTCCTGGCCTTTGGATAGGCGTGCCGTTGTGAACTTGTCACTCATTTGCCAGCCGGTGCCTTTTTACCAGCATCCAGCTTTCGGAGGTACTTGTCGACCTCTTCAACGGGGAGTTTCTGGAATTTTCCCGTCTCCCTCGGGATAATGGCGACTCGTATTTTTTGGGGTTCAGCCTTCCCCTCCAAGACCTTTGTCATGCATTTCATTCCCAGCAATAATGCCTCGTCCATCGTCAGGTTGTCTCGATATTCTGCTTCAAGTATCTCGTTAGCCGCATCTCCCCCAGCTCCGATTGCCCAAGCCCTGTAGGCGAAGAACGCCCCGCTGGGATCAGTCCAGAATAATCTACTGCCCTTCTTGTCGACTCCTCCAAAGAGCATTGAAATCCCGAACGGCCGGACCCCCGCATGCTGGGTGTAAAGTTGCTTAATTTCTCCGATGCGCCGAGTCAGTATCTCAATGTCAATCGGTTCGTCATACATCAGCTTGTTACTTTGCGCGTAAATCCTGGCTTGGTCGACGAGAATATGGGCATCGCAACTCAAACCAGCGACAGCGGTTCCAACGTGATCATCAATTTGGAAGATCTTCCACATGAAAGATAGATCCTGAAGTTTGGAGCCCGCCCGTTCTTCGGCGGCGAGAATGACTCCTTCAGGTGATGCTATGCCTAGGACTGTTGCACCCCGCTTCACGGTTTCGCTCGCGTACTCAACTTGGAATAATCTCCCGTCTGGAGAGAACACGGTTATGGCCCGGTCGTAAGCCCCGGGAACTGCAAACATAGACAAACTATTGCACCTAGATGAAATCGCGGTGACACGGGCGACTGCGTACTAAAACCTTTCTCGCGGCCATGTTTCGAAGTTGCGATATGTTTTGGGGTCGGCCCGTCGCTGAGGACATCATCCTTTTGGTCAAGCTGGGACTGGCTTCGTCATTCCCCGAACCACAATTCTAGGCGCCTGAATAATAGGGTGTGGGTCTCGACATAAGGCCTATCCTAGGATTGAATCGCTTCTAGCCATTTCTGAACGTTGTCCACGAACCCACCACCCTTCGGCGAAATTGCCCTGAAGGAGATCGCGATTTTGATAGGGTCTGTGTCCTGTAGACGAATTTTTCCCCTCAGCGCATCTTGTTTGTCAATCCGTAGGAAGAGAGTGCCCGCATTATCAATTCTCGAGGTCAAACTGGAGTGTACCTCAGTTCGATCCAACTGGGACAGACCGTTCCAAATGTTTCGGAGAAAGCCTTCGACGTTCTTCGCGTTTCTTATCGTGAATACCACGGTCACGATTTCATTGCCGTGATGACCCTTCGCTCGGTTCACCGTTGAGCCCAACGGCATCTCGCCAAGCGAGAGGTTTCGTATTGCTTTGGCAACTTTTTCGGGGTCTTCGGTTGCATGGATAATCGTGGAGATCTTGGCCGAAAAAGCCAGCACTGACGAATCCATTCCAGTCCACTGGTAGAGTTCGCCGCTTCGCGTTAAAATACCATGACATGCCTGCTCTGTCTGGGTCATGTCAGAGAGTTTTCGTTTCAAACAGGTGCTCATTGTCAGATTGGATCTGGATATGGGACGAGGAAAGGCGGCCGTCCAGTGTGCACACGCTGCAGTATCCGCTGCGGAAGAGGCACGCACCCATCTGCATGATTGGTGGAAGTTGTGGATGGAGGAGGGGCAAATGAAGGTCGCATTGAAAGTTCCCGACCTCGACAGTGTTCTAGAGCTAGAGAGAAAGGGTAGATCCAAAGGGATCCCGGTCCACTTGGTCAGGGATAGAGGACTAACACAAGTCCCACCAGGAACAATTACTTGTTTGGGGCTCGGCCCGGCTCCCGCCGATCTGCTCGACTCTCTAACCGGTAACCTGACCCTTCTTTGACCGAAGGCCTTCTAAAGGATCGCTGTGTTTCGTTGGAGTAATATCAAACCGGCGCTTAGCGTCCCGCACATAATCTGCGAACTCCAGTTCCGGGGTCTCACGGAACGTAGATCCTATCCTCTGAAACAGTTTCTTCAGGATGAGTCTCTCGATCACTCTTGATGCACTACCCAACGCCTTTTTCAGGCCGCTTGCGAACTCATCGACTTTGTCAGGAATCTGCTCCCGGTCGAGCGAATGAATTGTAGAAAGGTACTGGTAGATGGCCTGCCTAGGCTCATTTCCGAGAACGCCCAGTCCCTCGTCTACACAGTCAAGAAGTACCTGACTGAAAGACGGGGATCTGCTCAATTTGACAACCTTCCCTCCGAACCATGACTCTCGTCTTCGAAATTCGGTTTCTTGCCTTCAAATGCTGAAAATCCCGTACTCTCCGAGCGAACCATTCTGAATCCGCCCAAGTCGTACTTCGCCTGCGATCTGAAAAGGCCTCTTAGTCCATTTAGAGACCTCTCATCGAGAGCCGTGAAGTTAATCAACACAAGTGTTGAAGCGGCTTCTGACTCGGACATCTCAACAACAGACGACAATACACCATATCCCTTTTCGAATCCCTGAAAAAGGATCAAGTCGGTGAATACGTCAAAGACCATTCCGACCAAACGGCCATGGTTCGCCTGCAGCAGCTTGTCGACTGCATCGAGGAGCAAGGAGGTATCCCTTTCTGGCAGCAGAACATGTTCCTCAGAAACCTTTGAGGGAGTCGATGTTTTTGCACTGAAAGTGAACAATCGCAAGTTATGTTGCCCGCTAAACTGTCGATACGTTGGACTCCCCATGCTTGTGAATATTGCAATTGGCTCAACGTTCGCCTGGAATTCTCGGGCAAATTTCTGGATTGCATCTTCATAGTTGCTGGTAGGATCGTATTCTAGGAGAATTCTACTTTTTGAAAGTGCCTGATGCTTTGTATTGAGCAGTTTCGAAAAACTGTCTTGCTGGAGTGCAAGGTCGCGAACTCGAGCCTTAGGGTTCGCTTCACGCAAGGCCTCAAGGGTACCAGATTGCGCCTCTTCAACATTGAGAGCCCAAATCCGCGGCCTCCGCCGAGGACCGGGAAGACTGTCGAGGGACTTGACCTTGGATATTATCAGATTGCATTGGTCCAGGCTCAACTCCCCAAGGTCGACCAGTTCCCTCTTGGTCCGATGAAATCCGGGAGGCACAGTGAGATCACTTAGTGCTTCCCCGATTCCGAAATCAATGGACTGAATCAGCATTTGTGGACTCCTTTGTCGCGAATGATCCGTTGTAGTTCCCTTAAGGATTGCACGGTAAAAAGGGACTTCTGACTTGATGGCGTAGAAGACCAACTCTTGTCCAGTCGCTAGTCCATCTTCCACGAACCTTTCGACGAGCCTTTTCCTGTCAGATTCCGTGTTGTACAGCACCACCGTGTCCTCTTCAGTGCTCGAACTTACGGCTTGGAAGATCATCTCACCGCCAGTGACGATTCTACTCAGGATCGTGGGCTCTCTAAGAGCAAAGGACACGAGAACGAACAGTGCCCCGTCTGCCACGATACTGAAACTCTTGACCAAGCTTGCGAAAGCTCCAGAAAATGCTTGCTGAAAGAACGTGATGAGACCAAAACAAGCCCAACAGATGCTAATTAGTCTAATCGAGCTCGAAGCCTTGGGATCCTGCACTCGTCTCGACTGGTTGTAAAAGGCCAGTACGGGAAGTGCGATGAACGAGGCCAATAACAAGGAGCTAACCAGTATGTACCAGCTATCATAAGAAAAGTAGTAGATCGATTCTCCGTTGGCCATCAAGCTGTTCATGGTAAACGGCCGCCAAATCAGAGTAGTCGTTGCCCAGCCAACTGAGATGAAGAGAAACGCGAGTAATGCCCTCGGAAGCCTCTTGAGAAACGTGGTAAACTCTGTGAGTCCTCCTTTCCCTCCGCTCTCCTTCAAAAGGTAACTTGCGAAACCGATCGAAATTGCAGTCAAAGCTATGAAAATGGTGTCGAGGTACGGGTTGGGAGGCCTGTTAAGAAGGTCTGAAGACGTAGTATCAGAAAGAAACAGAAGGAAGCCAATGTTTGCCGCGACGATGAAGAAAACCGAATCCAGAAAATAGGTTTTCTTGGCTCGAATCGTGAAGAGCAATGCCATGAACGAAGCGCCGAGCGCTAGCAGGTCCAAGATCTGATGAACTAATTTTCACCGCCTCGCTCGTCTTTGGTAATGACTTCTTTCGGCGATTCGTCTTTCCGCATCTCATAGACGAGCCTGACAGATTCTTGACTCTCGTTCAAACTTAGCTGAAAATGGGACGAAGCCGCGACTCCTAGCAGTCTTGCGATATTCACAGGGATTAGTAAGTAAAGACTGTCTCTAAGCTTGACAGGTTTGACCTTCAGTGGCACAAGGTGTCAACTTAGCCACCGCAAAGTGGCTGTTTGGCTTGAGACTGGTGTAACCTAGCTAGTAGTGACTAGGTTACAATTGCAGGTCATCTATCGACTCTTCGTTACCCGACAAGCCGGTCCAACCGAAATGCCCTTTTAGGAGATCTGCGGCCTGCTGCGAGTCGCTGGCTTCGATAACATGGATTCTGTATAGAGAGGATAGCTTCTTTGCTTTCTCCGTTAGCCCTGGAATTGCCACAAGGATTGTTTGAGTGGGACCTACGTCAAACACTTTGGCGTAGAGCGATGCAATTGGGGTCTCTTCGATCTCCCGTTCACTGGCGATTACGTCGAGAACAACCAACTCCGATGAGCCCTTTGAGGCAACTGCGTCAAATCTATGGAGGGCCCCGGAGCGGCCCGAGACCTGACCTGGCATCTCGACTTTGTACTGGAAATCCTCGAGCATTGCGCCAATGGGCTTCATCACGAGGAAGGTCCGCTTGAATTCTTCCTCTGCATCAGCGCTGATACGGTAGCTGTAGACGTTCACGAACCCTGTGTCTTTGATCGTAAAAATATGTCCGCAACTTCTGCATCTGTGAATCGGACTCGGCAAATCCGACCTTTTTCCACATTGAGAGCATTGAAACCAGGCTCCAAGCTTCTGATAGTCCACCCCAGCTTCGATCAGCTCCTTGTTGCACTTGGGACAGTAGAGGCCCCCTTCGACCAGAAAGTTGTCTACGCTGTCTATTGTCCCGCAAGCAGTGTGTTCTAGAAGAGTCTTGCGCTCTATGTCAATGGAATTGCAATTGGGGCAGACGTAATCATTACTGACATTTGCAGACAAGCAACTCGGACAAACCAGGATTTTTTCATGGAACTTCCGTTTGAATATTCCCACGTCCCAAAGTTTCTCAACCAGTTGCTTCGCAGCAGCCGTATCACCATCAACGACTTCCTCCACTTCTGGATATCTAGCAGTTTGGCCGAGATCAAAGCTGGGCACGAGTTCAACGATTTCCCCTTTGACAAATCTGCCCAGCAGTAGCTGGACACCTTGATCCTGGTATAGGGTAAGCCTATCTCTAGATGTCATTCCTATTGACTCTACCCCTCCTAGGTGCCTCTGACTACTCGCAGGCGAAACGCGCGTTGATGGATATTCGGGAGTTGTATCTAGTTCGAGACACGGGACGTATCAGAACGAATATGGTTTGCGAGTTGACTCAACCCGTTTTTGAAGACTATTGGCTGACTCCTCCGGCAATACGAACGCTAGTTCTAGAACTCCCACGGGAATCCCGGGTCTAGACAAGTTGCTTACTGGAGGTTTGCCTAAAAATCGGACCATTCTCCTCTCCGGAGGGCCTGGGACTGGCAAGACAATACTGTCTTCTCAGTACCTTGTGAATGGGATCTTGGACTATGAAGAAAGTGGTGTCTATGTCAGTCTCGATGAAAACAAACAACACATCTTCGAGGAAATGCTCGACTTTGGTTGGGACTTTGCGGACCTTGAGAACAATAAGAAGCTGATATTCCTGGAGGCTTCGCCGATCAGATACCTTCCTGCCGAGATAAAGGTTGGAAAATTGACCGTCGGCCGAAAGGAGTTCTCTATGGCGACATTGATCGAGATGATTAAGACAAGCGTTCGAGAGATCGGGGCCAAGAGGATAGTTGTCGACCCAGTGACCACACTGGTATTCCAATACGAAGGATTGGCTGCCCAACGAAACGCCCTGGTTGAACTTATGGAAGCTCTCGCCGATACTGGCGCAACATGCTTGATTACAACCGAGCTTCGAAGGCCAGGCTTCGAAAGAAGCATCGACTACGAAGAATATCTCGCTCATGGAGTGATACTGCTACAACAACTGCAAGTCGGTAAATCGCTTCTACGCGTTATCCAGGTCGAGAAAATGCGCAAAACCCCCTTAGACAACCAACCCAGGCCGTACCGAATTACCGATACTGGAATCGAAGTCTTTCCACGCGAAAGCGTTCTATGAGAGAACTATACTGACTTCTTCGCGCGGGATTCTTCATAGGGTACTATCAGACCCATGGAGGGGTCTCGATTGTAAGGAGTCCACGTGGTTATATGTTGGGCCCCCTTCATTTTAGAAACCCTAATGAAACGCGCCAATCCATCCTTTGTGTCTTCCACCTTCATCTCAATTACACCATCAACCTTGTCTTGTATAGCCGCGATTATGGCCGGATGAAATGCTTTCCTCGAAAGTGACGTTACACAACTTGCTCGGTTGCTCCTTATCTTGGCGATCAACGTATGCAAGAAATCGAATGAGGGCCTTACTCCGCTTCTTTGGATGAGCGTCGTTAGTGAGTCCATCGCAAGCAGGACATTGCCCGAGTCGCGAGCTTCCGACAAGGCTTTTGTGACCACGATACTGAGGTCGGACAGGCGTTGTGGATCTTCGCTATACTGTTCCTGGCTCTTTACGCCCACGAGGAACGAGTAACAGTCTATGAAGACGAGTTTTCTCCTCCCTTCAACTTCATAGTCTCTCGGATTAGCCCCCATTAGTTTCATGGACTCTCTAATGCTGTCTGGAAAATCGTCCAAGGCTGCGTAGACGACGTTTCTGCCTTTTTTCAAAGCCTCCGCGACAAGTTGGATCAGAAGGGTTGTCTTGCCAGTTGCTGGATCCCCCATGACAAGTACGACCGATGAGGACGGATAGCCATCGGGTAAAAGTGAGTCAATCATCCCAACTCCTGTCAGGTCCCTATTCGAGGATGCGGATGCCTCCTCGAACGATCCAGCGGAGACAAGTCGCTGAGAGATCTCTTTCTGCAACTCTTGATCCCGGTCTTTGCTGAAGGAGATAACTCGCACCTCCTGAAGTAACCCTAGCTCGACGAGATCAGACACATCGCGCTCGATTTCCTTGGGACTTCGTCGGATCTTTGCGGCGATTCCCTCTACTGTATCGGTCGTGTCTGGGTTGTCGTGAAAATACATCAGGAGCTCGGCTTTGGTTTCCGACCCTATGAGTTTCTCAAGGAGATCGCTCTTAATCGGGGGCATTTGATTGTCCGCGTCCGTTCTGGAAATAAGACAAAGGGCGCTGTAGCTTTAGTTGCCTATGTTTGACTCATCGTATCTTGTCGGGGGGAATTGGCGTTGGTGCCAA
This sequence comes from Candidatus Bathyarchaeota archaeon, assembly GCA_005888745.1. Taxonomy (GTDB): domain Archaea; phylum Thermoproteota; class Bathyarchaeia; order 40CM-2-53-6; family 40CM-2-53-6; genus 40CM-2-53-6. The sequence goes on along the minus strand of VBBS01000028.1, from coordinate 212,519 downwards.
GGAGAAGCCGTCTCTTGTTATGTAGTAGTCGTATCCTTCCAATCTGTGCTCGGTTCCTCTCATCTTTGGAATGTAGACTCTCCGGCGGACTCTCGAATTATCGAAGCTTGCGTCCAAAATTACCAGGCCGTCGCCCAAGAACTCTTCGAAGTTGGTTCCGAGCTGTTGCTTTCCCCAAGGCACCTCGCTTATCATCATCGTTGTGCAGTTCGCGGCCTCTAAGAATTTGACCATGATGTGGAGAAAGCTTCTGGCCTCGGCATTACTCTCGAACGCAGTCATTAGTGCTGATAGGGAATCGAATACTAGCCTCTTCGCGTTCATAGTGTGCAAGGCTTCCAGAACGGTTTCAAGAGCTGTGCTGACACCGGCTTTCATGGTGGACTGGAGAGATACGAGGCGCAGCTTGTTTTCTGCTTCGAGTCGGTTCAGATCCCATCCGAACCTGAGGCCGTTACGTTTCAATTTCTCCCCGCTTTCTATGACTGAGGCGTAGACACCATTTTCTCCGCATCGGGTTGCACCGTGGTACAGAAATTGTAATCCGAGAGTTGTCTTGCCAGTTCCGGGCTGGCCGGCAACGATAATGCAGTCTCCGCGTCGGAGGCCGCCTTCGATTATCTTGTCTAGACTGGGGATCCCGGTGGGCACCCTATCGTCTGTCTCTTGAATACTTGGGGCGGTTGCCCTTCTGACTTCCACTATTGCTCCTCCAACGACCAAAGCTTTACGGGTCCTACTCGTCGAAATGCGACTTTCCCTTTTGCGCGGAGAACATGCAGATATTTCGACGCTGTTGACCTATTGACTCTTAGATCTCTTGCGATTTCGCTGATTGAGCTGTTTGGCTTGTCGCCCAGTGAACTAATTATCCGTTCCTCAATGACTTCCAGCAGGAGTGTGCCATTCGAGGAATCGTTAATGTTCAACAATGACTTCCGGGTCAAATCAGCACTAGTGCTAATCATAAGTCGGGTGTTACCTTCGAATCATCATCAAAGTCACCCCGAAGCGGCTAAAAGCAAGCCTAACCCGGAACTCGGCGAATGAAGCGGCTTACCATCCTGAAGCTAGGAGGGTCGGCAATTACCGACAAGGCTAGAGAGTGCACTCCGGACATCCCTACGATTCAGAGCGTTACCGACCAACTGAGAGATTACGATCTCCCCTTGATCCTAATTCATGGCGGTGGCTCTTACGCTCACCCCTTCGTCGCCAAATCTGGCTTGGGGAAGGGCTTCCGCGGTGGATCTCAGCTTCGTTTCATTTCAGAGACTGAATTCTATCTGGGGCAGCTCACGAGGATAATTTGCGCCGCTCTGCTGTTGCGAGGCAAACTCCCCGTTCTCTTTCATCCGATGAGCTTCGTAACCTTCGACAATGACAAGGTCAAGAAAATCCTATTGGATCCCGTGCGAAAAGCGCTGCAGGCCGGGCTTATCCCTTTGCTGCATGGGGACTTGGTGTTTGACGAATCGCAAGGTGTCGGCATTCTCTCCGGAGATCGCCTTGCTTCCCTAGTTGGAAATAGACTGGGAGCTTCCCGGGTATTGCTGGGGTCCGATGTCGATGGGGTATACTCGCGGAATCCGAAGTCTTTTCCAAGTGCTACTCTTATCACAGAGGTCACTTCTGAGAACTTCCGCTCGGTATTGAAGGCGTCACGAGGCCCCTCTGGCGATGCTACTGGTGGTATGGGGGAGAAGGTTAGACAGGCTCTTCAGCTGGCAAAGAATGGTTGTGAGTGCTTCATTTTCAACTTGAAAGAAAAGAGCGCGCTTAGAAAGATCCTTGAGGGGGACCCGATGATCGGGACCAGATTTGTCCCTTGGAGGAGCTCTAGAAAGTCCTCGAGACGATCGCGTCGGAAAGTGTAGCCAACCCGTCTCTGTAAACGGATTTTCGCAGAATGGAAAGATGAGCCTTTGCTTCGTTGAGGTACCTTTCCGCAATCTCTCTGCAATCTTTCTCAGCGGGGGTTTCCATAACCAGTCGTCGCGTACGCATCACCATGGCTTGCGATGGTTTCTCCGATCTTAGAGTGACGAGAACTTCGGACTTTTTGCTTCGGGGTAGGTATCTGAGGGCTGTTAATATTGCCGCGTTTCCGAGCTTGTGTTCGATGATGTCTTTGCCAATCTGCTTTCCTGTTTCTCGCCCACATATGTCCAGTACATCGTCCATTATCTGGAATGCAAGTCCCGCTTTCCATCCGAATTCGCCTAAGGACTCGACAATCTTGAATTTCGCTCGTGCCGAATATGCCCCTATTTGGGAAGCGGCCTTGAAGAGCGCCGCGGTCTTCTTTCCTATCATTTCCACGTAGCTTGAGAAGCTTGGGTTGAGAATGCGTTGGCTTTTGAGATAAGGATCCTCCCTGCCAGCCTGTTCGAGTAGGAGGTCTAGTCTCTCGCCTTCAATGATATCCTTCATCGCCTGCACTGCGAATAGTCTTGTCTTTTTCGGAGAGATGCATTTCTCGATAAGATCGTCCAAGGCTTCACGGTACAGCATCGCAACTAGTAAGGCGATAGAGTCTCCAAATTGTACTCTCACGGTTGGTTTCCCTCGTCTAACAACCCCCCGGTCAATCAAATCATCCATTACCAAGGAATAGTTGTGGATCATCTCGACTAGGGCGGCGGGATTCATTGCATCTTTGATGCTGCCGCCGCAGGCGGCGCATGCAAGGAGAACGAGTGTCGCCCGCATTCTTTTGCCGCCGGTTCTGAAATGGTAGGTTACGGGGGATTGAAACCTGGAGGAAGAGGCTTGAGCCAATGTTTCGAAAATTATAGGATCAACCTTGCGACCCATCTTTACGATTCTGGTCAGCGGGTCTGGATTCATCTGCTTACCTTGCGTCGACGGTGGCCAGTTGGGCGCCCTGTCTATCGTGTTTCGGCGACTTTCTCGATCGCTACCCTTGGGGGTGATGGCGCTCGATGCCTTCTTTCCTTTGACCATTCCGCGAGCGCGGGATGACTCTTGTCGGCGAGAATCACTTCGTACCAGTGGTGAATGCCGTCTGAGTACAGGTAGTACGAGTCGAGGAGTGTCAGATTGACGTACTTTCTATTGGCACGTTTTTCTGCTATTCTCTGCAGAGAGATGCTCCTAGTGAATTTCGATACACCCATGGCCTTCTGCCGTCTCCCTGAAACTGGACGAGGTTTCCTAGCGCCGCCTCTTCTTACTCGCACTCTGACAAGCACGATCCCTTGCTTTGCTTTGTACCCCAATCGGCGTGCTCGATCCAGCCTTGTGGGATAAGGAATTCGCTTAACCACGGGTTCCTTTCTCCAACCAACGACCGAGAGCCGCAGCCACTCTTTCAGCTCGGGGGTTTTCTCTCTCCATTGGTCAGCTAGGTGGGAATACGACAAAATCTTTTCCGCAGACGCCTCGTCTGGCGAATCCCTGATAAGGGTTACTGGGGACCTTTGCTTTCAACAGCGTTAAATCAGGCCAGTCTGCAAACAGACTTTTCTCAAGAAGTGACGGGTCGAGGTTGGCTCAAGATGCAGCACTACTGAAACGAGCTTACGCTCCTGCTCAGCTTGCGATGAAGTACCATCCTTTCTATCAGGGAAAGATCGAGATTGTATCAAAGGTTCCAGTCGACTCGTACGATGACTTTGCGATCTGGTATACACCGGGAGTTGCGGATCCTTGCAAGGAGATTCAGAAAAATCCAGAGAAGGTCTACGACTATACCAACAAGTGGAACAGTATCGCGATAGTTACAGACGGTACTCGGGTCCTCGGGCTTGGAGACATTGGGCCGGAGGCCGGGCTTCCTGTGATGGAGGGAAAGAGCCTGCTGTTCAAGTATCTCGGGGGTGTCGATGCTTATCCGATCTGTCTAGGCACGAAAAGACCGGATGAAATTGAGAATGCTGTCAGGTGGTTGCAGCCGTCCTTCGGCGGGATAAATCTTGAAGATATTTCACAACCGAAGTGCTTTGACATTCTTGATGCCTTGAGGGTGGACCTTCAGATTCCTGTGTGGCACGACGATCAACAGGGAACAGGAACGGTGGTCTGCGCGGGTCTCATCAACGCGCTGAAGGTTGTTGGGAAGAAAATCGGAAACGCTTCGGTTTGCATGCTTGGGGCGGGGGCGGCGAACATTGCAGTCGCGCGAATCATAATGGAGGCAGGAGTCACGCCTGGGAACATCATCATGGTGGACAGGGAAGGAATCCTCAATCGCCAGCGAACAGAGTTGGAGGAGGAGTATCACGCGAAATGGGAGATGTGCTTGAAGACAAACTCTGAAGGACGCACGGGGGGTTTGAGGGAAGCGGTGAAAGGAGCAGATGTCTTGGTCGCAATGTCGACACCAGGACCAGGCGTTGTTCCGAAAGGACTTATCTCCACTATGGCGGACGATTCGATTATCTTCGCGTGTGCCAATCCGATTCCTGAGGTTTGGCCTTGGGAAGCGAAGGAGACAGGTGCAAGGATAGTTGCAACAGGGCGATCGGATTTTCCCAACCAGGTGAACAACTCTCTCGGGTTTCCTGGGATTTTCAGAGGAACTCTGGACGTTAGGGCTAAGGCGATTAGCGACGAGATGTGCATCGCCGCAGCCAACGAACTTGCTAAGATTGCAGAAGAGACGGGTATTGATGAAGAGAGGATTCTCCCCAGTATGAGCGACTGGGAGGTATTCCCGCGGGAGGCCGCCGCGGTCGGAGCTGAAGCGGTCAGGCAGGGCCTAGCAAGAATAAGGGCCACCCGGAGCGAACTCTACGAGAAAGCGAAGACGATCATAGGCCATGCTCGAAAATCGACTGAACTGCTGATGCGAAAGGGACTCATCAAGCCTCTACCTCATAGTTCAGCGAGGAGTAGAACCATACGGAGAATCGCAAAATAGCAGTACTCGGCGGAGCCGGTGAAGAGGGGTTTGGTCTTGCCCTTCGATGGGCGATGGCAGGACACCAGGTAATCGTAGGTTCTAGAAGCCTGGATAGAGCGGTGGAGGCTGCGAAGATGATCGCTCAAACCGCTGGTCGCCCGGTTCGCGTGTCAGGCCTGACCAACGAGAACGCTGTCTCACAAGCAGATGTAGTGGTGTTAACGGTGCCTTTCACAGCCTTACTCGAGACTCTAAAAACAGTCAAACCGAGTTTCAAGCCTGGCCAGGTATTGGTGAACGTGTCGGTACCACTAGAGACCGCAGTCGGGGGACGCGCGACTAGAACAGTCGGAGTATGGGCGGGGTCGGCCGGAGAACTCGCCGCATCGGTTGTACCGAAAATGGTCAGCGTCGTGACAGCTTTCAACAATGTGAGCGCAGAACTCCTCAAAGATCCCTCGAAGCGAGTCGACTGCGATGTCCTCGTATGCTCTAACGACGATAACGCGAAGAGAATTGTTCTTGATCTTGTGAAAAGCATCGAGGGAGCGCATGGCTTCGATGCGGGCGCCCTTGAAAACTCGCGAACCGTCGAACAGATAACAGCGCTGCTGGTATCCTTGAATATCCGATACAAGGTAAAGAACGCCGGGCTCAGAATTACCGGTATCTCTCACGCTTCATGATTCGTGGTCTAGTGTGCAGGTCGGGATCGTCGGCAAGCCCAACGCGGGAAAGAGCACATTCTTCAGCGCCGCAACTTTAACACTGGTTCCGATAGCAAACTATCCATTCACCACTATCAAACCAAACCACGGAATATCATACCTCCGAACAAAGTGCGTTCACACCGAGCTCGGAGTCGAGGATAATCCCCGGAACTCGAAATGCATCGATGGAGAACGATTCATACCGATAGATATCATAGACCTCCCGGGACTTGTACCGGGAGCATCGGAGGGAAAGGGGCTCGGAAACCAGTTTCTTGACGAGTTGAGGAAAGCAGACGCCCTGATCCACGTGGTTGATGCTTCTGGGTCAACGGACTCCGAGGGCAAACTCACACAGCCCGGAACCCACAACCCCGTGGACGACGTTGCCTTTCTAGAGACCGAGCTGAAGATGTGGATGCTGCGGATAGTTGGAAAAGACTGGGAGAAGATCGCTCGAAAGACCGAGATGGCCGGAGAGGATCCCGCGTCTTTAGTTTCTGAGCGTCTCAGCGGGCTTGGGGTCACTAAACGCCAGGCTGAGAACGGGATCAAGAAAGCAGCCCTTAACGGAAAACCGAGCGGATGGACCAGGGAAGACCTCATGAAGCTTGTGGAGATTATCCGGAGAGAAGCGAAACCGTTGATGCTTGCCGCCAACAAGATTGACTTGCCAACATCGATCGGGAATGTCAGACGACTGAAGCAAACAGGCGAGCTGACACTACCGGTCTCCGCGGAGGCAGAGCTAGCACTGCGAAGGGCAGCAGAAAAACGGTTGATAGAGTACAAACCTGGAGACCCGGATTTCCAGGTTCCTAGCAAGAGTCCTGTTAGCAATGAGCAGAAGTCTGCCCTTGAAATGATCCGAGAAAAAGTCCTGAAACCTATAGGATCGACAGGCGTTCAGGCGTGCATCAACTCGGCCTTTCTAGACCTTCTGAATATGATCGTGGTATATCCGGTTGAGAATCCCGAGAAGTTCAGCGATCACGCAGGGAATATTCTGCCGGACGCATACCTAGTTCCGAACGGAACCACTCTCAAGGAACTAGCCCTGAAAATTCATACGGAAATAGGCGAACAGATGCTGTACGGCGTCAACGCTCGAAACGGTATGCGTCTCTCCGACAACTACGTACTCAAAGCGCAAGACGTTGTAAGCATAGTCAGCGCCGCAAAAAGGGCGTAGGACCAAAACTATAGAGAGGTTTTTCCGGGCACGGTTCAATCTCCGTGTCTAGTCCGGACTTCCCACTTGTGGGTCGCGAGGTCGAGTCGCTTAAACCCCCCTCCTCCGCGGGAGAATATTTGCTGTCTGGCAGTGATTACTGGCGAGACAAGCGATTCAGGGCCCAGTCTAGGCTTGGATGGCATGGCGTTTTGTCGAGGCGTCAAGAACGATTTGCAAGGCAGTATAAGGAACGGCTTCTAGAATCAAGATCAGGGGCTGATAATGAGGGCGATCGCCGGAGATAGTCTTCTCCGAACGCAGTTGTCTAGGCTTTCGGTTTGGTGTCTGGCTTTGCAGGAGGTTTAGCAGCGGGTTTTGCTTCCGGCTTGGCGGGTGTTTTCGTTTCGGCTGGGGCCTGCTTTGACTCCCTAGCAGGCGCAGGTTTTGACTCCTTGGCAGCTGGTTTACCTGGCTCAGCTTTCTTCTCCGGAGCTGGAGCCTTGGGGGCTGAAGGGACAGGCTTCTCTTCCTCTGCGCCCTTCTTCCTCGAGACTCTTTGTTCCTTCGGAAGATTCCGATTCTTTATGTAAGCTGGAACGATCTCGTCGGCAAGTTTCGAATCACCGTATATTTCGACCTGGCAGACGGCCGATGACCCCCCTGTCCTGGTCTGGACGCTTCGAACGTACACCTTGTCCTGTTGAGTGTTAAAGTGATCAGAGGCGATCTTTCGAATGGCCAAACGGTCGGGAGTCCCACTACCCTCATGGTGAACGATCAGCTTCGCCTCTTTTCTTCCCAGAAGCGGGTTAACATGTTCAGAGACTATCTCGACGCTCAACTCTTAGCCTCCATCGGCTTCTGAGCCGCGTCTCCCATAACTACGCTGTTGACTTGAAGGGTATCTTCTCCCACTACGCGCCCACGAACAAGCTTCCTCCTCCTTTCCCCACGATCATTCGGCTTGAACCCCACTCCCCCCGATAGAAGGGCTCTCTTCTTGGCCCCTCCCTGAATATCGAAACGCATCGGAATACCATCCTTGTCAGTGCCACCCGTGATCTTGAGTTTCATGTTTCCAATCCCGAGAAGCTTACCATCGACCTCATCTCCAATAGATTTCCCGAGAAGTGCCTGCGCCTTCGCTCCTTCGATAGTGGCGGCTTTCGAGGTCTTGCTCACAGGATCCGATACTATGAGCTGGAATTTTGCCATGATGTTTTAACGGGCTCCCGATCGAACGCGAGTTCCCTTGAGGCCGTTAATAAACGTCGTTCGAGTCATGATACTACTCCCAGGGCATTTCTTGCCGAGATACTAGCTAGCTCGTCAAGTAGCGCGATCTCTCCTGGCGAGAGGTGGTCTCTGAACTTTGAAGAGAGCGTTCTTGCGTGTTTTGCGGGAACATCGACATAAAGAACGTCTCCTTCGAAAATGTGCCTGCCGACGATTGGCTTGTCGATGGAAACGGCTACTTGTTTCCCCGCTCCGACTTCTGGTACGTCTTTGCCCTGATCTTGGACTCTTAGGACTACGCCGATACGCTTCCCGCTGCTGTTGATCACTGGATATTTCGGTTTGATAATACCCTCGAGCACCTCGACGCCAACTATTGCGGGATCGTTTCTGCGGAAGACGAATCCTTTGAGGATCCTCATCTTGCCAGGGCGGATTAGCAGCTCCATCTCTGCCTTGACGCCGGCGGTCCTCTGAGCCTCGACCCATCTTGAGTAGTCTTCCAGGACGCGATAGATGATGTCGCCTCTGAATACTGGTATTCCTGTCTCTTTGATCTCTTGCTCAGCGTCAGGCAAGAGCTTGACGTTGAACCCGAGGATCGCGGCCAAGTAGGGGTCCTTTGCCCGAACGACGTCAGCCTCAACAACGTCACGCCTAGATATTTCGCCTACGTCCGCGAGACGCACTGGCACCTTGGAAACTGACAGCGAGGTTGTGAGCGCTTCTAGCGAGCCAAGGGCATCAGCTTTCACGATGACTCCGGTTCGATCGGTACTGACCTTCACCGATTCTATCTCGCTGAGTACTCTCTTCTCGAGTTCCGCTCGCTTCGACGGGTCAGCTACGCCGTAGATGGGAGAACCTGCGATTGCGCCATCTAGACCTTGAGCTGCGATCTTGATTCCCGCTGCCGCGTCGACATGTTCGACATGGCTGAACTTATCCCGGGGATCGCGGATCTCGTCAAGAGGCTTTGGCACGAGTAGGGCCCGGACCCGGGTTCGCAGGATCCCATTCCGTCCAGCGAGTACCATTTCATCATCTACTTTGATCGTCCCGTCATAGATCATGGCGTCTATGGTAACTCCGAGGCCAGGTTCCTCTTTCACCTCTAGAACGGTGCCTTCCGCGGGACCCGCGCTGGTTGTTAGTTCTCCTTTCATATAGATCTGGGTGAGTCCGACTAGCATGGCCATCAGTTCAGGCAGTCCTTCTCCTGTTTTGGCGCTCGAGGGTACGAGGGCGATGGTCTTGGAGAAGTCTTTGATTCTGTCGAACCGATCGGCTCGGAAGCCGTATCGGGACAGGGTTCCCATCATCGTGTAGATTCTGTTATCTAGATCCGTCAATACTTCGGGTCTTTGGTGTTCTGTGTTAGCGAGGAATGAGCCGTCAGGTGATGACTTCCATCCCGGTATCGCGTCGATCTTATTGCAGCATACCAAGAAAGGCGTTTTGCGGGCTTTGAGGATGTTGAGGGATTCGACGGTTTGGGGTTCGAATCCTTTTGTGAGATCGATTACGAGGACGGCAACGTCGGCCGCGGATCCTCCCCGCTTACGCAGGTTGCTGAACGTTTCGTGGCCGGGAGTGTCGATAAAGAGTATTCCAGGAACTTCGATCTTGAGATTAAACCTGGCTAGAAGGGGCCCGCAGATCTTTGTTATAGTTTGAGCGGGGATGAGGCTGGCGCCGATCCACTGAGTGATCAGGCCTGGTTCTCGGGCGGCTACCGAGGTGCCTCTAATCTTGTCGAGGAGCGTGGTCTTCCCATGGTCCACGTGTCCGAGGACGACTGCGATTGGTGAACGAATTGCCATACCTGGGAAGGCTCCACATTGCCCTTCATTTTCCTACCTCTGTATTAAAAGCATGATTTTCTTCGAAGAAGCTTTTCCGCTAGATTCCGTCATGGAAGAATATTGAGGATTCTTTCCTCGCATTTTCGAGACTATCAGATGCGTGAATGATGTTGGCGGTCATGGACAGCGATAGGTCGCCTCTTATCGTGCCAGGCTCAGCTGTCTGCGGATTTGTAGCACCCACGACCTTACGCAGCACGTCAACAGCGTTCGAACCCTCAAGAATCATGAGCACGATAGGCCCGGATGTCACATGATCCACGAGTTCTTGGAAGAAGGGTTTTCCTTTATGAACGGCATAAAGCGTCTCTGCTTCCTTTCTAGACATGTTGTGAAGGCGCAACTGTTTGATTAGGAATCCTTTCCGCTCTAATCTCGACAGAACTTTCCCTGCGACCCTCGATTGTAGGGCTTCGGGTTTGAGGAAGGCGAATGTCCTGTTGTTGGAGTGGCTGCTCAGCGTCCTTTCTCTCTCTTCCCGTAGTAAGCAGTCCACTTTAGCTTACGAGAATCTCTCTTGAAGGACAAAGTGCTGACTCTACAGCGGCGCGAGCAGAAGTAGAGTATCGTCCCATCGTTCTTCACGTGCATTATGCCCGTGGAGTTGGGAAAGTTCTTTCCGCAGAAAGAACATTTGAACGTCTTTGGCGTCGCTTACGCCCTACCTGATCTTTTTCGCTTCTCTCTCAGTCTCTCGAAGCATGAGAACATCATTAAGCCGAATGGGCCCTTTGACGTTTCTCGTAATAATTCGTCCCTTATCACGGCCCTCTAAGACTCTGACTCGAACCTGGATGACTTCTCCTGTAACCCCGGTCCGACCGATGACCTGGGTGACCTCGGCCGGGATGAGTGGTTCGTCGGACCTGTCTTTTGACTTGCTCACTTGCCCGCGCCGGTCTTCTTGATATTCTCAACTATCTTCAGGATATCCTTGAGAGACTGGGCGCCATCACCGGGCTCGACAACCGAGATTGCAGCGGAGCCAACGTCTAGTCCGGCGGCCTTACCTAGCTCAAGCTTGCTGGGAACGTAGAGGTATGAGATCTTTCTCTCTTCGCATAGGATTGGTAAATGGGCCACTACTTGCGGGGGCTCAACATCCTCTGCGATGACGACTAGTTTGGCGATTCCTCGCTCGATTGCCTTTGTTGACTCGTTTGTACCTTTTCGAAGTTTTCCGGTGTCTTTCGCGACTTGTAGAAGTTGATAGGCCTTGTCAACAGCTTCTTTGGGAACTTGGAATCGTACGTAAACGGATTTTTGTGCCATCCAGACTCACTCTCATCGGCAGGAGGCTGGGCGATGCCCGGCTTTTATGAACGTTTCGACGGCGATGGAAACAACACTAAATATGGCGCAGAGCCTGATGCGTCGAAGATATGTCGCAAGCACCGGCACAACCAAAGTCACCAGCACCAGCCGCGGCAAAGCCAAAACAGAAGAAACTGCGCATGCGGAGCGAGCTATACGAGATCTCTGGCTCAACTACCAAACTGAAGAATAGGAAGTGTCCGCGGTGTGGCTCTGTTATGGCTTCCCACAAACAGCCGACCCAGAGATGGGTTTGCGGAGCTTGCAGCTTTACCGACTATGGGCCCAAATAGGTCGCTTTCTCTCACTCTGCTTGTGCTGCTAGAACTCTCATTCTTAGCCGAGTCTATCTTACTCTGATAGCGAACTTTCCCGGAACCTTGATCTGCATCAGATGGGCGACTTCAGAGTTTGCGGGTTCGAGCACAACGACGAAGCCAGTCCAGTCATCACTCAAATTGGTGGACTTGCAGTTTGGGCACACGGGACCCGCACTGATCATACGGCAGTTCTTGCATGCTTTGTCTGTCAAGCTGCTGCTTTACGCTCCAGCTTCGAAGGTTTCCCTTTGAGATCCTCTTCGATCCATTCTATTCTGCCCAGAAACGGTTGGCGTAGCGTGATGCCGATTTTTCCTCCCGAGCCGCCTCGGGGGAAGCTGACGGCGATTATTCGTCCTCTGACCATGTTTCCTTTTCCTAGGTTTCGGTGACTCTCTCGTCCGGCGAGTACACCGTGCTTCTCATCGTAGGTTATGAAATCGTCCATGATCTGGGACACGTGTAAGAGGGCGTCTTCAGGGCCTATTCTAACGAATGCTCCGAAGTCTGTAACTTCTACGATCTCTCCCTCCACAACTTCGTGGAGTTCTGGGAAGAAGGTGAGCAGTTTGAAGACCGATTTGTGATGGGTCGAGCCGTCGCCCGGAAGAATTTTCCCGGTTGTCTCCACGTCAACATCCGTGACCAGGATGACGTAGCCGAGTTCCTCGTCCACATAATTCTCATACTTGAGCTTGATCTGCTCGCGGGCAACTTCATCGATAGGTTGCCCGAACTTCACCGGCGGAATCCGTACGACGTCCTCGACTGTCACTATTCGGAACATATTCACGGAAGGCGGCTGAACGCGTTATTTTAGGGCTCCGCTTGGCGCGAGGACCTGATCGAGGTTTAGATCTTGGTTCCGATATACCAGAGAGCTAGCTTCCGGAAGGCAATAGCTCGGTGCGAATACTTGTCCTTGAATTCGGCTCCGCCTTGGGCAAACGTTTTCCGAGCGCCTCTTGGAACGAATATTGGGTCAAACCCAAAGCCTTGAACTCCAGCAGACTTGTGCGATAACGTCCCATGCACTTTTCCCGAGAACTCCACGGACGAACCCCGGGGAGACACGAGAGCCAAGGAGGCCTGAAAATATGCTTCTCGCCGTGTTTGTCTACCCATCAAGCGCAAGAGTCCTCCAACGCCAATGGTTGCGTAGACGTAAGACGAGAAGGATCCTGGAAAACCGTTCAGAGCTTTGACGAAGAGCCCTGAGTCCTCCACCAAGACCGTTCGGTTGTGTTTCTTGGCCGCTTCTTCAGCTGCGAACCTCGCGATTTCACCAAGACTGGTGCTCTGAATCTCGGTTTTCGGAGAAGAGAGCATAAGGATCGTTATTCCAAATGGGTCGAGGGCTCTGCGGGCTTCCTGGTACTTGTGATGGTTCTGGGTTACGAACCATAATGTTCGCTTATCGGATGGCGAAGTATCTGCCTCTCCGTGCAATTTCCGCGGCTTTCCGAAGACTCGACTTAGCCATCTCCGCTCCTACAACCTCACGATACCCCTTCGTGACCCTCTTGAGAGAACTCGTGGCGTCTAGGGCATGAGTGGCGATAAGCGACCTTTGGAGTAAGTGAAGATCGCTTCCATGATCTTCATGATCCACTGATTTGCGGGCCATTCCGAAGTCGATCATGAACGGTTTTTCGTCAGCTGGCACGATGATGTTTGATGTTGTCAGGTCACCATGTGTTATTCCGGCTGAGTGGAGGAAGCCAACCTGTCTGCCCAACTCTTCGAGAAGAGAAACCCGGCAAGCGTTACTCATCGTATCAATTGTGTCTCTGGCGAGCAGTCCGTCTATGAACGTCATGATAATGGTTGACCGTTCGATGTCCAAGCCGAGAATGCTCGGAAGCCTAGCTCCCGCTATCTTGCCATCCCGGATCGCGGACGATTCCTTGACGGTCCTCTCCTTTCTGATACTGGCGTCAAGCTGTTCGTGCCGGTAGGCTTTTCGAACTCTTCTCTTCACAACAACTTTCCAGGGGGGCAGCTGCGAGAGAAAGAGATCAGCCTCGGCACCGCGATGTAGTGGTTGAAGGTCTAAGGTCGAGGAATCCATGGAACATCAATCTCGTCTAGACGCCATCGTGGATTGACAAAGCTTTCTGGAACAGGAACGCTGATACCGGATTCGAAGGCGAGTCTTCCCGAGCAAGCGATCTGAGCCCCGCAATCTCCAGAGTACTGGATCGGGATAGGGTGAAACGTCGCACCGTGATCCTCTGCAACCAATTGAATCATTTGTCGAAGGCTTTGATTAGCAGCGACTCCTCCAGCAAGCAGGACCTCCTCCTTCCTTGTCTGAACCAAGCTCCGCTCAACTGCCTCTGCAAGCATTGCGAAGGAAACCTCTTGGATGGAGAAACAGATGTCTGCTAGAGAACGACCCTCGTTTAGAAGTCGAATTGCAGCAGTTAGCAACCCCGAATATGCGACATCATTTCCTTTTACAGTGTAGGGTAGAGGAAGAAGGGTCCGACCTTCTTTCGCTTTTGACTCAACGGCGACTCCTCCCGGTGACGGGAGTGCCGCTTCCCTCGCGAACATGTCAAGGAGGTTTCCCAAGGTTATGTCCTCGGTTTCACCGTATATCCGCCATCGCTTGTTCAGATGAACGGCGATTGCAGTGTGTCCTCCAGAGACGAGGACTGCTAAGGGATCACGTGAACGTCCAGCGGCCATGGCCAAGTCCAAGTGAGCAACACCATGGTGCACTGGGACGAGAGGCTTGTCCAAGTAAAGTGCCAGGGCTCTGGAAATCGTTGCTCCTATCCTAAGACAGGGTCCCAGACCCGGCCCTGCAGAATAACAGACTGCATCTGGGGAGATTCCATTTCCAACGCCTTGGAGGGCATTCGCTATTACACCGCCTGAGACCTCGTTGTGGTGCTCGGCCGCTTTTCGGGGATGGATTCCGATCCCGGTCGGGGGCCGGTACGTAGAATTCACGTTAGTGAGTATCCTACCCTGATCGTCGATCATACTCGCCCCAAAGGTGTGAGCAGTCGATTCGATTCCTAGGAAAAGCATGGGTTCTACTCGGGTGCTTTGCCTCACTGGATTATCCCCTGACGCAACTGCGTTGTGTCAGGGTGCTGCGTCTTTGTGTTACTTGAGGGCTTTGGCGAGTTTGTCGAACGATGTGTTCCAGCCCATTTCAGCCATCTTGCTCTGCTCGCCCTCTGGAATGCCAACGTGCTTCAACGTCATCCGGGTCTTTCCACCAAGCTCTTCAAACGTTACCGTCACCAGCATTTCCATTGGGACGTCGGAAGGCATCCCGTAATGAGAGGCCGGAACCACGTTCCCCTTCTCGTCCGAGAAACTGTCTGTGGAGACAATCCGCTGCAATGGAATGATTTCTCGATAGACGCCTGTGCTCCAATAGTCCTTGCCGTCTGGGGACCGCATGCAGAAGAGGTACTTGCCGCCTACGCGGAGGTCGATCTTGATGAATGGTGCTGTGAAGCCTTCTGGTCCCCACCATCGCTTTGCTCGTTCGGGATCTGTCCATGCCTTCCACACAGCCTCGCATGGTGCATCGAACACTCGTACGATTGTTAGCTCGTTCCTGTTTCTGGTTTGACTCATTTCTTCTGTTCTGCTTGTCATTCTTTTTCCTCTAGGTGTTTGGCTAGTCGGGTGAGGCGGTCCTCCCACAGGACCCGGTATCGCGTCAGCCAGCCAAACGCCACGCTTAGCGGTGCCGCGTCGATCTGGCAGCGGCGTACCCGTCCTTCCGGCTCGACCCGCAATAGTCCCGCATCTTCCAGGACCCGCAGGTGCTTCGATATCGCGGGCAGGCTTACCTTGTAGGGTTCTGCCAGTTCGCTGACTGTGGCGTCGCCGGCCGACAGCTCCTCAAGGATGGCCCGCCGTATAGGGTGGGCCAGTGCCCCGAAGACCTGGTCCAGGTCGAGGACGACCTTGGCTTGACTAACCATCTAGCAGAGGAATGCGCTCGGAGATTATTTAACCTTTTAGTTAAGTGATTTCCAACGGTTTCCGAACCTTCCTCGCCTGGCGGGGATACAGGTAGCTCCGTTCAGAGTCTCAGACTAGACCGTGCTATACCTGAAGCATTTTGTAGTGTGATCGTTCACCATTCCAACCGCCTGCATGAACGCGTAGCAGATTGTCGGGCCGACGAACCGTAGGCCCTTTTTGCGTAGTTCTTTGCTCATAGCGTCAGATTCATTGGTCGTCGCAGGAATCTCGCTGAGCGACTCGAATCTGTGTTTGATTGGTTTGCCACTCACAAATCCCCAGATGTATTTGTCAAAAGAATCGAATTCCTTCTGAATTTCTAGGATTTGTTTTGCGTTGTTGATCGTGGCTTCGATCTTGAGACGGTTACGTATGATTCCAGGATCCCGGAGAAGACGTCGGACGTCCTTGTTGTTGTAACGGGCGATTTTCGCAGGGTCAAAGGCATGGATTGCTTTGCGGTAGTTTTCGCGTTTGTTCAGAACGGTCTGCCAGCTGAGTCCTGCTTGTGCGCCTTCCAGTACGAGAAATTCGAACAAGGTCCTGTCATCGTGCACCGGGACACCCCATTCTTTATCGTGGTACTCAACCATGAGTGGGCTGTTGCCCATAGTTGCCCACTGACACCTTCGAAGTATAGTTTCTTTCAATTCGTCTCTACACGCTGACCGAGACAATTTCTCCTAGTGATATTGCAAAGGTTAAATTTTGCCCGTAGGACTGTTCGAGTCTCCAGATATAGGAGGAATGAACCATCAGAAAATTAGTCGTATTATCATTTGTAACGCTTGATGGAGTTATGCAGGCTCCAGGCGGACCCGAGGAGGATACGAGCGGCAATTTCAAGCATGGAGGATGGTCTGTCGGCTACTGGGATGGTGTTATGGAAAAGGTCATGGGTGGACAGATGGGACATCCATACGACCTCTTGCTTGGCCGAAAGACCTACGAGATATTCGCAGGGTATTGGCCGAAAGCAAAAAACGACCCGTTCGCGGACAAACTAAACAAGGCTAAGAAATACGTCGTCTCGAAAACCCTTGGGGAACTTGACTGGGAGAATTCAGTCCTCGTCAAAGGTAACGTCCCAGAAGAGATTAGGAAACTTAAGAGACAGGACGGGCCTGAATTGCAGGTTCACGGTAGTTCCGATCTTATCCAAACTCTTCTAAAACACGATCTCGTTGATGAGTTCTGGTTGAAAATATATCCTGTCACCATAGGAAATGGAAAGCGACTCTTTGGCGCCGACACCATACCGGCCTCTTTCAAACTTCTTGAAAGTAAGACCTCAACCACAGGCGTTATCGTAGCCACCTATCGGCGAGACGGAGAGATCAGAGCAGGAAGCTTTGACTTGAGTAATCAAACAAGAGAGCTCCAGTCCTCAAAAGCATGAAGCAGTGGTCTCCAGAAAGCAAGCCTGTATATCCTTCCAGAGGACCTTCTACTCATAGGTGACGTTAGCCTGCAGCCTGAGATCAACATAGGCACTCTCGGTCATGTCGACAATGGGAAGAGCACCATTGTCCAAGCGCTGACAGGGGTTTGGACGGCTAGACATTCGGAAGAGCTTCGTAGAGGAATCACGATCCGTATCGGGTATGCTGACGCTTCATTCTACGAGTGCCCGTCCTGCGAGCCTCCATACAACTATTCAACGAGCAAGATCTGTCCGAATTGTAAGAGCGAGACCAAGTTCCTGAGATCCGTGAGTTTCGTCGACTGTCCGGGTCACCACAGCCTCATGGTCACAATGCTGTCCGGGGCCGCGATCATGGACGGATCGCTATTTGTCATCTCTGCGAACGTCAAGTGTCCGCAAGCCCAGGACCGTGAACATATGCTGGCTGCGCAAATGGTCGGGCTGCGCAAGATGGTTGTGGTGCAGAACAAGATAGACGTGGTAGACCGAGCCAGGGCTAAAGTGAACTATCAGGAGATTCGTGAATTTACAAAGGACACTGTTGCTGGAGATGCGCCGGTGATACCGGTTTCAGCCCAGCATAAACTGAACATGGATGTCTTGATCGCTGCGATCCAGGAGAAGATTCCAACTCCCAAACGCGACTCCTCGGTTGCGCCGAGAATGTCGATCCTCCGATCATTTGATGTCAACAAGCCCGGTACAGAAGTGGAGGATATTCTGGGAGGAGTTGTTGGAGGGTCAGTTGTCCAGGGGGTTTTCAAGAGAGGAGAAGAGATAGAGATCAAACCGGGCATAAAGGTAGGCGAGTCAAACAGGGTCACCTACGAAAGACTCGTCGCGAACGTGGAGACCTTGCAAGCAGGTGACGGAGAAGTGAAACAGGCGATGCCAGGCGGATTGGTTGCTGTGGGAACCGATCTGGATCCGTCGATAACAAAGTCTGACGGGTTGGTGGGAAATGTCCTGGGAAGATCTGGCACTCTCCCCGATATTTTGGAAAAGGTCAGCCTCGATGTTGATCTATTCGAAAGAGCTGTCGGGACTGAACAGCTTGTCCCAGTACAGAAGATCAAGATGAATGAGCCGCTAGTGCTCAACGCGGGAACCGCGGTTACTTCTGGATTGGTCGTATCCGCAAGGGAAGACATTGCAGATGTACAGCTAAAGAAACCTATCTGTGCTGACCCAGGCTCAAAAGTCGCCCTAAGCCGGAGAATCGGGGAAAGCTGGCGCCTCATAGGATTCGGAACGATAAGATAGGATTCGAAGCGTTTCAAAGTCCAAGCAAAAAACAAAATAGGACCAACCTACTTGGAAGGATTGAAAGAGGCTTCGGGCTCGAAAATCGCAATTCTGGCTGTCGGGACAGGTCTTCTAGCTGCTGGGATCATAGCTTACTTGACTAGTGAGATGACGCTGGGCGGGGCATCTTACGCTTGTAGGGTCCAAGGAATCCCTTGCCCTCAACGCGAGGGCGCCACTCTCAGCATGGGAAGATGGAAGAGCTCTGGGGAACAGTCTCAATAGTCGCAGGGGTAGTTCTCGCAATACTGGGCTGAGATCGAGAACACGATCCACTCGATAGAGTAATCTTCTTCCCAAGTCTCGCTGTCCGAGTGACTCAACACTTCTACAAATATGACAACTGCGCGTGCCAATGATCCAACTCTGTGAGACAATAGCCATGATTCGGATCAAACAGATGAAAACAGGCCGATCTCTTACCGTCCTCCTCGATACTAGCTTCCTACTGATGATGCTAGAGCAAAGAAGAGACATCGATGAAGAACTACAAGACCTCATCCAAGGTCCAGTCCGAGTCGCTACCCTCGACAGGGTAGAACGCGAACTCCAACGCCTCGGAAGAACTCGATCCTCGAAAACTGGCGGTCTCGCGAATGCTGCTCTGGAACTCTTGAAATCAAGAAAATACTCGATACTACCATCCGGAATTGAAGCCTCAGATACAGACGCTGCGATACTTTCTTTCTCATTGGCTAAGAACGAGCCATTGGCAATCGCAACCGTTGACCGAAAATTGAGAGCCGCTCTAGCCCGGCTCGGGTTATCCGTGATCTATCCGATGCGTCGTCGTGGATTGCTGATCTCACACAAGGTTTCTCCCAGTTCGACTTAAATAACGCCCAGCGAGGAACCGCGGTGTAACAAGGGACCAACGATTTGGCAAGACTCTACTCGGGTAAGAGAGGAAGTTCAGGATCGACTAGACCGGTTAGTAGACGTCCGCCCGCCTGGTTCAAGTACGAGCCTGAAGAGGTAGACGCCCTTGTTCTGAAACTGTCCAAAGAAGGGAACACGCCGAGCCTCATCGGACAGATTCTCCGTGACAGGTATGGCATTCCCTTGGTGTCGCAGGTTGCCGGTCGACGTCTTGAGAAGATTATCCCGGAAGAGAGTCGCACGAAGCTTCCTGAGGATCTTGAGAACTTGTTGAGGAAGGCGACGAGTGCAACGAGACATCTTGAGAAGAATCGGAAGGACTATCCGAACAAGAGGGATTTGGCTTTGATCGAGTCGAAGATTCATCGGCTTGTATTTTATTATCGAAAGATTGGGAGAATTCCTAAGGATTGGGTATACAAGCCAGTTGCAGCCTCACTCGACTAGCCCCAACGATCGTCGACTGGAGCTCCAGCGAACCGCCGACGAAACCGCGGCGATAATCAGAGAAGCAGCTTCGAAAGAATCAACGATTCTGACAGTAACGCATTTCGACGCCGATGGTCTAACCGCCGGTGCAATAGCGTTTGAAGCTGTAAAACGTCTCAATATTATTGTTCATCTACGAATCGTGGAAAATCTCAGCGAGAAAACGATCGAGGAGATCGGAGCCATTGACGCTGACTTCATCATTTTCTCAGACATAGGCAGCGGTTATCTCGACATTATATCCAAGGGGCTCAAGAATCGCGAGATCGTTATTGCCGACCATCACCAAGTACTGGGCGAGGCTCAGCCGAATCTCCATCACTTCAACACCCATCTGATGGGTTTCAACGGCTCTGAAGAGATCAGCGGGGCGGGAACAGCCTATCTTCTCGCAAAGGCGATCGATCCGAAGAACGTGGACCTCTCCGCACTCGCCATAGTGGGATGTCTTGGTGACCAGCAGGATAAGGGTCCCAAGAGATCTCTAATCGGGCTCAACACGGAGATTCTTGATGACGCGGTCAAAGCTAAACTGGTTGAGGTCACGCAGGACCTGGTCCTGTTTGGAAGACAAACCAGGCCAATCCACAGGGCGATAGCATCGACGACAACACCATTTCTCCCAGGCCTAAGCGGCGAAGAGGACCGATGTCTAGCGCTGCTTGACTCTGTGAACATTCCCACGAAAGTAGATGACCGTTGGAGAACTATCTCTGATCTCTCGCTTGAAGAGAAGAAACGACTTGTCGACAAGATCATTCGACATATGATCTCGCTGAAGCTCAGTGGAGAAGTCGCCCTTGAATTGATAGGTTCCGTTTACACGCTGAGCAAGGAAGAACCTTCAACCCCACTCCGCGACGCCAGAGAATACGGATCTCTCCTGAACGCTTGCGGACGCATGGGCAAACCGGGCCTTGGAGTAGCTTTGAGCTTGGGCGACCGCGGGGCATCCTTTGAGGAAGCCCAAGAGGTCTACTCAGAATACCGAAAATTCCTGTCAAAATACATGAACTGGATAACCTCTGACCCAGCGTCACTGGTTCAGAAGGGACACTTGGTCATAGTTAGGGGAGAGGGAGTGATCGATGAAAACATGACCGGAGCCGTCTCTTCCATACTCTCCTCCTCGAACCTTTTCGGCGGATCAAAGGTAACGTTGGTGGTGACCGCGACAAAAGAGGGTGAATCAAAAGTCTCTGCACGTGGAACCGATCAGCTGATCGAGAAAGGACTGAATCTCGGGAAGATTCTTCAGGACTTGTCGCCCAAGTACGGTGGATATGGAGGGGGCCATGCGATAGCAGCAGGCGCTACCGTACAACGTCAGAGCTTAGAACCGTTTCTCACCCAGTTTGAAAGGACCGTCGAGTCGACAATCAAATGATAAGAGCGCAGATCAAAATCTCGACACCGAACAGGGCAACGTCCAGGTCGCTTGTCGCATCGGTCCAACCTGATAACCTAAACATGAAAGGTCTCAATGTGAAGGGAAAAGCGCTGGACCGGACCGCGTTTTTTAGTCTCGAATTCGGTGGAAAGATTGAAACATTCATATCCACCTTGGACGACCTCCTCCGCTGCCTTCAAGCAGCAAAGGAGACGCTAGAAAAAGTATCAAATTAGAAGAATGGATTAGAGACTGTGTCAAAGACCACCAAGAAAGTGCGGGACAAGTGGAGAACCAAGGAATGGTACTCCGTATACACCCCCGCCTACTTTGGAGAACAGAACGTTGCCGGGATACCTTGCGAGGATCCGAAGAAGCTTATCGGCCGAGTCGTCGAAACGACACTTTATGATATTACCAATGATTTCTCGCACCAGTCCATCAAACTATACTTCCTAGTCACCTCCATCACAGGCGATCGAGCAGATACAATCCTCAAGAGCCACGAATACTCCACTGACTATCTCAGAAGCCTTGTCAGGCGAGGAAGTACTCGTATCGACGGGATTTTTACCGGTCGAACAGTTGACAACTATCTCACGCGAGTCTACATCGTAGGATTCAGCCACGGCAGGATAAACGGGTCCCAGGAACATGGGATACGACAGGTCATGGGCAAGATCGTTGCAGAGAAAGCATCCAAGCTAACGTACTCGCAACTCTGCCACGAAATGGTTCTCGGAAAGATGGGATCAGACGTCTACAACGAAGCCAAGAAAGTCTGCCCCCTCCGCCACATCGGCGTGCGCAAATCAAAACTGCTCTCCATGCCACTGAGCCTAGAAGATGCAATGCCCAAAGGAAAGGTCTCCAAGGAAGTCATCGAAACTACTCCTGAAATCACCGTGCCTATCGCTGAGCCAGCAGCTTAGCGCTGCCCGCTTTTGAACCTGCAATTCGGCAGTTCCGGAATCCGGGGCAAATATCCTGAAACAGTAAATTCGTCAGTTGCCTTTGAGCTAGGGAGGCTCATTCCGAGGATTATGGGTGAAGAGCTGGCGCTTGGAAACGACCCACGATACTCTGGCCCCGTTCTAAAAGCGTCTTTTCTTGCGGCTGCTTTGGAAAACAGGGCGAAAGTTCTAGATTATGGGTTGATCCCGACACCGGCACTCGCTTACCAGACAAAGTCTCTGGGACGATCAGCTGGAATCATGATCACTGCCAGCCACAACCCGCCGGAGTATAACGGGTTCAAGGTGTTCAACAAGTCCGGGGAGGCTCTCGACGACGAGACGAGACTGAGCTTGAAAAATCCGAAAAAGCTTACTTACGATGGCAGGGCTTCTAGCCTTGAGCCTGCGGACCCAAGGGAGTACAAGGAACTGCTCTCCAGGGTCGTCTTCAAGAAGAAATGGAAGGTTGTACTCGACTGCGGTAACGGTGCAGCCTCACAACTCGCTCCTGCAATCTATCGAGATAGACTGGACAAAGTTACGACGATCAACTCGTACCCTGATGGAGGATTTCCCGGCCGAGGCTCCGAACCCACACGGAAAAGCGTGCAAACTCTCGGTAGCATGGTAGGGGAGATTCATTTTGATGCTGGTATCGCGTTTGACGGTGATGCGGATCGAATGTATATTGTTGATGATAAGGGAGTTTGCCCCTTGCAAGATAGAATACTCGCATCCTACATCGCCTTTCTTGCGAAAAAATCCAAGGGTCCCTTCGTGGTCCCGCTCGATGCCTCCATGGTCGTAGATGAGATAGCCGAGAAAACAGGCGCGAGGCTGGTTCGAGGCCCGGTGGGCGATGCTAAGCTTCTACGGGAGGCGAAGAGGTTGAATGCGAACTTCGCCGGAGAGCCGTCCGGGGCATGGATTCACCGAGAATACAACAACTGTCCAGACGGACCTTTGTCTGGACTGCTGTTTCTCAAAGCGGCAGAAACCCTTGGTCTTAGTGTTTCAGAAATGGTAAGGGATGTTCCGGAATACCATATGATCAGAGAAGGGATGAGATATACTGGAAAGCTCTCCCAACGCAAATTCTCCAAAATGGCTAACGGTTTGAAAAGGATCCTTGGGAAAAATTCGTCGGTTGAGACAAAGCTCGGGCTGAGGGTAAACACTGATCGCGCCTGGGTTCTCGTCCGGGACAGCGGAACAGAGCCCGTGATACGCGTGACCGGCGAATCGAAAGATAGATCCGAGGCAACGAGAGTGATGAGAGAAACGCTTCGACTCTTGAGACAAGTCCTGAAGGGACGGTAAAACCCATTGAAAGCAGCGATCCTCGCCGCGGGTAGAGGAGAACGTCTCTGGCCGCTTGCCGAGAAGAATCCTAAGCATCTACTTCCAATCGGTGGCGAGCCTCTCCTACAGAGAACAGTCAGAGGGCTTGTCCAGGCTGGAGTCCGCGAGATCGTCATGGTAGTACAGTTTGAGGCGGAGAAGATCAAGAACTTCTTTGGAGATGGTCAACGACTTGGTTGCAAGATCAGATACGTGAAACAAAAGAGGCTCGGAGGAACCGCCGACGCAGTGAGGACTTGCGAGACCGAACTGCGAGGAGAAAACCGGTTCCTAATCATTTACGGCGACAACTACTACGATCGGACAGCTCTCAACAAATTCGTCAAGTCGCCAGACTCTAAAGATCTCCTAATGGGTGCGGCGGAGGTCAAAGACCCTTCGAGGTTTGGCACGTTGGAGGTCAAGAGGGGAAATATTGTCTCGATCCGTGAGAAGGTGGCTAGCGGCAATATCGGAATGGTCAACGCGGGGATCTACGTTCTCGACAATTCCATCTTCGCCGCAACAAAAAAGACGCGCAAATCCAGACGGGGAGAGTTCGAGCTCACAGATTCGCTTAGCTCGCTGATGGGCGAGGGGAGACGAATTCGGACGATTCCCTTCGGCAAGAGAGAATGGGTGGGGATTAGCTATCCTTGGGACCTCCTGGAGGCGAACCGGTCGGCACTGGATACTGACGAAGAGGTTCGCGACGGAGAGACGGAGCCTGGCGTGCATCTCAAGGGCAGTGTCAGCTTATCCAAAGGATCACGTGTAAAGTCTGGTTCCTACATCGAGGGTCCCGTCTACGTCGGCGAGGGTGCAGTGGTTGGCCCTAACGCATACCTCCGACCAGGAACAGCGCTCGGAAAGGGAACAAAGGTCGGCGCAGGCTGCGAAGTCAAGAACAGTATCGTCATGGACGAAGCTAAGATTCCCCATCTATGCTATGTCGGAAACAGCGTACTTGGCACGGGCGTATCGCTAGGAGCTGGGACGATAACTGCTAATCTCAAGTTCAACGATTCCAACGTAGAATCAAGGGTAAGGGGGCGGCTGACGGACAGTGGACAACGAAAACTGGGCGCAATTCTCGGCGATGGAGTAAAGACGGGGATCAATGTCTCAATCTTCCCTGGAGTCAAGATTGGCGCAGACGCGTGGATAGGCCCCGGAGCGATAGTCAGAGCGGACGTCCCATCAGAAGTCAGAGTAAGTCATAGGATCAATTAATCCGTCAGGAGAAACGTTTCGGGCGTTCCATTGGTGACAGCTAAATCGCCCTTGGACGTATCGCGCGGGAATCGAACTCGCATTGGCGCTCTGGGTTTTCCAATCTCCGGTCTCGTTGCAGCTTCGGCAGCGCTAGTCCCGGGCATCGGCGTCAACCCTGCTGTTGACCCTGCCGGTTTCGCCCAAGCAGCAAATTATGTGGGCCTGGCTAACCTAGCCGGCCTAGTTAGTTTGGTCCTTTTGCTGTTCAGTTTCCAAGCCTTGCACGCGTTTCTGGAAAGAAATTCTATCGATAGGTGGGCATTTGCGGGCATGGTTCTTAGCGTGATCGGTCTCTGCGCGTTCTTCTCGTTTTTGGGGATCTTTGCCTTTGCTGGACCTGTCGCGGGGAAATTCTATCTAGGCGGGGATCTCAAGGCCGCCAGCATAATCTCGGAATCAACAGGTATATCGAACCCTGCCGCACTTGCTTTCGGCGGCGTTTCTGTCCTATCTTCGGTTCTTGGGGCAATTCTCTTCTCGGTCGCCATTTGGCGATCCGGCAAGTTCCCGAAATGGTCTGCTTTCGCTTATGCTCTTTCCGCTCCCTTGAACTGGATTCCGCATTACGTTCCTGTTCTTTGGCTATTGGGTGGAATACTCCTTTTCGGAACTGGAATTGCACGAGGAAAGTGGAAAACTCTAAACGAAGAACAGCTAGCAATCAGATAGGCCTAAGTCCTTCGACCCGTAACCTACCGGGATGATCAAGTTCTCCGTCGAGATCGAGCCTCCCTCCCGTAAACCATTCCGCGACTTTGACATTCGTTCGTGTGTGCTGTGTGATTCGCGATATTGAGACTTCGGATGCCCCTTTTGACAGCGCGAGATATGGAATAATCATATCTCCCATATGGCGATCCAGCGTCGCTCCCGACTCGACCTCTTCGACGAGGATTCTCCCAGCAGTCGAGCCTACTTCTTCCGCGGGTCTTCCTCTTTCCCCAAGAGCGTCTGATCCCAGAATGATCCCGTTCTGCATTTCGGCAGATAGCACTATTCCACTGCCGGGCCCGAGCTGCCTCTTATCATCTACAACCTCAACGTCTATTGAGGGGGATGGCAGCTTTGCTTCTTCGAGGTTCTTTCTGGCAGCTGCGACCTGTCGCTCCGCGACATGTCGGGGTAGAGCTGTAGCATGGCTTATCCCATAGATCTTCGAGATTAAGCCAGGTTTCTCGTAGTTCGCTGCCTGCAGATTTGAAGCGCCTCCAGATGAGAACTTGACGAGTCCTCCTCCCTTCGGGTAGTGTCCCCTCCGCACAATCTCCAGACTACCACGGTAGCCGATTTTCTTGAGGATTGGCAACGTAACAAGGCGAAGATAATCGATAGGTGGACTCCACTTCACATCGGTTCCGCCCGTAATCTCTAGTTGTACTGTTCCGGGCGCAAACGCAATGATGGGCATGAGCGTTTGAAGGACGAGGGTGACGCTTCCCGCGGTGCCCACATCAAATCGGAAAGTCCCCGCTCTTAGTTTTCCAGGCTTGAAAACAAAGTCCGTAGCGCCAACCTCCAACCCTTGCAAATTAGCAGAACAAAGCTCGGCTGCTGCCTTGACTCCAGTCATGTGTTGTGGTCTTAATCCTGGTTCGGCTCTGCCTGCGCGGATGTTGAAGACATGGATCTCTTTCGATAATACTGCTGCGAGGGCAACTGCTGTTCGGAGAACTTGTCCTCCTCCTTCGCCGTAGCTCCCGTCTACTTCGATCATCTTTCGCTGAGCGTCCGAGGATGCTCTGTTAAGTCTTCGTCGGGTCGGCGGATTACGAGCCATCGAATATCCTAACTGTGGCGTAACCAAGTTACCGCGCAGCAACTTCGCTGTTTAACTACTTCAGAAAAGTAACTGACTATGTCAGGTGCAGTAGACGATGAGCAACCAACAGACGAGAAATGACCCTCCCTTTTATTGCAACATGTCAGCGCTAGACCAAGATCAAAGAAAGCGGCACGACATCCTAACAAGAAACCTGTTGGCGAAACATGTTGAAATTGAGGAGCTGGCAGATGGCTATGGACTTCGCTTCCCAAACGACCGCTCGCTCTTCACCGCATTATCGGAGTGGGCCACTCTGGAACAACTCTGCTGCCCCTTCCTTACTCTCACCATAGAATCGCAACATGATCAAGGACCCATCTGGCTAAGAGTAAGTGGAAGGGATGGGGTCAAGGATTTTCTCAGGGCAGAATTGGGGATCTAGCCCGGATACGCATAGCAGGACCAGCAGCGAAACCTCGCAAGACTATTCTTTAAGGAGAGCAGTCGTTGAGGGAAGAGCGGGAGCAACAGATGGAGAAGCTGACTCTCTCAACCAAAGAGCATGGCGGAACCTGGTTTGGCGTGTTGATCGGTAATCAGAACAGATTGGTCGCCTCATCATTCTCAAAATCACAGAAAAACCTCGTAAGCCACCTTCGTGCGGACTCCCCCGGAAAGCTGATTGAGAGGTTCACAAACGAGTCGAACGTCGCGCTGAACGAGATGATCGACCTCTATGAGGGAAGACGGACTACCAACCGTGTTCGTCTTGACTGGGAAGGTGTGTCAGAATTCGAGAAGAGCGTCTGTCAGGCCATGAATCAGATTCCAAAGGGAAAAGTCGCGAGTTATGGAATGCTAGCCAAACGTATCCATTCGGGCCCAAGGGCAGTCGGGACCGGTGTCGCTAGAAATCCGTGGCCCCTGTTCGTCCCATGTCATCGAGTAGTCCCAGCAAACCTGGAGATTGGCAACTACTCTATTGGCGGGGCACTTTCTGATTATGGTTGTGCGGTTAAGCGGGAGCTTCTGGAGCGAGAGGGCGTATTGATCGAAGGCGATAAAGTTGCTCCGAGTGCTCTCTGGGTCCCGACCGGAGCCTGAGAGTTGACGACTGGCCTCTATGTGGGCCGGTTCCAGCCATTCCACCTCGGGCACCTTGAAGCAGTAAAACACATCCTAAACAAAGTGGACGAGCTGGTCATAGTCGTGGGAAGCGCGCATGACAGCCATACTGTTGACAACCCGTTTACCGCCGGCGAACGGATTACAATGATCCGGCTGGCTCTAAAGGAGACGAAGATAGATGCGAACCGATACACAGTGCTGCCTCTTCCTGATGCCGAGTTCCACAAGGTATGGGTCTCACACCTTCTCTCCCAAACACCCAGCTTTGACCTAGTTTTCACAAACGAACCTCTGACAGGTAGACTTCTCAAAGAGGCAGGAATGCGAGTAGAGAAGATCCCCATGTTCAACCGAACCGCATTTACGGCAACAGAGGTGAGAAAGAGAATCATAGAAGGAAAAAACTGGGAAGAACTCTTACCGAAATCTGTTGCCGCCTACGTGAAACAGATCAAAGGAGAAGAGAGAATGAGAGAAATCTCCCAAACTGACAAAGCAAACTAGAACCGAAGCTCCAGCTTGTCCAACGCCCTCACGCCGAGCTTGTCTCTCGCGTTCCCCTCTCTAACCGCGATTTCCAGGAATCCCTGGCTGCCAAGCAAAACCGCAGTAGCACCATCATCGACTTCAGAGTAGAATCTTGCATATTGGGCTTGGAGCGTTCGGGTTGGTGATCGGATTTCGATGCCTTCTCCAACGCTTGCAGGTATTTTTCGGACCATATTTTCATCAACGTCGGTGATAATGTTTCCAAAGACGTCTACGTGCAACACCTGGCAGCTGAGATTTTTCCCGGAGAGCTTGGGCTGAGCCAGATCGAGTTTTTCGAGTTTGGAGAGTTTGGGTCCCACTTCCTCGGGTCTTCGCCCTGATGCTATGAGCCCGGCAACGTATGCGAATATGTCTCTCCCGTGAAAAGTGGCCGACGGCGGTCTTCTTTGAAACTCCTGATTCCGGATCTGATAAATCGACTTCAAGCCTAGCTTTTCGCTTGCCCGGGCCATTAGCCCGTTGTCAGGTCCAATGAATAATCCCGTGCTGCATTCGATAACAATCGCCTTCCTAGCGTTTCCAACTCCGGGATCGACGACAGCCACGTGGATCGTGCCCTTTGGAAAGTAAGGGGTAGTCGTTTCAAGGATGAATGATCCCATCGGAATATTGTGTCGTTCGACATCATGGGAAATGTCCGTGATGACAGCATTCGAGCGAAGGTCGAGAATTGTTCCCTTCATCTGCGCAACGTAGCCATCTCTTAACCCGAAGTCTGAGAGAAGAGTCACGACGGTCAACGAACATGCGACCTCCAATTTCAGCTAACTGGGTGCACGAGTAGGGAGGAGAACATTGTTTGAATGATCTCGACGAACGCTTTTCTGGGTTCTTGCCTGTTCATACCTGCCACTTCCCAGATCAAGAGTCCGTCATGGACTGCTATTACCCCCATTGCGGTCAGTCGAGGATTTGCTTCTTTCTTGAGAATTCCTCGAGTTTTTAGCTCCTCGATAAAAGTTCCAACCATGTCGACCCCTGTTTTGTATCCGTCTGCGAGAATTTTCTTTAGCTTGGGATTTCTCGGCGCTTCTGAGGCTGCGGATAGGAAGAGGTTGGGCGTCCATCCCCACTTGTCTATTAGAGCGAAGAATGTCTCGCCGTCAAGGCTGCTTGATTGAAGAGTCTGAATATCTCTCTGAAGAGTTCCTCTTTGCTCTTGTAGTATCGGTAGAGTGCTGGCTTGGTGAGCCCTAGTCCTTCCGCGATCTCGTCCATTGTCGCTTCTCGGTAGCCCTTCTGTGAGAAGACGCGGTGAGCGGATTCAAGGATTCTTGTCCTGACGAGTTCCTTGTACTCCGATGTGACCTTGGGCATGGTTAGATTCTAGTTTGCGATTACTTAAAGTGAACGCGAGTCCGGAAAGTTACTCACGAGTAACTTTAAATAAACGCCACCAAGGACCACTCTGCAGATGGTTTCGGGAATGGGTGTCGAAAAGGGAACGCACTTGACCGACGCGAGTCCTACTCGCAATGATAGGCTGACGAACCTCGTTCTCTGGGGTCTCGCAATGGCGTATGTTGTTTCCATCATACTTAGAGCAATACTTCCTAACCTCAACACCTTCCCTACAATTCTCCTCCTATTTCCCTTCACACTGATTCACGGAATGAAGAGATACCCGTGGAAGGGCATTGCAATCTTCGTCGTCATCACGCTCATCATCAGCGGCATCATGGAAAACCTAGGCATCCTGACCGGCTTTCCGTTCGGGCACTACTACTACACCGACGCGCTGGGACCTAAAGTCTCCCTCGTACCGATTCTGATATTTCCATCCTACATTGCATTCGGCTACCTTGCCTGGGTTCTATCAATCTTATTTTAGGCGGAGTCCGCCGAGGCTCAACTATCTTCACCACGGTCGCCGTTCCATTGGTCGCATCGTTCATGATGGTTGCCTGGGACCTTTCCCTCGACCCAATTGCCTCCACCATCAACCAGACATGGATCTGGACACAGGGAGGAGGATACTTCGGAGTACCAATCTCCAACTTCCTCGGCTGGTCACTGACCGTGTACATCTTCTTCCAGCTCTTCGCTCTGTACCTCCGGAAGCGCGGGCCGACCAACCCACCGGCCGTACCAATAACCCACTATCTCCAGATTATTCTAGTCTACCTGTGGACAGGGGTCGGGTTTGTCCTCAACTACCCGTTTAGGCCCACCAACACCGCCATAACAGATGCAGTCGGACACATCTGGCAGACTAGCGACATATACGAGACGACGGCCATTTCGGCAATATACACGATGATCTTCATCTCGACTCTAGCCCTAGCGATACTCCTCAGAAGTCGACTAGTACAGAAGGACGAATCGGCGATGAAGATTGCGAAATGAGTGTCTGCACTTCCTCATGATATGCACTCTGTTCAATTGTCAATGTAAGACTTAAAAGAATCACGGCTTCGTTTCGCGAAACACTAGCTGTAGGGTTGCCTTGTGAGTGAGACCCAGAGACTTCTGATGTTACCCGGTCCCACCAACGTTCCACCTCGGGTGATGAGGGCGATGTTGAAGCCGCTTATCGGTCACAGGGGCCCCGAGTTCAAGGAACTCTTCAACAAACTTCTAGGCAAGACCAAGAAAGTCTTCGAGACGAAAGGTGACATGTTCATTCTTACTTCCTCAGGCACGGGAGCCACCGAGGCTGCTCTCCAGAACATAGTAGATGATGGCGACAAGATAATTGTTAATGTAAACGGCTTTTTCAGCGAGAGGCTGGGCGAAGCGATCAAAGCCTACGGTGGAAAACCTGTCGTTTTGGGTTCAGAGTGGGGCAAAGCTCCTCGAGTTGAGGATTTTGAGAAGATTGTTAAAGCAAACCCTGACGCTAGAGCGCTTGCGGTCGTCCACAATGAAACCTCTACCGGCGTAACAGTCAGGGCGCTTGAGCGGCTTGGGGAGATGTGCGCTGACCATGACATGCTATTGATGGTAGACGCGATCTCAATTCTGGGCGGCGATAAGTTGCCTGTGGATGATTGGAACATCGATATCTGCGTGACTGCGAGCCAGAAGTGTTTGATGACCCCGCCTGGGTTGGCGTTTATCTCAGTCAGCGACAAGGCGTGGACGAGGATCAAGTCGAAGAAAGTCAATCGGTCTTACTACCTTGACCTCCTAATGTATCAGAAGTACATCCAAGACGGCTATACGCCATTCACACCAGCTGTCAGTCTTCTCTACGCGTTGAACGAGGCTTGCGACATGATTCTCGAAGAGGGGTTGCCTGCACGCTATGAGCGACACAGGATTTGTGCGGAGGCGGTCTATAACGGGATGGAAGCCATGGGACTCGGGCTTTACGCAGAGAAGGAATCCCGATCCCACACAGTTGCTGCAGTGAACAGTCCTATGGGGATGGATGAGGGGAAAGTGAGGGAACTGATAAGAACGAAGTATGGAATAGACTTCGGGGGAAGCCTCGGGAAAGCAAAAGGAAAAATGTTCAGAGTCGGAATCATGGGCAACGTAGGATCCGCCGACATAATGACAACGGTCGGCGCCATAGGATCCGCGACATCAGAACTGGGTTTCAATGCCAAGGTTGACGAAGGGTTAGAAGCAGCGAGAGAAACCCTATCAAGACTACCCGGAAAGGTGAACTGAGAACCATGGCAGTCAAACCAGGAGACTTCCTACTAGTCAACTACACCCTAAAAGTGAAAGAGAGTGGAGAGACGGTTGACACCACCTTCGATTCCGTGGCCAAGGATGCCCACATCCATCGAGAAGACTCAACATTTGGTCCAAAATTCATCATCCTAGGAGAAGGATGGCTACCCAAAGGACTAGAAGAATCTCTCGTCGGACTAGACCCTGGAACAAACAAGACAGTTGAGCTGTCACCTGAGAAGGGTTTTGGCAATCGAGACCCGGGAAAAATGCGGCTAGTCCCGCTACGACGGTTCAGAGACAAAGAATACCCGACTCCCGGCCAACAAGTCGAATTTGATGGAAGGCCCGCCGTTGTCCGTGCAGTCGGTGCAGGTCGAGTCCAAGTCGATTACAATCATCCGCTCGCCGGTCGGACTCTCGTCTATGACGTGTCCATCGACAAAGTATTGGAAAACGAGAACGAGAAGATTCTCAGCCTAATCGCGCTACGAATCCCTGAGGTCCCGAAGGAAAAATTCGCCCTAAAGAAGCATCAGACCGATCTCACTATAGAAGTGCCCGAGGAGGCCTTCTATCTCAGCGGACTACAGGTAGCCAAGAAGGCTGTCACATCAGACCTGCAAAAATTCTTCCCAGACATAGACACGGTAGCCTTCCAAGAAGTCTTCAAGAGGTCTGAGCCAAAGCCAGAATTGCCCGCTACTGCAGCGAAGCCGGCAGATGTTTCTCCAGAGAAAGAGGAGAAGGCAGAAGCACCCATGTCGGCCCCTAAGAAACCGAGATCACCGGCAAAGAAGAAAGAAGCATCTACAAAGAAGCCTTCCACTAGTACTTCTCGCAAGCGCGCCAAGATGGGATCTGAAAATCAGAGATAGAGAGATTCAGCTTAGGTACTGACTGCCGGCATCGAAGCGTAGTTGTGTGTAATCAAAGACTGTTTGGCTCTTCTGTAGGTCAGACCAATCACTGAGATGGATTCCCAAGAAGGTAGCGAAAAAACCCATAGGTAAATTGTAAGACCGATTTCTCCGACCCATGCCCAGTAGGTGTGATGATTAGTGCGGGGACTACTTGTAATCAAAATAAACAGTTAGTGGTTCTTCTTTCGAATCGCTTCTTCCGAAGCGGAATCTACCCATCTGAATGGATGGGACTTATTCGATGCAGAGTTCCACCTAGCCGTATCGAAGCCTGGTTGTGCTTAATTCGCGCTACTCGCAGAGTTTAGTTCGATCGTTCGAGTCCCGGCCCAGTCATAAGCGGTCTTCAATCTCTCGCACCGCGTCTTCCATTCGCGCGAAACGGAACTGGAAGCCTTCTGCCAGCAACCGACTTGGCACAACGCGGCGGCTCTTGAGTATGAGTTCGGCCTCGGTCCTATGAACAAAGGCCGCAACCTCAAGCATCGTGCGAGTCGCGGGCAATCCGAAAGGCACGCTGCACTCCCGACGGATGATTCTCATCATCTCGCGTTGCGGGATCGGGTTCGGCGAGGCCACATTGACCGGCCCACTAAAATCGTCCCGGTGGATCAACCATTCGATGGAGTGGCAAAAATCGTCTTCGTGAATCCCCCGCCGGCAATGGTGCCTCCTAGCCCCCATCGCGCGAGCCCTCGCAGGGTCCGGTAAACGCCACCTTTGCCCGCGGCGAAGACCATTGCCGTGCGCAGCGCGACCTTCCGCGTAACAGGGGTGGGCGCCTCGAAGAGCGTTTCTTCCCAGGCGCGCGCAACTTCGATGGAGAATTCATCCTTGGCCTCCGGGGTCGCGCCAATTTCACCGGTGGCCTCATCCATCTGCCGGTCGAACGTGTGTTTGTAGATAGTGGCGGTGCTGGCGTTCAGCCACACCTGCGGTGGTTGCCGGCTGAGGGCGATGGCGTCGCCCAACACCTTTGTCGATTGAACCCGCGACTCAAGGATCTCGCGCCGGTTGCGCGCGTTGTAGCGGCAATTCACCGATCGCCCGGCGAGATTGATGAGTGCGTGGACGCTTTCGAGCTCTCCGGCCCAATCTCCCAGGGTGCGCCCGTCCCAGCGGACTTGGCGAATGCCCGTCTCGGCTACGCTAGGCGAGCGCGTGAGTATGACAACCTCGTAGTTTCCTGCGACAAAGCTCTCAACGAGCAAACGACCGATGAAGCCGTTGCCGCCAGCGAGGACGATGCGACGTGTCATACGACGATTTCTCCGAAGAGCGACTTTGCGTCAGCCAGCATGGACATCGGGACCTGTGAACGGAGTAATTGTATGATATGAGAAGCTTCTGCTCTGTGCGCGGACTTCTACCCGGAATTGCTGGTTAGATGTTGGCGAGTGATTAATTCGCACTGATCGACAAGCTAGGAATCGTCCTTTCAGCAAATCTTACCTCGATGAGGGATCATGGAGAAACATATCATGCAAGCTGTGACGAGTAAAGTCGAGATTCGCGAGGCAGCAACTGGGTTGTGGAAACACGTCCACTTTTCCACCAATCTTCATCCTTCTTCGGTTGACGAATGATTCGGGCTTTTTGACAGACTTGATTGACAGGGTGGTGGTGCCCAGTTACATGACGATTGAATACGTATGGCTCATGAGCCAGGAAAGGTTGAAAGGTGAATACCAAGGTAGTCGCAATACTAGTAAGCGCAATCGCGGTAGGGGCAATCGCACTCTTCTCGACCGGAGCACTCAGCCCTCAGCTAACCTCCACGTCCTCTT
This sequence comes from Candidatus Bathyarchaeota archaeon, assembly GCA_005888745.1. Classification (GTDB taxonomy): domain Archaea; phylum Thermoproteota; class Bathyarchaeia; order 40CM-2-53-6; family 40CM-2-53-6; genus 40CM-2-53-6. Next base: position 178,197 of record VBBS01000028.1, on the reverse strand, counting down.
GCAATACTGAAAACTCGAACCTTCTAGTCGGAAGTTTCACAGCAAGCCAAACCACACCCTATTCCTACACAGTCAAAATCCATAACGCACAATCAGAGGCGGTGAGGCTCACGTCTTACATCCTTGGGACACAGTCGTACAGCATCGACGTAGCAATCGGGGCAGGACAAAACGGAACGTTCACGACAGTCCAAGACGCAGACTCCGAAACCTGGATTCCAGTAAAGACATCTTGCGGAAACCAGATCATGACCGGGTGGGCTAGTTCTGAGACCTACACAGAAAACATCGCTCCGACTTCCGTTGCGTTCGAAGATTCTACCCATGTTGCCGTAGATCTCCAGAACAATGGCACCGGAACTGCAACACTAACAAATTACTACGTCACAGATCCAAGCGGCAACGAATACGCTCTCGCGAACTGGAGTGGTCCGTCACTAGCGCCGAACAGCGTTACGACAACAACATTCAGCATCGGTTCGAGTTGTTCGCAATGCACCCTCCATGGTTCAGCATTCGCTTTCACAAGCGGACACCAGTACACAATACAGGTCGTAACGGGACGCGGCAACCTCTTCACGTTCACAGTAACCCTGTCCTCGGGTCACCACTACTCAATAGTTCTTCAGATTGGATTCGGGAGCACGGCTCACTAGATCAGAACTAGCTACTTGTGTGCGAAGTAGACGGTTAGCGGGTCTTCCTTAGAGTCGATTCTTCCGAAGCCGAACCTAACCATCTGAATAGTATTTCCCACCTTCTCACCGATCAAGTTCGTCTCCCCGAACCCTCTCGTCCTTGTCGCGTCCGGCATAACCACTTCGCAGGAGATGTGTTGGTCGTCAGGAACCCATTGTATCAGAGGTGCTTTGAGCTCTCTGGCCTTCGCGTATTCCTGGCTGTGAAAAGTTGCCTTAACCAAATCTGGTTTGGTTGAATGGATTTCTACGTTGAAGAGCTCCATAAGCCGGACAACCTTCGCCTTCTCGAACGCTTGAAGGTCGGATCCAGACAGCCAAATGCGGGCAGTACCCTCGCTAGGAACAACTTTCAACGTGCGATTTCCAAGCGATGGGAGTTCCGGGTGAAGCGGAAGATGCGCCTCGAACGCGTGTGGAACATGCTCCACATCCATAGGAACGGGATTGGGGATGAAATTGTATCTGTGAGCTAGCTTGTCAATTTCCTTACGATTCGCGGCGTTGATATTGTCCCAGCTCAATGTCGCGTCCACAGGCCGAGCTCCCATCTCATGCACAATCTTTCGCAAGGCCTCAGGCGAGTATCCCCTCCGACTAAGCGACGCTATCGTCGGAATTCTAGGATCGTCGAATCCATCGACCAATCCTTCCTCGAGCTCTTTCACCATCTCTGACTTGCTGAGCTTGAACCCGATCATCTTCAATCGTCCATACTCGATAGCTTCAGGATATGACCAGCCCATGTGCTTGTAGAGGAAGGTCTGTCTGACCGCGTTGGTCAAATGTTCCTTCCCACGAATGATATGAGTAACACCCATCAGACGATCGTCTACGGCAGCGGAGAAGTTGTAGAGAGGCCAGACCCGATACTTGGACCCGACCCGAGGATGAGGATACTTCTCCGGATCAATTATTCGGAAGGCTGGCCAATCTCGAACCGCCGGATTCGGATGAGTCGTCTCCGTCTTGACACGAACGACAGCCTCTCCTTCCTTCAGTTCTCCACTGAGCATATTGCGCCACAGTTCGAGATTTTCAGCAGGACTCTTGGACCTGTGTGGACAGGCTCGGCCTGACTCGATTATCGCCTTAAACTGGTCTGGTTCACACGTGCAGACAAACGCGAACCCATGGCCAAGCGCTTTCTCTGCGTACTCATAATAGATTGGGACTCTGTCGCTCATGATGTATTCCTCGTCCCACTGGCACCCCAGCCACTTCACGTCTTTCTCGATCTGTCCATAATATTCGAGAACCGACTTCTTCAGTCGAGGGTCCGTATCTTCAAACCGGAGGATGAATTTGCCCTTGTACATCCTTGCATAGTCATGAGAGAGAAACACAGCACGAAGAGATCCGATATGGAGCACAAAGTCGGGATTCGGGGCGAACCGGGTTACGATCTGGGAATACTTGTCGGCGTTTGGAAGCGGAGCTAGAACCTTAGCATCTGTCGGTCCAGCAGCTGATCCTTTCTGCGATGACATTCGAGTGTCCAGTTCTTGAGAACCCAAACCGATCGAGGTGTTAGAAAAGGTGCTTGTCGATAATCTCGGCGGGTCCGCCTGGGTCCGAGACTAAGAGCGAGTTTGCGAGTTTGCTGATGTTTCGTCGAACTGACTGGGCAGCGTCTCGTGTGGTGTTCACGAAAACCGATGGACCAGTATCCAGGGAGAACCAGGCTGGAATGTCCTCTTCGGTTCGGAGTCTTCGTACCTCTCTCATGATTTCGATAGAGAGTGGATTGAAAAGAACCAGTCCCTCCTTACCGGTCATCGTGACTGCATGCAGGTTGAGTGTATCTTCCTCGGCTAACCGTCCGATCGACTCTACGTCCCTTCGTGAGATAGCCCGTTTCATCCGTGGAAGAATACCTCGAAGGTAAGCCAGCCTAGGCTTGAAAAACGGAGACTTAACAGCGTCAGCGTGAGCTCTGTCTGTTTTGACCTCTGACTCTATCGGAACGATTATCGTTCTTAGTTTGATTGAGCTGGCAGAGGCAAGCTCCTCTGCATAAGACCGACCGTTTCTGTTCGCGTACCAGATGGAGAAGCCCCCGGCTACGCTTCGAGATGCGGAACCAGCCCCCAGTCTAACAACCTCTGACAACTCAGGTGTCTTGGTATCGAGATCCAACGCTCTTGCCGTTGCAAGTCCTAGTGCAGCAAAACCTGAGGCGGAGAAGCCCAGTCCCTTCCCTTTGACGTCGGGGTTCCTGGATTCGATTCTTGCTTTCTTGGACCCGAAACGAGACAACTGTCGGAGATGGTTAACGACCGCCAAAACTCTGGCCTGTTCTTTGCGGGAAGGCGACTTCCCGTTTATCCGGATAAGGTCATCCGTCAACTCTGGGTTGAAGGCGACCGTCGTCACTGTTGGAAGTGCTTTCATGCAGACTGATATGCTGTCGTGGAATGGTAACCGCAGCCTCTCGTTCCGCAGACCGTGGTATTTCACGAGCCCCTGAATCGCGTAGGCTCGAGCAGAAGCCTTCATGTCCTATCAAATAACGCCCGTCGTCCGGGCGACCTTCTCCGCAGCGGCCTCCGCCACTCCGGTCTCTCCGAGGATTGTGTATCGTTCGGGCCGCAGACTATGCGCCATCGTAAGGGCCCTCACCACCTGATCAGGGGAAACGTTCAGCTCCTCAGCAGTCGAAGGAGCTCCAATCTCTTTCAGAAACGCTCGAATCGATTCCCAATTGCCTCCTTGGAGGTAAGCGCACAAGACTGCGCCAACACCAGTTCTCTCGCCATGAAGGCTTGTTTCGCCGGCCACAATGTCGAGGGCATGACTGAACAAGTGCTCGGATCCACTGCATGGTCGGGAGCTTCCTGCTATGCTCATTGCCACGCCGCAGCTTATGAGTGCCTCCACTACGGTTCGGACGCCTTCGACGTTTCGCTTTAGAATCTCCCTGGCGTTCTTCGTAACAAGTTCAGCACTCATCATAGCAAGGTTGGCCGCGTAGTCACCGTAGTACTCGTTCTTCAGTTTGTGTGCGAGTTGCCAGTCCTTAACGGCTGTGAACTTGGCAACAATGTCGGCACAACCAGCAGCTAACAAGTTGTAGGGTGAATCTGCGATGACACCGACATCCGTGAGAATCGCTACAGGCGCTTGCGCTCTAACCGAATAAGGCCTTGAGCCACCTTTGATCGAAGCATAAGGACTCGCGATTCCATCGTGGCTAGCTGCTGTGGGAACGCTCATGAAAGGAACCTTCGACTTGGCAGAGGCGAGCTTCGCCAGATCGATATCCTTCCCTCCGCCAACGCCAAGAACCAGTGAGGCCTTAGCTTTCTTGATCGTTTCTACGACATGACTGGCAACTTGTTCGGTTGATTCTTTGACGATGACGTGGTCGACCTTCAACCCTGCCTTTGTAACTGATTTCGCCACAGGCTCGCCTGCAAGGGGATAAGTTATCGGCCCTGAAACTACGAGCGCGTTACCGTTGAAGCCTAGTCGTGCGCAAACCTCTCCAACTCGGCCGAGAACATTCTTACCCACGATAACCTCTCGTGGAAGCTGCATGTAGTGTAGGGATTCGTCAACTTCCATGGCAATCACGGAAAGAACAGAATAATCAGGGTCGCCACTAGAGTTAGGGCTTCAAGCCGGAAGAACTGACGTCCGATACGTCTTGCAATGCGGCCTACAAAACTCGTTATGGTCTGGAACGTTTCTGACCCAAGGACTCGTACTTCGATCGAGAATTTCGAGAACCCTGCGGTGGACTCCTCCATCGACGATATCGCGTGCTGAACTGTCTCCCTTACTTTCTTTTTCAACAATCCAACGTCTAGATGAGCGCCAATCGGATAGTACCCAAGAGTAGACCTCACGAGCCCCGTTACCAAGTGCGTATCTGTTGTCATTATCTCGCCATCGGATACTCCGATCGTTTCAAGGTCTTCTAGTATTGCCTCTCTAACTCCTGTATGCATATTATTCCCGTCTATGGTCAGATAGGCAACAATCTGGTTTCCGTTCCGGACTACTAGCGAGGAGAGCCCGCCTGGGCCTATCCCGTCTTCGAGCCGGAACTCTTCTAGAGGGTCTGCAGCAGACCCTGTTTTGAAGGGGGATTTTCGGGCGAGAGCCAGCTGGTCCAGCACTTTGACTGAGGCCTCAACGAGCTTTCGTGCCTGTTCAGAGGTTATTGAGGTTTGATTCGACAGACTATTGTGAGCATCTGCGATGATGGCTTTCAAGCCCCGGGTCTGCGCTTCCCGCTCAATCTCACGGGCGACCTCTGAAGGCAAATCCTCCATGTCGGTGGGGGACAGAGTCAACGTGAGAAAAGCAACATTTCCGAAGACCTGACCGGACACCTTAGCGTCTGCTACGCTGGACCTGACCATGGCGCTGGACTCATGAATTTGAGGCGCAGCAGGATATTCCTCCAAGGCCCGGTCTATGACTCGCTGCACGTCCGCGTGAGAAACGATGTTCAATTGATGATTCGAGATCCCGTGCGGTACCTGGGCAATCCCCCCCTTCGATCCTTCGATAGACGCCTTTAGGCGGAAGGGAAGCCCCGCGCTTCCAAGGTCACGATAAGGTCCCGGATGGAAGTTCGATACTACGACACAACCGACTGCTCCTTTCATGCCAGAAAAGCCTAGAATCGAGCCCTCAATCGTTCCCTCTGTTCCCAACGTCCCAAGTCGCTTTTCCAAAGGCTCAGGATCAGACTTCAGCCAGTGTTGAAGGAACACTCTGAACAGTGTTAGAGGGGAGTCTCGAACCTCAGGGATACCGGCACGCTCTACATTTCGAACGATCCCTGACACACCGACGGCTGAAAGAATCAGCCCTACTGCAAAGGCGGTAATTCCTCGAATCATCGGATCACCGGCATTTGACAGGCCAATGCTCGACCCAAAGATCGAGAAGAAGACGATCGTGAGAATCGGTGGAAACGCGGATGCCAAGAGTTTCCTCCAAGAATTCATGGATGAGATCGAACCGATCGAGAGAAATCGTAGGGGCATAGAGAAGACCAATACTGTGAAGAATCCATAGGCCCAAACTGTCGAGTTAGAAAGGAACGTTCCCGCGAAGGCTGCCAGAGGTAGGGCTACTATGAGCAAAAACCAGGATAGGAGTTCCATTCCAAGAAGCCTTCGAAAGTTAAGAACCTTGTCTCCACGCAGAATTGCTGCCGAGTTCAATGCCTCCGCAACAAGGATTGGAATTACGATCAAAATCAATGGAAAGAGAATCGCCGCCTGGAAACCAACTCCGGCTAGAGGAAGTGCGAGAACCGAGGCAAGCACTGAGATAGTTACGAAGACGGAGAGGACCTCGGGGGTCGATGGGAAGCCTACTCTTCGGATGAAATTGAACGCGCCAACAGTACCACCGACTCCCCCCGTCGCCTCTTGAGCCACGACGTATCCACTAGCTGCGTCTCATCGCGGAAACGATACTCTTCACAGGTCCGGGTCCTTGTTGCTCGAGCAGGGTTCCCGTCACAATTGCCGAAGCTCCAGATTTCGCCAAGGCGCGTGCCTGGTCTGGCGTTCGGATACCACCTCCGACAATTACGGGAATGTCCAGGTCAGACGAGACCTTTTCGACCATGCCCGTTTCTACCGGGTGTTCAGCTCCACTTCCTGCTTCAAGGTAGACGAATCGCATCCCGAGATACTGTGCGGCAAGAGCGTAGGCAGCAGCTAAGTCCGGCTTAGAATACGAGATTCTGTCCGCTCTTCCAATAGAGCTTACAGCAGTCTTAGAGTCTCCAACTACCAAGTATCCAAGCGGAATGGGTTCTAGCTTGAACCGCTTGACCGTCGGCGCACCTTTGGACTGGGCACGTATTAGGAATCGAGGCGAGGAAGAGTTGAGGAGAGACATGAAAAATATCGCATCAGCAAAACGGCTCACGCCAGCCGGCCCATTCGGAAAGAGAATAACCGGGAGATCGGTTAACTCCTTAATCTTCTTCACAGCCCCGTCGAGTTGATCAACCGACCTGACAGTTGAGCCTCCAACCATTATCGCGGCAGTGCCCCAACTTTCGAGATCTTCCAGTGACCTCGATAGTCGTCCTGTAAACTTCTCAGGGTCGATCAATGATAGGTGAATGCAGCCTCGTTCCTTGATCGCTGAAAGGAGAGAAGCTTCTACGGGTCCCATTTTTCCCCTTCTCTATCCTGTCAATAGTTGATAGGCGACCTTCAACGCTAGAAGCGGGTGTCGCGCCATCAGCGCCACTGCCTTCGTAGGACTGAAACCGTTCGCCATCTCAACCAGATCCTGTCCCTCCAAGAGTCCAGTTATGATATTCAGCTCATTATCAGAGAATCTTTCGAACGAATCCAAGGCTCTCAAACTGTTGGATATTCGCTCTCCCCACAACTTGTCAAATCTATCTCTGTAGCGTTGCAAATTCTCCGCAGACACGTTCCCCTTGAGAGCCGAGATCGCCGCTTCTTCGCCTGCAATCTTTCCCGCCACTAAACCAGTGTGTATGCCCGCTCCGGTAAGCGGTATGACTTGGCTTGCAGCGTCGCCGCATAGCATCATGTTGTCGGCGACGCAGCTCTCAGCCTCTCCTCCAACTGGAACGGGGGCGGCAAGGGTCCGCTCTATCTTAGCAGATCCAAAGACTCGCGGGTGGTTCTCGATGAACCTGTCGAGAAGCACTTTCGCTCCAGCCCCTTTCACGCCAATCCCGACATTTGCATCACCTTTTCCCTTCGGGAACATCCAGATGTACCCAGCCGGCGCCTTTTCATGCCCAACGTAAATTTCGAGCTTTGACTCATCCTCCACAACACAATCTGTCATCGAATATTGTAAGGCCGTAATCGCTTGGTAGTTCTTTCGGGGGAAAAATCGTCTTGCCAGGACCGATCCAGTGCCATCGCATCCTATGACAATCCTCGCTCTAACCAAGCTGGACTCTCCACCCTTCTTCGTCCGTATTTCGACTAACCCGTCTTTTCGCTCGACATTTTCCACGGACGTCTCGAATCTTGTTTCAGACCCCGCCTTCTCAGCGCGGTCAGCTAGGACTCGAAGAAAAGCAGGCTTGTCAAGAATGTAGCCTTCGCCCCCCACGTTGACTTTCTTCTGTTCATCGGGGGCATAGAGGACAGCGCCGGATATGTAGTTCGATACAAACTCGCTCGAAGGCTTGAGCTCCGCGTCCACAAGAGCATCGGCGAGAACTCCCTCGGCGCAAACCTTCTTTCCCGGAGAGGGTTCTCGCTCTATCAGAACGGTCCTCGCGTGTGACTCCGCTGCTTTCCAAGCAGCCATTACCCCTGCGGGACCAGCTCCGATAACGGCTACATCATAGGATTCCAAAGATCCATTTTTCCTAGAACATTGACTCAAGTCTTGTCTATAGTTGGGTCTATCGGTTGCTGGGCAGCGAGGCCAGCCTCGATTTCTATATGTTTCCCTGACGGGATAGCCACAGGCGCCTTCACACCGCTATCGACAGTCGTAGTGGTCCGATTTCGCCTTTCCGTCTCCACGTCCACGCGGTGAAGGAACCATAGTGAGTACATAGACAAGCCGAAGGCTGTCGTAACAATCTTCGTCGCAAAAACCAGATTGAGAGGGCTCTTGAGGTCGAAAATGCTTGCCACTCTATCGGGGTTGCACGGGAAGGGCAAGCAATTAGTCGTCAGAACCTCGAGAGCCAGCCAGACCATGAAGTTGTAGAAAATCTCGTAGAACGAGGCGAACGCAACCAGAGCGGTGCCGAGGAAGATCATGTTTCGGACTCTCGGAGAAAGCTGGAGAAAATGTTCCTTGTTCGATTCGAGGCCCGCAGCCCAGTATACGAAACTGAAGTAAGCGAACCATGTTATGGGCTTGGCATAGAAGTAGGGAAAGATCGAGGGATCAGGCCATTCTGACTGGACGAACTGTATTCCCACCTGGGGGTTCGTTGTTGCCTGCAGCCCGTAGAATACGATGAAAGCAAGCGCGGTCAGCCCGGCCGACCAGGATAGGAAAGACCATGGTCGTCTATCTATGAAGGATCGGATGTCGCTCCAACGCTTGCGGCCCGGCTTCCCTTCCGTCATAGGAAACTCGTTTCTTTGACAGACGATCGAGCCTTTAGGCTTTCGTAGAAATCAGAAATGGGGGATTTGGGAGAAACATGGTTTCTCCCTACCTCTTATCGGGCATCCTTATTGGATGACTTCGCCTGAAGCGAAGCGGTTCGAAACCCGTGTGATCTTTATCTTGATATGATCTCCGGGTTTGGTGTTTGGTACGAAGACAACAAGACCTTCGACGCGCGCGATTCCTTCACCGCGGCGACTGATCTCCTTGATGTCGACATCGTATTCTTTGCCTTCTTCGACCGGTTTCGGTCCGAATCTGTTCGCACCGCCACCACCGCCATAGCCTCTCCTTTCATAACCCATAGCATCTTCCACCTCCGTTCATCGTTTCTTCCGTTCGTTCGGTTGCTACGGGAGAAAGCAGCAGTCGTTACTAACGGCCACCGGACGATCTCCGGCCAGTCAACCTGACGATAGAAAAGATGACACTTCAGAATATAAACATGCTTTCCTATCGGCACGACAAGAAACGTAATTCCCTCCTAAAATCGAGTTTGTATACCTCATACAACAAGCCCGCTCGTATGGCCGCAGCCGTGCAGATACTTCCCCTGAGCGGACTTCCTCTAATCAAACCAGGCGACGACTTGCCACTGTTGATAGTTGAGAGCGCCCGCAAAGTTGGATGGGGAATCCGAGGAAAAGACATACTTGTCGTAGGTCAGAAGGCCGTTTCGAAGGCAGAAGGCAGGCTCGTTAACCTTGGCTCTGTCCACCCGTCAAGGAAGGCCTTGATCCTTGCTCGAAAGACGGGACGAAAACCCGAGTTCGTTCAGATAGTCCTCAATGACTCCAAGAGAATTCTTAGAGCTGACAAAATGGCCTTGATAGTCACAACAAAACACGGCTGGACATGTCTCAACGCTGGCGTGGATAAGTCGAACGTGAGAGGTGACCAGAACTATACACTACTTCCCACCCGCCCAGATGCTTCCGCTAGGAAGATCAGAAACAGAATACGACGGCTCACGGGAAAGACTATAGGAGTCATAATAACTGACACCCATAGCCGACCGTTCAGACTGGGACAGGTTGAGGAAACTATCGGAATTGCAGGCCTCAAACCTCATGCTGACTATCGGGGCCAAAGAGACCTTTTCGGGTATCAACTAAAATTCAAGAACGTAGCATTAGCGGACGAAGTAGCTGGTGCAGCTGAGCTCGTCATGGGACAAGGAAGAGAAGCAATTCCAGCGGCCATTGTCCGCGGATTGAAAAGAGTTCGATTCCAAGACAAAGCGAAGAGTTCTGACCTCACTGGACCCGCCAGCGAAGACCTGTTCAAGGGAACATTGTGAAGAGACGGGGCTCGGGTCCAAAGCCGAGCAGAACCTCTGACAAGGTCCTAGTCGTCTATCCTGCGTCTCACTGGACAAGACTGGACTCACTGAGAGACAGAGCTGTCCATGTCATCAACGCTCTCGCAGGATGGTCACAGACTGCTCTAACGCACGGCAGCGTCGCCAGGGGAGACGTGGACGACAAGAGCGACGTAGACGTATTGATCCCCTTCAATGTCAACACCCAAATCGTAGAAGCCGCTCTAGAAAACGCCGGCTTTACAATATTCTCAAGAGAAATCGCCCAAGCAACCCCATCTCACTCCCCTAAAGCGCACATCCAACTGGACGCCGAACAGACAACCTCGGTCACTGTCCCGCTGACACCCTTCCGCTCACTAGAACTGGAGTTCTACGCATTCGGAGGAAAGGTCACACTCCCCGAGTTGAAAGACAAGATTCGAAGCCCGGGTTGCACCAAGAGACTGATTTTGATCGAACCGACGCCGGAGGGACACTTCGAGTCTCCTGTCGTCGGCAGAGAAAGTGAAATCGCGCGACTCTTGGGGGTGAGCGTTGCAATTGTCATGGAGCGAGTAAGGGTCTTGACACGCAGGGACACCATTGGTAGAACAGGAATGTATCTCAGGATTCCAGTCCGTGATGGAGAATCCTTCGAAGAAGTCCTTCAGGCGCGTGTTGACTCGGACCCAGCTTTGAGAAGAACACTTCGAACTAGAAGCTGAAAAAGGTAATATGAAACCCGCTTGAGTCGAGCCTAATTCCCTGAACTAAGAGAAGAGCTTCTTGAGCCTACTCGACCCGTACATTCCGTTACTCTTCTACCTCACCGTTTGGGTCGCCATTTACGCTCTGGCAGTGCGCTTGAAGGCCGACAAACACGGAATCATAGCCAAGCCCTACTACCTCATGCTGAAAACCGTAGCTTTCAACAGCTGGCTAGAGAGGATAGGTGGCCGATTTCGGAGAGGGTGGCTGGCATTCTTCGACATCGGTGCAGCGATGGGCATCGGTCTCCTAGTATTCGTCGTCTACAGTTTCATGAACAACGCCGTCGGGTTGTTCAGACACAGTTCAGGCGCTGGACCGACTCTTCTGATAATTCCCCTCCCCGGTCTAACAATCGGCTGGGACATTTTTCCATACATCGTTCTAGCGATAGCCGTACTTCTAATTCCCCACGAAATGGCCCACGGAATAGCCAGCGTACTTGACAAGGTTCCCATAAAGTCCTCAGGTGTTTTCATGGCCGTATTCCTCCCCGGCGGATTCGTTGAGATCGATGAAGAGAACCTTGCAAAACGCAAAGCGCGGACCAAGCTGAGAGTCTTTGCCGCCGGATCATTCACCAACGTCGCTACCTGGGCACTTGTCCTGGTTCTTCTCGTCGCCCTCTATCAGCCAGCACCCGCCGGTATTCTTGTAACCGGGTTCACAAACGGAAGCCCGGCACAGAATGCGGGTTTGCCGCAGTGGTCCGTCATAACTCAAGTCAATAACAATGCCACCCCCGATGCTCAACACCTAGGATCATACCTGTCAACTCTCACCCCCGGCTCGACTGTCACGGTTCATCTAAGCAATTCACAGACGCTCCCAGTGGTGACTGGGAAATCTGAAACCAACTCCAGCAGAGCAATACTTGGAATCATAACTGCGAACTATGTTCCTCTCAGATACCAATTTCTACCGGTCTACTCATCGTATCAACTGCTCACCGCGTTTAGCTGGATGCAGCTAATTCTACTTGGAGTCGCTTTGGTCAATATGCTGCCTCTCTTTCCGTTTGACGGGGATCGCTACTTGGATACTGTGTTAGGGGTTCTGGGTCTGAAGAGCACTAAGAACGTGCGGATCGTTGCTAGCGTCATTTCTCTCGGTCTCTTGAGTTCGAACATTATTCTTTCTTACATCTTGTTCGGTACAATATTTCCGAGATAGAATCCGATGGATCTCAGATCCTGCACAGTGTGCAACCGCAATCCCGGCTATTTTCGACGAGAGTACGAGGGTAAGACTCTATGCAAGAGTTGCTTAAGAGAGTCATTGGAACGGAAAGTTCGAAGAACCATCAGCCAGTGGGACATGTTCAGCCCCGACGACCATGTTGCAGTAGCAGTTTCAGGAGGAAAGGACAGCCTGACACTCCTTATGATCCTTCACAAGCTCTGGAAGCGATTTCCCCGAACCCGTATTACCGCGGTCACCGTCGATGAGGGTATCGCTGGTTACCGAGAAGAGGCCGTTGACATTGCGACAAAATATTGCAGAGACCTCCGAGTCGAGCATGAGGTCGTTTCATTCGAGGACCTCTATGGGTATGGTTTGGACGATTTTCTGAAGAACAAGCAAGAGAGGATGACCGCCTGTTCCTATTGCGGTGTTTTTCGCAGAAAAGCCATCAACCTCGCTGCGAAGAAGGTTGGAGCAAACAAGATTGCGACAGCCCACAACCTCGATGACATTGTGCAGACCTACATGCTGAACCTGTTTCAAGGCGATGCCGAACGGTTCGTCAGGTTCAGCCCTGTTCTCAAAGATCCCCGCGGACTCTTCCTAACTCGAGTTAAACCGCTATGTGAGATTCCTGAGAGAGAGATTGTCATGTACGGCTATGCCGAGGACCTCCAGTTTCAAAGCGCCTCGTGTCCCTACATGACCGAAGCTTTGAGGAATGAGCTTCGGACAGTTCTGAACAAACTGGAACTGGCTCATCCGGGTGTGACCTTCTCCGCCTACCGAGCGATGCTCCGACTTCGAACCCTCGCCGAACCAAATCTCGCAGCATCTCATTTGCAACCTTGCAAGTCTTGCGGAGAACCAACGTCATTCGAAATTTGTGAGGCGTGCAAGATGCAGGGCATAAGCTCGGTTATCCCTGAAATTCCTGCTTAGAATGAAGCTTCTAGAATCGGAAGCAGCTCAGTCAGGACCCGATATGTAAAACCCCAGACGATCTTTCCTTCGACCACAAAGGACTCCACGCTCCTAGGCTCGTTTCTGATCATAATTTCGCTCATTTTCATCTTTGGCGGCAGCTCTGATAGGTTCACCCAGAAAGAACCAGCAATCTCCGAGCTGATATTGACCCTAGGCTTGACCCTCAAGCCATAGACCCATGGCTGAACCCTCATTTCCATCCGTTGCATAGGATGACCTACTGAGAGGCTGCCTAGTTCTACACCAACTTCTTCTAGTTTAAACCCAACCTCTTCCTCGACCTCTCGATGAAGGGCGGTCCGAGGCGATTCGACGCTTCGCTTGACTCGACCGCCAGGGAGCCCGATCTGTCCCGACCACGGGTCGCCCTCTCTCTCCGCCCTCTGTACCAAGAGGGTCTGCAGCCCTTTTCCAGGCTCGTCCCAGAGGAGAATGGCCACCACGGCTTCCACCTGGTCGCCGTCGCCAGATCGATGAATTGATGCCAGCTCGTCTTTGAGATGGAGAAGGTTTGAACTCAGGTCTGGGTTGGGCAAAGCCTAGCACGCCATGGCTACTCTATTCACAGCCCGGCAAAAAGGGCTCGGCACGGGTTTGTGTTCCTAGGCCCTTTAGAAAGCGATCGGTCGTTCCTCATGCGGTTTGCCACCGGCCTCTTCGGCGATGATCTGATATTTTGCCTTGACGAGTTCCATGAAGGGTCCCAGATCCTTTGAGGACTGGAAGGCAAAGCCTGCCCAGGTCCGTTTCCTGATCTCATCACGCAGGCGCCAGTCGATCCCTTGGTTTTCAGTGAGACGGACCCTCGACTTGAAGTCGGTATGGAAGGTCGCGCTCATCTCGGCTCCTCTCAGGTGGAGATGGAAGAGTTGACGGCCTTCGTAGAAGAATGCTGGAGTGGATTCGCTGCTGTGTTTCTCATAGAGAACTTTCATCGATACGCCTTTCAACTGTCGCATCCGTGTTCTGAGCGCTTGGAAGAGAGACCATGTCTGCGGATAGACGCGATCTGCTATCATGGAAAGATCGAGGGTTTCTTTCCGAGGCAAGCTTAGAACGCTGGATATTCCGATTCTACTAAAAAAGGTTAGATGAGGAATTGGAACCTTCACAATTCTCCCATTATCTTCTTGTGAGAAAGCGCTCACTGATCCAGGCTACCTGGATAAATCGCCGATTATCAGCCCTGATCTCGAGTCTGCGAACCCGCTAGTAAATCCGTCAAAAATCGTTCGGAAACAGCTCTAGATTTCCCGTCTCTTTCCCTGCCAACAAAGCCTAGATTGCCCCCTGAACCGCCCGTCTCACCCATTATCACTGCCAGACAGGAAATGGTTTCCAGAAAATAGGGGGTCTTAGCTACCGACCCTCGCGCCGCAAGAGAGACGAGTCCGGACAGGACGCCAAAACTAACCTGCTTGAAGGACACGCCGTCAGCCTGTCTCTCTTTGTCTCTTCCTCCACAACAAGGTCTTCCTGGAATCCAGAACGTGCAAGACCCTGTGAAACGGGATCTGAGTCTCGCCATCCCGCAGTAGGAACGAGCCCTTACCCAAACTGGCTATATCCGAGACCTTGATGACCATCTGATCGTCCGCCGCGCCACGGTGAACGTACGCCAGCTCGAAGTGCGAAGGATCATCTCCACCATGAATGATCCTCGAGAGGATTGCCTTCAAAGGATGCTCCCGCATAGACAGACGACTTCAACGATTAGAAGATGGGTTTTTCGATCACCCGACCACAAGGCTAAATCATTCCAGTAGACCCGAAATTCCTTCAAGACAAGAACGGTGAACTCCGTGGATCAAAAGATACTTCGAAAGGAAGCCATCACCTCAGCGCTGATCACGGAGGTCTGGACAGTCTGGACGACCAACGAGGGAGTAACGAGTTTCCTCGCCCCGAAAGCCAACATCAAGCTCGAAGACAACGGCCCCTACGAGATATTCTTCGACCCCGAAGCACCACTAGGCTTCAGAGGAACAGAAGGCTGCAAAATACTCAGACTCGAACAATTGAGGACGCTATCAGTGGAGTGGAAGGCTCCACCCCAGTTCCCAAACATCCGAAGACAAAAGACAAAAGTCGATATTTACCTCGAAAGAGTTGAAGCCCTAACCAAGGTCCGCATCGAACATTCCGGCTGGCAATGGGGCGAAGAATGGGACGAAGCATACGAGTTCTTCGCCCACGCGTGGAACCTCGACCTCGCGAGAATGCAACAGAGATTCACCTCCGGTCCTATCGACTGGAGGAAACCCTACGTTCCAGGCTGGCTCGGACACCGCACACCGGCAATACGCGACCACGTGCCCGTCGAAACCCGCTAACAAATACCACGGTAATCCTGCAGGTACCTTTCGACCTATCGTTTGACAATACGACATGGCATTTTTCGGCCTGCCGGACCCTGCAAGCAGCCTCCCAATCTTGGGCTCACCTCTTATCGCAACTCGCAGTTCCTCGCCCACAACCCTTGGAGACCGGAAGAGGTAGATCTGGAAGTCACGCAGGCACCACAGGGTCTTCGCGACTTGATCTCTGCCATCCCTACCTCCCTTCCCCAGCCGGCGGCCACGTATCAACAGCGTTTCAAACCCGTCTTTGTAGTCCGATACAGATTGCCAACCCTGCAGACGGCTTCGTACTGCTCCATGATTCTCTTCTCGAACGCTGAGGTTTCAGCCGTCTAAACCTAACAGCTGATCTGAAATCCATACGTATCCTGACGCAGAAACACTAGGGGTGGACCTTTTCCTAGCAGAACTAAAGGAAAGCCGGCTTCGGACAGGATTTCTAACGGGAATTCCAGGGCGAGCTACCGCATATTCGGCATGGCTCGGACCCCAAATCTTATGCGGGAAAACGATTGGAAAGAGAGCGAAATCACTAAAGGAAGTCTTTATAGCAAAACGGCAAAGGGTCGAACGCTGACGCGATTATGGGCGAAGACATCTACATGCCTGGAGCGACAACTGTCGGACTTGTATGCAAAGAAGGAGCCATTCTAGGCTCCGAACGAAGGTACGCTTACGGAACATTCGTCATGAGCAAAGTAGCCAAGAAAGTCTTCAAGATCACAGACAAGATTGGAGTTGGCTGCGCCGGAATAATAGGAGATATGCAAGTTCTATCCCGCGAAGCCCTTGCTTACATGAACATCTTCGAATACGAGAGAGGACGAGCTGGAACAGTGAAGAACGCTGCCAAACTGATGGCGAATCTGCTATCCGCAAGACGCTTCTCTCCCTATCTCGCCCAGACCATAATCGCCGGCGTAGACAATGGCTCTCCAAGCCTATTCGTAATGGACCCAATCGGATCGGTACTCGAAGACAAGTTCGCCGCAGTCGGCACCGGGGCTGAAGTCGCGATGGGAGTTCTAGAATCAGAATACAGAGAAGGACTATCGGTTGACGAGGCTCGCCCACTCATCCTACGAGCTATAAGGTCCGCTCTAGCTCGGGACATTTCGAGCGGAGACGGGGTCGATCTGCTCGTTATAACCGACGGTGGGATAAAAGAAGAATCCCACAGTTTGGTTAAGACAAGATCCGATTAACGAGAACCCTGTTATAATACCACGATAGTCGAGCGGAGCAGAAGCTCGGAACATGCTAACAAAGAAAGACATGACCGCAATCCAGAAGAATCTCTCACAATTCGATCGCGCGCGGGAAAGAATCCTCGACCTGTCCAGAGCTGCCACGAGAATGGCGTCATCCTCAATCCTCGAGATTCACAGAGGAAACCTGAAAACAGCGAACTCGACACTTGAACAAGCCGAGAAAACCCTTCAAGAGATCGAAAAACTGTCCGCTGATGCTCCAGAGCTTCGAGGCTCCAACGGAGTCATAGTCGCGTTCCAAGAATACGTAGAAGCTATCACACTCCGGAAGATCGCGCAGGGCGATGGAATCGTATCGATCGCCGAATCAGGCGCTGATCACCGAAGCTATGTGCTCGGTTTACTAGACGCAGTTGGGGAATTTCGAAGAATGGCACTGAACTCTCTGCGGAAAGGAGATGTCGGAAAGGCGGAGAAGCTCTTGGATGCAATGGAAGGAGTATACGATGATCTCCAAACCCTAGAGCATACTTCAATCGTGCCTACGTTCAGGGTCAAGATGGACGCCGCGAGACGAATCATTGAGACAACACGAGGCGATGTAGTCACTGAAGTCAGGCGATTCTCACTTGAACAGGCCCTCGATCGTCTCGGAAAAAAGATAGAAGATCGCTAATTGTCCCCGCCCATTCCATGAGAAGACGAATCCAGAATTGAAGCCATCTCATCTCCTAATTCTCTACAAGCTCTCCGAACTAGGTGCAACTGCAAAAGAAGTCGTTAGAAGCACGTCAGATGTCGCCAAAGGAATCGGAGGCTCTCAACAAACAGCCTCTCGACGTCTCATTGAGATGGAAAAGATAGGCTTGATCGAGAGAAGTCGGGATGGTCGAGACCAGAAGGTCAGGATCACCGGAGAAGGACTAAGAGAGCTGTCCGACATGTACCTCAACCTGAAACGAGTCTTCGAAGCACCCAAGAAAGATCTCCTGATCACGGGAGCTGTATTCACCGGTCTCTCAGAGGGCTCATACTACATGAGCCTCGACGGCTACCGGAAACAGTTCATATCCAAACTAGGATTCGACCCTTTTCCCGGCACCCTGAACCTCAGAGTCAGCAAGGAAGACCTCAACGATCGCAAAGTCCTAGACACGTACCCGTTCGTATACATTGAAGGATTCGCGAACGAAAAACGAACCTACGGTCCAGCAAAATGCTTCAGAGCCGTGGTCAACGACAAGGTCAAGTGCGCAATCGTCCTCCCCATCCGAGCCCACTATGGCGAAGACGTTGTCGAACTAATTGCTCCCATCTCACTGAGAAAGCAGTTCAAACTCGTTGACGGAGAGAAGGTACATGTCCGAGTACCGATAAATCCCTAATTGACTGACAACGCTTTCGCGATCCTGCTCTTTAGCTTCGAACTACTGTTAAAGCCAATAGGCCCAAACCTTCGTATCCGAACAACGCGGACCACTAGCCCTTCTTTCCTGGCAAGCCGTGTTACAGCCCATCTTATCTCGCCCTGGTCGTAGCCGACACAGACAATGTCAGGCCTGATCTCTTTGAGGATGCCTAGGAGATCCATTTCTTCTCTTCCAAGAATCGCTCGATCGACCACTCGGAGAGCTGCAACGAGCTCCCTGCGCTGATCCTCAGGGACAACCGGCCCTCTTCCTTTCCTGCGACGCACGGTCTTGTCGCGGGCGACCACGACAACGAGCTTGGAGTGCGGACCTCCTCTTTTCTTTGATTCTTCAAGGAATCTGAGATGTCCTAGATGTAGAAGATCGAAGACACCAGTGGCTAGCACAGTCCTTCTTGGCAAGCTCAGAGCGAAAGGAACGTGTTAGCTGAAGGAATAAGAACGCTTCCTGCCGAGTTCGGCTAAACGGTCAAGCCGCGCTTGGGATCCCCTTTCGGCTCGTACTTCAACATCATCGCTTGTTTCGACGAAGCCTCCGGTGCTTCGCCCTTCTTCGAAGTGATTGTAACAGGCGTGTACCCGCTTATGATAGCATAGACGAACGAGTCGTCTCCCCTCTCCGTACAGTGCACTTGAAGCTTGTAGAGAGCCTCTCGATGAGTGAACACCATCTTCGTAGTCTCAGAATTGGTTATTATGATTCGACCGCCACAGGTCGGACAAGCAATCGTCTCATGTCTCGCGATCTTGAGACCGCAATCCGGGCACCACACATCCTCGTCTCTCCGAGCGATGAATATCGACTGCCAAACCCCGACATGCTTCCTGGGACTGCACGCGTCCCATTCGGAGATTGTTAGCCGAGTGGCTCGGAAAGCCCAAGCAGCCTCCTCCTTCCATCTGGTCAGGTGCTCGGCTCTGTCCTCACACGTCTTGTGGAAGAACCGCCTCTGCCCCTCCTGGCTGAACGAGCCTGAGACAGATGAATCTCGACGATAATAGCCCTGGCCCATGATATCAGGGCAGTGTTACCCGAACAAATCCGCTCTCGCTAGAACTCTGCCAACCCCAGAAATTTTAGCGCGTCAAGAAGACCCTCAGCATAAGCGATGCACGCCAGCGCAGTAACGGGTTTCCTCTTGTCGAGGTAATGCTTCGCGTCTTGTGTGTAGCCTCGGGCGAGTTCTAGCATGTGATCCAATCGTGACGAAGGAACAGGAGCATAGCTCTTTTTTTTCTTCAATATTCTCAGGGACTGAGAGGTCGTCTCCAGATACTTCGCAGCCCTCTCGCCTGACCGCTCCCTCATCTCAACGCCTCCAAGTCCTCATCGCTCGCTCCGCAAAATGCTTTCAAAGATTCGGCCTCCATGAAATGTAGCCTTCCCGGGACGACAAGGGAATGAGGGACCTTCCCAAACTCTTGGTGCCGAAGCGTTTCAAGCCTTCGAGAAAGCACGAACTGGTCGTCTGATCCAATCCGCGCAACCCCAACGCCCAACGAAGATTGAAGTCCGGGATCCGCGACCACCAGCTTAGCAGCCGCCTCATCTATCGTCAGCTGTTTTGACTGTTCGGGTCTGACATCGAGAAGTATCAGCGTATGCAATCCTCTCTTGCCGTTATCACGCAGAGTGTCCAGCACCGAGCCAGGAACACCAGGTTCGTGAGGGAGAGTGACCGATTTTCCGAACTTGTAGCTCTGAAGACCCGTGGCCCCGCAGACGGCCGAAGTTATCGACGGACCATGTACAATCGTTGAAGGAATCCCTCTTCTAGCCAACTCAAGTCTAACAGAAATGTGGGTCGTAGCAATCATCGGGTCTCCAGGAACTAGGAAGACAACTCTCTTGCCCAGAGCAGCCTCAACAATCTGTTTTCCCCCCTCATCCTCAAGCTGAACACGACTCAACACGACAACTTTCTTTCCCAGAAGATCCTCGAGCTTCCTAACATCGACCTTGGGCATCAGGTTCGTATAGAATTCTGCGAACACAGCATCAGCCTTCCGAGCCTCCTCCAGACCTTGCACAGTAAGTCCATTCTCACCAGTCAAGCCCAGCCCGACAAACGTAACACTCATGACCGCAGAAGAATGGGCAGGTTTGCTAAAAGGTCGTTTTTTCGCCGGGCTAGCGTTGTTTCGGGCCAGCAGGCTTAGGCGAAGATTCGGCGCTCTTACCATCCCTCCCTCTTTCGTCCGTACGCTTGACTTCGACCTTCGCAGGCGCCGCAACGCTTGGAGCCTCTTTTCTTGCTGAGAGGATCGGAGTTCGATCCTTTAACTGGGCTATCTTTTTCCGGAGAATTCCGAATCGAGAGACTCGGAAGACCAGTCCACGGCCTCTCTCTATCTCAAACGTAACCCTCTCAGACGCGATCCGTCGCCGTTCCATTTTCAAAACCGACAAGAACCTCACCCCCTTTCTTCCCGACCTGACCAAAGTAAGCTCGATAACCCCGTCCACAATGCTCTTGATCTTCGCGATAGAATCCTCAGGCACAGCCCCCCTCGAGGCCGTAAGAATAAACAAGCCACCAGTCTTCTTCACCTTCGCGCCCACTGTCTGCAAGAAATTGATCGCCTGCTTCCCTTCAACCCCGTTAAAAATAGGCGTCAAAGAATCGAGAATGAGAGTCACAGGAACATTCTTCGCCTTGGTTATGAACGAGGTGACCTGGATGTTCAACTCTGTAAGATCCGACGGATCTCTCAGAGCACCCTCACCCTGTCCCGCCAGCCCAGAATAACAGTCAATTATCTTCAATCGCCCCTTGCGGAGATGCGAGATAATGTCCCAACCGAACTCGCCCATTCGAGCCTGAACGTCCTCGGGAAACGCATCATACGACAACAAGGCACAGGGTCTTCCAGCCTCAAGCTCATCATGCAACAACTCATAGGACAATACAGTCTTACCACTGCCTGGATCACCGAGCAGCAAAAGACTCGACCCACGAGGAATCGGACCGCCAATCATCTGTTCGAGATGCTCGAAACCAGCAAGAGACGTATCGTACCGTTTCAACACAACGATTCCCCCGAGAAGAGCCACGACACCACCGATCACAAACGGGAGGTACCCTAAGGGAGAAGTGACTATATCGACTCTGATCGAGGTGGCGATGTCTGGTCCAGTGTTACCAAAACCATCGTTGAGACTGTTAGCATCGACTCCAACAGTCCAGGGACCACCCGGGTCGAAAGTCGAGACGGAATACCCGGTTGGAGTGTAGAATCCTAGACGGTTCGCATCATAGACCGCTGTCAGGTTTGCAACGGTGACCCCTGACGGATTCTTGACGGAGACCACGTATTGCCCGGATGCAAGAAACGCGCCGCTAGAGCCTGAATATTTTATTCGAAAGTAAGGATAGAGACTGTCACCACTCGAAAAACTTGTAGAAGGAACACCCTTCGAATTATAAGTGACCATGGCGTCCACAAACAAGTCGCTCTTTGCAACACTGACTGTAACTGGTAGACTCGTCCCCGAGTTTCCGCTGGAGTCTCTCGCCTCGACTATTATCGTCCACGAACCAAGGGGATCGTTCATCGGAATCTGGTAGACTATCGAGTAAACCCCGTTAGTCGAGCTGACCTGAGGAAGCACAAGTTGTCCATTCGAGGGAGTGTCAGCCGTCACGGTAGCTCCACTCACTGCTCCAAGAGAGTTCGCAACCGCCACACTGATCGTTAGACTCTGCCCTCTCTGCACGATAGTCCCTGAAGTAGGTTGAGACACGACCACGCTCATCTGTGATATCACAGTGAACTGCCCGGTTGCCACCGTTCCGATATTTGTCGGCGAAGTCTGATTGACCGCGACGTTGTAGACTCCACCCACATTGGTGGCGACAGTTCCGTTTAGCGCGGTCCATGAACCTGCGTTCGGGTATTGAATCGACAAAACTCCCGCCCCCCTGTTATCGGTGGATATGACCTGGTTAGCGACCGCCAAACCGGTGCCATTCGGCTTCTGAACTCCAAGTGTAACGCCGTATGCAGTGTTTCGCGAACCGCCGGAGATCGTCATCGTTATCGTGACAGTATTCCCCAAGCTTATGTTGGATGGGTTGATTCCAAGAGAGTATGGGGCGACTCCATGAACTTGCGCGACAAATACGAAGGGGGTTGCAAGCAATAGAAGTAGGATTATGACGTAAGGTCTCAAGAAATTCTTACCCCCTGCAGCATCTTCCACGAAGCCGCTGCAGATGGGTGTCCGGGAAGGCTTGTGTTACCGAAACGGAAGCGGGACAGGGACACGAACCATTCTCTCAGCGAGCTGAGATGAACGCGACAATCATCAGAGGCTAGAGTTGAGCTCTAGAAAAGACCATCCCACATTTATCGAATTTCGAGTCGATTTCCTTCAGAAAACGGTAATCCTTATTAGAAATTCGGCCGGGACCGAGCCTTCGGCGGGTTCGTGGGCCCGTAAACCGGACACGCGTGCTGGTCTAGTCGGGCAGCTCAGCCAGGTAGAGCAGCAGACTCCAAGGCTGAAGCTCTTAACCTGAAGGACGGGTCCATGCGACTCGTTCGGGGAATGGTCGAGGGTTCAAATCCCTCCGGGCCCGCCATAAAATCATAGCGGAACCGCCCGCTCATGACCCCGCCTCAACGAGGGAGGTCCTGTCGACTCAAAGAGGGGATCTTTGCTTGATCTCGAGACACGCTTGGCTAAGCCTTGTTTGTTTCCTTTTGATGGTGAACCCTATCGATTGACTGAATGTCAGCAGGCTTCGAGTTCTAATACTGAAGCGGAAGCAATCGTCTTTTCTGAAATAAGTTTTTCCTGTCTTGGGATCTGTAAGCCTCGTCCCGGCTCGTGTCATCACACTCAAAGGCAAAGTCTCGATGTCGAAGCTATCTAGCAGGCACCGAACGTAAACCAATAAGTCTCTTTCAGTATTATAGACCGTGAGATTATGACCGCTTATGCTTCCTTCACCATCGTAGAACGCTCTGAGAAAGACAGATTTGCATCTGTCACAATGTTCGATCCACTTTCTCAGATGCGATAGGTTTGAGGAGAGAAAATTGTATAGTAGTACGCTGCAGCCCTGAACGATCCAACGGGCCCTTTTCTCGCTCCATCTTACCTTGTAAGCTGTTCTTCTGCCGAGGACTTTTGCCAGGCATTGGCTGAATTCGTCCGCGAAATCTCTGTCGGTCACGCTCAGCATTATCTGTCTATCGTATTCGTACGTATTGACGTTGCCATCGCTCAGAGCCACGCCAATCACATAGGAGAGCTCTGGGCAGGGTTTTGCGTCGAATCGATTGAGCGAGCCAGATGGGTGATGCGTACCCGTCAACCAATAACTGATGGAACTTCTAGATAGATTGGTTCCGGTCTCCTCGAAAATCTTCGCTTGCATTCGTCTGTAGGATAAACCGGATTTTCGCATTTCATGAACAAGATGATAGAGCTGAGTTCTAGACTCTAGGCTCCGCCACCTTTGTCCTCGCCTTTGATTCAAAATTACTGGGGCAAGTCCCTCTGATTTGTTGCACGGTAAAGAATCGCTATGCTTTACAGTGAACAGTGAGGTGAAAGTGCTCCTGAAGACATGGTATAGGAGGCGACCCTACCGCTACGGGAAGTATTGAAATGACAAGGAGAACACAGGAGGTTCCTACTGGGTACGGGCGCTAAGGGTTCCATAAGATACTTCGGATTAAGTGACTCAATTTCCGGTATTAGACGCTAGCATTAGTTATACTGGAAAGTTCCGGGAAATGATCCGACAAACTGCGTTCTGCTGACGACAATGGAAAGTCGGTAAGAATCCTCCCCATAATATACACTGGAGTCCTCCGGGCCCGCCACCGCACCTTCCTCCACTACTTCCCCGACATAGCGAAGCAGTTCTCACAAAGATTCCTCTCCGAACGGTTATAGCTCGCGAAGACAGACCTATCCTTGTGCAAACGACGAATATGCCTCTCTCAACCGACCTAGTCCGTGAGTTCGTAATCGCCGGCCACGGAAACCTAGAGAAGGTAAGGAAAATGCTTGCAGAGAAACCGGACTTGCTCAACGTGGCCTACGCTTGGACTGAGAGCGACCGCGAGACCGCGATCCAAGGCGCCGCTCAAGTGGGCAGCGTTACTGTGGCAGAATACCTTCTTGAAAAGGGAGCGCCTCTCGAAATTTGCACTGCGGCAATGCTTGGACGCAAAGAAGAAGTTGAGAGAAGAATTAGAGACAATCCTGATAGTATCAACTCGACGGGAGCACACGGCATTCCGCTTCTGACCCATGCTGCATGGAGTGGCGATCTCGAACTAGTCCAGTATCTGTTCCAAAACGGGGCAAAGACAGGATCATCTTTGGCTCTCCAAAACACAGTTACACGGGGTTACTATGACCTGGTCGTCTGGCTGGTCGAAAACGCAAGCCCAGACTTGAATGCGAAGAATTTTCAGGGAAAAACTCCGCTTTCGGTGGCTGTCGATAGAGGACAGGAAATGATTGTCCAACTCCTCAAGAACCACGGCGCCAAAGAATAGTCAAACCCACAGTCTCAACCAATGCGCAGAATCGTGGTCCAGCGCCTCACGTCAGAGGGGAGGCTAGTCAGGTGAAACTTCGAAAATCTGTCGAGGAAGAGCAAAGGCGACCCTCATGTTCCAAACACGGACAGTACGATGGGCCCTATTGTCCTAAGTGCTACGAGCGCGCTATGAGCGGCGAAGCTAATGACAAGACTACAGCATCGAGCTAAAATAATCCGTGTCCGGCTCGTCTGCCTGCCTAGTGATTACCAGATTGTGCCAACCTTCACCATCAACTAGTCGTGACCACTTCCCGGAGCCTACGATGTTGAGATTGTGTTGAAGGCAATTGCAAAGGACGAGCCCGCAAAAGCTGGTCCGGATTACTCCAAAGACTTTGAGACCCTCGAAAGGATGGAATGGGCGTTCTCGAAAGGAGACATTGACTTCTTCAGAATAGTCCTCGACGGCAGACCAAGCTTGCTTCTCCGAATACACGCGGTCTGCATGCTCGCGGATATGAAAGATGAAAGGGCAGTCCCTGCGCTCTGCGAGACACTGAAACAGGATCCTAGCCCGCTCGTCAGACACGAGGTAGCATTTGCACTCGGCCAACTGGAGTTCAAGTCAGCAGTGCCCGCCCTCCTAGACGCCATGGGAAACGACGAAAGCGTACTCGTAAGACATGAATCGGCTGTGGCTCTGGGTTCCATCGGAGAAGAGACGGCCCGCTCAGGATTGATCCTCAGACTACAAGACCCTGATGAGGACGTGCGATTATCCGCCGAGGTTGCACTGGCAGATCTGGATTTTCTAAAGCGCCTCAAGACACGAACCAGCAGAGGATAAATGCCGAGTCCCACAGTTGATTCGCAACCCAGATTCCGACCTCCTCCAGGAGAGCATCTCTCTAAGTGTCCCAAAGAAACAAGGAGAGAAAGCGATCCAACTCCTCGCGAAGCTGAGACTACTAAACAGAAAACTCACACCTCAAGCGTTAGACGATCAACTGCATGTGCCACTATCTCGAGCACCGAAACCACAAGAACAAGAACTGCTTGAAAGCGTCCTAGGACAACAGAGTCTACTGCGCGAAGAATTTCGGCTTAGATCAGAAACCGTTGGTTCGCTAGGCAAAGTTCTAGCGCAACAGCTCCCCTCGAGCATCATTCCACTTGTTTCGAACTCGTTCGATGTGATCGGCGACATCGCTATCATAGAACTCTCTCCCAAAGCAGAACCGTTCGAAAAGGACATCGCCGAAGCGCTGATGAAAGTGCACAAGAACGTCAAGTCGGTCTACTCAAAAGCTGGACCAGTGACCGACAACAGGCGATTGAGGCCTCTTCACCACGTTCTAGGTGTCAATCGAACCCAGACAATTCACAAGGAGTTGGGGTGTCGACTCAAGATCGACATCGCGAAAGCCTTCTTCTCCCCACGTCTATCGGGGGAGCATGGGAGAGTGGCCGAACAAGTCCGGCCAGGAGAATGCGTGGTAGACATGTTCGCTGGCGTTGGACCCTTCTCAATACTAATAGCGAAAAGATTGAACGACGTACGAATCCACGCCATCGATGCCAACCCCGAAGCCGCCAAGCTGATCGAAGAAAACGCGAGAATGAACAAGGTCCAAGACAGGATAAAGGTGTGGTCCGGCGACGCACGAGTCGTCGTCAAAAACAACCTCGAAGGGATAGCCACTCGAGTAATAATGAACCACCCCTCTCAGGCAAGGGAGTTTCTCGAACCCGCATCTGAAGCGCTTGCACGCGATGGAGGAATGATTCACTACTACACATTCGCAGAGGGCGCAGACAGCGAGTCAAAGGCTAGGAAAGAATTGGCAGGTGCCATGGCTAATTCAGTTTGGAAGCTCGAAAAAATCATGGCGACACGCAAAGTACGAGGAGTCGCTCCGATGAAGTGGCAGATTGGCCTAGACGCGAAAATTGGGCCAGCTTAGATCTCCGTGACTAGTTCGACCAACACTTTCCGGTTAGGGTCTTGAAGCAATTCCACGAATGACCGCGGAATATCCGCTGCCGCCCGATCTGCGTGCACCATCAGGGTCCTGTCAGATATGAAACCGCTTTTCCTGACCACGATGTCCGATGGATGGGAGAGCGTTAACCCATGGGCACCTCGACCCTCGACCACGAATTGATGGATGCCGACCGTAAGAGTCAGGCGCGCTCTACAGGCCCCACTGGAGAGAGCGTTTTTCATAGGTTCAGGCAAATCTACCAATCCTACGGAACATCCCGCCGCAACGATGCAATCTCCGTTTTTGCCAAGATCAGTGTCCCTTGTGAGTTCCAAGGTCGTCGGATGGGTTGATGAGACAGCTGGATGGCCGCGTGCGTAGAACTTGAAATTCATCGAGACGTATGCCGTCAACCGTAGGAGTCTAATATGCTCAGCTACAGATTACTGCCAGGAGGTTTAGGCAAGGTCCGTGAATTTCGCAATTGAAAGAGAGAGAATGGTCCAGGCCCTAATTGCAGAAGGACTCCTCAAAACCCCCGAGGTCATCGATGCTATGAGAAAGGTTCCGAGAGAACTGTTCGTGTCTACCCATATGCGACAGTACGCGTACAACGATACCCCACTGCCAACGGAGCATGGCCAGACGATCAGTGCGCCACTCGGCTGACCGGCCGGGCGTTACATGGTGGCCATAATGGACGAGGCGTTGGAGCTTCGACATGGAATGAAGGTGCTCGAAGTGGGTGCTGGAAGTGGATACCATGCTGCCACCATTGCGGAAATTGTCGGCGAAGAGGGACATGTTTTCGCGATCGAATATGTTGACAAACTGGTCGAGATCGCGAGAAGCAACTTGGATCGAGCGGGATATGCTAAACGGGTCACACTGGTTCAAGGCGATGGGTCCTTAGGTTACGCTGAGAGAGCCCTATACGACAGAATACTCGTCACAGCTGCAGCCCCCAAGATTCCGCCGACTTTGCTGGAACAATTGAAGCCAGACGGAGTCCTTGTTGTTCCAGTCGGTGGAAAAATGTTCCCGCAAGAACTCATCCGGGTCCGCAAGAAGCCTGATGGAACCTTGGACCGGAAATTCCTAGGGGGAGTCGCATTCGTCCCCCTCATCGGAAGATACGGCTTCAGCGATTAACTGCCAAAGAATGACTCAAGCGTCTTCTTACCACTCTCTTTGACCATCGCAATCCTCGCTCTCTCCACGGCTGTGCGGACTCTTTCCTCGTTGAAATCTCTCTCTCCGCAGAGGAACCGCACAAGAGATTCAACATCGGATCTACGCCACTCCAAAGTGTAGTTTGAGGTGACGGCGGGCTTCAGAAATATCTCCCTAATCCTGTCCAACTCGGGCGGGGGAACCACTTCCTTGTTCGTTTCGGCAATTCTCTCGATCCTTCCATGCTCCTTGACAAGCTTCAGCGCCGTCTTGGGCCCTATGCCCCTGAAGCCGTCCGGATTGAAATCTGTTCCAATCAGAATCCCCAAATCCACAAGCTGTTCTCGGGAAAGCTGGAGAGCTTGCAAGGTTGATGCTAAGTCTACTAGTTCCGGGTCTACCTGCACGTAGGCCTCCCGCATGGGTAGCTTTCTTTTTCCGCTGATTGCTAGATTCCGGACAAGCCTCCGGGCCCCGAAAAGAAGAGAATCGTAATCCTGGCTGACTGCGGCCCAAACATCCCCGCGAGCTGCCATGTAGGCCGCTTGGGCTTCTCCTTCAGATGGAGCTTGGACAACAGGAACGCCTAGGTACCGGAGAAGTCTGTGAGCATCATCAATCATCAAATCCTTAAGACTGGAAGTTGCCTGAGCGTACCGCTTCGCCTCCTCAAACTTACCAGTTGAGAGAGCGGATTCGTATCTTGTTGTGGCCTCGACTTTGATGACCTGCCTTCGCTTGATCTCTGTGTCTTTGAGACTAGGGGGTTTCCCGTCGAAAACATACGCGAGTCTGATGCCTCTCTCTGCCAAGTTCGTAGTTCGGTAAAGAAGCCCGCTCAAGTGGCTGGTAACTCTACTCTGCCGGTCCATCAAGGGCTCTCCAGTGGGCCCTCGAATTATCGCGAGAAACTGGTAGAGGATGTTGTAGGCATCGACCGCGAAGGTTTTTCCTGCAAACTCGTCAAGCGAGATCTTGGATCGAGAAATTATGTCCCCAAGATCAACACCCAAGGCTCTGCTACTCCTGAGTGCGGGCGCTAGGCCACCCTAGTCCGGTATTCGCCAACACGGTTTGCGACCAGTGCGGCGACCGCTCCCGCACCAACTCCTCCGTCGATATTGACCACAGCCATTCCTAGAGAACATGATTGAAGCATAGCGGCCAGGGCAGAGAGCCCTCTTTCTCCAAACCCGTAGCTTCTAGATGTGGGGACTCCTATGACCGGGACATCCACAATCCCCGCGACGACTGTAGGGAGCGCCCCTTCACGACCCGCAACCACAAGGATGACATCGGCCTCCCATTTGAGAAGATCGCGGACGGGCTCGAACAAGCGATGAATCCCGGCTACTCCCACATCAAAGAAGGATCTAGTCTCGCAACCCATCTCGCGAGCGATGACCTCCGCCTCCTCAGCTACCGGAATGTCAGAGGTCCCCGCGGTCAATATCCCCACTCTCCCTCCACTTTGCCGAGGCGTGTAGCTGTGCGACTTTACAACCATCATTCGAGAGCGTGAAAAGTATTCAATCTTAGCCTCTTTTCCGATGATAGATCTAACAGCCTTGACCTGGGAACCTGTCAAACGACTTACAACGGCACGACCAGTCCGTTTTAGCATCGCCTGGGTAATCTTCGCCACATCGGTGGCGAGCTTGCCCTCGGCGAGGATAACCTCAGGAAGTCCTTTGCGTTTTTCGCGGCCAATGTCAAGTTTCGCAAACCGAGACAAGCTTGCAATAGCAAGAAGTCTATCCTTTCTCTCGAAACGTTTTCGACTCCGCTCAAATTTCTCAAGTGAGGACAAGTCGGGCACTTTCTTTTTGCGCGTAAACTGTTTAAGTTGCCACAAGGGAGTGTCTTGAATATGTTGCCTAGCCCTGCGACTACCGATTTGCAGGTGAAGATCGAAAAGGTTGTTCATATTATTAGCCAATTCGACGGGGCTGTCATTGCCTTATCCGCAGGAGTGGACAGCTCTCTCGTCGCTGCGCTCGCACGGAGGGCATTAGGGGATCGCGTTGTCGCAGTGACTGCCCTCTCCGAATCTCTCGCACCTGGGGAAATGGAAATCGCGCAGAAAACTGCGAGGCAAATCGGCATCCGGCACATTATTGTGACAACCGATGAGGTGCACAATGCAAGCTACAAAGCGAATCCCTCTAACAGATGCTACTACTGCAAGGACACGCTCTATCGTGAATTGCGACGTCAAGCCGACACGTCCGGTTTTGAAGCGGTTCTTGATGGCACCCAACTCGACGATCTCGGTGACACTAGGCCGGGGCTTCTTGCCGCTCGGGAGGTTGGTGTAAGAAGTCCCTTGGCAGAAGCCGGCTTGTCCAAGAAAGAGGTGCGACAGACCGCTCGACTTCTCGGGCTTGAAGTGTGGGACAAACCAGCCATGCCGTGTCTCTCGTCCCGGATACCTCACGGCGAGGAGATCACCGTTCAAAAGTTATCTCAGGTCGGAGAAGCAGAATCTATTGTCAAACGTTTGAGTGGTGCCCGAGACATTAGGGTCAGGCATCATGGAACAGCTGCAGCGATCGAAGTATCCCAAGAAGAGCTACCCCTATTTCATCAGGACGGCGTGATGAAGCAAGCTGAGAAAGAACTTCGGCGAATAGGATTTACCAACATAACTCTAGGCCCACGAAAATACCCCAATAAACAGGGAACAGTAAGACTCGGACAAGACCATCTCCTTCCTATCATTGACACGTCTAATCATTAACAGGAGTGTCTGGGACTGTCGGGGCGAACAGGAATGATCGAGTGAACGTCGCCAGCTTGGCTGGACCCCCAATCATCGCTGAAAACGTTTTTAAGCCATCAGAAACCGGTTCAGCATCAACTCTTTCCGTTTCTCGGAAAGTATGATCTATCATAAGAACAACTGGACACACGGCAAGTTGGAAAACCCAAGATTACCAAGAGTGGGCGTTTTGAATTGACTACTACGATTGGCGTTGTTTGCAAAGACGGAGTTGTCCTTACGACGGACACGAGAGCGACCATGGGATCCTTTGTCGCCCATAAACACGCAAAGAAAGTCTATCGAATCGATCACCATCTAGCAATGACCATTGCGGGAACAGTAGGAGACGCCCAAGCGTTGGTAGAAATGCTCAGAGCGAACTCTTCACTGTACAGGCTCGACCTCGCGAGGCCGATCCCAGTAAACTCCGCAGCAAGGCTAGTTTCCAACATCCTGTTCGGGGCCAGGTACTACCCGCTCGGGGTCCAAGCTCTCATCGGCGGAGTCGACGACAGCGGAGGACACATTTACGCGCTCGACCCTCTCGGAAGCATGATGGAGGAAAAATACGTCTCAACTGGGTCCGGATCTCCCGTCGCATACGGTGTTCTTGAATCAGAGTGGAAGGACTCGATGAATGTGAAGGAGTCCGTTCCAATAGTCGTTAGAGCAATCGACTCGGCCATGAAGAGGGACTCGGCAAGCGGCGACAGTTTCGACGTAGCCCTAATCACGAAGGAAGGATACAGGGAGCTCTCAGAGGACGAGAAGAAGCACATCCTCCACGCCTGATCCCTTCTTTCAACGTTCCACAGATATCACAGTCGTAGAGAAAATTGACTAGAACCTACAACGACGCGCACGCCAAGATACGAGAGACGATCGTAGAACATATGCCGAAAGACGCTGAGATAACCAGGATAGAATTCGAAGGACCGAGGCTCGCGATCTACGTAAAGAACGTCGGACTGTTAGCCGAGCAGAGTTATGTTGTCACTGAGATAGTAAACTTACTTCACAAGAGAATCGTCATCAGATCTGACCAGTCCATACGCCTCCCGGAACGGGAAGCTGAAGCCTACATTCGCAAAATCATTCCATCGGAGGCGGACATCTCCTCGATTAACTTCGACCCTAGCCTTGGCGAGGTTGTGGTTGAGGCAACCAAACCCGGAGTGGCAATAGGAAAGGAAGCGGCAGTTCTGCAACAAGTCGTAAAGGAGACCAGATGGCGGCCACGAATACTTCGAGCCCCCCCGCTTCACTCCAAGATCATTTCGAGCACCCGGCACATCCTTCACACCGAGAGCGAAGAACGCAGCAGAATCCTCCGGGACGTCGGCGAGAGAATCTTTCGGCCCACCTTCAGCAAGGCAGGCTATGTCCGACTTGTAACCCTAGGAGCTTTTCACGAGGTCGGACGAGCTGCCATGCTCATTCAAGCAGGATCCAGCAGTATTCTCCTCGACAGCGGAATAAACCCAGGAGCGCAGGACCCTACTTCGGCCTATCCTCGATTTGATACTGACGAGTTTGACCTCGAAAAGCTCGACGCAGTTGTCATATCTCACGCCCACCTCGACCATTGTGGAATACTCCCGTTCCTCTACAAATACGGCTACGACGGACCGGTCTACTGCTCAGAACCCACGCAGACCCTGATGACACTTCACCAGCTTGACTACCTCGACGTTCATAGTAGGGAAGGCGAACACTCGCCCTACGACCAAAAAGACGTTAGAGAAGTTGTAACGCACACGATACCTCTACGTTACAACGTGGTTACGGATGTGGCTCCGGACATAAAACTCACATTTCACAATGCGGGGCACATCTTAGGAAGCTCAATGGTGCATCTACATATCGGTGAAGGCCTCCATAACATCGTTTACAGCGCTGACTTCAAGTTCGGACGAACAATGATGCTCGATCCCGCAACAGCATTGTTCCCGAGAGCTGAAACACTCATCATCGAAAGCACCTATGGGGGTCCTGACGACATCATGCCCGACCGAGAAGGAGTGGAAGGCAAGCTTGTCAGCATCGTTAACGACACGGTCGAAAAGGGAGGGAAAGTGCTGATACCAGTCCCTGCTGTTGGGCGAGCCCAAGAAATCATGCTCGTACTAGACGCGTACATGAAAAACGGCGCCCTGAGAGAACTCCCAATCTACATCGAGGGAATGGTCAATGAGGCAACCGCGATCCACACAGCCTTCCCCGAATACCTAGTCCGCGAGATCAAAGAACAGATCCTCCACAAAGACATCAACCCGTTCCAGTCGGAATACTTCCATCCGGTAACTCATCCGAGCGATAGAGAGGAAATTATCGCCGGCGGTCCATGCGTAATTATCGCCACATCAGGAATGCTCGAAGGCGGACCCGCGATAGACTACTTCCGACACCTTGCGCCCGACCCGAGGAATACACTTGCGTACGTGAGCTACCAGGTCGATGGTACGTTAGGAAACAGGATCAAGAATGGCCTGAAAGAAGTCTCTCTCTATGCCCACGACGGCAAAATGGAAATGGTGAAAGTGAACATGAGAGTAGAATCCATTGAAGGATTTTCCGGCCACTCGGACAGAAACCAGCTCTTAGGGTTCATCAAGAGAATGACTCCCAAGCCAACCAAGATCATAGTCAACCACGGCGAGAGAAGGAAATCTGACCTGTTCGCTCAGAACGTCAACCGCATATTTGGAATCAAAACAGTCGTTCCCGACGTCCTGGAATCAATTAGGCTCCGATAGTACGCTGGTTTCAGCGAGTGCCTGGAACAGCTTCGGTCTGAATCGGAGCCGCAGGGATTGCTCCTTCCGAAGAGGCGGCCTCTTTTCTCCATACCTTCACGCCCGCCGGGGTAATGACGATACGCTCCTCCCCTAGGCGAGCTATATCCCCGCCTAAAGATTTAGTGTAGTCTGTCAATTCGGTGATCGCAAGTTTTGTCTCCTCAACGCTCTTCCTCGCCAGCGGCGTGATTCGTACGATGAGAATATTGCCTATCCTGACCTCGCCCTTTATTGTCTCAACATCATCCAGTTCCTGAAGAGGAAGGGCCTTCACATAGATCGACGAATGCTGCATGGGGGAAGATCAGACTATGCTCCGAGAGCTTAACACCGGGCGTCAACCCGGTTCGACTTTAAACATTTCCCTGACTTTTTTCGATCCAAATCCTCAATTGGAGCTTGGCGAGGCCGGACCCTTCGGCCTTATCACGTCCCAGATCAGGTCTCCAACGTAGTGAATGTTTTCGACAACCTTACCCTTCTTTGCTGCGGCCAGGGGTCCCGATCCCGTGAGTGCTTTTCCCACCGCAAGATATTTGCCATGTTTTTCGTCTATGACCGCAAGGAGCTGTTTTTCCGCAAACTCTCCGGTGACCCTCCTTATCCCCGGAGCCATAATGTCAGCACCTCCGACTACATGCGGGACGGCACCCATGTCGACGATGATCCGTGGCAGCCCGTCGAGGGCGGAAGTATTGGTTAGCACGGGTGCGAGCTCACCTTTCCGTCTGAACGCAACGGCCACTCCGTCGACAAATACAATATCCGAATCTTTGACAGTCTCAATCTCTACTCTGGCCTTATGTGTGAGATGTTGTTGGTTGGGAAGTCCTCGCAGTTCTTCAATCAGCGGCTTTGAATCTCGATCCTTGAGTATCGTCCTAACTGTCAAGACATTTTCAGGATTCAGAATGAGACAATCTTTAAAAGAGTACCTTCGCCCGACAACCTCAACTCTCCGGTTGAACAGTGAATGTCTGAAGTTGCCGCGAAGATCTTCGAAGAGAGCCTGAACAAAGTCGTACTTGTCCAGCTTAAAGGCGGACGAACTGTGCGAGGAAGACTCTACAGCTTCGACCAGCACATGAACCTGGTCTTGGAAGATGCTGAGGACGTCACTAATGCTGAGTCGACCAAGAAACTTGGCACCATCATCGTCCGGGGCGACAATGTGGTCCTAGTGTCTCCGCCACCTAAACGTTGAGAGGCGTCTGTTCACAGTTCCAACTCGAACGGCATCGCTTTCAAACAAAACCAATGCAAGCCTCGAGCCATATTTGCCAGAGCTGGAAGTAAACGGTAATCGACTGCTCGACCTTCTCCCGATGACCTTTGACAGACTCAGCAGTGCAATTATCAGATTTTCCATTATCAACTTCAAAGCGCGCTAACACACCGTTTAGAAATACAAACTGATGTGCGTCCAGACGAATTCGAGGCGTTCAACTTACAAAGGTTAAATAGAATCAGTCCGGCAGTCGGCGTTTTACAACGTGAAACGTCTTGATTCGGGGGGTCTTATGCGCAGTGCTCATAATTCTCTCTCTAATGCCCGTCATTCCCCAAACATTTCCATCAACCCATGAACTCCCCGCTCACCAAAGACAAACCTCCCCGCTCATAATAGGCCAGGATCCTAACGGGACTCTCGTGGCTTTCAACGCAAGTCGGGTACAGTTCGACCTGTATACCCAAGGGACCGCCTCCTCAATCGGCGGGACTCCAACATGGTTTGATGGTAACTTCACCAATACACAGTCAGGGGCTCCTGTACCGGGAACGGGATTCAACGTCGCGATCCCAAGCGGGACTCTTGCCAATCAGAATGTTACATGGGCAAAGGTGAACATACCGCACGGAAACGTTTCCTCGACCACTTACCTTAGGTTCGATTGGAGAGGCACCTTGGGCAATGGAACAAGGGCCAGCTACTTCGTCTATAACGAAACCAGCAAACCTCCCGTTTTCAGCTCCACGAAGATCGACCAAACAACCATTACTGGGGGGCCTCCATCGATCACCACCGGAAGTCCTCCCGTCGGATGCACCCCAACTGACGAGTGCTTTGACGTTTCGAGGTTCATTGGGTTCAACCTAACTCTCACCTTCCATTTCAACTCGACCTCATCTGGTAAGGGACTGAGCGTCAGAGTTAGCAATATTGCAGTCGTCGCTGCCGACGCTACCCCAATAAACTCATTCTCGCATTCTATGAAACTAGACCCAACTGACCCCACTCATGCCAGAGTGATCCATGATGCCGATCAAACGCTAAGATACTTTGCTAACGTCACGTATCACAAGCCTAACACGGCAAACAGCAACATGACGCACAATTGGACACAGATGATCATAGCCTATTACTATCCGAACTCCTACACTGGCATTAGTATTAGCCAGAACGGGACGCCCATATTCCCCCTCGGCGCCCCACCCGCTCCAATAGCCCAAGGCAATTGTCCAGCCTCCTTCTTCTGCACCGATTCTCATTTTGTCGCGCTCAACATGACTAGCGGGGAGGCTCGAGCAAATATCGTCATAACCGCCAACTCTGTAAATGCCGAGGCTCGGGTCCAGACCACGTTAGGTGGGGTCGCTAGCATTTACTGGGGTCCCGGTGACCTCCTCCAGGTTAAGGTCAATCTTCGTCAAGGCGTCAATGTCACAGGATCGAACATAGTTTCAGCCAACAAGACCGGGGCTGTTAGGCTTACTCAGACATTTACTAATATCAGGAAGGGGATCTCTCTCGAAAACTTCACGAGACCTCTTCCCCAAGACACCTCGTTGCTGGGCTTATGGACCGTGAATAGCACTTTCATTAATGGTTACGATTATGGGTTCAACTCCACGTCGTTCACCCTTGAACAGCTTGGAATCACCGGATTCTCATACTCTGGAAGCAATCAACGCTTGACGACAGGCGGCACCCTAACTTACGCGTCCAACACCTCGCCAGCAGCAAACGTGGACGGATATGTCTTTGCGGTTGACAGCGGGTCCGGGGCTGCGCCATTGTCCACTCCCTCAGTGACGAGTGCTACCGGAATCTACGTTTCCAATATTACATTGCTCAACGGAGTGTTCACCTCCGGAGGACAACTGATAATGATGTTCACCCTCGTCAATCCGACAAGAACTCTCGCTATGAATGCCACCCTGACGATTGACCATGAATGGGTTAGCGGCGTATCTCACGGCTCAAACGCCACTATTGCGGTGCCATCTGGGGCTGACACATTCACCATTCAACCCGCCTACATCTACAGGCTGAATGCAACATTCACTCCTGGCGGCATTCAGATAATCGTTACTGGCACAGGCAACAGCGTTTTCACCATGCTCCCACCTGGCAATCCCCCGGTGACCAGCCTCCGACAACACGCCGGTCTGTTCAGAATAACCGTCAAAAGCGAGCCTGTGTCAGCATCATCCCCCTGCGTTCCATCGTGCAAGAACAGCCTTGACTCTCCTGCCTACGCCTATGTTCTAGTCAACCCCCCTCTCCCTGGAAGGCTCTTAGCCTCCGGAAACTTCACCTCTACATCAACCGGAGCTTTTTCGGCAATTATTAGTTCCGGCAAGACACTCGGCGCAAGCAAGCTGACCTTCTTAACATTGGGAAGAGACTCTAATGGTCTAGCAATCACGGTCCAAGACAAGTCGACACAAGAATCGACAATCCTTCAGTCGAAGATCCCCAATATTCCTACGGCGACCCAGAACCAACACCTGACTCTAATCCTCCACTTGACAAGTAACTCAACCATCATCGACATGACTATTACGATCAGCTTGAACGTCGAAGGGAGCGGGGTCGTCCAAACTCAATCCGGAATCCTCATCTCGCATGGTACGTCCAAAGATGTACCTTTCAATTTCAACGCCCCACCTAAAGTGGGAGTGTATTCTCTAACATTCTTCTCTCCAGAATATGGCGCTCCGCTGATCACCGGCACGCTTCAAGTGTCTGTGTTACAAAGCAGCCTCCAAGTGATCATACCTGCGATCATCGGACTGGCTGCCGCTATCGTCATACTCCTATTCTTCCTGTTCCGGAAGAAACCAGAGAGAGTGCCCGAATCTCCCGCGAAGGACAAATCAGCCGGGGGAAAACCTACAAAACCAAACCCTGGAACCTCAACCTCGAAATCCTTAACTTAAACCCAGTACCCTTCCCAGACTTCTTGGTCTAGAACTATGGAGTCCGGTCCTGAAGAGCCAATAGGAGAATCGGTCCCACCGGAAGCTCCACCGCGAGAACGAAACCCCGGCGGGCTAATTTACGAATGCATCAACTGCGGATCAAAATTAACAGCTGACCAGCTCGCGATGACGCCCGAAATCAAATGCCCCTTCTGCGGGTATCGGATACTTCGAAAGGTAAGACCCCCGATCGTGAAGCATGTGAAGGCCCGATAACAAGGCCAACCGATTCCGTTCCGAAAGCGGATAAACCGCAAATACTCTCCTCTGCTCGAACTCTGAGCAGGGAACCCTTGCAGCAACAGATCAAGGACAAACACAAGCTATTGTCCGAGACAGCTCGGCGAAGAGGATTCTTCTGGGGCTCATTCGAAATCTACGGAGGCCTCAGCGGATTCCTGGACCTAGGGCCCCTAGGCGTCGGATTGAAGCGACAGATCGAGGATACATGGCGACAATTCTTCCTTCAACGGCATAGATTTGTCGAGGTGTCTACCCCAATAATTACTCCTCACAAGGTGTTAGAGGCCTCAGGTCACGTTGAGAACTTCAAAGACCCCATGACGGAGTGCAGTAACTGCAAGAGAAGATTCAGAGCAGACCAGCTGGTTAAGGAAGCTACCGGTCTCGAAACTGAAGGAATGAGTCTCGAGCAACTCGGCGCCCTCCTGAAGGAAAGACACGTGAAATGTCCCGAGTGTGGCGGAGAACTAGGACCCCCACAATACTTCATGACAATGTTCAAAACTAGCATAGGTCCGTACGGCGAAGACCCTGCTTACGGCCGCCCGGAAGCTGCCCAGGGCATTTTCGTCAACTTCCACCGAATCCTCGAGACTATGAGGGAAAAGTTTCCGATCGGAATAGCCCAAGTGGGAACCGTCCTTCGCAACGAAATATCACCTAGGCAGGGTCCGATACGACTGCGAGAGTTCACGATAATGGATTTCGAACTCTTCTTCGACCCGGCAGAGCCCGATTGCCCATATCTCGACGAGGTCATATCTGAAGAGTTATCGATTGTTACAGAAGAAACGAGAAGCAAAGGCACAGAAGATGCGACCAAGATCAAGACAGGCGAAGCCGTCAAGAGACAAGTCATCAAAGCACCCTGGGCCGCGTACTTTATGGCCCTCTCGAAAAGGTTCCTGACTCAACTCGGGGTCGATGGGCGACATCAGAGATTCTTCGAAAAACTCCCGACCGAAAGGGCTCACTACTCAGCCCAAACATTCGACCATGAAATTGAACTGGACCGCTGGGGCTGGACCGAGGTCGCGGGTTTCGCGTATAGAACAGACTATGACCTTCGAAAACATATGGAAGCGACCGGGGAAGACCTGCGAGTCTTCAAGCCCTACTCGACCCCTCGGCTCCGAAAAATCAAGTCAATAAAGCCAAACCACCAAAACCTCAGAAAAATCTTTCAAGAACAGACCGGAAGAATCGCCGACCTAATATCCAAAGACGATCCCGAAAAACTTCTCACGGCCAAGAAAGCTGGACTACCCTTGAAAATCGGGTCATACAATGTTCCTCCCGACTGTTTCGACGTGGTTGAGGATGATGTGAAGGAAACTGGGACCCGTTTCCTACCTCACGTAATCGAGCCAAGCTTCGGGGTGGAACGCCTTCTCTACACGACCCTCGAATACAACCTGACGATGAAAGAAGATAGGCTGATCCTCGGTCTCCCGTTCAACCTTGCCCCCATCCAAGCCTCTGTCTTCCCGTTGGTAAACAAGGATGGGTTGCAAAAGCGTGCTACGGATGTCTATGAAACCCTCATCGCTGAAGGGTTGAGAGTGGAGTATGATGAAGCAGGGTCTATCGGGAGGAGATACGCCAGAGCCGATGAAGCGGGGGTACCTCTGGGAATAACGATAGACTATGACACGCTCAAGGATGATACTGTCACTGTCCGAGATCGAGATAGCTGGATCCAAAGGAGAACCCCCGTTGGAACGCTAGCATCGACAATCCACACGATAGTGAAGGAAGGTTTCAACACTCCAAAGTGAGCCTAACCAGACCGCTGCTAGTTTTTTATGGCAAGGATAGCATCACATTGCGAGACGGTGTTCTTTGATGACCTTTCCAGTCGAAACCGAAGCAAACATACGACGGAGAATACTCGACATATGCAGAGAACAAACTAGGAACGTCGTAGACATAACCCGCGAACTAGCACTCATGACCGACAACGTCTCGGATGGCAAAGCCAAGGAAGCGAAGGAACACTACCAAAACATGCTAAAGATTCTAGGGGACTTCGAAGGGACCAAAAAGAAACTCCTAGAAGAAGTCGCATCGTTCGGTACGCTCCTCAGCAACCGAGAAGACTTCATCAGACTAATTTTCAAGATAGGCGAGGTGGCCGACTACGCTCAGGGTATTGGGTATCGACTATCTGCTGTCATTGACCGGAATTGGAAAATCGACAAGAAATACACAAAGAGGCTGGCAGAAATGAATGCCCTAGTCCTTGAAGAAATGTCGAAGATAAGAGAGACGGTAATGTCACTGGGCTTCAACCCAACAAAGGCCATTGATCTCTCCAGAGGCGTCGAGGAAACAGAGAAGAAAGTAGACATGGCCTATCGAGCTCTCGACCTCGAGGTTCTAGACGACAAGATTCCACTGCGAACGCTGCTACTCGTACGAGACCTTAGTGCTCACATGGAAAATATGGCCGACCTAGGCGTGGATGTTGTAGACCTGATCCGGATAATTGCACTGACGGCCTAGAGGAATCATGAAACCCGCGACGGTTCAAGGCGAAGCCGAGCTTATCGGAACCCGGCTGATAGTATGGGACCCCAAAAACGGGCTCGACATTTACCGCTCCGGCTTCTTTGGAAAACCGGTAGGAATACCAAAACCCAAGCCAGACCAAGACTTCGACGTACCACTCCTTCTTGACCTCATGGAAGGACTATACCTTCTGGAGCATCAGAGGATCTCCGTAATTGATGGAAGAACCAAAGAGACGGTTCGTAGATCAGTCCTACTGAGAGAAGCTAGGGGGACCTATCGTGGATTCAGCCAAGCGTACCAAGTCTACAAGGATCTGAGAAACAAGGGGTACATTGTCACACCCGGAATAAAATTCGGAGCTGACTTCGCAGTGTACGAGCACGGACCTGGGATAGATCATGCCCCCTTCATCGTTTCGGTC
Source organism: Candidatus Bathyarchaeota archaeon (assembly GCA_005888745.1). Lineage (GTDB taxonomy): Archaea > Thermoproteota > Bathyarchaeia > 40CM-2-53-6 > 40CM-2-53-6 > 40CM-2-53-6. Next base: position 137,540 of record VBBS01000028.1, on the reverse strand, counting down.
GAAGATCCCGAGTCCATCATGGGGCCCTTCGAGGTAGTGCGGGCAGGACGGCTAGCAACAACCGTCAGGAAGCAATTCATTATCGCGATTCCAGACACAAAGCAGAACGAAATCAGATACCTCGTTTTTAGCTGGTTCAAAGCCTAACTCAACCCACCAGAACGACCCGTAGCCATACGTTGGGCACTCCTGAGAAATGAAAGAGCGAAGTCACGCGCGTGTCTCTCAGTCCCTCTGTGTTTCCCCCCGGCATATCTTAAGTGATGATAAAATTCATGGATCAATACGTACGGATCAAACAGATAATCTTCGCTCGATATGTAGATGGTCCGTTCTCTATGCACATAGCACCCGAGCGCCTTCTTCTCCCCTCTAGGTAGACCAATCCGTAGGACAGGCCTCTCTACTCGATAATGGACGCAAAGAGCGTCGAGCGCCTCCTCAGGCTTCCTTTCTATCGCGATGAGACGTACAATGTTTCCCTGGAACTCGGCCTCTTCAAACTGAATCCTTGGCCCCGACTGCGGCCGGCTCAGCCCCAATCAACCACTGTCGCAACTACCGCAACTCCGCGTTTTAGCTCCAATATGGTTAATGAGTTCCTAATGCAACCCTTTAAGGTTCTTCAAGAACAAACCCCTTCAGGGATTTTGATGTGGAAGAGAATCCAGGTTCTCTTTGAGACTCATCCTGAACGGTTGCAAGTCGCAGAGTTCATGCTCAAGAATGGACTCTCCGTTAGAGGCAACAGGATTTTCGTCAATGAAATTGAAGTCCCAACTCTCAAAGTAGCTCGAGCAGTCGGAGTCGATCGCCGGACCGTGAACCAAACCATTCGAGCGATGGACCATGACAGAAAGATCAGGACGGTTTTTTCGAAGCTGGAATCAGGAGGACCATCGCTCCGGGCCACAGCCAAGCAATTGGGGTTAGGAGTTGTCGAGATAACAGCCGACAATCCGAACAAGGTCGGGATTCTTGCGAACGCGTCGAAGGTCCTAGCCGAACATGGAATAAGCATTAGACAAGCATTGGTCGACGACCCTGAACTGAATCCCGACCCCAAGCTTACTCTAATAGGAGACAGGGTCATCCCGGGAAAGGCCATTCCGGTACTCCTCAAGATTCCCGGAGTTAGCAGGGTGTCAGTTTACTAGTTACCTAGACCTTCAATGTTACTAGAGGTAACATTTATAGGCCAATTCTGTTACCTATAGTAACGAATAAGGGTCTGACCATGAAACTACAACTAACCCAGTCAGTAGAAACGCAACGCGTCTCGCCACAAGACATTCTAGAGTACAATACCTTCGCTCGCAAGCACCAAACTCCAGCGGGAAATAATGAACTCAAACAATTCGAACGATTTCACGCCGCAAGACATCTGATTTCCCAGGAAATGGACACATACCTGGACGCGAAACTAACGCCGAACGACCATTCCAGAACTATAATTGTCGACGTATGTGGCGTCAAGAACGAAACCCTGACGGCAGTGTTTTGTCAGACCGCAGGAATAGACGAGCCCCTCGCAAAATTCATCGAAACAATCAACAAATCTCAGAACACCAACGCCATAATTCTTCTACCAAGAGATTTGGATCAGCCTACCCTAACGGAACCGGTGCGCATGGCCATCGAGAGAGGCAAGGCTACGATTGAAGTGCTCGGCTGGTTCGGCGATACATTCCAGGAAACGTTCCGGGAAACCCTTGGCCTGATAGAGCTCTTGGGAAATGAAACTAGAATGAGAATGCTAGCACCACTACTCGAAAGGTCGGGCGCGAAAAGAGACTATCGGACTAGAATAAATCCAAAGCTTGTCTACCACAACATCTCCGCCCTTTCCGATGCAGGTCTCCTCGATGAGAATATTGAAGGAGCATACGAATTGAGCCAATTCGGAAAGACGATTCTCGCGGAATTCATCACATTCCTAGAAAAGACTCGGAAGACCCTTGGTGAATCAAGAACTAGGGGAGGTGAAAAATGATTGAGTGAAGACGAATTCTTTTCCAATTGGCTACGTCGTCGATGGCGATTTCCCACAGCCAACCTCTTTGACGAACTAGAGCAGGACTTCGAGTCGATGTTCAAGGACCTGGAGCTTCCAAAGGATCTCATCAGAGAGCGAAAGCTTCCTGACGGTGGCACCGTGAGAGAAATGGGTCCATTCGTCTACGGCTACTCGTTCAGCATGGGTCCCGACGGCAAACCAGTAATCAGAGAGTTCGGCAACGTCAAACCCTCCCTGAAAGGAGGACCATCAGGCGCAGTTAAACCGCGACTCGACGTAAAAGAAGATCGAGAGCCTCTCGTAGACACAATAGTCAACCCCGACACAGTGAAAGTCGTAGCTGAGCTCCCAGGCGTCGAAAAGCCAGACATTACCCTCGAATGCGACGGACAAAAACTGACACTGAGAGTGGACACGGACAAACGGCGCTACTACAAAGAGCTGGAACTTCCGGTCGAAGTAGATCCTGACACGTCAAAAGCCTCCTACAAGAACGGCGTCCTAGAACTACTGCTGACTAGGAAAAAAACCGGGGCAAAGGCCAAGCAGATAGCTATCGACTAATGTGGAAGTACTCCCACCACCCTTTTTTTCCTTTTTTTTGCTAGGAATCCAGTTCAACCTTTCCGATGCCATGAACGACAGAGATTGATAGACCAGGACCTAAGTCTTAACCGCTAATCACCACGATTCAATTGCATGCTTTCAGGCGAATTGGTCATCAGCCAGGCAGAGCACAAATCCAGGATCGAGAAAATTCGAGATCTATTAAAGAATTCGAGGTGCACCGCACTCTATCTAACGAATCCCACCCGGATACTCTACGCTACAGGATTTAGCCACATTTCCACGGAGCGACCCCTAGCTCTAGTCATCCCGCAAGAAGACGCCATCTTCATGATGGGCCCCCATCTGGAGGAGGATCATGCGAAACAGGACTGCCCTCTCATAGAAGAGTTCTCCAGCTATCCGGATTATCCTGGCAATACACACCCAATTCGACACTTTGTCGATGTATTGACCCGAAAAGGATTGGCAGGATCGAAAATCGCGACGGACTCCGTTGACGGGGCAGCCGGAGGTTGGGGTTACCGAGGCCCTTCCCTGCGAGACTTGCTCCATCAGACCAAGATGGTCGATGGTAGAGATCTAGTTGACAATCTTAGGTGGGTAAAATCGAGGCAGGAAATACTCCTGTTGAAAGAGAGTGCTCGATGGGCTGAGAAGGCTCACGATCTTCTAATGGAAAGCATCGCTCCAGGAGCGCATGATGCGATAATCGGACTAAAGGCGAGCTACGAGGCGTTGACAAGAATGATGAAAAAACTTGGCGCTAGATATCAGCAGCTAAAGTGGGGTCTCTCACCTGTAGTTGTAGGCTGTCGGGGACAAGTTGGACCGGGGTCTGCTGTGCCACACGCCGTCTTCTCCAAGCGGAGGATTCGGAAAGGAGATGTGTTAGTTACTGAAGCCGGTGTCGAAGTCGGAGGATATACAAGCGAGCTCGAACGGACGGTCATGGTTGGGAAAGCTGGGCCGAAAGAGAAGAGATACTTCGAGACCATGCTGAAGGCTCAAAACGCCGCACTAAGGGCATTCAGGCCCGGGATTGCTTGTTCCAGGGTCGACGCGGCAGCGCGAAGGCCCGTTGAGGCGGCCGGTCTGGCGGGCGGTCTTCGCCACCATGTGGGCCACGGCCTTGGGATCGATGGCCACGAGCCACCCTGGCTCGACCCAGGAGAGACGACGGTCATGAGGACCGGAATGGTATTTTCGTGCGAGCCAGGACTCTACATTCCCGGCCTCGGCGGGTTCCGACATTCTGACACAATCACGGTGACCGAAAATGGACTGGACTTCATAACTGAATATCCACGCAGTCTGGAAAAACTGACAGTCTAGAAGAGCAGAAGCGGACTCTACGTCCAAAGGGCGTTAGGCAGAGCCTTCTCCACAGGGGGAGAAACCTGATGACCATGGTAGGCCTCTCCGCAGTGTGGACACTTGAGATTCCTTCTCCACATCCGGTAGATCAGTTTGAGCCCTACGTAAGTCAAAGCGAAAACGACGATACCTGCTATCGCCGACGCGATTGCAGAGTCCACGTTCATTATGAAAATGAAATAGTGGATGTCGACCAATTCAGGAGCCCTCTAACACGACACGAGAGAGGTGTGGACGCATGAGTGGACAGGATTTGGCGCTCATACGCTATAATGCGAAACTTGCGGTATAAACCTACCTCAGAATGAAAGGCGCAAACTGCCGCGATAGGTATCTGTTTATTGAAAAGTATATCCTACTCTGAGAGACTTTCTGGAATCTTGCAGGGAAACCATCAGGCGTGACTGGTCGGCGGTGCAGTCTGAACTGGTTTCAAGACCTCGTCCGCGTGAGTGATCTTGACCAGCCCCTTGAGCAGGAGCCGATTCGTTATCTTCGCGCAAACATCACAGTCCTTACCCGGACAATACCCCTTTAGAAAGTTCTCGCACTTCCATCGATAATTCTCTATCTCAACAGTAGACATACAAGCGAGGCCTTTAACGATTGGCCTTCAACATGAAATCGACTAAAGTCTCGCGTAACTTCAAGCAAAAGCGGCCGGTAACATCAGGAAGGTCGACTCATTTCCTTGTACACCTCTCTTTGTATGATGTACCTCATGATCTCGCTTGTACCTCCTCCAATCATCATAAACCGTGCATCCCTGAAGTAACGCTCCACCGGCAATTCCTTGGTATAGCCTATGCCTCCATGGACCTGCAAAGACTCGTGCGCCACCTCGAAGGCAGATTCCGTCGCGTACAACTTAGCGACTGCGCCTTCCCTTCTTGCAGGCTCTCCTCGGTCGAGAACTCGGGCAGCATGAAGAATGAGGAGACGGGAAGCCTCAAGCTTGACAGCCATGTCAGCTATCTTGAAGCTCACCCCCTCAAAATGACGAATTGGACGGCCAAACTGTTCTCTCTTCGACGAGTAGTTCACAGCAGCCTCAAAGGAGGAGCGAGCGATCCCCATCATTCCAGCAGCCACAGCGGGACGTTCCCGGTCCAACTCATCCAAGATGATTGGGAAACCATGGTTCAGACGGCCCACCAGATTCTCTCGTGGGACACCGACCCGGCGCAACCGTAGATGGACGACATTGGCGCCTCTCATTCCGAGAAGACCGTATGCCTTCACGACCTCGAGACCCCTTGAACTCCGCGGAACCACAAATGCGCTAATCCGGGACCGAGGAGATCTACCAGGATCAGTAACTGCGAACAGAAAGAGATAGTCCGCAACACCCCCGTTAGTTATGAATCGCTTTTCTCCGTCAAGAACGAAGTCTCGGCCGTCGCGCCTTGCACGGGTCTTGATGGAACCTGCGTCGGACCCAGCCTCAGGTTCGGTAAGAGCAAGAGCGCCAACCTTATCTCCTGAAAGGACCGGGCGGAGGAAATCCTTCTTCTGGACCTTGTTTCCGAAATATGCAAGCGGCGCTGAATAGAGCGCCGCAGAAGCTAGTCTAGCCATTTCCGCGGCAGCACTGACGGCGGAAACCTCTTCGGCTACAATCGTCTCGCAAACCCAGCCTAGGCCGAGACCCCCATCGGATCTCGAAAAAGGAGCTCCTAGAAACCTGTTTCTCCCGAGGGAGCGAAGGAACTCCCTGGGAAAATACTCCTCGGCTTCTATCTTAGCTGCCAATGGTTTCAGGTGTTTTTGCGCAAACGCCTTCACTCTGCGCTGGAAGCTCACCTCCTGCTTCGTCAGAGCTAAGCTCATGACGCATCTCGTCGAGTTCAGTGCTCAGGCTAGTGCAGTTTAGGATGAGTTTAGGCGTACTGGGTTTGTGCGACGACAACCGCCTTCGGCTTGGAGACCACCGCAACGGCTTCCCGAAATACCGGTCGATAAGCGATTCCATAGAGGATGAGTCCGTCCTTCCCCTCATAGTCTAGCCTTCTGATGACACCTTCCAATCGAACTCCTGGTTTCAAATCAGCAACGTCCGCGTCGACGAACAGCACCTTGTCATCCTCGAGGAGTTGGAAGTTTGAAGTCCACCTCTTCTTGAAGGGAAGCTTTGCCACATTCTTTAGCCTCGCAAATCGTGGAAACCGTTTCTTCTCCATCGGTCCTAGACAGTCGGACGCAAGACAGGTCTCTCTTGCGGGATAATAGATTCTGCTACAGCCTTTGCAAAGAGAGAGTGAGAAGTAGCTTCCGTTGACCGGTTGAATCTCGCCGACCAGTCGTGGGATCTCCAATCTTCGCTTAATTCTTGACAGTCGTTCGCGAATCAGATCATGATAAGTGTCTATTCTGATCTCAGATTTTCGCTCGACATAATCCATCACGGTGGGAGCTCGTCCTCTCTTATCTTCGATTCCATCCTGTACCTCAAACCAAGTTGCGTTTGAATAAGCTCCCGAGCCGTAGGACACAGCCAGAACCTGGTCACCCGGCCTTGCTTTGTCGAAAAGTGAGGCAAGGGAGATCATTGTGGAGGCAGCGTACGTATTTCCAGTGTCCAGCACTCTGAGCCAAGGCTTGATCTTCCTCTCAATATCCTGCTCGGTGAGTCTCATCCGTTCAGAGATAGATGAATCGGTAACATACGGGATTACGTCCTGTGTTAGCGCATTACACGTCTTCATCGGAAGATACCCAGATGGCTGGTGAAATGTTATCCAGTCAAAGTCTGATAAGGAGAGATCGGGATGCTTGCGGAACAGGTTGGCGATCGCACCGATGATATGTGATTTGTATGCCTCAACAGTTGTCCTGCCGAAGTGCTTGGGAACAGCGGATTCCTCACGTCTCCAAAAGTCCATGAAGAGGCTTGAATAGGGGGCAATGTCCTCGATACTCGCGATAACATCACTCTTTCCTAAGACAAAAGCTCCAGCACCCGCTCCAGCCGAGTATTCCAGAGGGTCTCCACGTTCAGCCTGAGCAACGTCCGACCCAATGGCGAGACCGTATTTTATTCGCCCGCTACGAATCTCAGCGTCAATGAACCCCACACCCTGCATTCCGGAATTGCACGCACCTTCGAGATCAGCAATGAATACGTTTTCTCCGACACCGACGAAAGACGCGACGTGACGCGCAATCGTTCCTACCGCATACGGCTTCGACTCTGAACCAGCAGTAACGCTCCCGATCTCCCCCGGGGAAATCCCGGCCATTCGGATTGCATTCTCCGCCGCCTCGGTGGCGATGGTCATTGTGTCTTCGGTGTGGCCTGCTACAGCTTTTTCACGTAAAAGAAGTCCGTGTCTGACCTTGTCCAGAACCTTTTCAAGTTCTTTCCCCCGCTTCTTCTCTCGTTCCCTAACAATTTTCGCAGTCTCAATCCTTTCTCGGGGAATGTAAACCCCGTAACCAACGATTCCAACCTTACTGTGACTCATTAGAAGACCCTCGGAAACACTCGATATGTGAAGAGACTTTTCTCAGCCAACACGGTATTTAAGACTACGTTGAACAGGGGTTTGTGAGGCGAGCTGATTAAATCCCTAGCCAAAGGCAAAATGCGACTCTTCCATCCCACGACACGGGCGAGCAGTTTCTTCAATCCTTCTGAAACTCGAAGAGTAATCACCTGGTTACAGTCTGTTTTTGGCGCTAGAGACCAACCCGGTTCACTCATAGCTTCTCGAAGGACCACAGATGGTACTCCGCTCCACAACGAGCACAATTCTGGCACTGATAATTCTATCCTTCTCAGCAGGCTCCATGAATGTTCATCATGAAGAGAGGAATGCCGGACTCGTCCCGAATCATTTACCCCTTGCAGCGGTGAATGGCCCTCAACGAACCATCGTAATTGCGGTTCAGTTTCCCGACAAAGGAAACGGCACTTCTCCCACCCAGATTCTGACGATGCTCTCGAACTTGAACAACTATTACAACGAAGACTCGTACGGAACAGTTTCATTTCAAGCTGGCATGACGCCAACGGCCACTTCTACATGGTACACCTTGCCGAACTCAATGACGTACTACGGGGCAGATACTGTATCGAGTGACAGCCAACTAGTATTCGACTCGCTACAAGCAGCATACAACGCTGGAGTCGACCTCGCTAGCTACAAGTTTGCAATCGTAGTCCACTCAGGCAACGATGAAGCGATGACCCATGTAACTGCTGACATTCATTCCTTCACGATTCCAGGTTATGTTTTCAATCCGGCCCCATTGATATCATACAGGATTTCTACATCCGTGGTTGCCGAATCTGACTCGACAGGGGTTTTCTGTCATGAGTCAGGCCACCTCCTGGGACTTCCCGACCTTTACGATTTGACCGGTCAAATCGACCCGTCGAATAACTTTTTGGGCTATTGGGACATAATGGCTTTGGGAGAATGGAATCCGAACACTGGAAACCCGCTCCAGCCTAAACCCGGCACGTATCCATCTCACCATTCGATCTGGTCGAAGATACAACTGGGCTTTGTTCCAAGCTCAAGAGTCGCAGTCGTTCAACCAGGTCAAAGTGCCAACATCACCTTGAAGAACTTAGAATCCCCGACCACCGGCAACCAATCCGTTAAGATCCCTATTGCCGCCAACAAGGATGGCTCCCTTACCTACTACCTCGTGGAGATGAGAGCAAAGATCGGCACGTATGATCAGTACCTACCCTTTCCCTCAGATTATCCAGGAGCAGGCATTCTAATCTACAAGATAAACGAGAGTATCGCCGGGGGGCATGGGAGCGTCCGCCTCATAGACGCGCATCCAGGCGGAGACCTTAGCGACGCGCCCTTCGGACCATGCATTTCGCCCTGCATTAGTGATAACACGTTCTCAGACCAGGCGAACTTCGTAAAAGTTATCATGACAACGACCAGCCCAACTTCCTATTCGGTTCTAGTTGACCGAACAAACGCTCCAAAGCTTCTTTTGCAAATCAACACTCCGTCGCAGGGCGTTAGCATCACTATTGACGGTGCCAACTGGACTTCGGACGCATCAAACCAGTTGAGGCTCCCGGTGCGATATGGTCCCCACACCATTTTCATACAACCGCAAATTCCAGTGTCGATCGGATCCAACACAATTCAACTAGGACTCACGGACAGCTTTGCCTCATGGGACGACGGAAGCACGTCGAACCCTCGATGGGTCTCAATTGTCAAAGACAGTGTACTCACCGCGAGTTATCGAGTTGTAATTGAGCCCTCGTTCGCTACTGCTATTACGGCAGCGACAATCCTTGGAGTCGTTGTCCTCGTGATAACGCTTCATCGAAGACGCCATCTGGCCCTTGTTAAAGCCCAGGGTTCAACGACTTATCAACCGCCTGAACAGGGCGTGACTCAAGTGGGCAATCCGTCGTATCCCAAAGGGTCATTCCCAGGGAATAATGGTCTTTCTGGAGTACCCGTAGATAACAACAACGAGACCAAGGGCTCCTAGCCCGAGACCTGCAGCATTCGCGTTTCCATCCCTAGCTATCAAGACCTTCTCCGTACTTCCCAAGACTCGGGCTGAGATGTCAACGGTTTTCGATGATTGAGAACCCTGGTTGTCGAATACGAAGCAGTAAGTCCCTGTTGCTTTGAGTGGAATATTGAACGACTCATTCACCACCGTTTGGTCCACGAGAACGGTTGGGGGACTGGACGAGGGAGAACATGTTAGAGAGTTGTTCATGGCTAAGAGTTCGAAACGGATAGTAGGAGCCCCTACACCAGGCTCCGAAACCGTCACATTGGCACGCAATTCATTGGTCATGCCTGAAAATGCGGTAATGTTCTTTGGCTGTTCCACTAGACTACGTGCCTGAACAGGGAATCCGTTTTGAACCCAAACGTTCTGATCGTTAACAACGGGAGTCGTGTGCACGGCCGGGATTAAAGCATAGGTAACTAGGCCGACTACTAACAAGGCCAGCCCAAGAACTACGAGTTTGAACTGCATGACTAGCGATCCTCCATGTTTCGCAGTCTCTGAAACTCCTTGAGGCCGCTCAGCCGGTGTCGCATTATACTGGCCTCCAGCTCGGATTGCAACAAAGAAAAGATGTCTTTGTGAATGCTAACGAAATCCGTAGCGGTAGGTGTTCTTGGCCGAAGCAGCTCGATTGGCACTATGCTCTTGATTTTGGCGGGACGAGCAGAGAGAACCAGGATCCTATCGGCCAGTTCGATTGCTTCAGGAAGGTTGTGTGTGACTAGAAGAAATGTCTTCTGCGTCTCGGCATGAATCTCTGCAACCTCTTCCCTGAGCGCCTCTGCGGTGAACTCGTCGATAGCGCTGAAGGCCTCGTCCATTAAGACAACTTCGGGGTCGATGGCAAGGGCCCTTGCTATACCGACCCGTTGCTTCATCCCCCCGGACAGCTGTTTCGGATAGAGTTTCTCGCTATCTTTGAGACCCACCATTCCGAGCAGCTCTCTAGCCGTATTCTCCCTCTCGCGTTTCGAGATATTCTGGACCTCTAGGCCAAAGGCGACGTTGTCTAGGACCGTTCGCCAAGGAAGTAGGGCGAAGCTCTGAAAGACCATGCTGATCTTGGGGTGAGGAGCGGTAAGGAGGTCGCCCCTGAAACGGATTTCCCCGGAGGACGGCCGATCTAGTCCTGCAATCATTCGCAAAAGAGTGGATTTCCCGCAACCGCTCGGTCCCACGATGCAGACAAATTCTCCCTCTTTGATTTGGAAAGAGATGTCGTTCAGCGCGGTCACGGTATGTGGGGGTTCAGAGTACACTTTTGTGACATTCGAGAATTCAACCTGCATCGAGTTTTCTACCGCCACCTCTTGATTCGTTGTTCGAGCCTTTCGAAAAATGCTCGATCGAGAAGGATAGTTAGAAGCCCTACCGTCATGATTGCCGCGAGGCCATAAGTCATTGAGTGCGCTGACCCCTGAATACTGCTGGAGATGAAACTTCCGACCCCCGCGACGCTAGCGATGATCTCCACCGCAAGAAGCACATTCCAGCTGAACTCGAAGGACAATCTTAGTCCGGTTAGGAAGTTCGGAAAGATCGAGGGAAGCACGATTTTCGAGAAAGTGTCGAGTCTCCCCGCTTTGAACACAGAAGCAACGTGGAAGTAGTCTAACGGAATCTCCTTGACTCCCTGCCTAATTGTGAAGTAGATCGGAAAAAAAGCGCTGAAGGCGGAGATGGATACTGCCGCTACGTTACCTCGACCGATCACGGTAACTAGGAGAGTCAGTATCGCCAGGTCCGGCAACGCGCCTACCAACATAATGATCGGGGTTATTGCCTCGTCCAATTGGTTTCTCAGACCTACTAGCAATGCTAGGGGCATGACCACCACCAGGGCAAGAGAAACTCCCGCCGCTACGTTGACGAAGCTTTGGCTGACGCGAACGAGGAAGAATGGTGTTCCTCCGAGCTGGATTAGTGTGAGAAGAACGCTGTGAAGAGGTGGAAGTTGATCGCTAGAGACTAGGCCCGATAGAGCTACTGCCTCCCAAAGAGAGAAGATGGCGATGAGTGTGATCAGCCAGGGTGGCAGTCGGGTTTTGCTCCGGCTGGTGTCCCGGACTCGATGGAAGACTTTGGGACTGAATGGCCAGAATCGCAGCTAGATACACCGGGAGCGACAAAGTCCCTTCTGAGAACTAATTAGGTTTGGACGTCCTACACGCGAAATTTCGCGCTTAGAGGGTTAATGTCCTGAACTCTCCCCGTCGCCTTGTTATCGGTTCTAAGGAAAGAAACGAGCTGTAAGTGGCAGAGGTTTGACTCGGAGCAGTGCAAAACGCGCCTATGCAGAGCGGGACACTGCTGTGCAGACTTGTGCGTTGTACTGTGCAGAGGAAGCTAACCATGCCAAGATCTGAGGTACTTTTGCTGCAATCGGGATAGAGTGTCAATTTTGCGCCCGAAGGCTTCGAGTCTCTGACTAGCGACCTCGAAATCGAGGATTTCGGGTACTTTGACAACCTTAGCTGGTAACTTGCCCTTGTTCTGGGTTAGATATTCCGCCGATAAAGCTTGATCGGCGAAACTCATGTCCATCACTTCGGCCGGGTGCCCATCGGCGGCAGCCAGGTTGACAAGGCGCCCTTCAGAAAGCAGGTAGAGCCTTTTCTTGTTCCCTAGGGTATACTCGACAACGTCGGGGCGTACCCTCTTGCGCTTTACTGCAACCTTCTCAAGGTCTCTGACACTCACCTCAACGTTGTAGTGGCCGACGTTGCAGAGGATCGCTTGGTCCTTCATTCTGAGCATATGGGAGGCGGTTATGACGTCGGTGTCTCCGGTCGCGGTTATGAACAAGTCACCTTTCTCGGCCGCATCGGCCATTGGCATGACATCGAATCCTTCCATCAACGCCTCTAGCGCTCTAACTGGGTTCACCTCAGTCACGGTGACCCTTGACCCCATTCCACGCGCGCGTTCCGCTACTCCTCTTCCAACCCAGCCGTACCCTGCTACTACGACATTACGACCTGCGAGCAGTAGATTTGTTGCCCGCATTATGCCTTCGAGCCCAGATTGGCCGGTTCCGTACTGACTGTCGAATAGATATTTGGTGAGAGCGTCGTTGACGGCAATCACTGGGAATCTTAGTTTTCCTTGCTGTTCCATCGCTCTGAGCCGCATCACGCCGGTTGTGGTTTCTTCGCAAGCGCCAATGATCCTGTGCAAACGGCTTCCGCCTTTCAAGTGTGCAAGAATTGAGAGTTCGGCACCATCGTCGATTAGAATGTCTGGTGGCAGGTCTAGAACCCGATTCAAGTTTTGTTTGTGTTCTTTCTCGCTCACTCCGTGCCAAGCGTACACGTGAACTCCCGTTTCGGATAGCGCCGCTGCAACGTCGTCTTGAGTCGAAAGAGGGTTGCTACCGGTTATTGCTACGTCTGCACCGGCTCGGTGTATGGATTCTGCTAGGACAGCGGTCTTTGCTTCAAGGTGAAGGCAGGTTCCTATTTTGTACCCCTCGAAGCTCTTACGGGCGATTAGTCTCTTTGTTATTTTTGCGAGCACGGGCATGTGTTCTCGAGCCCATGCCATCTTCACTTTGCCGGAAGGGGCAAGTTTGGGGTCTTTTACCAGACTCAAGGTCAGGCCCGAGGTTTCGGGGAAGAATATCAGCGTTATACGCCAACCCCAATTGGTCCACGAAGCATGATTCCGGAGGACCTTTCTACGCCCAGAACTTAGGAAGTAGTTACCAGAAACGATCACCAATTTGAGAGGAAGAGGTTGCATAAGTGAACAGCCAACCTTATCTCCCAAATCTCATTGTGCCGGATTCTCGTGGAAGATTGGTCGAAGTCAGCATAGACGGATCAAACCTGACGCTGAAAGAGCTAGTGTCCGTGGCGCGAAGCAACGACACGGTTAGAATAGACAAGAAGGCACTACAGAGAACAATAAGGGGCAGAGCAGTTCTTGAAAAGCTACTCCGAGAGGATCAAGTAGTCTACGGCGTCAATACAGGATTTGGTGCACTTTCCAATTTCAAAATCGCTCCCGGAGATCTCAGACAACTTCAAGCAAATCTTCTCCGAAGCCATGCCGCAAGTGTAGGCAAAGCCCATCCACCCGAGGTAGTTAGGGCGATGATGCTCCTTAGAGCGAATACCCTGATCAAAGGCAATTCCGGTATCAGGCCAGGAATTCCGGAGCTCATAGTTGAGCTCCTCAACAAGCGAATTCATCCTTACATTCCCCAAAAAGGATCCGTCGGGGCTAGCGGTGATCTCTCTCCCCTGTCTCACATGGCACTGGTGCTAATGGGAGAGGGAAAGGCCGAGTATCGAGAGAAGTGGGTCTCGGGGAGACAAGCTCTCCGACGGGTAGGTCTGGATCCGATAGAGCTCGAAGCCAAGGAAGGCCTCGCGCTTAACAATGGCACGCAGCAGATGACCTCGATAGGCTGTCTCAATCTTTGGGACTCCTATGACATGTTCTCAGCATCTGAAGCGGCTCTGGCGCTTTCTTTAGAGGCGATCAGAGGATGGATTGACCCGTTCGATGAGCGGATTCACAGAGTCAGACGACATCCAGGACAAGCACGAGTTGCATCGGATCTTCTTGCGCTCGTAGAAGGTAGCAAGCTGTGCCGGACGATAATCGAGGATGATCCTGCGGATGGGCGTCCCCAGGACCCGTACTCCTTCCGATGTGCTCCGCAAGTCATGGGGCCAGTGATCGATGCGATGAATTACGTCAAATCTACACTTGAGATCGAGATGAACTCGGCCACTGACAACCCGCTCATTTTCCCGGATGAACAGGCTTGCTTATCCGGAGGGAACTTTCACGGACAGCCAATCTCCATGGCTCTTGACATAATGGGTTTGGGTCTCTCGACCATCGCGAACATATCGGAGCGAAGAATATCCGCCTTGCTCGACGCATCTTTGAACAACGGTCTGACAGCCTTCCTAGTTGGGAAGGAATCAAAACCCGGCCTAGCAAGTGGTTTGATGGCCCTTCAGTACACGGCGACCGCCTTGGTCGCGGAGAACAAGATACTGGCCCATCCGGCTAGCAGCGACTCTATCCCGACCTCCAGTAATTTCGAAGACTTCGTAAGCATGGGACCGGGAGCCGCCCACAAATCAACTAGTATTCTAGAGAATTGCCAGTATGTAGTCGCAATAGAACTCTTGACCGCGGCTCAGGCAGTTCATCTCAGAGGGGACTCGGGTCTAGGAAGAGGTACTAGGAACGTCTATCGAGCTATCCGGAAAGAGGTTCACCCTCTGACTCAGGATAGATCTTCCCACGACGACATCGAGCGAGTATTCGAGCTAGTCAGGAGCGGACAATTCGGCGATATCGTCAAGCAGTTCGTCAAGAGCGCGAACTAGAGTGCAGCTTTACCCACTCAAGTCCAAACTCATTCTCCCCGGTGATTCAATTACTGCAAGACTCGTTGAAGCTCTTTCTGCTGCCAATCTGGGAGTCAAGAACGGGGACATAATTGCGGTCGCGAGCAAGGTTGTCTCTTTGTCAGAGGGGAACGCTGTTTTTCTGTCGAAGGTCAAGCCCACGGCATTGGCTAAGAGACTCGGCGGTCGGTTTGAGATGCTTCCTGAGTTTGCTCAGGTCGTGCTCGACGAATCTGACGCTGTTTATGGTGGGGTTCCCGGTGTTCTTCTCACTCTCAAGAATGGGGACGCAGTAGCGAATTCGGGTGTTGACCGGAAGAATGCTCCAATTGAGAGCGTCATTCCGTGGCCGGTGAATCCACAGCGTTCCGCAGAGACACTTCGGAGAACCATCATTCAGAAACTTGGGAAGAAGATCGGCGTTGTTATCGTCGACAGCCGGGTTACGCCTCTGCGCCTCGGGACAATCGGGCTGGCAATTGCTTGCTCGGGATTTCAACCGGTGAGGGACGCTCGAGGGATGAGGGACTTGTACGGACGACGGGTACGGATGACACTCCAATCTCTGGCGGACGGGATCGCCGGGGCGGCGCATATGCTCATGGGGGAAACTCGCGAGACAGTCCCGTTTGTGTTAATTCAGGAGGCTCCGATCAAGCTCGCTGCAGGCAAGCGAGTGGTCTCCATGACGCTCCCGGTCAAAGATTGTCTCTATATGAGCCAGATGCCTCGACCGTTGGTTGAAAAAACGCGGACTTAACCCGCGGACCCTGGGTTCACGAACCACCTTTCCATGTCTTGGAGGGATGAATTCGCCCATTTTTCATCCCTGATTTATGATCTGGGGAACACGCCCACGCCCCTATCTCCCCCCGTGAATCGTTTGGAGGTCGCTGTAGATTTCTGGTACCATTGCTCTCCCGTCAAAACCCGGATTCAGCCTTTGAATCGCCCGTCTCGCACATTGTCAGTGCAAGACAGGAAGTGGCTTCTAGAAAATAGGGGGTCTTAGCGACCACCGTCGCGCTGCAAGAACGGTCCCCTTGGGACCCGTGTAAAAGTAACCGTGACAAGATGCTACTTGAGCATGGGCATCTGTATGCCCTTTTCTCGAGCTATTTTCCTCGCAGTTGTATACCCGGCGTCCGCGTGTCTTACGATCCCTATTCCTGGATCGGTTGTCAATACCCGTTCAAGCTTGCCTGCGGCTTCAGACGTGCCGTCCGCGACGAGACACATTCCGGCGTGAATGCTATAGCCCATTCCCACACCGCCACCTTGATGCACGCTCACCCAGGTCGCGCCAGCGGCAGTGTTCAAAAGGGCGTTCAGTATCGGCCAGTCAGCAATGGCATCACTCCCGTCGAGCATGCCCTCAGTCTCTCTTCGCGGAGACGCGACGCTTCCGCAATCGAGATGGTCCCTTCCAATCCAAATGGGTCCGGCAAGTTCTCCACTTGCCACCATTTCATTTATCAGTCCCCCAAACTTTGCTCGTTCTCCGAATCCGAGCCAGCACACTCTAGCCGGCAGCCCCTGGAACCTCACTTCCTTCTGAGCTTTACGAATCCACCTAGAGAGGCCCTTGTCTTGGGGAAAGGTAGAGAGAACCAGCTCATCGATCTTGCGAATGTCTTCAGGATTCCCCGCCAACGAAGTCCATCTAAATGGCCCCCTGCCCTCGCAAAACATTGGTCTGATGTACCGCTGGACAAATCCTGGGAACTCAAACGCGTTCTTCAACCCAGCGTCTAAGGCCTGTTGCCGAATATTGTTTCCATACTCGAACGCCACAGCTCCCCGTCGAGACATAGCGATCATTGTCTTTACATGCGTGTGAATACTTCGACTCGCCCTTCTCAGATAGCCTTCCGGATCAGATCGGCGCAGGGAGTCAGCCTCTTCCTTTGAAAGGCCCGCTGGATAATAGCCGTTCAGAGGGTCATGTGCTGAAGTTTGGTCAGTCACAACATCAGGAACTATGCGACGCCTCATAAGCTCTGGATGCACCTCGGCAGCATTTCCAAGGAGGGCAACGCTACGGGGAACTCGATCTTGCCTTGCCTGCTGGACTATGTCTAAAGCCTCATCCAGATCATCGGTGAACCTCTGCACGTACCCGTGGCGAATTCTTTTCTCTATTGCCTTTTTGTCGATCTCTACTGCCATAGCAACGCCATCATTCATTGTCACCGCCAAGGGCTGAGCACCCCCCATTTCTCCAAGACCGGCCGTCAAGACAAGTCTTCCTGCGAGCGTTCCGTGAAAGTGTTCCTTAGCAACGGCCGCGAGCGTTTCGTACGTGCCCTGAAGGATTCCCTGCGTTCCAATGAAAGCCCATGAGCCCGCAGTCATTTGTCCATACATTATGAGACCCTTCTGCTCGAGCTCGTAGAAATAGTCCCATGTAGCCCACTTCGGGACAATCATGCTGTTGACGATCAGTACTCGCGGTGCCAGCCTGTGAGTCCTGAACACTGCGACCGGCTTGCCGCTTTGAATGAGAAGTGTCTGATCCTCGCCGAGGTTCTCCAGACTCTCGAGCGTTGCCTCAAGCGCATCCCAGGATCTAGCGGCTCGTCCTGTGCCGCCGTACACGATCAAGTGATCCGGGTCTTTCGCGACCTCTCGATCCAAAACGTTGTGAAGCATCCGGTAGGCCCCTTCTATCTGCCAGCTCTTGCAGTGCAACTTCGTCCCAGTTATGGCAGAGATCCTCCTCGGATGTTTCAACATTGAAGAGAATCGAGGCCGTCTCTTTTGCGTCAAGGAATCCTCCTGCCGTCCCTCACTACCCATTCGCCTCCGATAAGGACATTGTCAACGATCCGTTCACCATATGTGTATCCGATCCATTTGTGACTGGGTGCTCGCAAAGTCACAAGATCCGCGTCTTTGCCGACATGGAGGCTTCCGACCTTTTTCTCCAATCCTAAGGCTCTTGCCGCGTTGATCGTTATTCCCCGAATTATTTCAGAAGCCGTCATTCGCAGCTCTCGCGACGCCAGGGCAGCCACCGTCAGCTGGCCGAGCATCCAGTTGGAAGGGCTGAAGTCGGTTCCCAAGGCCACAGGAAGGCCGAGAGTAAGCATGCTCCGAGCATCTGCCTTCTCCCCGGTTAGCGCGCTAAGTGATGATGAGGGCAATACGACCGGGACTACTTTCGTTTCAGCCATCTTTTCGAGCTGCTTCGCCGGGGAGTGAACCAGATGGTCTGCAGTGGTGGCGTGGAGCTTGTTCGCTATCTCAGCGCCTCCACTATCCGTGAATTGGTCGGCGTGTATCTTGAGTCTCAGACCGAGTTTCAAGGCTTTCCCAAGAATCCTGCCCGACTCGAGCGAATCAAACGCTCCCTGCTCGCAAAACACATCACAGAACTCGGCTAGTCCCGCTCGGGCAATCCCAGGCAGCATCTCGTCGATCACACTCAGAACATATTCAGATGAAGCCTCTCCGGGCGGAACCGCGTGAGCGCCCATGAACGTGGGGACGATACGGCACCGGTGATTCTTCTTCAGACGATCAACCGTCCTCAGAATCTTGAACTCTTCGTCGTCTCTGAGCCCGTAGCCACTCTTTATCTCAACAGTAGTCGAGCCGAACTCAAGACAAGTATCGAGTCTCTGTTTCCCAGATCGAAACAAAGACTCCGCGCTAGCTTGACGGGTGCGATTGACAGTCTCGATTATTCCTCCACCCTTGCGAAGGACATCCATGTACGAGACTCCTTCTATCCTAAGCTGAAATTCGGCGTCACGAGCTCCTGCGAAGACCAGGTGAGTGTGAGGGTCCACGAAGCCAGGCAGAATAATTTCGTCCTCAGCATCTATTATCGTTCTCGATCGGAATTTTCGTTCGAGCAGTTCTGTGGAGGCCGCCAAAACTATCTTGCCTTGATTTATCGCAACACCTCCATTGTCGATTATGCCAAGTCCTGTCTCGGTGTCGGGAGAGTCTAGGGTTATGGTCTCATTCGAATTCAGTACTAGAACGTCGACTTGTTTCTTCGCCATGCGAAATCTGCGCGTCACGTGTCGTACTATGATTAAAAAACGGACTGTTTGTGTTAGAGAGTCATTCTTCCATCAACCATTATTGTTTGCCCGTCAATCTCAACCGTAGGTTTCGTAATGGTTCCCGAGAATGTGAAGCTACTGTCGTTCTTGCCGCCGATGCCCTTGTTCGCTCCCACGCCAATCGTCACGGTACCTAGAGAGAGCTCGTCAGTAGTGTATCCGATGAGATCCACTTTCGGGTTTAGTCCCAGGGTAAACTGGGCTATCCTGTCCCTGTCGCCCTGAGTTGCCTCAAAGACTTCGCGGAAAACTTCTTCATACTTCTTGGCATGAAATTCCTTGATCCGACCTTTCTCGAAATCTAGTCTTAGCTCTTGGATTAGCCTTCCTTTCAGGGCTCTGGGCAGATCGTAAACCACAGTTCCTCGGGCTGATTCTTCCAGCGGCGCGACCTCAACCTTACCTGAAGGTAATTGTGTTGAAACGAGTCCGCGTTCTACGTCAGCTTGATCAACGATCCCATCCTGGACGTGAATGGGTCTCTTTGTTATCTCGAACCTCACGTCGGTGCCTCCTCTAGATGTGATGTGCACTTTGCTTCCCCTCTCTAGGCGGAACGCTACTTTTCTTCCGAGCTCTGCGAGCTTCGGATAGTCGACCTTGATCGCTTCTTCGGTCATTTTCAACCAACGATCATAATCGAAGCCGTAAGCTTTAGCTCGTTGCTGCGTAACGTGACCTAGAAGGAGTTCGGCTGTCCGAACTTTTTTCTCGAAAGTCTTGTCGAGGACGGGTTTGTCTCCTTCGAAAAGGATCTCTAGTCTTGAGGCGGGTACGTCGCGGAACTTGGAAGGGTCTTCAGGGCCTCCAAGCGCAATCCAGACGGTTACATTGTCGACAGCGCTGAGAACGTGGCGAGGGATCTTGCGCATATATTGTTCAGGAATCTCAGCAAGGGTTCCCCACCAGAGCCGATCGGTGTTGAGTGTGATGAGAGGCTTTGCGCCTGTCCGATAGCACTCAAGAGCTATTTCACTGGCTAAGTCGACCGTGTGCTGCCAAGTCTCGATGAGGACCATGTCATCTTCGTGAACCCTCAAACATGTGTGAACGACACGCTTTGCAATGCTGTCCTCAAGCAAGAGAGCTATCGGCTAGCTACGTGGGAACCATGCCGTACATAAGCGTTCAATGGTCGCGTGGAGTCTCGTCACTAGCCAACCGGGCGGCGAGTGTCATACAATCCGTTTAGTTTGCGGTCACTCGGAGAGACCGAATCCCACTACGATAAGAGAGTGAAAACGACGCATCAGCTCACTGACCTGCGGCTTATAAAAAACTGTAGCAGATTCTCTTGACCGCCGAAAATCTGTAAGAGTTCCATCATATTCACCTAGTACCTTGGAAAGCGCAAATTCTTCGTAATCATCTCCCAACAATACAAACGCGCCAGGTCCTAACTCTCTCCTCCTCAACAAGACAATGGGAAGCCTCACCTTGTCACGTAGTAGATCGGGCAGCTTTGCGCTCAAAGCTTCAACTTCAGTCTTTTTCATACTGACCTTCTCTCCGCCAACCGTAGAGACAGTTGGTTGGTCCTCGGCCAACAATTCGCTAATGGTCTTCCTATTCTTCGGAAGATGCGTGTTGAGCTTTCGCAATTCGTTTTGAAGCATCACGTCAAAAAATCCGTCCTGATCCAGGAGAAACGGCGCCACCTATTTCCCGCCTAGAACCATGCAATGGTCTTTCTCGAAAGGGTCCAATCGAACCATCTCTTCGATCGCGTACCCCCTCTTCTTCAAAATCTCGGTTTCTCTGCGAAAAATGGCGTTTGGATCTTTTGTTACATCAATGCTTCGTGCTTTGATCGCCATGAGAAAATCGTCTCCTTGTTTAAGAAATGTATCAAGGTTCTCAGCCAATATTCTTGCTTGGTCCGGCTGTGCGATGTCGCAGTATACGGAATCTACCTCGGAGACTAGACTTCTATATCTACTGGGAAACCGGGCATCCTCGAAGATCGGCACTGTATTTATCCTGTTCTTCGATACGTTATTGACTAGGTCTCTAAAGGATCTCTGCGCAAATTCCACGCAAAATACTTTCCCCTGAGGCCCTACGATATCGCTTACGTGGCTGACAGTTGTCCCGCTCGCAGCTCCCAAGTAAAGGACCTTAGACTTCTTCGCGAAAGGGATCTTGCCCAAACCTTTCAAGATCGCAGCTGCAAGTTTACTCCGGAACGGGTCCCAGACCCGATACTCTTCATCGCCAGCTTTGACGATTTCCTCGCCGTAGACGGTCTCTCCCGGTACCAGGCTGCGGGTACCTAGTTTCTCTTCCCCTTCCCTCCCGATCAGGTAGATCCCTTCGAACTTTCTGTGGGGCTGGACGCCATTGCGTACCATGCTTCTTCTTGGGTGGTTGTCCTTGATAACGATCTTTGAGATCGCCCAACTTCTTCTCTAACGCTGTTCGCATCTTGTCCCCTTCGTTGGATCCGCCGAACGCATCCATTCGAGCGGCAATAGCGAGTTTCCCTGCAACTGCGCGGGCGATCCGGCCTCTCAGCCACCTAGGGGATTGGTGGATTGCCGCGTACTGAAATATGATCCCATGCTTTGGAGGGCGAGCCCCCGTTTTTAGGGTTCTGAAAAGCGCCTTTTCTGCCCCCAACACTTGAATTGTGCTGGCCGGCATTTTAGCCACGTTCTCTAATCCTCCCGCCATTGAAAGGATCTTAGCAGAGAGAACCGCGCCAAGGACTCCCGTCATGTTCGGCGCGACTTCTATCATGATCTTGTCCGTATACCTTTCAGCA
Organism: Candidatus Bathyarchaeota archaeon; assembly: GCA_005888745.1. Lineage (GTDB taxonomy): Archaea > Thermoproteota > Bathyarchaeia > 40CM-2-53-6 > 40CM-2-53-6 > 40CM-2-53-6. The sequence goes on along the minus strand of VBBS01000028.1, from coordinate 115,853 downwards.
GTCTCCCTCAGCTTGTACATCTGGAGAACCGTCGTGCAGACTTCCTGTAGCCAGAGCAGATCGGGTTGAGGGAGGTCTGCGCCCGACGATTTCTGAGCCGCTTCCGAGATTATTCTAGATCGTTCTTGAGGTATCCCCAGCTCGACAAGAGACTCTTGGGAGAATGAATCTCGTGTCCCAAGGCTTTGGACGAGCCGAATGTAGCTATCATGTTTTTCCACGAGCCTGTCTAATTCAGGGAAGTGTAAGCCGTACCATTCTCGTATTCGTCCCGCAAGCAGATTCAGCACCTTGTCCAGGTCCTCGATGCATCTGACTGTCTGGATTGCATACAAGTCTCGCTTTGTACCGGTCTCTGCAATTGATGCCTGCGCGAGCTCCATTGACACATCGTGAACGAGTTTCTCATAATCATCCTTTGACTCCACGATTCTAAATCGGACGAGCATGTTGGGTAGCCGGTTCCGCAACTTTGAGATCGTTTCATCCCGTTCATCCAAGATGACTTCCGAAGTCAAGATGGTCCGCGAGATCTTTGCAAGATATTCGTTGTCTACTGTGAGCTTTTCCAAGCCCATCTGGGACAAGCGGTTCGCGAATTCAGAAAATTCAGCGGGCAGTATTCCCTGGCGAACCTCGTTAAGTTTCACTGCAGCATCTTTGGGATGGCGGGGAAAAAGTGCCTTCTCAGCAATCTTGCCCGTCTTTTCCAGCAGGAAAAGCCCTGCCGGTGAATCGACCAGGTACGCCTTCAAGATCGCTCGCCGGTCTCAGTCCAGTCGCTCCGGCGTAGCTCGTGTGGTGCGAAGATAATTAACGTGGCACCTGTATACTGTTTCGGCAGCATTTGGAACCTGACCTATCGGTGGAGTTTGCCGGTATAAAGCTCCCCAACCCAACGATTCTCGCTTCCGGAATTCTGGGAGTTTCGAGCGAAGTCATGGTCCGCGCCTCAAGAGCAGGAGCGGGGGCAGTGGTTACAAAGTCGTTCAACCGGAAGGGCAGGGAGGGTTATCGGAACCCGTCTTTTATCGAAGTTCCTGGCGGCTACCTTAACGCTCTTGGGATTCCGAATCCGGGAATGGATGAGATGCGTGAAGAAGTGGCGGCGGTATCGAAGGCTGGAGTTCCGGTCATCGCTAGCGTCTTCGGCTTCGATGCAGAAGAATTCGCAGAAGCCGCTTCCAAGGGAGAGGAAGGCGGTGCTGTCGCAATAGAGTTGAACGTGTCCTGCCCTCACGTCAGGGAGGTTGGAGTGGAGATCGGGCAGAGAGCGGAAATGGTTTCCGAGGTAACACGAGTCGTCAAGGCCAGAGTCAAGCTGCCAGTCATTGTCAAGCTCACGCCTAACGTTGCTAACATTCAAGAAATTGCCAAGGCCGCTGAAGGCGCGGGGGCTGACGCCCTCACGGCCATCAACACAGCACTAGGGATGGCCATAGACGTTGACGCTGCCGCTCCAATTCTCGGGGGAGTCTACGGAGGCCTCTCTGGCCCCGCTCTCCACTCCCTCGCTGTAAGAACAGTCTACCAAGCAAAGGCAGCTGTTAGAATACCGATCATTGGTGTCGGAGGAATAACCGATTGGAGAGGGGCGGTTGAGATGATGATGGCGGGAGCGTCAGCAGTCCAAGTTGGAACAGCGGTGATGTATAGAGGGGTTGATGTGTTCAGAGAGATCACTGCAGGAATGTCAAAATTCCTTCAAGAGAACCGGTACCGCTCGGTCCGCGAGATAGTGGGACGAGCGAATAAATCCGATCATATCTAGAGTTAGGCTCTACTTGGGGACGAAGAGCAGAAACGCGATGTAGAATACGAAGACCAGTCCGGTTATTACGAAGATATTTCTCATCTTGGTCCTCTGAATCTTCTTTCCAGCTACTCTGCATTTGTCGCTGCAATATTCCTGCTTCAGATCCGTGGGGGTACCGCATACTGGACAATGTCGATGCTTTGGAACTGTTACGGGCTCTTCGCGTCGGTACTTAGACAACTATCTCCATCCGAATTCTAGACTGCGACAACGCATACCGATCCAGAATGGGACTCTTATATCATTCTCAGCCACCTGAATAGTTGGACCGAAGTTGGGAAGAATCCAGTGGCTTGATTGGAGCAAGGAGAGCTTCGAGAAGGCACGAGTTGAGGGCAAGCCCATTCTCCTCGATATCAAAGGATCCTGGTGCCACTGGTGCCACGTCATGGACGAAACATCTTACTCGGATCCGGCAATAGTTGACGCCCTCAACAAGAAGTTCGTCCCGATAAGAGTCGACACGGACAAGAGACCTGATGTCAACCGGCGATACAACATGGGAGGATGGCCAACCACGGCGTTCCTCGACAGCGACGGAAAGATCATCACAGGCGGCACGTACATTCCACCTGAACAGCTACGCGAAGTCATACGATCAGTACTCGACATGTTTGCAAAGAACAAGGGAAAAGTTCGAAGCAAACTTGAACCCCCTCGAATTCCAAAGGCCACCTCAGACCCTCTGACGGAGGGTATTGCCAGGGATATTGCTACAGCTGTCGCGGTCAATTTTGACATCGATTACGGTGGCTTTGGTTTCGAACCCAAATTTCCCCAGGCGGACTCCCTCGAATACGCTCTCGCAAGATACCGCTACCACGGAGAGAAAGAAATGTTTACGGTCGTCAGCAAGACTCTTGAGAAGATGGGAAAAGGCGGACTCTACGATCATATCGAGGACGGGTTCTTCAGATACTCCACGACGAGAGATTGGACGATACCCCATTTCGAGAAGATGGCGGAGGACAACGCCCGGCTTCTTGCAACCTACCTCAAAGCGTATCAGGTTACTGGAAACCCGTTCTTCAAAGAAAAGGCTGAAGGTATTTTACGATACGTTCAATCGAAACTTGCAGACTTGCAAAACGGAGGTTTCTACGGTAGCCAGGATGCCAATGAGGAATACTACAAGCTAGGGTTGGATGAGCGAAAGAAGCACACGGCACCCAGTATCGACAAGACTTTCTACACAAACTACAATGTTCTCTTCGTCTCGTCGTACTTTCTCGCCGGCGCTGTTCTGAACAACCCCGAGTACACGAAGTTCGGTTTGAAAACCATAGAGCGGGTTTTAGGCACTATTGACAGTAAGGGGGCGTTGCCACACTATTTCGGCACGGATGTCTCCGCCTTGAAGGGATTGTTGATTGACCATGCTCTAACCTTGCACGCTCTCGCAGATGCATATGAACACACAGGAAACCCGAAACACGTTGAAACAGCGAAGAAACTGTTGGATGACTCGATTAGGACACTTGGTGATGAAAAAGGTGGAGGATTTTACGATATTCCTGAACAATCAGCAGATATTGGAGAACTTCGGGCTCGGGACAAACCCATGGACGAGAACAGTGCAATGGCAACTGCCACGCTGCGCTTGTTTTGGATTACAGGGAACGAGCGATACGAGAAGCTTGCGGAGAAAACGCTGAGGCTCTTCACAAGCGAGTATGAGCGATACGGGATAATGGCTGCCCCATATGCTCTTGCACTCGAATACTTACTAAACGGGCCAGTCGGAATCACCATTCTCGGATCCAAGTCTAAGGAAACTGAAAAGTTCAGACTACAAGCCAGGAAGATCTACCCCGTTAGACGATACCTGCTCCATCTTGACCCGGTAAGAGATTCTGAGAGAATAAGGCAACTCGGCTATGACCCAGCAGCGGCCCCAGCTGCGTATGTCTGCGTGGGCAAAGTCTGTGGACCGCCCTTGAAAGAGCCATCTATGATTGAACCGACCGTCTCCTCCCTCCTAAAACCCGTACCGGTAGCAACTGCGCCTCAGTAAGAGACCTTGGCCAATTCCGATCTCACAATTCACAACGGGAGAATCTACCTTCAGCCCGACGGAGAGAGTCGAGTTGAAGCAATCTCGATCAGAAACGGAAGGGTCACCCGCACCCGTGCGAACCGAGAAGCCGATTCTCTCGACATCCATGGACTGGTCGCCATCCCCGGTCTCGCCGATTCCCACATTCACCTTCTGGGATACGGTATGCTAACGCGGACCCTCAATTTGTCTGGTGCAAGAACCATCCATGAAATCCAGAGTATGCTTGAAAAGGCCGCTTCGACAAAACTGAAAGACCAATGGATACTTGGAAGAGGATGGGATCAAGAGAAGCTTCGAGAACACCGATATCCAGATCGATCCGACATCGACATCGTGGCAAACCCGGTCTTCCTCAGAAGAATTTGCGGCCACGTCGCTGTTGCAAACTCGGCGGCACTGACCGCGGCAGGCGTAAATGAAAAGACGCCCGAACCCTTTGGTGGAGAAATAGATAGAGACTCGACTGGCAAACCCAATGGCATATTGAAGGAGCGAGCCCTTGAGATGGTTGGAAGGTCGATCCCCAGGGATAAAAGAGAGACGAGAGAGGCCCTGCTTGTTGCCTCTCAGAAATTATTGGCTCTAGGAGTTACTGCTCTGCATTGCATAGTAGAGGATGAGCAAGAATTCAAAGCCCTCAAGAGTCTGAAGAAGGAGGGAAAGATAGAGCAGACAATCTACGCGATTCTACCATTGAACATGCTCGAAAAAGTTAGGTCAATGAAAGACGAGATTGGAACGTGGACCAACGGATTCAGAGTTGGAGGGATCAAAATATTCCTGGACGGCTCTCTTGGCGCAAGAACGGCAGCCCTCGAGCATCCCTACGACGATGACCTCGGGTCATATGGCATTCTCACAACATCTAAGGAACAACTCTTGAACCTAATAGGAAAAACCCGAGAAACTGGCCTTCAATTATGCTTGCATGCCATAGGCGACAAGGCCGTTCAATTGGGAGTCGAGACGCTCAATGAGGCTCTGGGGCCGCACGATTGTCAGAAGTCGAGACATCGAATAGAACACGCATCTCTATTGTCCCCGGATCTGATCAAAAACATGGCGAACTTAGGTTTAGTTGCCTCCGTTCAACCGCGGTTCATCTACTCGGACAGTTGGGCCGAACAGCGCCTCGGGAAAAACCGGGTTCAATACTTGTACCCGTTCAAATCCATGCTTCGAGCTGGGATTCATTTGGCGGCCGGGTCGGATACCCCTAGCGATGATCCGAGCCCTGCCGAGGGGTTGTGGTCAGCAGTATCTCGCCCCGGCCTCTCACCCACGGAACGACTAACACCTATCGAGGCGATCTCCGGCTACACGAGGGGCGCAGCTTACGCCTCATTCTCGGAAAACGATGAGGGAACTCTAGAGCCCGGCAAATGGGCGAATCTGGCGATCTTGGATCGTGACCCTTTTGAATCCCCACCAGAAGCGCTTAGGAAACTTCGGGTAGTACAGACAATCGTACGTGGAAAGGTGTTCCGTTGGAACTAATACTGGAATTTTAGACTCTTTCTGGGGAATCAGAGGGCAGAAGTACATCGTGTGGACGAGCTTCTTCCGCACCCGAGTGGGTTATGGCTGCCAAGTGCGCCTTTTCCCAGAGTTCCGGAATCGTCTTGGCCCCAGCGTATCCCATTGACGCTTGCAGCCCTGCCGACATTTCTTGGATAACAACGCCCACTTCTCCCTTGTAGGGAACCCAGCCTTCAACCCCTTCCGGAAGCCCCTTGGAGGGTTGGGCATAGCGGTCCATGGAGAATCTCTTGGCCATCGCGGACGGGCTTCCCATTCCTCGGTATTGTTTGTAGTATCGACCTCCAATCGTTATCAGTGTGCCAGGCGCTTCTTTGCAACGCGCGAACAGGTTGCCCATCATTACGGCCGAGGCTCCAAGTGACATTGCGACTGCAGCGTCCCCTGGACCTCTTATCCCACCGTCAGCGATTATCGGGATCTTCGACCCATACGTCCGAACTGCATCAGCAACTTGCGCAGTAGCATAGACCGTGGGCGATCCTGCTTTAGTTGCCTCCATCGTAGTACAAATGGACCCTGAGCCTATTCCAACCCTGAATCCCGCGATACCTTCTAGTTTTGTTATCGCATCCTCGGCAGCCTTGTAAGTCCCAATGCTTCCGACGATAACGTCTGCGTCGACTTCTTCCAAGATCTTCTTTGTCGCGCTGAACACGTTAGCATTGTGGAAGTGGGATACGTCTATTACGAGAATGTCAGCGATCTCGCTGAGCTTTTTCGCTCTTTTGAGATCGAATGGCGATACTGCCGCTCCACAGAGCAACTGTCCGTTCTCGTCTCGGGCGGCGTTGGGGAACCTACCTCGAAGAAGGATGTCCTTAATGGTCATCAGTCCCTTCAGGCGGCCTTCCTTATCGATCAGGGGAAGTTTCTCAACACGATGCTTGTGAAGAATTTCTTTTGCACTTTCGATGTTCGTGTCATCGGGCGCGGTTATGACCTTCTTTGTCATAACGTCCTTGGTCAGCAGACTAGAGTCTGCAAAGCGAACATCTCTCCCGGTAACGATACCTACCAACTTCTCTGCTTCGACCACCGGCAGGCCAGAGATGTTGTGCTTCTGCATCAGCTCGGTAGCATACTCGACCGTTTCGGTCGGCCTGATTGTGATTACGTCCTTTATCACGAGGGATTCTGCGCGTTTCACCTTCCTCGCCATCTCCACCTCTTCTTCGGAGGTGCAGTTACGGTGGAGCACTCCGAGGGCTCCGAGCCTAGCAACGGCGATGGCCATCTCGCTCTCTGTCACTGTGTCCATAGGACTCGCGACAAATGGCATGTTGAGCGAGTGGTTTAGCGTGACCTGAGTCGATAGATCAACTTGGTTGGGTTCAACCTCAGTCCATCCGGGAAGAAGAATGAGATCCCTGAAGGTAACTGCCACGTCAGTATCCTTGAATTTGGACCTGAACCCCGGCTCCGACACCTAGTTTCCAAATCTCCCTGAGTTTCAGGGAAACCGCCGATTTCCCTTATTATACGTACCGCCACAGACGGAGAATTTCTTTTCCGAGAAAGGTTCAAAGATAGCTACGACTATCTCTTCTAGGTTTTGCCCGATCGATCGAAGCGTCTTTTCTAGACGGGTTTCTGGCATCTATCGCAATACCATTTCATTTGCACAGGGTCCCAACGAACAGGCTGCTGGCAGGTCGAACAGAGATTGTACCCAATCGCAGGTGTGACCTTTCGCTTCCTAAAGAAAAGGAATCCCGCGAGGAGTCCAATCACCCCGCCCACTGCGAGTCCGATCAATCCAAAGACGAGTCCGGCAGAGAAGAGTGAACCGCTTCGCTCAGCCTGGAGAGCGTTCATAGCCGCCGCCAACGAGTGTTGTACCGCGCCGGCATAATCCATTATGGAATAGTGTTGATTTGCAAGGGCCATTTCCTGGTTTGCGGCGGCGATTGTTCCGCTATTGACCAAGCTGTTTCCTGTAACAGCGAGGGCGTCTTGCGCAATAATCAGGAGCTCGTCATTGATTCCTCTGAGGATGGTGTCTTTGTCAAATTGACTGTACGTATTGGAATCTGGGTAGTAAGCCATTACACTGTTTGTGAAATCCTCGGTTTGATCGTAGATGAATGGGTGATTTAGCCCCAGCATGTGCCCGAGTTCGTGGATTGCTGCGCGCGTGAAGCCGACGCCTGTTCCTGGTTGTTTGGGAAAGGCATTGTCTCCAGCGGTTAGGGAGGAATTTGATTGGTTCGCCAGAATCATGTCGCCCAACGCAATCCCGCCGATGGACCCCGGCGGTTCAGATAGCGCGATATTTTCCTTGAAGGTGAAGGCGAAGGTGTAGTTTCCCTGGAATGCGAAGAGAAAGCCGGGGATATCATACTGAGACGTTGTATGGGTTGCATTGATGAATTGGGTTATGTGTCCCAGGCCATAGGTTGATAGCCAGTTCCAGACAAGCCTAGTGTCAACTATCGGAACGGATAGAACGGGGTCCTTGACTTTGGTTGTTGCGTTCGCAACAACGGCCGCAAGTTGGGGATACGCTGTGATGTTTGAGAACTTTGCGGCGACCGTGACCGTGGCAAATGGGAGAAGCCCTGCGAGTTCGCTCTGAACCATTGTAGTGTCGAGTGTTGTGGAGATCTTAGGTCCCTTTGCCCTTTCTGGAGCTGTTCGGTTATCAAACACGAATAGTTGGAAGTTGTATTTTTGGGCATATGTAACAGGATAGAGCTGGTCCGCGGCGAATAGATTGTCGACTGCACCGGCTATGTAGTCGTTGACGAACTCGGCGGCCCAAATCCGACCGTAGGGCGTCGAGAGATTTACTCCTCTGGCACCCGCCGCAACCTGGATCGGAAGCTCGTTCGTCCAATAACTTGTGCCTGCGGACAGATCCATGTAGTAGATTCTCCCGGTCCCGCCCCATCCCGTCATATAGTGCCGGGTCAAATTCATACGGAGGTCCGGATCGGTTGCTGTTCGATTGTAGTAATGGGCTTGAGCTGCAAGGGTACTGCTACATGGACAGTTTACAGTGTAGGCTTGGTATTGCTGGTATGACAACGACGGTATTATTGTCCTATTGAGATTTGCAATGAAAAGAGTGTATCCAGGGTTTGGAATCGCTCCAAAAAGGGTCTGGTTTGAGATAAGCCAGTTCTCCACTTTGCTCGCATCGTAGAAGTAGTTGTGAACCAGGCTCACCTTTCTGCCAGTCTTGTTAAGAGCTGGATTACCGAAAAAAGGAGGAGGCGTGCCCGGAACTGTATCTTGCGGCTTTCCGGTGGAATTTACATATCTGGCAAAACTTTGGACGAGAGCCGAGCTTGCCGCTTCATACACGTATTGATATGTGAAATTGTACATGACTCCGGTGTTGATGGGTCCCTGCAGAACCTGCTGGTACTTGACAGGAATTGAGTTTATGCCACTCGTCAAGTAGGAAGAGTTCAGGTCTGTGCTGGAAAAGCCGAGAAGAACAACCTTGATGGTTAGGGGAACTAGTCGGGACGCGGCAACAGCTTCCGGCGAGCTGGACTGAGAATACTGGCCACTTGCTTGAGAGATTGAGAGTAGCATCAGCAGGGAGATTGCAAGCAAGCGGGTTTTTCCAATTCTCATCGGCCTATGGACTCCTCAAATCGGTTCTCTACCAGGTGTTTCCTAGGCTGGTGTGACCGTTGGCAGAGTCAGGTCTCCTCTGGTTATGATCAGGATTCTTGCTTCCTTTCCCTCTACTCGAATGGATTGTTGGACGGCGCCCGACGCCGTTCGCGAGGGCTTCAACCTAAACGAGTCTCTGGCGTAAAGATCTGGGAGTACAGATACGAGTTGTATTCTGTGCCTCTCCAAAGCGTCTTGTAGGAAGAGTGAGACATGGCTTCCAAGCTTGAACTTGTGCCGAAGCTCTGAGACTAGCTCCGTCTTTTCCGGGAATCGTCTGGAGAATTCTAGGAAGCCTTGGTCTCCGATGCCCTTCGAGCACTCCGCAACAAGGATGATCGTTCCTTCTTTCCTTACCGCTCCGAAGGCGTTGGAGAGGACACGGACACCATGGTAGAGGTCCATGCCCAACAACCTTCCGGCGGCAACGACGACAACGTCGGACCTCCGGTCTACTCTTGGACTGTGAACCTGCAGATACCGCGGGACCGCCTCCCGAAACACAGCTTCCAGCTCTCCTGAGAAAACCGAGTCGATTCCCCCCCAGCCATCAGGCACGAAGGTGAGGCTGTAGAAGACGCCCGCCATCTTGTAGGCCTCAAACGCGTCTGAGAGCACCAGGTTCTCTACAGTTTGACCCGGGTTTGGGACACCCTTGACCATCAGTGCTCTGTTCTTCGCAATCGTCTCTAGGGACGATGCACCTGGAAGCAGAATATCGGGTCCGCCTGTGAAACCGCTCGCAAAGTGAGGGGTAACCATACTCAGGCTAATTTTTACATCGCAAGCGAGAAGTTCGCTTTCGAGAAGGACACTAGTCCCTTGACTAGTTTTGCCAACATCGGTAAAAGCTCCCCCTTTGGGGTCAATGCTCTTAACGCCACGGTCGACTGAGGACGCTCGAGCCTCCACGTTTGATGTTCGACTGCGAGAGAATAACTTGACCTCTGTAACCCCAAGGCTCACTAGCTTCGTCCTGATTATCTCAATCGCCTGCTGCTGAACGTGCAAAGGAACGATGGGGTCTATCAGAACACCAACGGTTGACCCCGGTTTTAGAATGCTGGAAATCGAAAAGTCATTGACGGGACGAGAGAGAGACTCGTCGATCTGAACGGAGAGGTTTGTGGTCGCAGCTGGTTTCTTGGGTTCCAGAATCCTATAGAAATTGTCATCGGGAACTCTGATCGGAATATCAGTTTCGCCGTAAGGAATCCAGAGTTCCGAATTTGCTCCCCGCTGTCGTTGTATCTTGAGCTTGGCTTTAAATCGCTATACCTGAACCCGACAGCTCATGCGCAAAGGCTTCACGCGTCTTTTAAAGTCAAAAGATGGATTGATGAGTCTATAGATGCCGCGTTCTCTTGAAGATGATTTCTCCAAGATGCTCGTGAGAACTGGAGCATTGCAGTTTGGAATGTTCACATTGTCAGGAGGCAGGATCAGTCCATACTACTTGGACCTCCGCGTGATTCCGAGCTTTCCTGATGCGTTTCGCACATGCATGGATCTCTTGGCAAAAAGTGCCAAGTCCATCGAGGGGATCGACAAGATAGGAGGCATCCCAACAGGTGGGCTACCCTGGGCCGCCGTACTTGCCTACGCCCTGTCCAAGCCTCTCGTCTACACGAGGAAGGATATCAAACTACACGGGAGAGAAAAAACGGTCGAGGGAATACTAACTCCAGGCGACAGGGTTCTACTTATCGACGACGTGATTACGACTGGCAAGAATATTCTCACGGCCCTACAGAGCATTCGCGGAGAAGGAGGCGTTGTCGAAAATGCACTCGTTGTTCTCGACAGGCAGGAAGGAGGAGAACAGCATCTCATGAAGGAAGGAGTCAAACTGCACACAGTCGCAAAAATCTCGACCGTGGCACAGAGACTTCTCGACATGGACGCAATTACAAGGAAACAGTTCGAGGAACTCGCTGGCTTGAGTGAAATGGCGGAATAGGTATCACAACAAGGAAAAAGTAGCATCCGAAAATGGAAACCACCGCATTTCTTCCGCGCGAGCTTCAGGTAACAAGGTCAACGCTAGATAACGGACTGAAGGTCCTCATTCGAGAGATCCCGAACGCCCCAGTCGCTGGTTGCTGGACCATCTACCGAGTGGGCTCAAGAAACGAGAGGCCTGGCCTCACGGGGATATCTCACTGGGTCGAACATATGCTCTTCAAAGGCGGGGGCAAGCTCGCTAAGGGGGACATCGGACGCCTCGTCAGTAGAGTGGGAGGAGAATACAACGGGTTCACATCAAAAGATTTCACTGCCTACTACGAAATCCTGCCTGCGGACCATATCGAGACAGGGTTATTGATCGAATCGGAGAGGATGATGAACGCCGCTTTCGATCCTCGCGAAGTTGAATCGGAACGATCGGTCGTTGTCTCGGAAAGAGAGGGAAACGAGAACGATCCCGAATTCATAGCGACAGAAGAACTATTCCTCACAACGTTCCGATACCATCCTTACAGGTGGTCGGAAGGCGGGACAAAGCCCGATCTCCAACGCATCACTCGAGATGACCTCTTCGAACACTACCGGCGATATTACGCACCGGGCAACGCAATGCTGGTTGTAGCGGGGCCTTTTTCTCCGAAGAAGATTCTGCCCAAGATCGAAGAAAGCTTCTCGCCCCTCTCCAAAGCTGAGAAGCCGCCTGAGCCCAACATTGTAGAGCCTACTCAGACCGGGGAAAGACGGGTAGAGTTGCGAATGCCGTCCGAGGCTGACTACATCAAGGTCGCCTACCACACCCCAGGCTTTGGAAACGAAGACGTTTACGGACTGATGATGCTGGACGCGGTTCTCAGCGGAGTACGACTCTTCGCATTCGGCCCCGGTCAGACATCTGGACGAAGTGCCAGGCTCTACAGGGCACTCGTTGAGAAGAAGATTGCTACTCAAGCTTCCTCAGAATTCTTTCCAACCATCGACCCCTCAGTCTTCGCTCTCGACCTCACAGTCTGGGACGGAGTCAACATTGACAAGGCCGAGAAACTTTTATTCGACGAAATCGAAGGAATAAAGACTGCACCGCCGAGCAGACACGAGCTAGACAGATCGCTGGCTCAGATCCGGTCACAGTACTCATACACCTTTGATGGAGTTGCTCGTCAGGGATTTGTTATAGGAATCTTCGAACTCGTCATATCATTCGAGACGATGACGAAACTGGTTGACAAACTGTCAAAGATAACCGCACAGAAGATCTCGGAGGTCGCAAAGAAGTATCTGACCCCCGAGAACAGGACTGTTTGTAGGACAATAGGCGAGAGGAACGCTCATGGGCATTGATTCCGACCTTCCCAAACTCGTCGAGGAAGACTCGATCGCCAGGGGGGTAAGATGCCTACTTTACCCGACCACTGACAATCCCACGGTTGCAGTCCATGGAAGCATCAGAACCGGGACCCCGCTAGAGCCTAGGAACCACCATGGAATAGCAGAGCTTGCAACCAGGCTCTTGATTCGAGGATCACGGAATCTACGTTCAGAGAAGATCGCCGATTCCTTAGAGTCCGTTGGAGCGGCAATCAGCTTCCGTAACACACCTGACGCGATATTGTTCCAAGCACGGATGACGACTCCCTGGATGAAGAGAGTCCTGGATATTCTATCGGAATGCCTCACCAAGCCCTCGTTTGAAAGGAGGGATGTGGAGAAGGAGAAGGAAGAATTGTTAACAGACATCCGTCTTAGAGATGACGACCCTACAAGGAGAGGAATCCGTGAGCTGCTTGCAATGGTTTATCCGAGAAACCACCCTTACAGTCAAGACAAGTTCGGGACCGCCGAGAGTGTCAAGAAGATTGAGAGGGCCAGCTTGGTTGATTACTTTCATGATCACCTAGCCAAGGCTCCCGTCATCATAGCCTTCGCGGGACAATTCAAATCCGACCAGGCACTGAAATGGAGTGGCCGCACTTTCGGTGAAAGAGAAGACTCCTCAAGAATGAAGACCGTTTCAGGAGCTCCACGAAATCCCTCTAGGAAGGAGATTGTCATGCCTTACAAGACTCAGACGGAAATCTTGACGGGAGCACTAGCTGTCGCGCGGCTGGACCCGGACTATGAGCCACTTAACTTACTGAACACGATATTGGGTGAACTGGGCTTCATGGGAAGACTTGGTCAAAGGGTCCGGGACAAAGAAGGGCTGGCATATTCATGCACTTCGTTTCTCAACGCCGGTCTTCAAGGCGGCAATTGGACAGCCCTCGCCGGGGTGAATCCGAAGAGCGTGGACCGCGCCAGAAAGCTGATGGAAGAGGAGATCAAGAGGGTGATCGACGAGCCAGTTCTCGAGCAGGAGCTTGAGGATGCTAAGGAAAACCAGACAGGTTCGGCATTGATGGAGCTGGAGTCTACGGAGGGAATCGCCCGGACAAGCCATAATCTCGTTCACCATGGACTCGGACTGGATTATTTCGCGAGGAGGCGACAGCTCTTCCGCAAGATCAGCATAGGCCAACTTCAAGAGATGGCTGGCAAATATCTGCAGCCATCGCGAACCTCGACCGTGATTGTCGGGCCAAAGGCTAAGGCGTAGCGAAGCTCCAAACCCTAAAAGCCGCCTTGTCTCACGGACAATCATGGACGATCCGGCCGAAGAGGTATCGATAGACGAATTCAAGAAGCTAGAAATCCGAGTCGGAGTAGTTGTCGAGGTCTCGCGCGTTCCCCGAACTGAAAAGCTGTACAAGGTGCTTGTTGATTTTGGCCCTCAGGGAAAGCGGCAGACCGTAACAGGCCTCGTCGGACACTACAATGCGGAGGAATTGATGAACAAGAGAGTGGCCTTCCTTCTGAACCTTAAGCCTGCCAGGTTTGCTGGGGAGAAATCGGAGGGGATGCTTCTCGACAGGGAAGTTCCAAACGGGGCCCGTGTCAGCTAGGACTCCATTATTATCATTATGACAAACCAGTGGATTGAGCGTAGAAAAAAAGACCAGTACTACAAGCTTGCCAAGCTCAAAGGCTATCGGAGCAGAGCGGCGTACAAGCTTCTTCAGACAACGAGAACATACAAGCTCATGCTTCCTGGGCAGAAAGTTGTCGATCTCGGGTCCCAACCGGGAGGCTGGTTGCAGATTGCGAGGGAAGCAGTTGGACCGGAGGGCTTGGTCCTCGGAGTCGACATCAAGAAGATCGAGCCCCTACCCTATCCCAACGTGAGGCTGATAGAGGCAGATATTTACTCGGAGGACTTACCGGAGCGAATCATTTCCGAGTTGAAGGGACCCGCTGACGTGGTTCTTTCAGACTTGGCACCAACCATCATTGGAGCATGGGATGTGGACCATGCTAGACAAGTCGATCTCGCAAGAGCTGCTCTTAGAATATTGCAGGAGGTTCTCAAGAGAGGTGGAAACGCGTTCATCAAACTGTTCCACGGACCGGAACTTAGACGGTTTCAGGACGAGGCTGACGAGTTTTTCGAGAAGAGCAGACTGCTAAAACCCAAAGCGAGTCGCCCAGAGAGCTCGGAAGTATACTACCTCGGCCTAGATTTCAAGATGAAATGGATGCCTCCTGAGCCAAAAGCGTGACCATCCTCGAATAACACTCTTGACAGGTGCATCGAGACTCGGAAAGACCCCCTCAAACGGCGAATCCACATGCACTACAGGAACAAAGGGCTAAGCGTTGACGGCCTAACACGGGAGGTAAGAGAAGGCGACCAATTCATCGGGTTCAATAACCAACCTCTCTTCAGGTGATGAAAGGTGGCTAGCGAGCGGGAGACGGTATGGTCCCAAGAATAGGCAAGTACACAGTCGTTACAGAAGACCTTGAGGGGATCGATGTTGGCGCACTGAAGGAAGCCACAGAAGGGCCCGCCAAACTGGTTCTCGTATATGAGATCGGCCCTATGGAAATGACGAGCAGAGCCTTCAGAAACGCCATAACCAAGCTACCTTCGCATAAAGGAATCGTGATTGCGACAGTCAAATATGGTTCACACTACCCCGAACCAGAAAGACCTTCCGAGATTGCCGGGACAGTGAGCCTGGAAGTTTCGAGAAACAATCGCGAAGTCATGAAGAAGACAACATCGATCGTCAACAGCTGGATGGAAAGGAGATAGCCCTCTTGCGAGTTTGCGGTGTGGACGATGCGGGCCGTGGCCCCGTAATCGGACCGTTGGTCATTGCGGGGATCAGGATCGAAGAGGAAAAACTCGACCAGCTGAAATTACTAGGAGTAAAAGATTCGAAGAAACTGACGCCGGAAGCCAGGACGCAACTTTCAACCGAGATCCCCAACGTCGTAGATGAATATCACGTTGTCGAATTGGAAGCGGCTCAACTAGACTTGGTCGTAAATCGGTCTCCAAGATTCCAAAGGCTCAACCTATTGGAAGCGAAAGCAATGGCTGAAGTGATCGAGAAACTGAAACCTCATCTAGTATATGTCGACGCCTCAGATACCCGCCCGGAACGATTCAAGAACAATATTCTAGAGCACCTCAGCTTTAGACCCAAACTGGTCTCCGAGCATCACGCAGATGAAAAATATCCTTCAGTCTCCGCTGCGAGTATCCTCGCGAAGGTTCGCAGGGATTCAAGAATCGAGGAGATAAGAAAAGACTATGGTGACATCGGGTCAGGGTATGCAACCGATCCAAAAACCGTCCGGTTTCTGAGCGAATACTATCTGGCGAATCGAGATTTTCCACCGATCGTCAGGAGATCATGGAAGACCCTCAGGAACATTGTCCGAGAAATCTCCCAGACAAAACTTTGCTGACCAGTGGATTGATCTTCGACGGCTCAGGCAAATGCCTTCTCGCTCATCTATTGGTCCGAGTAACTTTGACCAATCATCGCCGTCTAACTACACAGCTAATTGTGTACGAGATAAGCTTGTGGGGTCGAAGTCTCAAACATTCACCAGACCCTTCTGACCCCGGATATTCGGTCAAAGACCGAGTCTGTGGAAACGACGTTTCCATCCAAGGCTTGGGCTTCAGCGGCCACTCCGGCGTCAAAATAGTCGACCTTTTCCTCGCCTTCTATTCTGGAGGTCAGATACAAGACCTGAGGGGAGAGTGCCTTCACCTTGGAGGTTGTTGCTGGGTGGTCCCGGGCTAGCAGCGCGTGCCTCACCATTCTCTCAAGGTAGCTCATTGAGCGACTCTTCATCACTATATCAAACTCGAGGAGTGCGAAGGATGCGAGGTAGAAGCCAGGTTGGATCAAATGTGCGAGGTGAAAGGTTGCCTTCTCGTGATGAGGGTCTTTGGGATCGGCTGCACCGAAGAGTACGACCGTGTCGAGAACCGGCACTGGTTAGTTCTTCTTGAAGAGGTACTTGGAGGCTTCGTGGCTCTCTTCCCGGTACCGGAAGCCCGCCAGGGAAGTCTTGAATCGTTTTCCTTTAAGAGAAGTGATGAGCACTCCTTCTGAGTAGGGAATAGCCAGGACCTTGTCGCCAGGAGCGACCTTCAGAAGTTCCCGCACTTCTTTGTCGAGAAGAACCCTGTACCTGTCGTCAACTTTGAGGACGGCCAATACTTTCCCACGTTTTTATCATATTACCCACCAATAAAGGTTTCCTCCCCGACGGACCTAAGGTCTAAACTCGTAACCAGAACTGTCCCACCTGGCTGACAAACCCTCAATCATCACAATAGGACCTATGGAGAACGGCGGCAAGAACCCACAATGCTGAACCAGGAATTAGAAGCGTCCAAGCCCAGTTCCAGTATTGACTACCACCACTGTAAAAGAAAGTCACAAAGAGAAACAGACCCCAAATTATCAGAAACCCCGCTGCGAAAGTAATGCCAGCAATAGCTTTGTTGGCGACTCCCAATTTATGTACTCAATTCAGCCCACACCAGAAAGAGGTAGGTTTATTCCTGTCGAGTGCCTAAGTCCTTAGCGAGGAATGATTGGTTGAATCAAGAAAACATTGTTAGTGGCTTTGACCAATCCCTAGCATGGGACGGAGATTATCGTTCCCCAGAGTTTTTCCGGTCTGACACTCGTTTGTGAAAACCCCAATGTATCGATGAGTTCAAACGTCTGCAAAAACCTAGAAAGCGTTAAGGGGCAATTGTTTGGGGTTGTAGGTTTCAAAGAGAGCTCTGGTGTTGCTTGAAGATTCCGTCAAGTCTTCGGTTGGTTAGACTTGACTTGCTCTCGTCAACTCTGAGGATTACCGCCGTCGTCGTCGGGTTCCCCCTCGCTGCTTCCCCTGAGAGCCCGTTGGGGCCGAACCTCAGCCCTCCAGTGCCGGCAATACACCGTGCGAGCTTCACACCTCTGCCAGGCGAGGGTTTTACGCTTTGTGAGGCAACCAGTTATCCTGCTTACTCGATGCTCGGCCTTCAGGCCAAATGCCCACATATCACCCACGTAAGCAGCGTGCATTCGACGAATGCCTGCGAAGTGGATAGTGGATACGAAATATTAAACCAGAGAGAACTGAAAGTGCAAACCTAGGAGCTGACAGTGCCTGCTTGAATAAGGATCTGGATAAGGCCTGGAGAGAGAGATTGGTGAAGAACCACCTTGACCTTATCATCCTCCGGCTCCTCAAGAGCAAGCCGCGCTGGGGCTACGAGGTTAACTTAGAGATACGTGACCGATTCAAAGTCTACTTGAGCGCTGGAACACTCTATCCTCTGCTCCATTCAATGGAAGAGAAGGGCTACTTGCAAGCTGTGTGGGAGGCTGAAGGAGGCCGGGGCCGAAAAGTCTACCGGATCACCCCTAGAGGCGAAGAATTTCTGACAGCAGGTGCCCGGGCTGCAGAAGAGTTTTTGAGGCGGATTCAGTACGAGGCCGAGATAGGACCATTCCAGCAAAAGCACGCCTAGAATAGACTTGAGACTTTGAGCACTTATATTCGCAAATTCTGGAAATTTATCAAGAGAAATGAAACCGCAAGGGGACTGCTTCTAGTCGGTATTGTGATACTCGGGGCTCTAGCCGTGTGGGGTGGAGTCCGGTTAGCCCTTAGCACAGAGTATCCAGTTCTCGTTGTGTCGTCAGGAAGCATGTGTCCCCCGACCAACTGCGTGCTCCCAATTGGCTCTCTGATTGTCATCCGTGGTCAGGACCCCTCCACGATCGTTGCAGCTCCACCTCCATCCGGATCGATCATCGTTTTCCGACCCTATGTCTGCGAACCCGACTACCTCGTAGTGCATAGGGTCATCAATGAAGTCAAGGATAGCAATGGCTACTCTTTCGTGACGAAGGGAGATAATAACGGAGGCTCAGACTCTTGGGACGCTCGATGCGGCACTGCACTGACAATGATCTCGAGTTCACAGGTTGTCGGCGTATACCAAGGCATGGTCCCTGTCCCATATCTCGGTTCGGCGATTCTGGGAATTCGAAGCTTCATGTACGATGATACAACGGGACAACCGAGGCCCGAGGGAATACTGGTTATTGTAATACTCATCGTAGCTCTATTCGCATTCGAAGTTATTGAGCCGTCGAAGAAACCGAAACCTGAAGCGTCAACCTCCAGTTCCAACGTGCAACCCATTCCGATACAAGGACACATCTCTAGTGTAGAAGAATTTCCTAACCCAGGCGGAGCCTAGATACCGTAGGTGAGCGAACCCAGCTTGGCCGGTTTCCACCTCTACCATCTAAAGCTAAGATAGAAGAATTAGCAGTAGCTTGATGAGTGGAATGCCTCTCTACCAACTCGGCCTGAAGAGACCAAGAGTCCATCCGGCAGCTATGATCGCTCCCAACGCGAGCATCATCGGCGATGTTGTGATCGGCCCTCGAACGAGCGTCTGGCCAGGGGCTGTGCTTCGCGGTGACTATGGCAAAATTCGCATAGGAGCAAACTGCAGTTTACAGGATAATGTTGTCGTTCACTGCTCGTCCGAAAATCCTGGAGTTATTGGCAATGGAGTTACGGTCGCCCATAGCGCGATAGTCCATGCTTGCAGAATCGGCGACGAATGCCTCATCGGAGCCGGAGCCATCATTTTCGATGGGGCGAAAATTGGCACTCACTCTATCATCGGGGTCGGATCCGTGGTTCTAGAAGGCAGAACGATCCCTCCGCGTTCAGTCGCAGTGGGCGCACCTGCAAAAGTGATGAGGAAGGCAACCGATAGGGACGTTGGGATGATAAGAGGATCCTTCCGTGCCTACGTGAAAATGGCCCAAAAGTATTCCTCAACGGGCGCTTTCAGCCATGCGATTAGCTAGTAATCCTCTCTCCTCGCGGGGTGAAATCGGTTATGTCTGATCCTCAGCGGCTAGTAATCGCACGACGGCGATGATTGGTCAAAGCCACTAACAATGTTTTCTTGATTCAACCAATCATTCCTCTGAACAACTATCGGCTGTCGGATTGATAAGAATAGCTCGTGATGGGTCGGCCTCAGTCTGGCCGTTTTGTAGGCTATCACAGTCATCCAGGCGAAGAGCAATCTCAGAAAGATTCTCTGAGTCAACCCTACGTGTGGAGATACGGGGAGCGGACTCGGGACGCGTCGATGGTCGCTTCGCTAGCCTTAAACCAGGAGGAGGGTAAGTGGCCGCTGTCCTTTCTTATGAGTAGAGAGCCCTACGTGCCAGGTGCGACCACGGTCGGTATGGTCTGCAAAGATGGAGTTCTACTCGCATCTGAACGTCGGTATGCGTATGGAAGCTTCGTCATGAGTAAAGGTGCGAAGAAGGTCTTCAAGATCAGGGACAATATTGGCGTCGCCTGCGCGGGCATTGTAGGTGATATGCAGGTCCTGACCAGGGAAGCTCAGGCCTACATGAGCAACTACCAGTACGAGAGGGAGAGGGGGGGGACTGTGAAGAACACGGCCAAGCTCATCGCCAATCTTCCCTCTACCCGTCGCATGTTTCCCTTTCTTGCCGAGACGATTGTCGCTGGCGTCACCGAGGGAAAACCCGAGCTCTACGTGTTAGACCCCATAGGATCTCTTCTCCCTGACAAGTTCGCAGCAGTGGGGACAGGAGCTCAAATCGCGATAGGTGTTCTCGAATTAGAATACAATGAAGGGCTGTCGGTTGAACAAGGGGAGGTTGTACTGCTTAAGGCTGTGAGATCCGCGCTAGCCAGAGACATATCCAGCGGGGACGGTATAGACTTGATGGTCATCACAGAACAAGGAATCAAAGAAGAATCCCCCCGATTCTTCTCCTAAGACCAACTTGTGGCACTTTATCACTTCATGAGCAGACTGCACAATGTGCGTATTGGATAGAGCTTGCCTAGAGCTGGCCACCGTGGTAGCGAGCGCAGTCCCTTCCTGATCGTAGGCCTAACCCCTTACAACTTGAAAGATGGTTACTCGGTTGCTGTTCAGATTAGTCTCGTCGGTTATCGAATTCCTATCAGCTCGACGTGTCTCTTACCCTTCGTAAGTCTTGAGACTCGTAGAATCCCCGCCAGCTCCAGTTTCATCAGTTCCCGGTTGAGCTCTCTGAAGCTGACCTCTCCGAGGTTTGACTTGAGTTCCTTTAGCAGATCGATGTCTGTCATTGGACCGTTCTTTTCCAGAACTTCCACTATGGATAGGGACATCGGCCGTGGACTCCATATCTTGTTCAACGCCGCGGTCACGGGGAGAGATCCTACCCGAAGGGCTGTCCTTGTTACGGTTTCGGAAGCGCCTTGTTGTTTAGCGGAACCATACCGGCGCAATTGCAACTACATAGAGAATCGATATTGGCCCTCTTCAGTGCGGAGGCATCTTAAGGAGAGTTGAGAGATTTGGATTGGGTGAAGAAGTGGATGCCGACGAAGAAAAGTAAGAAGAAGTCAAAGTAAGCCAGCACTGCTAAGACTGCGCAGAGTGCCTGCGGCTCGACTCGTGATCTGGTCTAGATAGAAGTTTTATAAGCGAGTAACAGCTATTACATGGTAGTAATAAAAAGGATTGACAATGCTAACCAATATGAATTTCCCGACCGACGTCTGGTTGACGGTCAGCCCCGGACTCCTCCACGATCGAATCCCCGGTTTTCGGAGAGAAGCCCATCAGCTCAAGATCACTATGAAACCGGTTCTTCGAACCCCTGATCCCATCCGGAATCAGTCAATTAGGGTGACTTCCCAATGACCTTAGCTCTAACTTCGAGAAAGAAAGCTGTTCCAAGAGCGGTTGCGAAAGCGAATAAGCCGGCGCTTGCTGTAAAAGCAGCTCCATCGAGTCTTACTCATCCAGTCGACAAGTTGTTGGAAGCAATGACCCTTATCCCTTGGGACCCGTTCCGGGGATTCGAATGGCCTATTGAATATGAACTGCCGACGCGAATACCGTACGTCGACGTTATCGACTCAGACAACGAATACGTCGTGAAAGCAGAGCTTCCAGGGTTGAAGAAGGAAACCCTGAACATCCAAGTCGGCACGAACGAGCTGTCGTTAGCTGCTGAATCCAACGTGGATACTGAGGAAGAGGGAAAAACCTACTTGCATAGGGAAAGAGCTTTCTCAACATTCCGCCGAAACATAGGCTTCGCCGAAAGCGTAGATACAGAAAAAGTGTCAGCAAAGATGGCTGAGGGCATTCTCGAAGTAAGACTTCCCAAGCTTGAGCGCAGGTCCGAAAGGAAGACCCGAAGAATAACGCTGTAAAGGCCTTGCTTGGCCTCATAGGCTGAATCTTTCGGATTCGAACTGGCTCGGCTACTGCGCTAGCGACTACACAAAGAGCAGCAAGCTGAAAAAGCAGATATGAAGAGCTGGACATTCTACTAGAGAAGGATTGGTGAGGAAGCTGATCCAGGCTAAGAGAATTAGCTGCCCAAGGTATACGAGGATTGTGAAGTTGTGGTTGAAGAATTTCGGTTATGGTCCCAAGAGGTTTCTATCGCAAAAGATGCCAGGGAGAACGTCAACGGTTAGAGGGTCGTAGGAGTTGGGAAAGGAGGATTCTGAGAAGCGTAGGCAACCGGCGCGTAATGCTAAGAGCAGACGGGCCCGCCGAGGGAGACGATTCGAAAGAAACAAACATAGCGGTCGTCCTCCTAACGACTGACTCAATCGTTGACGAGGAATCTCGGTTGATAATTTTGATTGGAATCTGGAGGAAAAGTTGAGGATGCAGAGGAACAAGGTGATATCGGGGACCTCACATGTCGATCAAGATCATAGATGATTCGAAGATTCCTCTCGGAGAGGAATAGCCTAAGCTCCACTCGATTAAGGGTAAGGTGGAAAGGGACCTGCCTTTGTCGAGGCAGGAAGAGGCGCTCCTCGCTAGACTGGTCGAAGGCGAACGAATGGCAGAGAGGAACGAAAAGCTCAGAGGACACTGAACCCGCAGACACAATGTCCCGATGATAATGGAGAGCTGGGAACCCAAAAAAATGAGTTCGGAGGATAACGAGACGAACGGAAGACAGGATGATGAGGAGGACGATGAGGATAGAGAGCTGGAGGAGGAGACTGAGGACGAGTCGGAGGAGCATGTTTCAGAAGAGACAATCAACATCTGTGTTCAGGTTTTTATCGAACAGGCAAGGACCTGCTTGTCCAGTTGTCTTCAACGGTCTTTGACCTTCTCCCGAAACCCCTAGCGGAAGCTGTGAAGGAAAGAGGATTCGAGAAACCAACTGAAGCCCAAGAAAGGGCCATTCCCCCGATCCTCGAAGGAAAAAATGTCCTTCTAATATCGCCAACGGCAAGCGGAAAGACCGAATCCGCAATCCTTCCAGTATTCACCCGGTTCTTGATGAGTATGGATAGAGGCCCAGGAGTCAAAATTCTCTACATGACCCCGCTACGTGCTCTGAACAGGGACCTTCTGGATCGACTGGAGTGGTGGGGAAAAAAGATCGACCTAAGGGTGGCCGTGAGACATGGGGACACAGAAGTCCGTGAGAGGGTCGCCCACGCCCGCAGTCCGCCTGACATGCTAATCACGACCCCTGAGACCCTTCAGGCCCTTCTGCCCGGCCGTATCATGCGGAGGCACCTTCGAGAAGTCAGGTTCCTAGTCATCGATGAGGTGCACGAGCTGGCGGAGGACAAGAGGGGCAGCCAGCTCGCGATTGCCATTGAGCGGCTCAGGTGGATCACACAGAGAGACTTCCAAGTCATCGGACTCTCAGCAACCATAGGATCTCCCGATAAGGTCGGAGCATTTCTTGTTGGAAGCAAACGTCCGGTAGAGATCGTCCGGATCCCGGTGGCTAGAAAAATGCGGCTGGAGATGCTTTTTCCCGAACCGTCCGGACAAGATCATCAGCTCGCCGCAAGGATATTCACCCACCCAGAGGTTGCCGCCAGGCTTCGAATAATGAAGGAGATGATCAAGAACCACAAGTCAGTCATCCTCTTCACGAACACGAGATCGATCGCTGAAATATTAGCAAGCAGATTCAAGGTCTGGGACATCGACTTTCCAATCTCGATCCATCATGGAAGCTTGGCTAAGCCATCTAGGATAACGGCTGAGCGGGGCTTGAAGGGGGGAGAACTTAGAGGCCTCGTAGCCACCTCGAGCCTGGAACTGGGAATTGATGTTGGAAGGATAGACTATGTTATCCAGTACATGAGCCCGCACCAGGTGACGCGGCTCATCCAGCGAGTGGGACGATCGGGACATAGCGTTGGCAAGATGGCGGATGGGGTAATCATTGCGAGCGACTCGGATGATGCTCTCGAAGCACTCGTGATCTCTCGCGGGGCTCTCAGCGAGGACCTGGAGGAAGTGTCGGTTCCCGAGAAACCGCTCGACGCGCTCTGCCACCAGCTTGCAGGACTTTTGATACAGAACAGAAAATGGTACTACAACGAGCTTGTTGAATTGATATCGAAAGCGTATCCATACCGGAACCTGACTGAAGAAGACGTGGCATCTGTCGCGAACTATATGCACTCACGTTTTCCACGTCTCGCCTGGGTCTCGCAACAAGACAAGATGGTGATGAGGCCATCGAGAGTCAAAGACCTCTACACGTACTACTTCAACAAGCTCTCAATGATACCTGACGAGAAACAATACCTAGTCATCGAACAGGAGACAGACACGGCCGTCGGCGTGCTTGACGAAGCTTTCGTAGCCGAATACGGCCAACCCGGTACGAAGTTCATAGTCCGGGGAACACCGTGGATGATGCAAAGTATCAGAGGGGACAAGATATTCGTCAAACCGATCTCCGACCCGACAGGAGCCATACCCAGCTGGGTGGGCGAGGAGATACCTGTACCCCACAAAGTCGCTAGCGAAGTCGGAGAGATCAGACGGAAGGTAGGAGACCTTCACCAAACAGGCCAGAAAATCACGGAGATAGCCCAGACACTCAGTCAAGAGTATCCTGCAGACCCTAAGACGCTAGAAAGAGCAATATCCGAGACATATGAGCAGTACGAAAAGGGACTTCCCGTCCCAAACGACCACCTTCTTACTGTTGAGGAGTGGGATGACTTCATCATCGTCAACTCCCATATGGGAACACTGGTCAACAGGACACTCGCCCGGCTCATCGGACACCTGTTATCTGATGAGGCAGGCGTGAGCGTCGGAATCCAACAAGATCCCTACCGAATTGTTTTCCAAGCCGTTGGCGGAGTAGATGCAAACGACGTCGTGAAAATGGTTCGCCGACTCTCCGAGATTGACATGGACGAGGTGGCTATAACTGCGTCGAAGAGAACAGGATTGTTCAAGCGAAGGCTTGTCCATGTAGCGAGAAGATTTGGTGCGATTTCGAAGTGGACAGATTTCAGCAGCATAACCCTCCGCCAGCTCGCGAAAAGCTTCGAGGGAACAGTCATCATGGACGAGGCTGTGCGTGAAACGTTGGAAAGGGACATGGACATTCCCCACACGAAAGAAGTTCTGCAATCCATCGCCAGACATGAGATTCAGCTTAAGGTCGTCAAGACTGTAGCAGGAGAAGCGACGCCGATCGCGAGAATCGGCCTCGAGAGGATCAGTCGAAAGACGGACTTGATTCCGACCGAAAAACTCGGCCAGATCCTAGTCGGGTCCGCGAAGGCGAGAATCCTCAACGAGGTAAAGACGATCGTCTGTACAAGCTGCTGGAAGTATGTTGAGATGAAACGAGTAAAGGACATCCCCGCCTCTCCGGAATGTCCAGAGTGCGGATCGAGAACTCTTGCCGCGCTCGCAGTATCCGACGAAGATATGAAGAAGATTTTATCAAAGAATGGGACGCATCTCTCTGAGAGGGAAAAGAACGTTTTATCGAGGGCAGACGAGACCGCGAAACTTGTCAACAAGTACGGTAGACTCGCAGTCTACACGCTTGCCGGGAGAAGAGTGACCCCCGAAGCGGCGGCGGGCATTCTCCGAAAACACCGAAAGCCCACGAACAGCTTCTTTGAGGCAATAATGGAGGCCGAAAGAGAGGCATTGAAAGAACGTTTCTGGTGAGTCTTTCAAACAATCTTTATCTGAACGGGACCGGTTATCTTGCTGAAGCGCACCCGAGCGACTCAACGATTCGATGAGAATTTGAACGTACTTGACGAACGGTTAAATGCCCCCCCGAAAATCCGGGAAGACCAGTCCGGGTTACGGAACGTTATGAATCGCGTCGATACAGAGATCACAGTCCAAGTAGATGGACTTAGACGCGAGTTCGACAGCAAAGAGGGCAAGGTCACAGCGCTCGATGGCGTAAATCTGCAAGTTCGAAAGGGCGAGATATTCGGCGTTCTCGGCCCAAACGGAGCGGGAAAAACGACTATGATCAGGATACTTTCCACACTCCTCCTACCGACCTCCGGAAAAGCAGGAGTAATGGGCTTCGACGTCGAGAAAGAGCCGGAGAAAATTCGGGCCGTGATCAACATGGCCAGTGGCGCGGAGAGAGCGGGCTACGATTTTATCAGCGCCCGTGGAAACCTCTGGTTCTTCTCCCAGCTCTACGGAATACCATCCGAGCAGGCGCATAAGCGAATAAACGAATTATCAGACATGCTAGGGCTTCAGAACTATCTCGACCGGAAGTTCTACGCACTCTCCACCGGCTACAAGCAGAGAGTCACCCTCGTAAGAGCATTCATCAACGATCCGAAGGTCGTGTTCCTTGATGAGCCAACGATAGGTCTCGACGTGATGACCGCGTTGAGCATACGTGAGTACATTCTGAAACAGGCAAAAGAGTACGGCAGGACGATCCTGATCGCTACTCACAACATGGCTGAAGTCGACGCAATCTGCAATCGAGTGGCCATTATCGATAAGGGCAAGATTTTGGCTTGCGATACGCCTGCCGCCTTGAAGAGGTCCCTAGGGGCCCCCTCACTGGTCTTAGAGGTCTCACCGCCTCCGGCTCCGGGAACCCTTGAACCACTTGGGAAACTTGACGGAGTCAAGGGCTACACGTCAGCAGTAGATGAAGAGAGAGGGTTATCAAGAATTCAAGTTGTCGTGGATGGCGACGGATCCGCCCAATCCGTGCTCGACTCAGTTCGAAAATCAGGAATGACAGTCGTATCGAACTGGAGACAGCAGGCAACACTAGAGGAAGTCTTCGTCGCGCTAGTAGGTCGCGGGTTCAGGGAGAGAGAACATGAGGCTTCCCAGTAACCCATGGCTCAGAACCGCATACGCCCGATTATGGGTCCGAGCGAAGAGCATCTACGGGGAACCACTCTGGGTAGCGGTCAACATTGGATTCCCATTCTTCACTTCGTTCTCCCTCACGATGGTTTACAGAGCTTACGGGCTAAACTCATTCACGGGATTCGCAATCCTTGGCGGAGTAATGATCTCATTTTGGGGGAACGTCCTATGGTCGATGGCTAGCCAATTCAACTGGGACAAACAAGTAGGACTCTTCGAAATCTACATCAGCTCCCCCGCGCCAATCTCAGCGATACTGGTCGGCATGTCACTCGGCGGGATTCTGGGAACCGCGCCCTCAGCAGCTATGGTCGCGCTTCTCGGCTGGGCGATCTTCCATCCGCCAATCAACGCAGTCTGGCCCGCAGTAATCTCAGTCTTCGCTCTGACTCTCGCGTCACTCTATGCCATGGGAATGGCACTGTCCTCACTCTACCTCGCATACGGTAGAGAGGCAGATTCCGTAAACGAAGCCCTCCACGAGCCAGTATCCCTGATTTCCGGGGTCTACTTCCCCTCGACAGGAGGGTTATCTCCGTTTCCCCTTGCAGTTCAGGCGGGAGCATCACTCATTCCTCTCACACTGGGTATGGATGCGCTAAGAAGAACGCTGTTTTTCGGCCAGGGATTCGGAGAGTTTTACCTTGACCTCGAGCTGTTGGCTCTCGCCGTCATGGGAGTGGCTCTCCTCTTCGCGTCATCTAAGGCACTAAAGTTCCTTGAAAACAAGGGCAGAAGAACAGGCACAATTGCGGTGAGACAAAGATGAGCAGCCTCAGAGCCATGGTCGCTTCAGTACGAGTTGGATGGTACAGAGAATTCAATTGGACGAACCCACTCGTGGGATTTACCCTCAGGACTGTGGGACCTCTCGCCAGCGTGATCGCCGCATCGACAGTCTACTACGTTGGCTCCATCAACAATGTCCCGCCAAGTTTCAACCCGAGTCTGCTCGCCTTCATCCTAATCGGTGCCGCTCTCTACGCACACGTCGCAGCCTACTCCTGGGTCCCTACACTAGCAATAGCAGAGGGAAAGTGGACCTATGTGTTCCCGCAAGTCTACATCTCTCCACACTCATCACTACCTTACTTGACAGGGAGGACCCTTGCGTCTTTCGTCACATCGACACTGACGGTTATCGTATCTCTCATCTTATCCTTCTACATTCTTTCGTCAGTATTCCACACTAACATACCCTTCATCGTGACCCCCGTTTCTATCAGCCTGCTTTTTCTGGCAATGGTGGTGAACATATTCGCCGCCCTTGGACTTGGACTCCTGCTCAGCGCCTACGCGTTGTTCGCGACAAAGTTCGAATGGGCTCTCCCGACATACGTCGCAGGACTCTTGATGGTTTTCTCAGAAGCCCTCTTCCCTGTGTCCTCCCTTCCACACCCAGTATCAGACGTGGCAAACGTGCTGCCATTTACCGAATTCATGAGAGCGTCTCGACAGGCGATGATCTACGGAGACATGTACTCCTACTTCTCCTATCTCGGACTGGCAATCCTCGGAGGCATCATCGTCCTGGCATTGGGCCTTCTTGCGTTCAGGTACGCTGAGAATCGGGCTAGACGGCTCGGCGTCATTGACAAAAAGACAGCCTAATTCCGAATGTTATTTCAACCCTAGTACTCTGGTTGCTTCCTCGAAGGCGTCTTTCCATCCGCCGGCTTTATAGTCTCTCAGACACTTCAAAAGCTCGTCTCTATTCACTGGTCCCAACACCTTGACCATTTTCTTGGCGATGCTTCCGCCCAGAAACAAGTACTGGGTTAGAGAGGTGAAATTGCTGGGTCGTCTCATGACGCTGGCACTTTCAAAATCCAGAATCCGAGCACTATCATTATTCGACACGATCACATTCTTGTGGGCCCGGCTGAGTTCTCCATGATCGAGCCCATAAGCATCCATTCTGACGCACTGTTGGAGCAGGGGTTTCAGCACACCCCGGACCCGGGCTTTTCGCCCCTTGCCCTTAAGGCTCTCCAGCCATAGTGGGAGGGACAAGCCTTCGACGAACTCCATCGCCAGTACATCGGCGGTTCCTCCGAGGCACTTGGGTCCCACACCAATCGAATTTGCGGACTTGAGGTGCTCGGCCTCGTGAATCAAGCTTGCACGACGGGCGTCAACCCGTCGAATCTTGACAGCGATTCGTCGGTTGCCTCTGACGCCCAAGACCACAATTCCAACGACTCCCTTACCAAGGACGGATAGACGATCAGTTTTCAGCCGGCCCTGGAAGTCTAGCGCGGTTATCTCCAGTTGATGCAGTTGGCGAATTCTGACCTCGACCTCATCAGGGTCACCATTAGGATATGCTACCAGGCGATTGTAGGGCGGATTTGCTAGAGATGATAACGGTGCTAGTGATGGGTTTTGAGCCAACCCGGCTTCGCCGCCAAAAACTCTGACAACACCTGGCCAAAACCTTCTCGCCCAAGCAACGCCCGAATCCTCCTGTTCTCGAGAAACCTCACGTTCTGACGAAAAGAGGTGTTCAATTGGTCAGGGACCGTCAACCCAAGCTTCGGATCTTTGAGAGCGGCCGTGACGAGTTGTTCGACGCTGAGGATTCTTCGTTCTTTGTCAACGACCCACCGATCCGCCTCAATCCAAGGACCGCGAACTGTATCTCTCGCATCTAGGTGGCGATCTAAGAATCCCTGGCTGTCGTCCATCTTCGAAACGGGAGGACCCTCGCGCAACTGAACTTCGGGTAGGATCGAAGTGTCTAGCTCGATAAGGATTGCACTTGATCGGGCTTCGTCACTCCAGACGGTCGACCGGGTGGAATGGAAATCTTGTCGTGTCATAAGCTCTGTTATCGATTTCTCGATTTTCAATAGCTGTCCCCAAAGAACGTCAGGCACGATCGGCGCATGCTCGAAAGAAATGGCTACAACATCTCTATTTTGATGCTGCAAGAGTTTGGAAAACTGGGCTCTGGTTTTTGGCCTGAACTTCGGGGGGAAGAAGTACCATGTGCCGGGATGCTTCTGTAGTTGTCTTGAAGCAGCCACGAATCCCCATAGCTTGTCATCTCTGACTGCGGCCGCCAAGTTTCGATTCGGGTCTATCGGGTCTATTACGACCAATGGGGAGCCGAACCCTCCAGCTCTAGAATCTTGACCACCAATGGCCTTTTCGATGTCCAGAATGATGATGGGCTTCCATTTCGAAGCTTGCACTATTGTCTCTAGAAACGATCGGTAGTGTAGGATCAGGGTTTCGACAAGCATTCCGCTGAACCCTCCAACTCTGATCTCGGCGCCGTAGGATCGGATTCCTTTCATGAACCGTTTTAGGAGCCGAGCCTCGAGACGCATTTCTTTCGTCAGATGCGCTTTCATGTACTCGGTATGGTATGGTGTCCTGTCGGTTGCGCTTTTCCAATCGCCCTTTTCCACCGAATAGCAGGGAACGACATTGACACGGATGTTGTCAATGTGGAATTCCAGAAACGGATGCTCCGCATATCGATCGATTGTCTTAGCATCGATCCCCTTTCGAATCGCGGGGAGGACCTTCTCGGTCCATTCCTTCCTATCCATTGTGGGAGGAAAGCCGGCAAAGATATCCAAGTCGGCCTCGCCACTCAACCAGGTGTCCCGGGCGAAGGACCCTTGGATCGAGACCATGCCACCGAATCCAGCTTTGTCAAGTATAGTCTGAACTTGGCCCTTCAGTCTCTCAGCTAACTGAGACATTCGTTCCCTTTCAGCCACGCTGGGAACGACCTTCCTTGCAACCTGGCCCAAGACGGTTTGAATGGAATTCGGCATCACACTGGCTCCACATAACGAGTTAGTATTTGAAAGTGGATCGATTGATTGCTTATAGTGGCTGCGGGGGAACTTCCAGTAAGGTCGAGTATTTCGGGCCGGAACTCGAGAGGATGCTCTTTTTGAGGCGAACTTTGTCTACGGTGATGGTGCCGAAACTCTCGTCGCTTAGATGCTGAAGGAAATTAGCGATCTCGTCCCTCTTTCGGCCTGACCGGACCCGGGCTATCGTGATATGGGGACTGAAGGGGCGGTTTTCCCGCCTGAAACCAATGCCGGACAATAGCTTCTCGACCTGCTCGTAGATTTGTTCAACTTGAGTCCAGCCCTCGTTCACTCCAACCCAGATTACGTTCATGTGTTTGAGATTCGGGAAGGCGCCTGCTCCCCTGATCTCAGCGGTGAACGATGGAAACGTGAGCTGCTTGAGGGAGGACTTGACCTCGGCAAGTCGAGCCGTGGAAACGTTTCCTAGAAATTTCAAGGTGAGATGAACATTCTCTTCCTCGACGGGTTTCAAATCTCCGCCTAGCGCCTGTAACGAGGACAAGATCGAAGCTATGCGGGATAGAACTTGCCGATCTTCGAGGTCTATCGAGATGAAGCTTCGGGCCTGGTCCTCTGACAAATCCTTGTTACGGATACTCTGGTCCATTTTTAAGAGCTATAACACTCTCTTCGCAAAGATGCGCATAGACCTGCATGGACAAAACGAAGTCGAAGACAGTTATTGTAATCGTGGGAATGCCGGGGGCCGGCAAGAGCCTAGCGTCTAGTGTTGCGGCGAAACATAGAGTCCCCGTATTCGTATCCGGGGATATTATCAGGGCCGAGGCGAAGCGACAGAACTTGGCACCTAGTAGGAAGAACATCGGGAGGATAATGTTGAAGATCAGGGAGGAGGAAGGGATGGGCGCTGTTGCCAAACGGTTGGCTCCGCTTATCGACAAGATCGATGGAAGTATTTTCGTTTATGAGGGTGCTAGGAACATCGAGGAGATCGAAGAGCTGAACAAGAAATACAAGGTCTTCACCATCGCTATTCACGCCTCTCCGAAGAGCCGGTTCCAACGACTGCTAAAGAGGGGAAGGTCTGACCGTCCAAGAAACTGGGCCGACTTTCTAGAGCGCGACGAGAGAGAACTGAAAGTCGGGGTTGGAAAACTGATCGCGATTGCAGATCGAGTTGTTGAGAACGAGGATACGAAGAACGACCTCAAGAGGCGGACAGCACGTCTGCTGAAGACACTCCCGAACTGAGCTTCTTGGTCCACAGCGAAACGGAAGTCCGGCCGACAGAGGACCCTGAGAAGGTCAAGAAGGCTGTAACCAACATTCTTCGAGGCGAAGTAGAGGTTCGACAACTAGACGAGTGGAGTGGAAAGGTGATTATCAAGGGAAAGAATCAGCCAGCGTTGGAAAGGTTTCGAATGATTATCCAGCGGGATAGAATCCGAGCCGCGGCTAGATCCGTTTTGAGACGATCGGTGGAGGGCACTAGAATAGTCTTCTACCTGAACAAGCAAGCGGCGTACGCGAGCCACGTGTCGTTCTCTGCCCCAGAGGGTGAATCGCCTCTGGGTCCAATACAGGTAGTCGTCGAAACGGAAAACCCCGACGAACTGATTGATTGGCTAGCGGGACAGCGCGAAGAACGAAGAAAAGAGTAGAACCAGAAGATTCGCCGCAATACTCTATCTCGAGCGCTTCAGCGATAAGACCTGTAGATCCTTTGGAACGAGCGTCGCTTTGAACATGCTTCTCGCTTGTTTGAGGAGAATAGAGTCGTCTCTGGTAACCGCGCTTATATGGACCAACGCAAGTTTGCGGACTCGAGCAGCTTTTGCAATCCTGGCGGCTTCTCGGGCTGTCGAGTGAAAGTACTCTTTTGCTTTTTCGCGCCTGTCTTCAGCGAATCCTCCGTCGTGCATGAGAAGATCGGCTCCCTTTGCTAGAGTTCTCACCTCTTCAGAAGGACGAGTGTCAATAGCGTAGACGATCTTGAGGCCTGGGCGAGGTTCTTCGATAACCTGGCGAGGCAACACAGTCTTCCCGTCAACCTTGACTTCCTTGCCCATCTGAAGCTCCTTCCACAACGGTCCCTCAGGGACGCCTAGCCGTTTTGCCTTTTCAGGGTGAAACCGGCCAGGGCGATCTTTCTCGACAACAGCGTAGGCGAGACAGTTTATGTCGTGCATTGCTTTGATTGTTTTGATGTTGTAGCCGTTTTTTGATATTTCTTGTCCGGGTTTGAGCTCTGTGACTCGCACAGGAAAGTTTGCGGCGAAACCCAGGGTTCGACGGAGGGAGGCTAGATAGCTGGAGATGCCTTCGGGACCGTACACGTCGAGGGGCTTGTCTCTGATCAACGATGACATTGTTTGGAGGAGTCCGGGTAGTCCGAGAATGTGATCTCCGTGCAAGTGGGAGATCATAATCGACATAGAACGGTTGAAGCCGAGTCCAGCGTACATCATCTGTCGCTGTGTCCCTTCGCCACAATCAAACAGGAAGAGTTCGCCATCTCGGCGCAGAGCTACTGCGGGAAGACCGCGCTCCTTGGTGGGCAGACTGCCTCCAGTGCCCAGAAAAATGACATCGATTCCCGCAGGCATCTAGTTTGCTCCCAGCACCAGAATCTCTCTTGTCAAGCTTCTGTGCACGTATAACTCATGGCGATCGAAGACTTTGAACCCCTGAGACTCGGCGAGATCAAGTGCCCCGGTTCCCAAGGGAGAGGCGAACACAACCTTACCGCCGGGAGACAAGATACTCTTCGCTTGGGGCAAGAAGCTCGCTAGAATATTCTTTGTTGTAGACTTGAGGGTTGAAGCCCCGGTCCCGTAAGGCGGGTCCGTAGCGATGGCATCGACCCTGCGCAATGGAATGTTCCGGGCGTCGCCTCTGAGTAGGCCGTATGGTTTGAGTCCGAAATGAGCCAGGTTTCTTCGAGCCGATCGGACCATTCGTGAAAGTGCATCGATGCCAACGACATCACAACCGAGCAAGCTAGCTTCTATGGCGATGCCACCAACTCCGCAGAAGGGGTCTAGAAATGTCTCTCCGTCCCTCACTTCCGACAAGTTCACTAGGCACCGGGCCAGTTTTGGAGGCATGGTGCTGGGATGGAAGACGGCTCGTTTTCGGGGGCGTCGGCGATGAATGCTCCCCTTCGGGCGCTGGTGCATGATTAGTCCCAGATGGAAAAGAGATCCGGCGAGAATTCCCCGAAAGGGCTTTTTGGGGGATCGAAGATCGACCTTAGCGCCGGTCTTCTCTGCGAGTAGTTTTCCTAGATAGCCCTCTAGGTGGACTCTTGAGAGCTCTTTCGAGACTCCACCGAACCGTAACATTCGTATGCTGAAACTGTCCTGCGAGGAGAGAAATGGTTCGAGATCAGTGAACTCAACCTCCTTCTTGATGCTGTCTAGGTTGTCTTCTGTGTGAAGAACTTCTTCTCCCATCTCGTCAAGATATCCTCCGCGATTGGCGATCGATTCCAACCGGGTACCATCCGCTTCCACTTCTACAAGCTTGTAGAAATTACCCACTATCTTGTATTCTATCACGTAGGCTTGGAGTATGGCCTTCAGTTCTGCAAGCGGCAGGGTGGGGTGTTCTCCAGATAGAATGAAAAAGAATCTAGCAGAGTTGCCGGCCATGTATTTGCAGATTGTCGCGAACATATATACGGAACCTCCGGGCCCGCAACTTTCTCCATACGGAGAACTGAGGTTGAGACGTTCCAAGGGTTTCAGGACAAAGACTAGAACCCTGATTAGCCGGAAGCCCAGGGATAGGGGCAAGCAGCCTCTGGGAAGACTCCTTATCGCCTATGCTCCAGGCCAGATGGTCAAAATCATGATTAATCCCGCGGTCCAGAAGGGGATGCCGCACCGGCGGTACCACGGCCGTGTTGGGACCATTGCGGAGAAGCGTGGCCGAAGCTATGTTGTCGAGGTGGCTGGGACGAAAACGCCTCGTATCATTATCGCGAGGCCAGAGCACATAACCTCGGTAGAAGAGTCGAGCTGATTTGGCTAGGAAGATTGTCGAAGGAAAAATCGTAACGAACGCGGAGGCCCAGGAGATCCTGGGAAAAATCAAGGAAGAAGAACTTGGAGAGTTCCAACGCAGGACCCTTGACTACGCGCGAAAGTTCTCGAAGATCTCCCCGGACAAGGCTGAGAAACTTGTTGAGGACTTATCCTCGAAGCTTCAGCTCGATAGGAATGATGCCATCCAGATCGTAAACTCGCTACCTAAAACAATTGAGGAGCTTAGGGCGGTGTTGACTGTAAAGGGCCGGTTCGTGAGTACTGACCAGTTGAACGGTATTCTGGAAATTATGAAACGGTATGTCTAGTCGATAGAAGCTTCTGACCGATACCCAATTAAGGAGAAAACGTGCGGTCCTAAATGACCACCATTGGTTCTCCAACACCCTAGCAACCGACTAAAACTAACTGCGCAATTGCAAGGGAACTTCTAGGGGAGAGAGGAGGCCTATTCTTGGCGATTCACGAAGACGAATACTTACAGAAAAGGCACGTCTACGAGGAACACGCGTATGTCCTAGACTTCCTTCCATATGGTAGATCTTCGGAGAAATCGAGACACCTGGCGGTTCCGACCGTTCAAATTATGGGTGAACAGTTCTTCACGTTGCTAGAGGCAGAACTCAAGATTGGCGCTACGGTGCTGGTTCACGAGCGAATCTACATCGGGCGCGAGCGCAGGGAGAAGGTTGACAGAATTCTTACCAGGATAAGCTACGACCAGCTCACGGCGAATGCGAAGGCGGAGATCGTGCCCTTGATCGCGGAATTGGTCAAGAGTCAGGAGAAGAGGTTTGTAGAATTCTTCAACAATTCGCAGCCCGTTACGCCTCGAATGCATTCGCTTGAGTGGTTGCCGGGTGTTGGCAAGAAGTCGATGTGGCAGATCGTGAACATGAGAGAGAGGAAGCCGTTTACCAGCTACAAGGATATTCAGGAACGAACCGGACTCAGCGACATTCCGAAGATCGTCTCGAAAAGGATCATGGAAGAGCTGAGTACTGAGTCAAAGTACCGATTGTTCACAAGGACAGTATGAGCTTGTGGCAACAAACGTCCTCTACAGACCGCTGAAGAGATTCGGACAGAATTTCCTAGCCAACAAGCACATCGCCGAAAGAGTGGTATCAGCGGCCGAGCTGACTAGAACCGACGTCGTTCTCGAACCTGGGGCCGGATACGGGACCCTAACCCGGCTTCTAGTCGGACAGGCGGGTCGAGTGCTGGCGGTTGAAAAAGACCGCAGGCTCGTTGCTCACCTGCAAAAGGAGTTCGGGAATAGTCCAACCGTTTCTGTAATTGAGGGAGACGTATTGAGGATCCCTCTACCCGAGTTCAACAAGGTCGTGGGAACTCCACCTTACGTTCTATCATCAAAGCTAGTACTTTTCCTGACAACGAAGAAATTCGAGATTGCATCTCTGGTCTTTCAGAAAGAGTTCGGTGAGAGGCTCCTAGCTGGAGCGGGAACCGCTGATTATGGAAGATTGTCCATTACCGCGCAACGTTCTCTCACGATTCGACCGATAATGAACATTAGTGCCGCCGCGTTTCGACCGAAACCTAAAGTCGACTCTATCCTCCTCCGAATGACGCCCAACAAGGTCCGCACCGCTGTAAATGAGGAGCTGTTTGAGGAGCTGGTTCGAGGATTGTTCAATCAGCGTCGTCGAGTTGTAAGAAGCTCTTTCCAACATTATCTCTCGAAGAAAATCGGACGCGAAAACGCCCGTGCGAGTCTAGAGGCTATGACTCTACCGGAGAAGAGAGTCTATCAGCTAACTGTCAGTGATCTCGAGGAGCTCTGTCAACAGCTCTCCAAGGCTGTTCTTAAACAGCAATAATATATTGTAGGCAGAACGCTCGGTGCGGTATCTCCTATGCCGATCACTGACGTGATGAAGAAACAGCTTGCACAACGTCACAGGCTCTTCTTCAAAATATGCAGGACATGCGGCTCACGGAACTCGCCCAACGCCTACAGATGCCGCCGTTGCCGGGGAGATAATCTTCGCTGGAAGAAACGAGAGCTCGGAGCAAAATAGAGGATTAACGGGTTTACTGCAACGGGGAAACCTGTTGGAGCAGTAGCCTGGGAAGCTCGGATGGAACTTCAGCAACAAGGACACCCGCGTCTCTCAAGCTCTTCATCTTGGCATCGGCTGTTCCCTCTGTCCCGGTTATGATTGCGCCTGCATGGCCCATTCGTTTACCTGGCGGTGCTGCTCGGCCGGCAATGTACGCTGCGACTCGTTTAGGATATTTCGTGTCGCGAATGTAGTTTGCAGCGTCTTCTTCGGCAGAACCTCCGATCTCACCGATCAGAACAACAGTATCTGTGCCGGAATCGTCTCTGAAGAGTTTGAGAACGTCAACGAAGTTCAGTCCAGTGAATGGGTCGCCGCCTATGCCGAGGCAGGTGGATTGGCCTATGCCACTATGGGTTAGTGACGCGGCTATCTCGTAGGTCAGGGTCCCGCTTCTCGACGCGAGACCGACCTTGCCGGGCTTGAAAACATCACCAGGCATAATGCCCAGTTTCGATTCTCCCGCAGTGATTATTCCGGGAGTGTTGGGACCGATGATGGTTGCTCGGTGGTTCCTTGCGTATTCGATGAGTATCATGGAGTCTCTTGCCGGGATCATTTCTGTAATTATCACGACAGGGCTAAGGCCGGCGTCAATGGCCTCCATTCCCGCTTCCTTGGCATACGGGGCTGGAACAAAGATTATGGAGGCGTTCGCGTCTGTTTTCTCAAGGGCTGAGGCTACAGTGTCAAAAACTGGCATGGCAACCACGGTCGTCCCACCTTTTCCGGGAGTGACGCCAGCGACAATCCTGGTTCCGTACTCGAGCATGAGTTTGGTATGGAACAAGCCCTGTTTGCCGGTTATCCCCTGGACAATCGCCCGGGTCTGTTTCCCGATTAGTACTGCCATCTACGCTACCGCCTTGCCTACGACGAGTCGGGCTGCCTCATCCATCTTGTCCATAGCTGTGAGCCCCGCCGATTGAAGGATCTTCCTCCCCTCTTCCTGATTGGTTCCAACCATCCTTATGACGAGTGGTTTCTTGAGGCCCATGACCTTCTTCACATCAACTATTCCCTTCGCGACCTCGTCGCATCTGGTAATTCCTGCTAGGATATTGACGAATACGGCCTTAACCTTGTCAGCGCCCTGGATGATCTGGAGCGCTGTCGCGACGTGCTCAGCGTTTGCACCTCCGCCAACATCGCAGAAGTTGGCCGGTTTTCCACCGCACTGTTTGACCAAGTCGAGCGTTGCCATGACGAGCCCGGCGCCGTTTCCGATGATGCCGATGTCCCCGTCTAGTTCGACGAAGGCGAGACCATTCTCGCGAGCTTTCGACTCAAGAGCCGTGACCTCACTGCTGATCTCCTTGGATCTATCCTGGAACTCGGGGTGTCGGAACAGACTGTTGTCGTCTACTATGACTCTGAGGTCCGCGGCGACGAAGCGGCCGTCTTGCATCTCAATAACAGGATTACTCTCTACTAGTTCAGCGTCGTAGATCACGGACAGTCGATAGAGATTGGAGAGGAAGTCGGTGAAGGTTCCTTGTTGGGCCCCTTGGTATCCAAGCTTCAATGCGATGAGTCTAGCATCATAGCTTCGCACCCCGAAGACCGGGTCGATACGGTGTCTGAGAACCTTCTCGGGGGTTTGCCGTGCGACCTCTTCGATGTCGATTCCACCTTGGTCGCTGGCGAGGACGGTCTGGCATCGGTTTGCTCGATCCAGAACGATGCTGGCGAAGAGCTCTTTCTTTGCGGTGGCCTTCTGCTCGATGAGGACCTTATTGACCCTCTCGCCTTTGATTGTCATGTTTAGAACTTCGGTCGCCCTGTCCCGAGTCTCGTCAGGTTTGCTGGCGAACTTTATCCCACCAGCCTTACCCCGTCCCGCAACAAGAACTTGGGCCTTGATTACCGCCTCCCCGCCAATACGCTTGTGAATATCCCTGGCTTCCTCCGGCGTAGAAGCCACTGCACCTCGGGGAGTGTTGATGCCTAGGTTTTGCGCGATAGACTTCGCCTCGTACTCAAAGAGCTTCAAATTATCAAATCCGAAGTTGCCGGGCCAGAACGGCCATTAGTATTTGGCTGTTACGGGAGTAACAAATCATGGCAAATTCAACAGTGGAACTTCTTCCCATTCTCGAACATCTTGATCATCTTATCGATCTTCATCCTCCTCGGTTCTCCGTTCTTTGCATTATCAAGCCTGACCACAACGGAATAGATGTTGGCGCGGTTCAGCGTCCGGAAGAATGCCTCCTCTTCCTTGCTCTTTTAGAGTGCTTCAATCAAATCCTCGGGCAGTTTCGCACTGCACGGCGGGCTGTAGGCTCGGTCCCACCTGCCATCACTCCTTGCCGCTGCTACCTGCCTTCGGCCGGCCGGCTTCATTTTTCCTTGACTTATCAGTATCTCGGCGCGTTTGATGTTCATCTTTGACCAGATGCTCTTTGGTCTCCGAGGTGCGAATCTGCCCAGCCTTGACCTTTCATCGTACGGTCTGGCTTGCCGGTGGATCCATCCGTAGCACAACACAATGTCAAGCGCGCCAGAGGCGTTTATCGAAGAAACGACTGAAGCCTTCTTGAAAAAACGAGTCCATATCCCACTTGAAGTAGAACAATTCTCAGCCAACCACCTATCCCATTGACTCGCCTACTGGAATTCGAACATCTCGTCCATCGTACCGAAAAAGTAGGGGAACTGTCAAGCTTCCCGATGGTCTCGAGCAAATTTCACTCGCCAATACCGGCAGAGGGACTAGACGTGCCCAGCGGGCTCTGCCAAGTATTCGGTTGTTCGAGGACTAGAATTGCTCTCATCGACCCGGGCGATTACCGTCGGCGGGTTCCCCTTCACTGCTTCACCTGACAGCCCTTGCGCCCTTAGAGACACGTAGTCTCTTCTTGGCAGGGAACGGTCGAACCTCAACCGCCCCCTCACGCCCATAGCGTGGTAGCTTGGCCCGTTGCCAGGCAAGGATTTTACGATGGGCCAACCAACCGGCAACCCAGTTCAGACCCGTCGCCTGGTCGAGGTCACTCCCCTCACGTCATCGCGACGAGCTCATACGACGAACCGCCCAACTTGTAGTGAATCATTACTCGAACATAACGGTTAGAGAGGACCGAAGCTCCCGCCACCAAACAACAACCGAAGAATTGACGGTGCCGCCCAACGTAATGCATTTATGAAGCAGGGGCTTCTTTGGTTTAGAAGTCGGTTTAGGACGACTGAGATAGGTCAACGCTTGTTCGGGCGCGAGATTCCCAAGGGTGGAGAAACCAGAGCAGATGAGACCCTGCCATTCTATCGGGACAGGTTGGGGTATCGATGGTAAAGACAATCCTGGACAGTTTCTGTGTCAAGAGCGGGATCTTTTGTTCGCGGTGCGAGGAGAAGCTGAAGAAAGGTCAGATAACTGACATAGATATCCGGGTTATTCGTAGTATTACTGAGTTGGAGAAGGAGAATCCTACCCTCCAAAACGTTACCTTCCACAAGGCCGTTGAGGCAGGAGATATTATGGCATTGATGGTTGATCGGAGGGGGATGGACGCGTTTCTCGCCAGTGGTGCAAAGCTGGCCAAGACTCTCGGCGACCGCGTCGGTAGACGGGTAAGGATTCTCAGCCAGAGCGGGGACGATAGAGATTTTCTCGAGGGGCTTTTCACGCCTTACTCGATCTTGACGATTAACACGATCTGGCTTCCGGATGGAAGCCGAGAGACGAAGGTTATCTTGAATGGTCGTAGGCCGAGGCGGAACCCGGTTGATTTTGAGGTTGTCAAGAAGCTCGCGCGTGAACTGAAGAGTCTGACGCTTAGAATAGAGTTCGAAGACTGATCTTCCCGTTGGGAAGCTCCTCCGATCGTTACGATATTGTTACCATTGGAGCGGGAGTTGCTGGCTGCGAAGCCGCACTAGAAGCGGCAAAGAAAAACACCCGAGTACTACTTCTAGAAGAACATCCCCAGGTTGGCTTGCCAAGCCACTGTTCAGGTGTAGTGAGCCTATCAGGACTAGAACTTCTGGGCTTAGAAGCTCATTCGAGTTTCAGCCAGAAACTGATCCATGGGGCGAGGTTCTTTCCCCCTCACGGGGAATCGATAGAGGTTCGGAAAAAAGATCCGGTAGCGCTTATTCTGAACAGGATGAAACTGGATCAATTCCTCGCTAAGCAAGCTGTCGCGGCAGGCGTGGAGCTTCAGACCAAGACTCGCGTATCAAGGTTCCAACGGACCGCCAACGGAGATATTCTCACGCTCGCAGTT
Organism: Candidatus Bathyarchaeota archaeon; assembly: GCA_005888745.1. Taxonomy (GTDB): domain Archaea; phylum Thermoproteota; class Bathyarchaeia; order 40CM-2-53-6; family 40CM-2-53-6; genus 40CM-2-53-6. Next base: position 75,084 of record VBBS01000028.1, on the reverse strand, counting down.
GGATCCAAGGTTGAAGCGAAAGTGGTCATTGATGCGAGTGGTGCTGGAAGCCGGTTGCCGGAGCAGGCTGGGCTTCAGGCGCCTGATTGGGCGCAGATTCTACCAGGTCTTCAGTTCGAACTGGTCGATATGAAGGAGCAGGGTGATCTGGTTGAGCTCTTCTTCGGGTCCAAGAGAGCACCTGGATTCTTCGCGTGGAGCATCCCGACCGGCAAGAACAGTGCAAGAGTAGGTCTCGCCTCGAAAAAAGGTAATGTCAAAAAATTCCTCGATGATCTGGTAAAGGAACAGTGGCCGAAGGCAACGGTGGACACGACAAAATCCGGATCAGTGCTTGTCGCCGGGCCCATAGCAAGATGCTGGTCCCCCGGTTTCATAGTGGTCGGCGATGCTGCGGGACAGGTAAAACAGACGACTGGTGGAGGGATTGTTATCGGAGGCTATTGTGGAAAGCTTGCAGGAATAGCCGCTGCATCGGCTGCAACCCACGATGGAATAGAGGTTGAACAGTTTCTGAGAAACTATGACATGCAGTGGAGAGAGAAATTCGGGTCAGACCTGCGAAAAATGGGCCTAGCACGAAAATTATTTGCAGGTCTATCCGACGAGACTCTCGATCGATTATTCTCAGTTTTGCGGGACAATGTTTCCGAGATAGAGGCTGAAGGAGATATGGACTTTCAAGGAAGAATTATCACCCGCATGCTGAAGAAGAGAAAGGTAGCGGCGCTCCTCCCTCGCGTCGCAGCAGACGCCGTCAAAGCAATATTTTCCTAGTATAGGGCTGCGTCTTACGCTGACTAGCTCATAGACTCTCAAGACTCATCTGTCACGGACTGCAGACCTTGTAAAGTCACACTCACGCTCGACCGTAGGTTACAGGCAACTTATGTTCCTGGGTCGCGATACTTCGCGGTAATGTCTCAGCCAGGGAGTTCATCGCCCAATCCACCGCTCACGCCGAATGTTGGAAAGGGCGCGCGAAAAGGTATTGGTGCAGTTCTCATACTTCTAGTCTCTCTCGGAGCCTTCGCAGGAGCGGCAGCAGGAACCTACGCTACCTTCGCCTACATCATAATGCCTCAACTCAAAGCGGGTAGCAGTGGCAGCAGTAACAACGGCGGAAGTTGTACTAGCAATTGTGGTGGTGGCAGCGGAGGCGGTTCTTGCGGAACAGGTTGTCTACAGGGAACCATTACTGGCAATAGCAACCCGTCTTCGCCTTACGTCAAATTAGATCAAGTAAACGCGACCAGCTCAACTAACTTATCGTACACTATTGAAGCAGTAGGCTCCGGCTCGCTTAACGGCAACTCTATCACAGTCACCGACACAACTACTGGTGCTTCCACGACCGAAAGTTGTCCATCTGGACAGACATGCGCCGTCACGAGCTCACCATCGGCAAACCAACTATCGGCCACAGGCAGCTTGACGTTCAAGATAGGTGATAGCTATACCATACAGTTCTCAGACAGCGGCAACCCATCAACCTACAACTTCCACTTCTGAAACCCCAATATCTCGTCTAGAGTTTTCCTATATCGCCCAGAGTCTTTCTAGGTACCTTTGAGTAGAGAAAAAAGAACTGCGTACCCCTTTGCCGTCCGGCTTAAGAAGCCCTCAGCACAAGCCTCAGAGGAGTTGGATATGAAAATCCTTGTTGTGGGATGCGGCAAAGTAGGCTCAGAGATCGCTCGGGATCTAGCGGCATCCGACGAAGTTAACGCTATCATTGCGATGGATGCCAATCCTCAGAATTTGAAACTCCTGAGGAAACGGGTCCCAAGGAAGCTCCAGACTGTTAAGTTGAGTATGTCACAAAAGACACGTTTTCGTGATCTCCTAGAAAAAGTCGACCTTGTATGCGGTGCTCTACCCGGCCGGCTTGGATTTGACTTGATGACCGAGACTGTCAAAGCTGGGACAGATACTGTAGATATTTCCTATACTCCGCGAGACGCCTTCCTGCTTCAAAGTAAGGCGAAGAAAGTTGGTTGTCGGGTCGTGCCTCAGTGTGGGGTTGCTCCTGGTTTTACGAATATGTGCGTTGGTGATGCTTCGAGGAGGCTAGATCAGATGAATTCGGTGGAGATCTTTGTGGGCGGTCTTCCGAGGAAGCCTGAACCTCCCCTAAACTATCGGATTGTTTTCTCCCTTGAGGATGTAGTAAACGAGTACTCTCGACCTGTGCAGGTTATCGAGGAGGGCGAGCGCAAGAAGGTTGAGCCGTTATCCGGACGCGGGCTCACGAGTTTTCCCAAGGTCGGGAAGTTAGAGTATTTTCTGACTGATGGTCTTGGGTCTCTTCCGAGAAGTTATCCGAAAGCTAGAGAGATGCACGAGTTTACGCTGAGGTATCCGGGGCATGCCGACATGATGAGCACGCTACGTGTCCTAGGCTTCTTTGAACGTAAACCAATTGAGATAGATGGCGTTGAGGTAAAGCCGCGGCAGTTGTCGATAGAGCTGCTTCGCGCGGCAATGTCAAAAGGGGCGCCTGGCGATTTTCTGGCCTTGAGAGTTGACGTGAAAGGCATGTCAGGTGGAAAGAGGATTCACCTGCGATACCAGCTCTTGGATCATTACGATCGAAAATCAGGGGTCTCAGCGATGGCCCGGACGACGGCCTACCCGTGCACTTCTGTCGCTCTTCTTATGGGGCGCGGGGAGATCAGAGAGACCGGAATAGTTACGCCTGAGAAGATTGCGCAAGATCCGAGGCTCTTCCGGTATGTGTTAGACCGGCTTGGGGAGCGCGGTGTGAAAATTAAAATGGCCATGCTGAGCTAATCTCTTTCGTGGAGAGGGAGAGAATCTTTCGGATCAAAAAAATGGGGATGTTAGCGATGACAGAGCCATTGTCAAACGGTGTTCGAGCTGCGAATGTCGCCGTGGTTTCCGCCGCGGTCGGCTGATGCGTTCTTCCACTCAGTTATGATCAGCCCCTGGCCGCCGGCGGCGTAGTGGTCGAAGAACGTGGTCACTGAAAAGTCAACTGGGCAGTGTGCTGGGTAGCAAGAGGTGAAGTGGGTCTCGATGAACGTCGTACCTGTACAATCGGTATTTGACGATGTAAGCGCGTTGCAGTATGGACTATTCGAGTCCTGGGTTGAGCCAGCTTGAAGCGGTATGACAAAGTAGCCATGTAAGCTGCCGGTTACCCCGTTGTCGACTGTCCCCTGAGGAACTAGAGAGGTTTCACAAGCGCCTGGGCTCGGGTTAGGCGAGGGAGAAGGGGGGGTTGAGAATAGGACTGATCCAGTAGAGGGTGTTATGAAGCTCCCGTCTTTGAACTGCTCGACGATGGTAATACCGGTCGCTCGGGTGAACACCGTGAAGTGCCGGTCAAACGTGTCGTCAGCCCAGAAGTTTCCACAGGTTCCAGAGTCGGGCGAACTGCTCGCATATGGCCCGTAGTGCGTTGTTGGCGTCGCCGGTGAGGCGGGGTCGACGAGCGTGGCTAGGTCTACGGTCGAGAACAAGTCGTCGCCGAGGGTGTTGATGAGGGATGTTAGAGGATTCAGAGCGGGCGCGCTAGTTGTCTCGCCGGTCGGCATTCCTTTGACCATTGATAGACCACTTACCCCCATGACGAGCAATGCCGTGAGTGCGAGAACTGTTATTTTTCGCAGATTCATCATTTTTGTTTTCACCCGGTTCCGTCCTGGCGTTGAAATATATGGAATGTTACATACGGCAATATTTTCGAGAACCGAGAATATCGTGCTTCGATATTATCGAAGCCCGGAATATTATGCGAGATTGTAATCTAGAATGGGATTTGAAAGGTATATACGAGTGAAAATTTGTAGAGACGATGGGAGAGAAATGAGAGGGTGAAGAGTAAATTGTTTTTCGATCTGGCTTGGCGTCAAGACAAAAAGGATTGCTGAATTCTCAGTGACCGCTTAGCGGACCTATCGCGGTCCTGGAGGGGCACTGCTCGGTACTTGCCGCTCTTCTGGTGTGTCTCAGAGCACTGTTGACAGAACGCGAGCTGGAAGCGCTCTCCGTACATTCCTTTGACTAGTACGACTTTGCGTTTGCACCCGCATCCGCATCTACAGGTATCTCGCTCCAGTGACTTGGTCGTGGGCTCCGATGGTGGCGGATGCTTCAAGGCAGGTAACGGGTGGAGAAGTCGAAGGATTTAGCTTTCCGTAACCGGGGATCTGAAGAGTCCCAGATTAGTTTCAGCGTGGCTTTCGGCTCGGTCTCTTCTTTTCATCTCTCCTTGTCAGATACGTCTGGTCATGAGCAAACTCTGGGACATGTGGCTGAATGACCTCCGCCAGCCAATCCCCCATCAAACCCCGCAACCCAGGGAAACCAAGCAACCCCGCAAACGCAGAAAGAAGACTCGATCCTCAAAGAAGTCAACATAGTCTAAGATTGCTAGATGTGAAGAAAGTTTTGCGAGCAGTCGCGACGGAGGACTGCTACCCGAGCTTAACTAGCTCGCTGACTTTGGCAGCTCCGTGTATCTCCAGATCAGGAACTCGCGAATCTACTATGAGACATCAGGGGCCGGCGAGCCTCTGCTATTATTGCATGGAGGACTTGGGACGGTTGAAGATTTTGCTTCACAGACGCCAGAACTCGCGAAGCATTTCAAGATAGTCGCCTTCGAACGGCCGGGGCACGGACACACCGCCGATACCACTGAACCCTTCAGTTTCGACACCATGTCCGCTTACACAGCCGACTTCATCGAAGCACTGAAACTGGGAGTGACGAACTTCGTGGGGTGGAGCGACGGCGCAATCATCGCTCTACTAGTTGCCATCTCCCGGCCAGATCTGGTTAAGCGTCTTGTTTGTGTAGGCGGGCTCTTCAATGCTAAAGCTCAGTCTTCAGAAGATCTGAACTGGATCAGATCGCTAACCTCTGAGTCCTTCAGGAAGGTTGCGTCGCCTCTGGTAAAACGCTACAACGAAATCTCCCCTGACGGTCCCGGTCACTTCTCAGTTGTACTGGAGAAAACGAAAAAGCTGTGGCTCACCGAACCCAACATTACAACCAAAGAGCTGGCAAAGATCAGCGCTCCCACGATGGTAATGGCCGGAGACAGAGAGTCGATTCCTATGGAACATACACTGGAACTGTTCAGATCGATTACCGACGCTCAATTGTGCCTCATTCCCGGGACTACGCACTTTCTGATGTCCCAGAAGCCGGATCTGGTCAACAGGGCGATACTAGACTTTCTAACTGCGAAAGAGAAACCGAAGAAATAATACCGTTTCCTAGATGGAACCGGAAATTCGTTGACGAGTCTATGGCTTCGTCTCGGGGCGTTGTTGCTTGGCCGCCTCTATTCCTCTCTAGCGCGACTTTTCTCCAGCATTCCTCCTGGAAGATTATCGAAGCGGTCTCCGGGACGAAGCTGGGAACGGAGAAGTGGACTTGCCCTTCAAGACGATATGCCTCCTCTCCATCCTGGAAATCCTCTCCGCAAAAATCACACGGAGGAGTATTCGGTTTCCTCGATATACGAATATCAGACGTTCCAGATGACTTCAAACCCGATGACCCCGTCCTGAGTGAAGGCTGAATGGCAGTCGAATATTTGACAAACGGTACCGTCGAATATTACGCGACATACCGCAACGTGTGCTACTCTATGAGGGAAGAACAACCTTATCCGGATTCAGGCTCAGAGTGAAAGATGGTTGCAAAGAATAATCGACGCCCACACGCACTTGTCTGAACGCCGAGACGACGCCCTCGATCACTTCGCGCGGAAGAACGGGCTGAGCTATACCTTAGACGAGTTACTGGGCATTATGCGAAGACACAAGATCGTGCGAGGGTTGCTCCTCAGCCCGCCCCTGCTAGGAGGCGGTCCCCTTCCAAACGACGATGTGATCAGACTGTGCACGAGGAGCGATGGAATGCTCGCGCCAGTGGTCACGGTAGAGCCCACTGCGAAAGAGGTGAACACCGCCGTCAAACTTGCCGAGGAAAACAGGAAGGAGGTGAAGGCGTTCAAGGTGAGGCTGGGTTACGTGAAAGCATCAGCTGAAAGCCCCGTCTTCAACACGCTCTACGACTACGCCGAGTCAGAGAGACTTCCGGTGCTCTTCCACACCGGGGACACCGCATTCAGCACCGGGGACCTGGCCCGCTCTCACCCGCTTACGCTGGACGGATTGGCTAACAGGAGAGAGGAGCTGAGGATAATCCTCTGCCACTTTGGTAATCCATGGTTTGAGGATGTGGCCGAGCTGATCCATAAGCACCCGAATGTCTACGCGGACATCTCCGGACTCATTACTGGCGGTGCGTACGCGGAGGAGTATGCGGAGTGGCTTGCCAGGAAGATCAGCGAAGCCATCTACTTTGCGGCCAGCGCGGACAAGGTGATCTTCGGAACCGACTACCCGGTCACGAAGCACTCAGAAACATTGGCTCTGGTAAGAAGCCTGGAAGTGGACGATTCTGACAAAGAGAAGATATTCCATCTCAACGCGGAGCGGGTTTTCCGGCTATGACAACCCAGGAGAATCTCGCCATCATAGATGTCCCTAAGGGGAAGAGGGCGGGCCTCGAATGGATACTTGGGGAGAGCTTCGAAGGATGGTACCTGATGCACTCGAAAAGAACCCTTCGGGATATCGAGCTGGTCAGGGCCGCAATGTCATCAGGCAAAGCGGCAGGCCTGGTCATGCTGAAAACACTAGGGGAAGGCGTCGGCTATGTGTACTACATCGCAGTTGCAAAGGCGAGCAGAAAGAAGGGAATCGGGAAACGACTCCTAGAAGACGCTCTGCGGCACTTCAAAGCCTCAAGCGTAGTAGAAGTATTTGCTAGTGTGGAAGAAGACAACAAACCTTCTGAAGCACTGTTCGCGTCAGAACGGTTCACGCGGACGAGCTTCGGCGAAGTCTCCAAGAGATACGGGGGTCTTCACGCGCTCAACATGTACAGGGAAATGTTGGTCGTACCAGGTGAAATCCTGTTGCGTAAAGCGACCACTTGAGGTTCTGTGGTTCTGTTAACTCTTCGTCGGTTGAGTTAGCTTCGGGGCATCGACTCCAGGGATTACCGTAGGCGTCGGGTTCCAATCCGTAAAGACTCGTTAACCATCCTCCTGAACACGTCCAACAATCGGAGAACATCGCTTGATGGAACATAGTATTGCCAGACAGACTTGAAAGCCAACATGACAAAACGACAAACGCCCAAACTCCGGGTATAAGCCAGAGAGGCATCCGACGACAAGTTAACAGAGCCCTCCGCCACATACCACTGTCCTTTTCGATAACCAAACATTTGATTACCGCTCGCCTCGAAAGCTCTCTTGAGCTCACATCTAGATGACTCCAAAGAGTCGTATGGTCGAATTCAAAGCAGAAGACGGACAGGGGAAGGGATACCTGGCGTCGCCCGAAAAGCCTCGCGGAGCAGTCCTCGTCCTGCATGCCTGGTGGGGACTCAACGATTTCTTCAAACACTTCTCGAACAAGCTAGCATCCCAGGGATTTCTCGCTCTGGCGCCGGACCTCCACGATGGCGCTATGGCAAAGACCGTATCGGAGGCGAAGGAGCTCAAGTCGAGAATAGACGACGAGAGAATAAAGAAGATCGTCTTAGGCGCCATAGACTATCTCCAGTCACTCCCATCGGTATCAAGACGAAGGATTGGCGTTGTAGGTTTTTCCATGGGTGCAGCCTGGTCCCTGTTACTCAGCACACTGAAGCCAGAGAATGTTGGAGCAGTTGTTGTTTTCTACGGAAGTTACCCCATTGATTTCTCCAAGGCTGAAGCATCCTATCTCGGACATTTTGCTCCCGATGATGAGTGGGAGCCTATTGCTGACGTGCGTGCAACAGAGGAGAAGATTCGCGGGGCTGGAAGGGAAGTAGCGTTTCATTTCTACCCGGGAACGAAACATTGGTTCGTCGAAGAGAATAGGCCCGTGGAATACAATCGCGACGCAGCGGATCTTGCCTGGAAGAGGACATTAGAGTTCCTAGACAGCAAGCTACGATAACCGGTAAGGTGAAAAGTACCGGCAAGGCGCCACGCCGGCGACCCTAGTCATGACCCACGCGGCCATTCAGGAACAGCTTGACGGTAAGACGGCCGACTGGATGGAAAAGCTCAGAGACGAACAATACCACGCCTATAGAACAGCGCGGAAAAACGTAGTAGGATCAGCGAGCTCTAGATATTATCGTCTCGTCTTGGGTGTGAATGCTATCACAGGGATGATCCTCTTGGTATCGCGTTGGTACTGGGCGAACTGCGGGTAGAGTGAAGCTTGTCGCGCGAAGAGTCTCTCGCGCTCAGGTCCGGTAATTTCCTCCGCGATTACATCGATAGTTTCGTTCCCAACCTCGATCTTGACGTTAGGGTGTGCCTTGAGGTTGCGGTACCAGTCGGGGTTGGTGGGGGCTCCTCCCTTCGAAGCGAAGACCAGGTAGCGGTGGCCGTCCTTGAGGTACATGACTGGGTTAGTCCGGGGTTTGCCGGTGCGGGCGCCGGTGTGATTGATAAGTAATATTGGTGCACCCTCGAACTGGCCGCCTACCTTTCCATGGTTCTTGCGGAACTCTGCAATAATGCCCATGTTCCAATCGTTAGCACTGCCGCTCATCGTTATAGTCGGCTGGTGTATGGCTACTTAATGGACTTATTGACTAGTAGATAGAAACTAGTCACGTGGTTTTGCGGAGAACCAGACATCGAATACCGTTAACTTGTAGTCTCAGCGCACAAAGATCCGACTAGAACTAGTCTTATCTTTCTCTCCGACTAACGCGAATTAGTCATATGTCACGGAGTTGACTAGTGGCGAAATATCCGCTCAGCGGTTGGGTTTAGCGGACTACTTTCTCGAAATGACCAGATCCCCGGTTGCGGTAAGGGCTCTGAAACAGTTCAGGGTAACCCATTTGCTTGGCTTCCAGAGCTCTTCAACATCCACTAGCGCCTTCCTCTTGTTCTCTTGCGCCTCCGGCTCGCGAGACCAGTCTCCCTCTAACAACCACTTCCCATCTGGAGAACGCTTGGATAGGATCAGGTGGACCGCGTCCCTAACGCGCTCGTCGTTCCCGTATCCCAATTTTGTAAGAACCCTGAGACCGTGCAGGGCATCGTAGTAGTAGTACATTGGAAAGTGGAACGCTGTGGCGAAGGGTAAGCTGTGTTTCCAGTGATGATGGTCACTCTTGTAGACTCGGTGCATTAGCAAGAATTCTGCTCCTTGCTCGACGGACCGTTTCATCTTACGCGTCCACTTTGTACGCGGAATCTCTGCGTAGGCCCAGAGTGGTTCGATTGTCGACATGAAGCTGCTGTGCTTCACTTTCTTCTCGGGATAGTTGCAGTTCCAGCCTCCATCGTCGAGCTGATGCTCAGGCATCCAATCGATAGCCTTCTTCACCCTACTGTCTTCTTCGTACCCGAACACGAGCAGGGTCCGGATCATGTTGCCAGTGAGGCAAGGCTCCTCCCAGCGTTTGGCCTTTTTCCCCGGGTGCCCCCTCTCCCAGCGTTTCACCTCGAGAGGGCTAGGACATGTGAAGGCGCCGTTGTCCAGCTGGTGGAGGTCTAGAAATTTCTCGCAGGCGCGCTTGACGCCTTCGTCCGGTGTGAACCCCATCTCACCCAGAAGCATCAAGGGCCAAACCGTGGATTTCCACTTTGGAGAGTAGAAAGTCTCCTTAGGTGGCCAGTATCCATCCTTCGTCCGAGCCCTCATAACCTTTCGTACAGGAGAATATTTTCTGATCTGCTCTCTGGCCTCAAGCACTTCCTTGCTTTTGGGAGACCGTCCAAGAATGTCATGAAGAGCAAAAAGTCGAATAGGAGGATCCTCTCGCTCCAGCAGCCAGTCCAGGCCTAGCGGCTTCATCGTGCTGCGAGCAGGCGCCGATATCCTATCAAGATTTCGATGACTAACTGAATTATTCAAACCCCCTTTTTTCGGGGTTCTCCATCATCGAACCCGATGTTTACTTGAGGGAATTGTTGGGTAAGGCAGCTGCTCATTTTGACCGGGAGGGTTTCCGGGTTGATTTGGATATTTCAGCGGTAAGGGCTGCTTCGCGACAGATGGGACACTGACAGAGAGGGTCTTCACAGTTTTCACAGGGCACTCGCATAATGGATTCACGGGCGCGACACGACATCAAGACGTTTTTTCCTAGAAGTCTAAGGATTACAAAAGGAGATCGGCGCTCACAAGATTCTTCTGATGGGACCGGCCTCTTCTCGGTCGGAGGAATATCGTGCAACATCCCTCCGCGAAGTCGGACGAATCTCCGCTCCCCCGTTGGACTAGGGTTCTAGAAGTCATTGCTCGCCGGGACTAGATTCCTATCACGAGTGACCTTTGCTGCTAAGATGAGCGAGCCGATCATCAAGAATGCTGAGAGTAAGAAAGGCGCGCCTGGAAGATTGACGGGTGCCTGGCTTCCGATGAAGAACGCGAATATTAATGTGAAGAGCGTGGGTCCGATGACACCGGTAAGACCCATAAGACTCCCGTTGACCCCTTGCAGTTGTCCTTGTTCGGATGGGCTTACCCGCCGAGTCATTAGGCCTTGCAACGCGGGTTGGACGAATCCGATCGGCGCGTAGAAGATTATCGCAATCATGAATAGAAGGCTGTTTGGTGCTAGGCCCCACATCACGAACCCTACTGTACCGGAGACTATTCCGATTAGTAGGGCGATGCGCTCGCCAAACCGAGCGACGACACGCCGGACGAGGAGACCTTGGACGATGATGTTGCAGGCACCTACAATGGCGAGTGCTGTTCCGACCAGCGCGTACCCCCAGCCGTACCGGTAAGCGGCGTAGAGTACGTAGACGCTGGGGAGGACTTGGAAGGCGAGGAAGTTGAGGAAATTGACAGTGACGAAGCCCGCGAGTCCCGGTCGGCCTCGTATCATAGATAGAGAGCCGATGGGGTTAGCCTTTCGAAGCGAGACCGGGCTTCTGTGCTCGAGAGAGAGCGATTCTGGCAGCACAATCAGTCCGTAAGCGGCGCTTGCGAGCGAGAGCGCTGCTGCCCCCCAGAACGGGAAGCGTGGGCCAATTCCCGCCAATAGTCCTCCGACGAGGGGTCCTATAATGAATCCTACGCCAAAGACGGAGCCTATCATTCCGTATGCCCCTGCCCGCCGTTCTCCTGGAACAGTATCTGCCACGTACGCGAAGCTAACAGTGAAGCTGGCACCTGTGATGCCGCTGACCACTCGCCCTATGAAGAGCCAGGTTAGGTCGGGTGCGAGAGCCATTATGATATAGTCTATACCGAGGCCGAAGGCGGATAGAATGAGGACTGGTCGTCGACCGTAGCGGTCGGATAGTGCTCCTAGCAACGGGGCGAATAGGAACTGCATCAGCGCCCAGGTTGTGCCGAAGAGACCGAAGATTTCAGCTCCTCTTGCTGGATCTCCTCCGACGAAGCTGACAACCAGACCGGGAAGTACGGGTATTATGATGCCGAATCCGAGGGTATCAAAGAGGACCGTGGCGAAGATGAACACCAAGGCAGCTCTGCTGGCTTGGGACCTGGTTGCCGTTTCTACGGTTGGAGGCTCTTGGATTAGTTCAGTCAAATCGTCGACACCATTTTCGTTGTTTAGGGTCTCGAAGAGGGTCGAATTTCTATCAGGTGTCTGGAATATGAGGCCACTACTTCAAAGTTAGTGAGAACACAGAAAGTAATACCTGCTTCGAAATAGAATGAAGCGTAAATTTTGTCTCTACGAGCGAGTATGGAAGACTTCGATAGGGCTTAGCGGTATGATGCTACTGCCGGGACTCTTCCAAAACCAGCGCTAGAGGCCAAAGACAGCTATAGAAACGCCCGCCATAGCTAGAGCTATTCCACGGAATGGTTTCATGGACGATTCCCCATGGCGAGATTTTTTCCTAATGTTCTTGAGGATTGCTTATATGATTTTTAAGAATTGCAATTTGCTCCAGGCTCTTCCCCCGAGCCCGACTATCCTAGTATCGCTTATGGCTTCAGGCTCTCTTCTGGGAGAAATTCTCCGCGAGATCACAGAGAACGTAATCACGCAACAGCCCATTTTCTCTGCTTTAGAAACCCGAAGGCTGTGATCACGACCGATGTGATTCTTGAAACTCTTAGCGAGGGTGTCGGAGCACGCCTCTGGCTCCTCTACGGAGCGACCGGGATAACATTCCTCGTCATAGGCTCCGCAATAGAGCACTCGATCCAATATGGCGTAGGAAGAGTGCCCGTAGAGAGTCAGGTAATGGAACGCGGACCGGAGTAATTACGATTGCTCTCGCAAACCACGCGTAGCTATCTCTACTTCTCTTCTCCATAAGCGAATTGATCTGATCATTGGGTGCCTCTTGGAGAATCTGATTTGCTTTCTCGATCTCCTTGATGCCTGAGACCTGAATAGAGCTTCTGGAGAAAGGGTAGATTCCATGACCTACCCGTGAGTGAGATTATGGCTCCAATCCAGACTATCCAATAACCCACTCCGAATGAAGAGTATACGGGTGCGGTGTTCGATCCGAGGCCAAACTCCGCCGGGAGATCCACCGCGTATGCGAGTGCCCCTACTATGGATGCGACTCCTCCAAAACGCGAAAGGATCGAAAGAAGTGCACCAAACAGAACGACAAATGGGATTATCGATGCCAAGCCAGGTCCGAAACCCCATACTTCAAAGACTGTAACGGGGATTCCATTCAGGACGCGCCACGAGAGTGCCAAAGACGCTAACGTCAATAGACCTCCAATGATATTGAAGAAGTGTCTCAACGCGCCCGTATCATCCTATTAAGTCGTTCATAGAAGAGCTAGTGGTGGAGCTGGGAGAATAGGGGAATATTCTGAACTCTGACTGCGTGATTCATGTTCTCGAGCGCACTTCTGACTCGCCACTGCAATCTTAACAAATTTCCTGTCGGCGCTGGTTTATCTCGGCCCTTGGGGAAACGATATTCTGGAGGGCGAATATCATTTGGCGGGCAGGGTACCCAGTGTTGATTATGGTCCCCGTTTTCCAGCCGTCCCGGAGAATGGATTGGAGGGCCAAGCGCAGAAAACGACTGACAAACGGCCAGAGCCGAGACTCCCAATCTTCTCAATCCTTGACTCGGTAGACTTTTCGGAACACTTCATAGTCATCGGTGATGTCGGAACGGGGAAGAGCACCGTAACCCCGATTCACGAATACGGATTGTGGAAGGGAAAGAGGCAGATTGTCATACGTGAGCCCTCGAGGGCCGCCTGCAACGCTCTCTTCTATTCGCTCCAGGCGCTTCATCCGGAACTGGGAGATGAGCTGGCTGTCATTACGAAGGACACTCAAATCAATGTCAGTGGCAAGATCAGGATAGTCACAGACGGCGTCTTGCTAAGAATGCTGGCTGAGAACGCGATCTATGATTCTTCAATTTACTTTGACGAAAGCCACCAGATGACATCCCAGCTAGAACTCTGCATGTCACTCGCGAAAAAGCAGGAAGCCGGAGCAAGGGACCTATTCCGGGTCATGAGCGCCACAATCGACCCGAAAGAGTTCCTATCCTTCCTAGGCATCTCGAATCTTTACCGGATGAGCGGTCGCAGATACCACGTCTCGCTCGAGGTGGAGCTTGCAGATGACCTAAATGGAATGTTCAAAACTCTAGACCGCTATCTTTACTCCCAGCCCCGCGACGAGTCCTGGCTAGTCTTTCTCCCCACGAGGCGGCTAGTCGAAAAATATGCCAGCAGTTATCGGGGAGTCTATGTTCACGGAGGCCTTGAAGGCTCGGAAGTCAATAGGATCCAGCGCCAAGCCGAGCTCGACAAGAATCTGAGAATCTTCGCAACAAACGTGATCGCTTCTTCCGTGAACATCAACGTGGACAACGTGTTGATTTTTGATGACGTGATTGACAGCAAGGACAAGCTCGGTCAAAAGACGCTACACTACACGAGTATAGACAACAACTCTCTATTACAGATGATAGGCAGAATCGGACGCTTCAAGCCAGGCCGAGCCGTCATCCTTACTGATGCGCCCCTTCCGAAGAAGATCAATCCGATACCTGTCCGCAAGGCTCTCGAAACCGAGACCCCGTTTGACCTGGTGCTCCTCATGTCAAAGTATGGCCTCAAACTCTCCGAGCTAGCGTTCATGTCAAGGTTAGACCACCGTGAAGTCGCCTTTGCAGAGAACTGGCTCGTCGAGATTGGAGCAATCGACCGGCACCGTAAGACTACCTGGAAGGGGCTCTTGATGAGCGAAATCCCATACGAGCCTGACTTTGCACACATGATCTCCAGCGCTCTAATCTCCGGAGATTATGATATGGCGAGGTGGCTCCTAGCCAGCGGCTCGTTCGGCGACTCGCTCAACCACGCTTACAAATCAGAGGCGGAACGCGAGGCTCGCCGGTTCCTGTACGGGTTCGACAGAACAAATGAGCTTAACATCAAAGCGCACCTTCTCAAAGGCTACGCGGAGGACAACGACGGATCATTCGTCTCAAAGCTGGTCGCGAACGGACTCTTCCTCGCATTCGTGGAGGAAGCGTGGAAGAACCATGAAGCAGCTAGAGAAGCGCTGAATGACCTGCTCACCGCGTCAAAGAAGAGACCGATACTCAAAGAGGTCGTGGTAGACTCTGATGCAATCAAGCTCAAGCCATACCTCGAAAACTGCTTATCGTTCGAAAGATTCGGCCCGCACGAAAGAAAAGGCCACGAATTCAAGGAAATGAGCATCGAAGGACAGTTCTATGCAAGAGCCTTGACGATAAACTACAGACGCATACTGTTCGACATAATTGCGATGAATTCTCCGAGTAAGCGTCGCCACCAAGCCAGGCGATAAGACCAGGAATGAATCTAAACATCGATCAGGCCCTACGCCAACTGCATTACGGAGAGTGATTAATACGCGACTGTCTGACGGTCTTGACACTTCACCCAATCAAGCCTCAGGATGACCTCGTGGCCCTGGGTGGAAGAGCTTATTGTGTCGGCCAGCCCTTTGTCAGGTTGACTTCGAGTAGCAAAAGCTCGGCTTCTTCCCCTGCAGTCGTTGTGACGGTTCCTTGTCCTCGTATTTCTGCTGCGTTGAGAACGGGCAGTTGCTTGTCGCCGACGCGGACGGGTCCACCTTCCAGGACGTAGAGGTATAATCCATGACCGTCTCTCAATTCATAATCGATCCGATGTCCTGGTTGGAGGAATGAGGCGAGGACTGCACCGTCGGCCCTGAGTGGAAGAGTGTCCTGGTAATTCTTGGAGACCAGTGGAAGCCATTGGTTGGTTCTTTCCGACCGATCTACCTCTTGTTGCTCTACAGACGGTGTCATGTTCAGCCGTTCTGGTATGTACCATATCTGAATGAAGCGCATGGGGATGTCGCTTCGATTGTTGATCTCTGAATGGTACATTCCACGGCCTACGGTGGTGTGCTGTACTCCTCCCTTGTGGAGAACGCCGCCCTTACCACGCTCGTCCTCATGACGGAATTCTCCCTCAACAACATACGTCACAACCTCATTCTGAGTATGAGGATGCAACGGCCAAACAGCGCCCGGACTCAACGTATCATCATTCAACACACGAAGGTTACCGAAACCATTGTGCAACGGACTATTGTAGGTGTCGAAAGAAAAATGCCACCGACCACGAAAAGTCCCATTCTGAATCCTACCCGAAGCCTGATACAGAGTATTAGCAGCCCGGATCATTATTTTGACGTCTTCGGTCTTCTGTGACGACAAGAAACAATCGAAAGCTGCCGCCGCCGGGACCGCTATTTAGGATTTCTAGTATATCGCCTGATGCCTCGCGATTATTGTTCGCGCTTCCTGAAGCGGAGAAAGAAAAGCTGCCTCCGGCAGGAACCCAACGTCTCTCTCATGTTTTAGAAAGTTGGGGGTGGGAGGGGGGTCTTCGCCCACTCAGGTCATATTCCACGGGGTTCCACGCGTGGAAATTTCCAAGGGATCCTCATTCATCGGTCGCTCAATCAAGGACCTCTCACCACCAAAGAACACTTTCAGTCAAACTGTGAAAAAAAATGTCAGCCAAACGCCCGTTCAGCCCTGATCTCGAATCTGGGAGACTGTCCGAGAGGTTCGCCTATTGACCGTTCGGTTGGCACTACCGAGATGAGTATATGATGAGATACACGGCTCGAGTCATCGCCCAACATGTAGAGAGAGCAATCGTCACACTGAACGATATATCGATCGTCAGCGAGAATTACGTTTGGCATCAAGTCTTGAAGTCAAGGATGAGACCAACGAATCTCGGAACACATTATCCCATTGCCCTTGGATTAAGAGGGACAAAGGAGACTTCGAAGGTCTATCGATCAGCGCTGAGGCTTGGTAAGGAAACCCTACGTTTGATCAGAAATAGTTTTGGAGAGAAAGCGAGACACAAGCGATTCCGAGCTTTGCTGGCCGAACCGTTGGAAAGGCAGGGACTTTAGAGATAGGCTAGCCTATTTTGTGGCGAAGATTCGGAGGCGATCTTCGAAAATCGTTCTTGCTGGGAAGCCCATGCTGCACGCGTACGTGTTGAAGTCCAAGAGCTTCTTCCCGTTCTTTACCGCTCTATTCTGTATTTCTCGTATGCCTTCGCCTACTATGGCGTATGTGGATGCGTATCCCGGCCCGTTTCCTTGGTGTGCTGGGAAGAGCTGGTGGTAGACCATGCTCTTTGACAAGCCCGTCTTCTTATTCGCCCACTCGATAAACTCGACAAGACCCTGCTTCCCAGAATTGATCCTTGCATCACCGATGATACGCAAGAATCGTACAATACGCCACATCCACGTATAGAACTCGTACTCCTCCACAATATTGTCAAATCCACCATGCTTCTCGTAGAAGTTCACCAGACTCTTCTCATCAGCGTTCAAGCCCTTTCTCGTCTGCAGCTTCTCCATCACATCCTGGAACTCGACTTCTCGTTGGAAGGAGATGCCCTCTGAGATTGCGCCTCCGAGAGGAGACCAAAGCATGTCCACCAGTGTCGGCTTTGCACCATAACCGAACGATGAGTTGGACGCGTGAACACAGTGCCCATACTCCTCATGGACAAGAAGATTCAGAAGCTCCCCCGGGGCCGTGCTCGGATCCCGACGCGGGTCCGTTGTACAGATGAACACCTGCTGGGGCTTATCAGTAAACGTATCGAAGAAGAAAGCGCCCCCGCTCGGAAATATCGCCGTCAGATACGACGGTGTCTCCATCACTCTCGCATTGTATTTCGGATTTACCTTGACGATACTCTTGTTCACAACTTTCACCACTCTTTTCCGAAGATCCGCGAGGTACGGAATGATCTCGTTGACCTTGACCGCTCTCTTCGCCTTAATGATCTTCGAGACCTCCTCGGCCCTCGCCGAAGCTCCGTATTTCTTCGCCAGCTTCGCGGTCATCCGCTGGAACTTCGGCAATTCTCTATCAAGATACTTGAGACCCTTCGCCTCCAGCTCACCAGGCGTCTCCGAATAGTCCCAGAGACGTTGCAGCGCCTGCGCATAGATCTCTTTCCGCCCTAGATCCGCGCCCTGCTTCTTGATGATCTTGTAGACCTCATCAAAACCCTGATTCTTGAAACCCTTAATCCGGAAGACCGATGCAAACTTTCTCGTTACCTCAGCAAGATCATCCAGACTCTCCTTGAGCTGTTTATCCTGAGTCTCCTTCTTGATCGTCCTGATAATCTCCTGCAGACCATCGCAGCGGATCAGCGTTAGCAGACGAAGCCCCGTTGGCCAGCTTCGGCCTGCAGCTTCCACAGTTCCTGCTTGTACGGCTCGGATCCCGTTTCTAGTCAGAGCCTTCATGTGACTATCGACGATACCTTCCTTGATTAGATAGCCAAAGTATGCGTTCAAAACGGACTCAGGGACCATGTGAGGCTCCGCCAGACCAAACCAGGCAGCAAACGAGTCCAGGGCCTTCAGCTGAGACTTGTTCTCAGCCTTCATCCGCAACTCGTCTACACGTCTAGAGAACTTCTCGAGATTCCTCTTCGAAGGAATGAAAATTTTCCCAGCATAATCCTTCAGCCCGTTGATGTAGGCTCCAGAAGGATCAGTTTCCTTGAAAAGATCAAAGATCTCGGATTCAACAGGTGATGCAGGTTTCGGTATAGCCAATTCTTTCCCATCAATCCTCGTGTTTAGCTTTCTCGATTAGGCGCTCGACTACTTAATAGTAATCCAAAATGGGCGAACAAAGCGAGGCCACGCGAGAATCCACTCGAAATCGTAGACCTAGACCTACGTCATAGCGCGCGTGTAAGTCGCATGCGAAGGCGGACCCTAACCACCAAACCCACAAACGATAGTTGGAGTGAAGACGGGAGAAGCGAAAGATCTGAGAAGGTGGAGAGTCATGAGGATCAAGGCTGGAAAACGAGTAGAGCCTGAGCATACCTGCCTATTCTCCACTTGCGGATCTGGCGGAAGAGTTCGATGAGCCCGGTTTTCCGTCAACAACCCTCGTCAGCACAATCCCAGTGACAGACGGCCCGATCAGCATTGCTGGAAAGATCAGTATCCCATCGGTTTGGGAGATCGGCTTTCCCTGAAGAAGCTCCGGCGAGACTAAGGAGAAAGCAAGAGCTCGGGAAATCAAGAAGTGATCAAGAAATATGAAGCGATTGGATGTCCTCTGAATTAGCCAGCGGGAGCCATCCGAGCCACGCGAACCTAGATGCAGAACTGCCAGTGTTAAGTCGAATCAGGCGATTATCTGGCCCGACAACAAAAGTCGCACCCCTCTTTAGGGGGTCGGGCTATGCTGCAAGAAATCCGGTTTTACTCGTGGCTCTTTCGAGCCTTAGTTCCAGTCTGCTTCTCGATGCTCCGGAGATTGAGCTCCCTGACAAATGCCTCCGTGATGATATCGAGAGCGTCAATCTTCTCCTGCATCAGAACATCGCTAATCCTCAGCGGATGATCCGGGAGAAGGAGATTATCGTTCGAGGCAACGAAATGCTCCCAGTTTATGCCCACATCGAGAATTGTATCCGCGAGCTCTTCATCTGTCACATTGGCTGTCTTAGCCGTGTTAACGAAGCTCTGAAACTCCTCATCAGAAACCTGCAGATCCGCTGCGGTCCGAATCGGCCTGGGAGTCGTTCCCCCAAGCTCATGCCCAAGAACATACCCAAGAAAGGTAAAGTTCTCGATCTCCGTAAAGTGCTTCATCCGAATTTCCAGAGGAGTATCCCCCGCAGGATTAGAATCGGGAAAGTCTGAGATCTGCGGAGCGGCCGTTTGCGGATCTTGAAATCGGAAGACCCTTGAGAGTTTCAACGGGTTCATCCGAGTAGCGCTCCTGCTCGAAGACTCTACCTCGCCCCACGACTCTTTACTTTTGGTATCCGAAGCCATGTTTCAACTCCCCTAAGTTACGTTTAGAGTACTAATCTCTGCTGTGTAACCCACGCGTCGAATGGCTTGTACCTACCTCCCAGCCCTATCCACAGCTATCGCGCCGAACCTCCTCCAAGTCGATACTGCATGGGCTCAGTTTTCTCGACTACCTTCACGACAATCGCCGGAATGGGTTACGCGCCGGGCTTGCATTCAACCCTGACTCGATACTCCGAGACACTATCGTTGAGAACTGTGAAAGGGCAGCCGTCGAGAGTGCAACCAGCCATCGAAGGAGTACATGCAAAATAGTTGTAGACCGCGGTCCTGTTGTCAAAATCCAGCCAGTACACCTGTTCAGTATTAACAACCCCATTACTGTATGAGGCGTGAAGCTGGGTATGATTGCCGTTCTTGGTCAAGCTGTATTCGGCCCAGTACGTGGTCCAGCCGCCGTGTTGCCAAGTAGAACTCTGGTACCATGCAAGCGCGACAACGCCGACAATACAAATCACGAATATTGCCAAGTACTTACTTCTCATGATTCTCCTGTCTCGCAGAGCTTCGTGTGTAGCTCAAACCGTCGAGGTGCCCCGTTGATTGCTTCTTGAGGGATCAAGACACTTGGCAATTCTGTTCGAGCACCGACAACAGCCGCGTCCTGGCCGCTCCGGCTTGGCGAGTTGGTCTCGCCATGCCTTCTTGCCCGTCTCGGCCCACTCCGTGGTCGTGGGCGGCTTGCCTGTCTCATGAATCGTGAAATGGTTGCCGTCAGGATCGACGAGGTCGGCTGAAAAACCCCGGCCCTAGTCGCGAAGCTGTGGGTCCAAGAACTTCACTCCCCCGCGCCTTCATCTCCGCAAAGATCGTCCTGACGTCATCCACCTCAAGCACCCAACGCGTCCCGATACCCAGCTGCTTATGACTGCCCGCAAATTCGGATCGGATCCCATACCCCCTTGCCATAATATCATCTCGATGGGTTCCCCTTCGGGCCAACCGTGAGCCATCGGGGCTGGCCAGGATTCGTGTAATCGGCCTTCTTCTCGAAACCCATCTTTCGAGTGTAGAATTCAAGTGTTTGTTCTGGTCCTTAACGACAATCGTGACGTGTATAAGCATCATTCTGGATCCATCTCATTCCGAGCACCTCACGATATAATGACATCTGTTGAAGAGAACCGAAGGGGGAACACGACACCAACGCCTCGGCATCTTAAATAAGAATGAAAACCAACGATCGTTGCGACCATCTTTTGGCCAGGAGAAAGTCTCGCAAGGTCGCGGCAAAGACACATCCTAAATCGGATAATGATTCTCGAGGCAACCATGAAATCTCTGCCTCCAAGGAATCCATTAAGGCAGCGGAGGACCTTGCCTTAGCGGCTTTTGCTTCGGGACTAAAACTAGCCGCCGCCTTTGGAACTGTCGCGGCCAAAACGACTAGCCTGGCGCTCGCATCGATCGCAACTGGCGCAGATAAATTCTCCGAGCTTGTCAAGCAGGAAGCTCTGAAGTCACAGAAGGCTAATGCGCAAAAGACCAATCTAGTAACGTCTGCGAGCAGGAGAAAGAGAGCCAGGCGAGAACCGAAGAGGGAAATCCCGGCATCCTGACCGTTCGCCTACGTTAGTCTCTAGGTTTCCTGCAACCGATATCTCGCGATGAGATCTCTACTTCCGAGCAACAGCGGAGTGCAAACCAGCACTGCTCCGAGTACGATAATCGCTCGCTCGAATGGATAAACCAGGAATATCGCTGGCCAAAAGCGAAGCGCGCCCGCTCCGGCGACACTGGCAAAAAGAATCCCTCCCGTGAGGTGTTCGATCATCGTTCCAATGAAAGCAACCACGAGCACGGCCTTGGCCAAATCCTTACGCGCTCCAAACACGAAGCTATCTCGAAGGTTTCGAGTCAGTGGAGACAACAACACCGCGAGCGCGACCAGGTGAAGCCAGAGATACGGAACGGGCGGACTGGGAGGACGAAGCCATTGGAATGGAGGAGGCAAGTCAGGAAGGTTTGTTCCAACGAAAATCTGGGTATTGGGATCGATGACGAAGAGCCCCAACGTAGCGACGTACATTAGGGTCGCCTCAGTCTTCCTACCACGTATGAGAAGACTGATCAGAGCAACGTTCAGTGCTCCACCGAGAAAATCGAGCCCGCCGAATTTCAGAGTCCCGGCCGATCCAGGAATGAAGGCGGCGATCATTGTTCCGAGGAAAACCGCGAGTATTCCGTAGGAAGGAGCGAGGAAGACACCTAAGACCGGTGTTATGATTCCGCTGAAGGTGATGGAACCGGATATCCCTATGAGCCTATCAAGCGGTATTGTCCGCGGAATAATGTAGAGCGCTGCTAGAGATGCGGTTAGAGTTATCCGTTTAGTATCGAATCTGGTCTGGCGAATTTGCATTCTTCCAGTCACATGAATTCATGTGTCGCGCCCAGTCCCACGGTTCTTAACGATTTGCTGAAGCTCCCTTATACTCAGTCCAGTTTCGTTCGATATTCTTCGCAGATCTTCGTACTCCACCTTGCCGCTCACGGAATGGCCGCTCGATGTAAACGCCCTCTTTACTTTAACCTGGAATTTCTTCCCTCCAACATCGAGCGCGATCGTGCCAGTGGTCCTTCTGCTGATGTGTCTCGAAACCTGTATTTCTCGGACACCAAGGGTCCCGGTCTCTTCCATTAGCAGTTCCGCCAGATGCTCGCTCTTTGTCTTGTCAGCTATCACCGAGATTAATTGGCCTGGCCTGTTTTTCTTCATGAAGACCGGAGTGATTGTTACGTCTCTAGCTCCCGCTTCCATCAACTTCTCGACCGCCCGTCCAATTACTTCTCCAGAAACGTCGTCCAAGTTGGTCTCCAATACGACGACTTCATCATGAGCATGACCATTCCCCGTAAGTTCTCCGACTGTCAGCCGGAGAATGTTGGCCACTTGGTCCAGATCCTTAGCTCCCGCGCCATATCCGATCTTGTTGGGCGAGATGACCGGTACCTCACTCGCAAGATCGGTTGCTAGGTTTACGACTATAGCCGCACCTGTAGGCGTTGTCAATTCGAATTGGATATTGTTGGTTTTGGTGGGAAACCTGTGTGATCGGAGGATTTCGGCGACAGCTGGTGCTGGATTGGGATATTTTCGCCCGGAGAATTCCGTAACTCCGGTTCCGACTCCAACCGGACTGGACCACCATCCAGCTTCGGATAGTTCGAGCTCATCCACAAGGTATGCGACTCCCAGAATGTCCACGAGAGTGTCTGCCGATCCGAGCTCATGAAGCTCGACGTCTTTCGTGGATTGACCGTGAACCCGAGATTCCGCCGAAGCAAGAGTGTCCAGGATGGATTTGACAACAGCAGTTCCCCACTCGGAGAGTCCCAACGCCTTTGCGCACTTCACAGCAGATGACTGGAGATCACTCGCTCTTCTCTTCGAGACCTTTTCTTCAGACCTTACTTCGACCAGTTGCGCGCTAATCTCTCCCCTTTCTACACCAGTCGTCTTGACTTGGATTTGATTCACGCCGGGAAGATTTTCTTCGACAACCTTTGCAACTTTGGCCAGACTCTTTGGGCTTCCACCGAGATCAATGAGCGCACCCAGGAATTTGTCTCCGGAAGCTCCTGAAGAACTTGCGTCGATTATCACCGCTCTTCCAGAAGCTCTCATGTTGAACTGTCTAACCGTTTGGGGTGGGCACAAGTATTAATCAAGCTATTTCGATATTATCGCGATCGGTTTTGGAGCCTAAGCCTGACAATTCTTGCGTCTATGGCCTCGGCGACTGCCCCGTCCTGACAGTCGTCGGAGAGAAGATGAAAGACATGGAGCAACGATCAAAAGTCTTCCCAACAGACCCTGGAGCGGCGGCCGTAAGCCAGATGATACAACCATTCCTCCAACTGAACGCCAACATCTACGCAATGCTGCCCTCCTTCTGTCCCAACTGCCCAAAGAGAATCGTCGCGGTCGAGAAAGAGCTAGCGCAGATAAGGCATCAACCCACTAAGTAAGAGCATACCGATCGCCCCGGACACGGGCTGCTGATCAGCCCGATCCCCGCTTAGACGATGTTGTCCATTCTCTACCCCGGCTCAAACACTAAGAATCCTTAATTCGACCACGCCATAGCAGGCGTCTGGTTGTCTTCTGTTGCAAGAAGCTCTCTTAAAAGCGCGAGACCAGATCGTTCTTGACCCTGATGATCTTCCTGGCTCATGATACAATGTCATCGCTGATCTCCCCGGCGATTTTCCCAAACCAATAGATCCGGAACAGGGTCCGTCAAGGCTCGAGTACCTCTCGAAGGTTCTCCTGAAGCACTGTCTACAGCAAGAAATCTCAACTGAGAGATGGATATCGATCCCGGGTCCGGTTCAAGACCTCTACCGTCAAGCAGGCAGGCCGCGACCTCTCTATCGTGCGCGACGCCTCGAACGTTTCCTGGGGACCCCCGCAAGGATCTACTACAAACGAGAGGATCCTTCGCCTACCGGATCCCACAAGGTCAACACAGCCCTCGCCCAAGCATACTATGCGGCAGGCCGGCCAGTGGGGCATCGCGCTCGCCTATGCCGCAAGCCTCCAAGGATTGAAGAGCGTCATATTCTGGGTACGTTCGGTCTACGACTGGAAGCCAGATCGCCGAGCCTTGATGCAAATGTACGGCGGCACGGTCTTCGCCTCTCCGAGCCCTGAGACATTAGTCGGGCGAGAAATACTGGAGAAGAATCCTAACCACGTTGGCAGGTTAGGAATCGCAGTTTCCGAGGGACTGGAATACGCAGAGAAGAACCCGGGCTATGCCTATTGTCTTGGCAGCGTCCTAAACCACGTTCTGATCCATCAGTCCATCATCGGATTGGAGACTGAAACAGTTCGACCAGATCGGTGTGAAGCCTGATGTGATGATCGGCTGCTTAGGTGGAGGAAGCAACTTTGGAGGATTCATCCTTCCCTTCGCCGGGGAAGTCTTGCGCGGAAAGAGAGAGTGCAGATTTCTCGCAGCACAATCCGAATCAGCCCCCAACCTCTCCAAAGGAGAATACAGGTATGATTATGGCGATCACGCGGAGAAGACCCCTCTGTTGAAAATGTATACTCTTGGGCATCAGTCGGACATGCCCCCCATCAAAGCGGACGGGTTAAGATACCATGCTGCCGCACCATTCATCAGCTACCTCAAGTATCTCTGACACATTGAATCAACAGCTTATCCTCAAGACGAACAAGGAGTCTTCGAAGCGGCCAAGACCTTCGTCCAAGTCGAAGGCTTCCTCCTTGCACCAGAATCCGCCTACGCGATCCGGGCCGCAATAGACGAAGCTCTCGAATGCAAACG
>VBBS01000028.1:42990-50337 GCA_005888745.1 Candidatus Bathyarchaeota archaeon | reverse complement strand
TCAACATATCGGGACACGGATTCTTGGATCTAGCCGCATACCAGGAAAAACTAAAATTCTGAAAGTCACGGCTTCGGAAGCTCGGTCGGAGAGCCAGTTGAGTGTCTGGCTACTAGTTGGTCACCGTTACTCTCGCTGAGATGGAGTGAGTCATCGTTCCACTGGCTCCGGTTATCGTGAGAGTGTACGCTCCAGCATTGGTGGAACGATTAGTGGCGACAGTAAGCGTAGTGGTGCCGGAGGGGCTCGCGGAAGTTAGGGTCACGCTGGCGATAGAGGAAAGAGTCGGCGGGTGTTTTAAAGCAGGAAGAATTGTTGCAGAAAGATTCACTGTGCCCGTGAACCCGTTCACCGATGCCACTGTAATTGTGAAGACTCCCGAGGATCCCCTGGAGATTATGAGGGATGCCGGGTTAACAGAAAGCTGGAAGTCGGGCGGGAGGATATTGATCGGCTTAGAGGCAAGACGGGTCGTCTGGTACGGGCTTTCGTAGTGGATGACTCCTATGATCGCATAAGCTCCCGAGGGAACCTGCTTGCCCTGCATGTTTACCTGTTTCCAGTCGAGGCTTGCCACCGTTGCGGTCTGGCCAGGCTGGATGGTTATAGTGGTGAATACTTGAGCGCACGGGGCGAAGGGTGGGGGTACGTTTGTGAAGACGAGGTTGCCGGTGGAGCTGTATATCTCGAACTGGAAACCGCTGCATGAATCTGTAAAGTTGAAGGTCACCGGCAGTGTTCCCTGGTTCGTGGCATTGAGTTCAGCATGCACCGTCTCGTCGAGGGCGTACGAGTACTTGTCCGTGATCACGGAATAAGTGATCATAGAAGTTGCCTGGCCGACGGTGAGGGTCTTGGAGGCTGAAGGGTTTCCTGAAAGTGTGACGAGGGTCAGGAGTATTCTGTAGGAGCCCTGGGCAGAGTAGGAGTGCTTGATGACCACCCCCGACCCGCTTGTTCCGTCACCGAAGCTCCACTCATAGCCCTTAATCGGGTTGGTCGTATTGTAAGAGATGCTTGTGGAAGCGTTGAACACAATGGACCTGCCGGCTCCAGGGTTTGTAGGTTGGAAGGTGAACCGGGGCACCGCGTGGAAGAGGACCAGCTGGCTCGTCGTGTCCGTCTGCCCGACAGAATCCTGGATTTTGAGGGTTACAATCCATTGGTTTGGGGAACCGCCGTAGACATGGGTTACCGATGAACTGTTGGTCTTTACCGGGGAAGAACCGTCGCCAAAGTCCCAAGTGTAGGAGACGATGGAGGAAGTGCTGGTGCTCCAGTTACCGTTGAAGAAAACCGCATTTCCCGGGATGGCACAGGCAACACACGGCTCGTAGGTAAAAGCAGCGAGAGGGCTCGACGCTCCGTGCGACTTGGGTAGGCTGACGAGTGATAGGGACGTGAGAACAAGAGCGATGAGAATCAGGTCTCTGAAGAGAGACTGTTGCCTCATAAGATATCCCTGGCAAGTGCTAGGAGTCGAAATATTGGTTTTTCTGAAGGGAAACCGTTCTGAAGGGGTCAAGCCCTACAGGATAGTTGCGTGCTTGTTCCGGGAGCGTGTCACCCAGCGAGGGGGGGCCCGGTTGGGCTCGACTCTTATTCCCGTCCGGTTTCATTCTTCCAAGTTCTTGTAGGAGGATGGGTAATGGGCAAAACGACCGGTTTCAAGGAGGCTACATTCATCGAGGGAAGGCTGGTTCGTGTCGCGAAAGGGAAGATAGAGGTCGAATCCGAAGATGATGGAACCGGAGAACCCGCGCTTCTAACACTAAAAATGGGAGATCTGGACATAGATCTCGCCACGATTGGTGAGGAGGTCCGAGCTGTCATCGTAGATGGCAGGGTAGCTCGAATAACACGTTTAGCGCCGAAACCCCGGGAGAAGCGGCAACAAGAATTCTACGGAGTATCGGACCCTCAGCGTGAGATAGGATCAGACTTGGCCGAGTGACCTCCCCACAATACATTTCTCAAGCAGCTTTAACCTGACCCCTAGGCGATTGTGGCTAAATCAGACTTTTCGACGAGTCCTCTTCATTCTGTTGGTCGTATCTCAGTCACGAGCCTTTCTGAAATCGGCCCCAATCTCGAACCCGACCCTCTGATTTCTAGAACACGGTTTTCCAGTGGATCAGCTAGGAGTTATGCGCTCAAGAAATGTGATTACCCGAAGTGAGTCTGAGCTTAATTTCAAAGACGGGTGAATCTATCGCATGGAGCCGAGAACTATGGACGAAATTGGCTGCGATTCAAAAACACAGAAAATCTATTCTTCTAACAGAGGACGAAAATCATGGTGTAGAGATTAAGAAATGCTTCTCGATCTATATGGAACGCCCGACGACAATTCTTGCCGAGTGCATCAGGCGATGCAAGAGTGGTTGGAACCCGCCAGTACTAGCATTCAGACAACCGAAAATATAGATCTCTCACAAAAAACCCATGCCTTTGCAAATCTCTACGACGTGGACTTGGTTTCCTTCACGACTTTCTTGAACAGTTCTACGAAACGAACGGCTGCGTCGACGTCTCGAAGCAGAGGAAGGGTCTTACTGGGGAGCTTTGGACTGGTTTTCAAATCTTTTGACAAGGCCGAACATTCCAAGGAACAGAGCGATTCCGGCTGCTATGTTGACCGCTGAGCTCAGAATCAACGTAACCGGTCCAACTGAATCTATCAGTGCAGCCAGTTGATCAGCCGGGAGAGATAGGGAGAGGAAGAGAGAAACGACATTTCTGATGGTCAGAAGGGTGAACGCTGCGATGATGAGTGTCCATGCGCGGAACGACCCGGTCAGCTTTGTTACTCGATACGCATAGAAGACCACGCCTGCCTGCAGAATGAGCTGGAAGACGGAGATGAAATACAGCGTAGAGATTACAACGGTGTCGACCATTCAATATTCACCTACTTTCGCTTCTCCGAGGCTCCGCGGAAGAGTTCCATGAACTTCTCTGATGCTATCTTTCTCGGAGAACCGCTGATGATCCCCTCATAGTTTGTGAACGCTGACTCTATCTTGATTCCTGTCGGTGTTATCTCGAACTCTCTAAGCCTCTTGTCATGGTCACTCCCACGCATCTTCAGAATGACCAAGGCTTTGCGCATCGATGACTCGATCTCCACTGGTTTGAGTGCGACAATACAATCAACCAGGAAGCTCAGTCCTACATCGGTTACACTGAAGGATCCGCCGCTGATCTGAGGTGACTCCCAGAGTAGCACGGAGCTGACGCCCCGAGTCTTCAGATACCTTACCACCCTGTAAGCTTCCATTCTCATATCATCCCTCTTCACAAACATCTCTAGATGGCTTAGAGAGTCGATAACAAGCCGTCGAGGCTGAATATCCCGAAGAACATCATCTAGCAAGCTATCGTCGCCTGACTCCATTAGGAGATTTGGAGACGTGCAAACAACACGGAACTTATCCTCCTCTTCCAATTTTCGAAGGTCCCACCCGAAGTTCTTTGCATCTCTATAGATCTGGTCCGGGAGTTCCTCAAAGGTCACGTAGATCCCTGGTTCTCCAAGCTTGACCCCATTGACAAGGTACTGAAGAGCGAGAGTTGTTTTTCCTGTGCCCGCACTTCCCGCAAGCATTACAGCATCGCCAGGCATGAACCCTCCCCTGAGCATCTCGTCGAGCTCTACAATTCCAGTCTTGACCCGAAGACCTTCCTCCACTCTGCCGGAGAATAGTTGGTCGAAACCTGAGGCTCCAGCTTTGGAACGAGGTGCAGTCAATTCTCTCCACTTATCCTGACGGTTTTGAGATGGTTCGCAACCGACTCGAGAAGCTCCCGGTCTTTCGCGCGGTCTAGGAATACAACCTCAGAAGCTCCAATCCGCTTCTGCTTGAGAACCCCCAACACCAAGAGTTCCCTAACTTCGGAGATAACCGCGACGGTTGTTCTCCCAATCCGACGCGCCACTCCATCGACCGTGTCAATTAGGCCTGGGTTTCTGTGAAACAGGACTAGAAGATCTCCTCTGACCTCCGATCCGAGCAGGGTCGACAGGATCTCGGATCCACTCAATTCAGCCTGCCCTCCAGAAAACAAACTTGCCTTGCGGTTTCCAGGGATTTCTCGTAGTCAAAACTTGCTTCCGAGTCGTAGCGTATGCCCAGTCTCCGGTTGAGATCCTTGACCACCATCCTTTCAAGAACCCCCGCTCCATTGCCGAACAATAATTCCAATTTCCTGTCGAATTCTTTCGAGTTGTTCGCGTCGTCAAGCAACCCGTTCGACGTGAGAACCTCCAATACATTCCGACCCAAGGCGTTTCCAACTGCCTCGCGAACCGTACTAACTAGAACAGAAGAGAACGCTTTCTCAGCATCGAATCTTTGGTCTGAACTCAAACCCCCAGGAACTGATTCGACATTGCCGCGTGGATTGGTCAAACTGGACTCACGTACTCGCAACGACATGTGCATCAATTCTGACCTGCCTGGGAGCGGGACTGAGAGATGAACAGGGTGTAACTTAGCTTTCCGAGCCTCACGTACAGGCTTTTTCCAATCTTGCACTAGACAGTGAGAAGCTCGAAGGGAATAATCGGTTGAGGCTTTCGCGCCTAACGAATTGAGAAGGAGAGCAAGATCCTCTTCGCATACTGACTGGATGCCTCACAATCACGGGTAACAATAGCCGTATTCAATTCCCTTGGACTAGGGGTCATGGAACAAGGAGTATGTTTTGCGGTCTTCTCTAGTCGAGATTTTCTATGAAAGTCTCGGGTACTGTTTCGGGAGGGTCTTGCTAGAAACGCTCGGGCCCAAAGTGCAGGCATCAGTATACGATCTGCTTGCCCGCAGCGGGATCAAGAAGGAAGAGATTTCCAACAGATTCGATGACGTGGTGCAGGCGTTAACGAGCACCCTGGGAACCTGCTCGCGAGTCGTGGTGCACAGGACTGTAGTCGAGATGTTCAAAGAATATTCCCAGAGACTCGATTTCTCCTACACTGACTCCCTCAGAGAACGGCTTACATTGTTGAAGGAGGCTGTAGTCGCAAACCATGTCTTCCCCCATAGGCTTCGTGACGAATCAGCGTTCGACAGCATAGAGAAACCCGACTGGATTGATGGCCCCAAAGGCCAAGCGTACAGCAGCCTCTATCCGATGAAAAAAGGCGTCAAGACATAGAATCGACTCGACAAATTGACAGAAAGCTAACGAACACACCGGTCTAAGGCAAGTCCTTCCGAAGGTCCGAATATCTCGGAACGAACGAAAAAATCGCCGAATATCAACCCTGATCTCGAATCTGGGACCCCTCCTATGTCGCCTCATGAATGGTTCGGGAAATGGCCTAGACTTCCCGTCTTCTCCCTGTTGGTTAAGGCCCGGACCCTGATCTGAATCGCAATATTCACCCATTATCATTGCCAGACGAGAAATTTTCTTCGGAAAGAAGAGGGGCTGTTGCACAGAGCATCTCGCGACGCACGAGCGGGTGGAGGGACTAGGCCTTCGCGCGGGTCGAGGAGACTTCTTCGTATCTTTTCCGGACAAAGGGGATCACCGATTTCACATCTTTAGGACCTTTCAGCGGTGTTACCCAGAGCCTGCCCGTCTGTCCAGCCATCTCAAACGGTTTCCCACCAAACTTCTCTTTGATCTCGCTCTGGTTTTTTTCTGAGAGTTTCATGACCACAATCCCGTTTGTCACGAGAAAGCCGATGAACTTTCTATCGTAGAAATAGCAGAGACAGCCCATCATCGGTCTAGAGCTCACCCCTTTCCAGGCTAGAACTTCCGCTTCGAACGCCTTCCGAGTCTCGATCATTTTCTCCTCATCATAATACTTCAAACGATCACCACAGCATGGTCCAAATGGGAGTCCTCGCCGTTCTTGCGTTTACGACAGAACTGTTATAACTATTCATGGGCGAAAGCTTCCTTGGAACGATGGTTTCAGCTAGTATACCCGATTCCACAGGTCGTCGAGACCCATCTCCTGGCGAAGAAGGCGTTTTTTTCCTGGTACTACTTCTCAGTGCCGAGAGAGAATCAGCCTCGACGGCTGTCGTGGGGAACTATGAAACAGACCCTCTACTGGAAGAGACTGGGATGGATTCTGAACCATCCGTTATCCAGCACTACGCCAGCATAAACTGCGACCGGTAGTCTCATCGCCCGCCGAAGCGTGGCCGGGTTCTTGACTAATCTGAAAAATCAGCGGAGCGGTAGATCCGCTGACTTCCCCGAACGGGAGTTCGTTCGAGCGGAGGCTGCCCAGTCCACGCGAGGGTCAAGTGTGCTCTGGGTACCAGAACGGCCCTCGCGACCACGAAGTATGACGCAGCCTATACGGGCGTTGACCCGTATTGCTAGGTTGCCGAGGAACTCGCTCACACAACAGAGTCTGGTTCTTCGTCGCTGTGAGATTTCCGTAGTCGCAGTTCCCGAACGAATCTCGGCACGAAAAGTAGGTTCAAGACACAAAATGGAATCATCAAACAGGATCACAACCTCCTGTACAAGACTCCACTTCCTGGACAAAATTGAGCCCAACCGACCTCGTCGAGCTGAGCAGTCATGAGTGGGAAATCCAGCCTCACAAGTCTCGGCTGGGCAGCATCTGTTGTCACGATCATTCTTGGCGCGCTCCTACTTGTGAGCCCGTCCTCCGTCTTTCGACTTCACACCGTTGGAAATAGCGCTCTAATGAGCGCGTCGATTCTTGCCCTACCTTGGGCTTGGCTTGGAGCAATCTACGCAATTCCTCTCGTCTGGCTACTTCTTGTAGGATGGATCCTCGGACTCTTCGCAGCAATCGGCGTATTCTCGAAAAAGCGCACACCAAGACGGACCGAACCCGAACGAACCTACGAAAATTACCTACACAAGAAAGGTCCCTCCAACCACCACAAATCCCACATACGATCCCTCACCGCAGTCTTAGCAATCGCCATGATAGTTCTCGCGGTAAGCGGAATGACCGTATTCCTCGTCCCGCCAACAACATCCAACCCTGGTCAAGGACATGGCCCTGGAGGATCAGGACAAGGAAACACCAACGGAGGACAGCCTGGAACATCGGGAACCAGCAGCGCAATTCTCTCGAGCCTCTCAGCCGGCCAATCCCAAGTCGATCAGATCTCAGACCCGAAAGGTCTCGGATACAGTGGGCAGAGAAAGATGGCAACCGACAACGCAGGCAACACGTACATTGCCTACCGAAAAGCACCCCCAGGACTCACCGAAAACGAGATCTACGTAGCGATGTCCAAAGACAACGGTAAGACATGGACCGACCTCGGAGGGGGCCCAGTTGCTATCGTCAACGCGCCACCACTAGTGTCCGGCACAACTCAAGGTGGAGGAACAGGA
>VBBS01000028.1:0-42908 GCA_005888745.1 Candidatus Bathyarchaeota archaeon | reverse complement strand
AAGTCTACACTGGCGCCAACGAAAGACAGGTAAAATATTCCATGTGGAACGGGAGGTCGTGGTTGCCCTGGATCAACATTTCCCCCGTCCTAGGATACTCCGGAAACACATACTGGCAAGAACATCCGGTGATAGTCATCGGCAAGAATGACGTGCTACACGTTCTCTGGGAAGGAGCCGACTTCGGCAGCGCAGGCATACAGCAGATAAAACACTCCGTATCAACAGACCGCGGAACCACTTGGACCATCTGGGAAAATATCGCTCCTGTAGATCAATCCGGGCAGAGTCGACCCGACGCCGTCGTTGATCAGAACGGAAACCTCTACGTAGCATGGTACGGAGGAGTATCTGGTACAACCGGAACACGCATCAAATACGCTCGATGGAATATTGGTACAGCAACTTGGGGCCCAGTCCAGATAGTTGCAAACATTGAAGGGTACAACCAAAAACATGTCAGCCTCGCAATCGACAAGTCAAACACGCTACGCCTCATATGGGATGGACCCGACAGCAGTCATTCAAACTCTCTCGTCAAATACTCAAGCCTAAACCTGAACTTCTCATCCCCATCATGGTCAGCATGGACCAACATCAACCCCGGAACAGCGCTGAACCAATCTGACCCGATGATCACTATTGGACCCGGAATGGTCCTGGTCGCCTGGCAGGAATGGTCGGGCACCGATGCATTTACCGCAACAAACGCAGCGGTCTTCATAATGATAATAGGACTCGGCCAATCCAAGACACAACTGGGAACCAGCCTCTCGGCAAACAACAAGTGGCCCATAATGACGGAAGATTCATCTGGCGGAATCGCACGCGTAGGATGGCTGAGCGGACAAGGAGCACCCTACACGATTTGCTACGGCCAAACTTCTCTGAAACCCTCCTAGTAACTTCGGCCCGATGGAAGCCACGTTGACCTCCGAACCCCTGAAACGGAAAGGGAGATGGAAAGACATCACCCTTGCAACAACCACCGTAGCTGTTATCCTCCTTCTCATCGTCGTCATCCAAGTGGCAACCCAAGCGCCCCCGGCGCAGACCGCACAGGGAACGGATATCGGAAACAGAGTCTCATCAACAACTGACTGGCAGGGCTTAGCCTGGGGAGAGACTTGGAAACTGGTACAAAGCAGTAACGGAACCCTCTATGTCGGCTATAGATCGCAGGAAAGAGGAGGACAGGGCTACAAGGCCTTCGTAGACTTTTCAAAAGACAATGGAATCACCTGGGCGCACTTAGGAAACGGACCCATTCTTCCTGGGATACAGATACAACGGGTCCCATCGCTCGCGATTGGAAGTGATGACGTGTTGCAGGTCGCCTGGTACGGTGAGCCAGGCGGCTCCAATGGACCGGTAGACCGTCAGATTTGGTACTCTCGGTGGATGAGAACTGCCTGGTCGACAGCCAAGATCATTCCTCTCCACATAGACGGATACCTGCAAGCCGCGGACCCAACTCACTGGCAGGAACACCCGGATATCCTCGTCGACCTGGCTAACCCGACGCGCCTGTACGTGGTCTGGGAGGGAACAGACCAAGCCGACCTTGCAATTGGCAACTGCAGGTCGACAAACTGCGACACTCCGATGTTTACGGTTTCCACTGACGCGGGAAACACTTGGTCATCTGTCCCCGGGGGTCTCAACGGCACCTACTACAAACTCGCCCGGCCAAATGCACAATCGCACTCCCGACCCTGCATAGTGCAGGACTCAAACGGAGTACTCCACGTAGCATGGTATGGAAGTGATCCCGGACAGGGTGGAAACAGTCGCATCCATTACGTAACATCCGCCGACGGCGGCGCAACTTGGTCCTCGGAGACAGCGCCTCTGCCCATAAGTTACGGACGAGATCAGCGGTTCCCTAGTATGGCTGCTGATTCTCGTGGAAGGGTGTACATTGTGTGGAAGGAAGAGAATGTGATATTGTCGCAAAACCAGACTTTATACTCATTTCTCTATGGAGGGGTGTGGTCCGCACCAGTCGTGGTTCATCCTGACCAAGAGAATCAGTTGAACCCGGCAGTTCAGGTCGACGATCAAGGAAACATCTACGTGGGATGGAATACGGGTGGACCGTTTGACTGGTCGGGTGATCCCCCAAGCCTGTTTGACGGGTCTCAAATCCGGTTGGCAAAATTCGATGGGACCGAATGGTCTTCTAGACAGGTGACGAATTTTGCAACGAACCGTTTCGTCAGCTTTCCCGCGGGCTCCATGAAGCCCTCAACCGTCCAGATGGTCTGGATCGAGGGGAACTCGCCCAAGCCTTACACGATCAAATACACTTCCTTCACCTTTTGATATGTCCAGTGCCCTATCGCAAGCAGTCACTAGTGGTAGAATGATTTCGAGGTACGCGTTACTCGTAGGCTGTGCGTGATTTCATTATGGCTAACGCATTGACTTGGGAGAATTTCTGGTTCCTACCCAGCCTTGCCTGTTCATCGTTGCCAGGGAGAATATTTTCACAGGCACCATTATGAAGAGCATTAGGAACGTCATGATTATTGCAAGGGATACATCCCTCGGGACTCGTCTTAGATGGCTGAGACCCTTGAAGGTGCGGCCGCCGATTGAGACGACAAGCCACAGAAGGGGAAAGTTGAACGCGACACCGAATAGTGTGGTTTCTGCGCCCGGGCTGGTCAGTGCGAAGTACACCGTTGCGAGAGCACCTATCGCCAGAGTGTACGGTGTTATTGTAGCGTGGAACATGCTGACTGGAAGTATCCAGCTTTTTCGCCATATCCAGCCTTGCCAGAACGCTCGCAGGTTGCCCCTGTAGCTGTTTCTGCTCCAACGGATCTTCCTCCGGACGAAGTTGCTGAGTCTTCCAGAGTAGACGGTGCGAGCTTGGGCGGTGCTCTGATAGACCGTCTTGTAACCCCTTGAGAGTAGGAGATGGGTCAACCGCAGATCGTCCCCGCCCACGCAGATCTTACCTAAGAAAGTCTCTCCGGTAAGCTCGAGAAGGATAGGGAGCAATAGCGATCTACGGTATGCGGCGGTTCTACCTGATAGACAGTTTACGACTCCGTCGACGGACATTCCGGGGACAAAATCGATGTATCTCAGATCTAGCAACCAGTTTTCGATCCTCCATATTATTGATTTCTGAAAATCCTCAACGTTCTGTTTGGCTCCAACACCCCCGACTTCGGGATCGTTGAAGGGTCTCAGAATCTCCTCAAGCAGATTCTCAGCCCAAGTTGTATCACTATCAGAAAGGACGACGATCTCTCCCGTAGCCTCTCGAATCCCCCAAGCGAGAGCAGGTCGTTTCCCCGGCTCGTCCGTAATTATCAGCTTGACCTTCGGAAATTTCGAAAACGGGAAATTTTTCCGAATGTTTTCAATGTTTCTTGTATCCCCACTGTCGACTACGAGGACGACTTCACCTACGTCATTTGAAAGGTATGATTTGATCGCTCCGCGCAGAACCTCGGGATCTTCCATATACACCGGCACAACCACGGATGTTGTAGCGGTGTAGCTTCCCTGAAACGGTCTGTAGTTTGCTCCGTAGAGTCTTCGAATTCCCCAAACGCTCCAGGTGATTATTCCAATGATGCCAAGTGGTATGAGGAGAAGAATGTTAACCATTGACGACGACCATTGGAGCCTTCTGTTCGTTCCCCACTCTTTCGTTGACCTGTTTGACTGCTGAGAGTAGTGGCAGGTCGGTTCCCTTGGTCCTCATGAACGAGATGAAAGCTTCCAGGTCTTTCGGGAGGCACATGCCTGCGAACGGGCGGCCTCCGTAGATTCCCCATTCTTTCAGGTCATCGCGTAGCCCCAGGGCGAGTAGTGGCATGAGTTTGCTTACGTCTTGGGATCTGACTCCGACCGCTTTACAGGCCTGATCTATTTCGTTGAAGAAGCTGATCTTAGCGGCGTTGAAAAGGTTCGACGTGTATTTGATCATCTCTGAGGTTTCGAGGGTGCAGCGGGCGATGGGAGATTTGAAGGAGGAGTAGAGGGATTCCAGCTTGTCTCCAGCGGTTTTGTCCGCTTCTCCAATTACTACTGCTCCTGGGTGAAGGAAGTCATCGAGCGCAAACTTTTCCCGCAGAAACTCGGGATTATGACAAACCCCGATCCTGGGGCCTATCCTCGACTGAGACGACAATTCGATCTGGGGAATCACGTGTCCCCTGGTGATTCCTGGCGGTATGGTGCTCCTCAAGACAACTAAATGGTATCGGCGCTCCTCCCGAAGGGCTTTTCCCACTTCCGCGCTTATGGAAAGGAGGGCCCGGGTGTCCACGGAGCCGTCGACTGTCGGAGTGGGTGCACAGATCATCGTTATGCTGCTTTGGTCTACTGCTTCTCGGAGAGTTGAAGCCGTCTCGTATCCTTCAAGGCCGAGCTGAGCCATTCTTGTTTTGTCAAGGTCGTAGAAGACTATGTCATGCCCTTTTGAGGCGAGACCAGCACCTGTGGCCTTTCCCACTACCCCCGCCGCGATGACGGCTATGTGCAGCCTAGTACACTCCTCGAGCTTGCGAGCCTGTCTACAGCAATAAAAGGATATTTTTTTGCGGTAACGGGAGCTTGAACAATCGTTCTATCATTATCTGGGGATAGCTTTCTCGATCCCCTATTTTCTCCCAGGCCGGCCACGGCCGGTTATGGTGCTGATTAGAAAGGTTGTGAACATGAACAGGAGAAGCAGAACTAGTATTGTACTAACGATGGAGAGGAGTGACAGGGTGAGGAATCGGAGCGGAAGAACGAGGAAGTTCAGAGAACGACCGAATATGGATAGTTGAAGAGTTACTTGGTCCAGGTGTGCTCGCTGGAGTAGCTGGTCTACTGCTTGGCGAGCCGTTATACTTGTGTTGTACATGGTGAAGAGCCAGCCTGACATGAATATGATCGCGACAAGCTCTACGGCGATGACCGCAGTCTTGAATGAGGGCTTCACGTCTGACATGGCTATCCGAGCAGTAACTATCTAGACTTTCTGCGAAACCTCTATTTCAGCATAGTTGCCTTGCGCATTTTTTCCCAATGAGCCAGGGATCCGGGAACCACCGAGCTCTGTTGCCACTTCACGGGTCATAGAAGAACTCAAACGGGCGTTATGCTTCTGTTGTTCCGAGTTTCCGTCTCTGATCGAAGTGGTGAAATCGCCCGTTATCAGCCCTGATCTTGGAAATGGAGATGGGTTCCTAGGCTTTCCTGATATTGTTCGGGGGCGTCAAAACCCCCTATTTTCTCCTCCCCATCCAAGCCCGGATTGTGCACTGATCAGCCTGTCTCGCCCAGAATCACCGTGGGACAGGAAATCATTGCTGAGGGGGGTCTTGCACAGAGCATCGCGCGACGCAGGAGCGAGGCCCCGGACGAGTCCTCGCCAAAGTAACAACCGCCGCCCTGAACGATACGAGTACCGTGATTCGCGTTGAACCAGTCCCAACAAATTATCCGGAATGCAAACAGGAAGTTTGAAAACCGCTGTTCAAAACCCGGTTTTTGAAAACGGCTTCTTGAGGTCCGGGGTTCGAAACCAGGTCTTGAAATTGCCTTCTGAAACCCAGTACTTGAAACCGTTTTGAGATTCAACCTTTTGATACGGTTACTGAGAAACGATAACGGCGAATTTCCGGGGCCCCTGGGGCCTGCTAGAGTCTCGCGCCGGACCGAGAGACAGAGGGAACTCTGAATTGGTTATGCTTTTTCCCAGGCGCAGAACGCGCTTGGCGCCTCTAAGTGTCTGTTGATCGCGACCTCTGCAATCGCCTCAGAATACTTCGCCATCTGGCCGACGTCCCAGACGATAGACCGTAACCCGACAGCAAGATTCACCGCTTTCACACTATGCATAATATCGGTTGTCAGCGACCTTTCTAGCGCCTCGCAGCTCGCAACCTTCTCAATACAATCATTCGACTTTTTCAGATCGCCCTTCATTAGCGCATTGAAGGAATCCTCGATCAACAAGCGGACCTTATCGCTGAAGTCTAGAATCGCCTTCGTGAGCTTCGGGTCAACACTCTTCGCTTCCCCCTTCAACCGCAACGCCTCCTGAGCGATGTGCGAGGCGAGATCGCCCATCTGTTCCAGACTCTTCGCAATAACCCTGTTGCCCACAACATGCATCGGCCCGTCAATACCAACTTCCTTCGCCACACGCCGATCCAGAACAGCCAGCAATAACTGTCGTATGATCATCCAGTAGATACGATCAGCCTCCTCCTCCATATGTAACACCTCGTCCGCAAGATTCGGCCGAGCCTCCACCACCGCCTTCACCGCAGTCTCCAGCATCGAACTTAGAATAATCTGCAAACGCCGCATCAACCCATAGATCGGAAACTTGGTCGGGTCCACGAAACTCTGTAGCGTAACAGATTTCAGACTCTGCTCGACAATCCCGAGACCAGTCAAACGCCTGCTCGCCGCCCTGACCTCTTCCAGATGACGTTGAGAGAGCTCCTTTTTCGCAACAATCTGGATCGTATCATGGCCCGTAAGATAATTCGCAGTTATGATCCTAGTGAGAAGGTTCGGAGCATCACAAATGTCCGCATCAATAACATAACGAAAACTCTCCCGTTCGCGAGTCAATCCCGGATAGACCGTTATTCCTCCGTCGGGCTCTCGCCTGAAAGTAACAATGTCCCCCTGTTTGAGACTAACCTGTTCGACCCAGTCTTTTGGGAGCGACACGATGAGAGTGGAGTAGCCGACCTTCTGGACCTTACGAGCCTCCATCATCTGAGACAAGCCGAGGTTCCTCTATACAAGATAGAGTATCCGGCTAGAATATAGAGTTGAGCTTGGAAGTAAGTTCTATCTATACTGGTCCAGCCCGTTCGAGAAGCCGACTGGAAATACTGTTTACATGTACTTTTTCAGAACAGCTTCAATCTTCGCCTTCGGAACGGCGCCCACAATCTGGTCGACAACCTTCCCCTGCTTGACAACGAGCATCGTCGGAATCGCCATAATTCCAAAGCGACCTGAAACAGCAGGATTCTCGTCCGTATTCAGCTTTCCAAACACGACCTTTCCCGAATACTCCTTCGCCAACGCGTCAACTATCGGACCCACAATCCGACATGGACCACACCAGGGCGCCCAACAATCAATGACAGTCAGAGAATACTTCTGGACAAACTGGTCAAAAGTTGAATCCTCGACCTTGACAGGTTCAGCTGGAAAATCCGCCATCTCTATCAACTATCGATCATATTGGATTCAGGCCGGATATATACCTCTCACTAGAATTTCCCGGCAAGCTCCACCTGACGCTTACCCTTCATCAACCTAGAAACCCTCAACACGCCACCCAGCTCTAGCTCCATCAGATTCCGATTCAACTCTCGGAAACTTACCTCTCCAAAGCTAGCTTTCAGTTCCTTGTGCAGCTCGATATCCGTTAATGGCCCTTTCTTCTCGACAAGTTCGACGATTGCGAGCGACATCGGCCTAGGGCTCCAGATATTGTTCAAATGTACATTTCGCCAGGCCGTCCCGGTTCTCCGATCGATCTATGTAATCGGGACGGGAGCTCTTTCCTTCTTGAACCGTTTACCGAATCCCTGATACCAGTTCTCCATGTCCGGAGTAACCGAGGGCTTGATGCGTTCCAGCGCGTCCCTAAAATCTTCTATCGTGACATTCTTGGTTTCGATATCGCGACGCAGAGATACTAGGCCTGCTTCGCGAACAACGGCTTCGAGATCGGCGCCGGAATAGCCACCGGTCTGTGAAGCGACATGCTCAAGATCAACATCTTGAGCCAGAGGCATATTCGTACAGTGAATCTTGAGAATCTGCAACCTTGTCGCGTAATCCGGAGCCGGGACGAAAATCATCCTATCG
Source organism: Candidatus Bathyarchaeota archaeon (assembly GCA_005888745.1). Lineage (GTDB taxonomy): Archaea > Thermoproteota > Bathyarchaeia > 40CM-2-53-6 > 40CM-2-53-6 > 40CM-2-53-6. The sequence goes on along the minus strand of VBBS01000028.1, from coordinate 35,051 downwards.
AACCTTCCAGGGCGCAGAATCGCAGGATCAATTATGTCGGGCCTATTGGTCGCACCGATTACTACTACGTTTTCTAACGATTCTATGCCGTCTAATTCGGTGAGTAGTTGACTAATGACTCGCTCTGATACCCCGCTATCCCCAAAACCGGTTCCCCGTCTCGGAACAACCGAGTCCAGCTCATCGAAGAAAATGATGCTCGGCGCAGCCGTTCTTCCCTTCCGAAAGACCTCCCGTATCGCCTTTTCAGATTCTCCCACCCACTTGCTGAAGAGCTCAGGACCCTTGATCGAGATGAAGTTCGCCTCGCTCTCAGTAGCCACCGACCGCGCCAGCATAGTCTTCCCGCACCCCGGAGGCCCGAATAGTAGGATTCCTTTGGGAGCGCGAATTCCGAGCCGCTTGAATACCTCAGGCTTCTTCAACGGCCACTCCACAGCTTCTTGCAGCTGCTGCTTGACTTCGGTTAGCCCGCCGACATCACTCCAGTGGACTGTCGGGACCTCGATGTAGACCTCCCGCATGGCAGTTGGGGTAATCTCTCGATAAGCATTCATGAAATCTTCCAGGTTGACCTCCATCTTCTCCAAGATGCCGCTGGGTACTCTCTCTTCTTCGAGGTTCATCTCCGGAAGGTAGCGTCGAAGTGCCTTCATCGCCGCCTCACGGCAGAGAGCCGAGATGTCGGCCCCAGTATAGCCATGACAAATATCCGACAAACGTGGAAGGCCCACATCCGATGCGAGAGGCATGGTTCGAGTGTGGATCTGGAGAACCTCGTAACGTCCCATCTTGTCCGGGACTCCGATCTCGATCTCCCGGTCAAATCTGCCTGGACGCCGCAGAGCGGGATCGATCGCGTTAGGCCTGTTAGTCGCTCCGATGACGATGATGTTTCCTCGAGCACCCATTCCGTCCATCAACGATAGGAGTTGGGCGACGACTCGTCGTTCCACCTCCCCTGTAACTTCTTCTCTCTTCGGCGCGATGGCGTCCATCTCGTCGATGAATATTATGCTCGGAGCCGTCTCCTGAGCCTTCTGGAATATTTCTCGCAACCGGGCTTCGGACTCGCCGTAGAACTTGGACATGATCTCTGGGCCGGATATCACATAGAAGTTCGCATCCGATTCATTTGCCACTGCCTTCGCCAGCAGGGTCTTACCGCAGCCCGGAGGCCCGTACAGAAAAACTCCCTTTGGCGGTTCGATTCCAAGTCGCTGGAAGAGTTCTGGATGTCGCAGTGGAAGCTCGACCATCTCTCGGATTCTCTGGATCTCGCTGTGGAGTCCACCGATATCCTCGTAGGTGACAATCGGTATGCCCTTCTTCTCCGGTGTAGGCTCGCTCATCACCTGGACAACAGTAGATTCGGTGATTTTTACAGGACCATGAGGCCGTGTTCTAGTGGCGATTAGAGGGACAGCACTGCCGAAGATGCTGAGTAGAGTCATGTCACCCTCGACGAAGGGCATGTCCATGAACCGTCTCTTCACGAAGCCAACGAACTCCTCGTCAACACTCAGTCGAACATCAGTAGGCGCGAAGACAATGGTCTGCGAATCCTTTACCTCAGCCTTCTTGATCGTAACATACTCGTTCAGTGCGACTCCGGCATTTCTCCGGAGCAATCCGTCCATGCGGACAATCTCTTGGCCCTGGTCTTCTGCGTACGCAGGCCACGCGATCGCGACAGTCGTTCGTTTACCGTGAACGTCGATAAAGTCGCCCGCAGTTATCGCGAGCTTCTGCATCGTCTCATTATCAATTCTGACCTTCCCGTGCCCGACGTCTCTCTGCTTAGCGTCGGCTACCCGTAGCTGAGCTTCCTTTGGAACCATTGTCATTTGGACTCTTTGACCTCGATAGGGGCGGTGGGTTGAGGAGAAGACGAGCGTTCAGTAGCACACTGGCCGCTCCTAACCTTGAGGATCAAATCCTACTCCTCCTCAAAAGACTTATCATCACTATTAATGGAATCCCCGTTCCTCAGCAATTTCTTGATTGCGATCGACAGCAAAAGGAAACTGCCAACGCCTATCGGTGAGACACTATAGCCGTTCTTGTCCTTGACAACTAGCTCTCGTTTTGGGGACCTGTTCACGAGGTCGGACACATACTTTGGGTTCACTGCAACTTTTAGGAGGTCGGTGAAGCTTGCAGAGTTCTCGCAGTCCCGAATCATATGATTGACCATCTGGAGTCGTTTCTTGTTGGAGAAAAAGTCGCAGATCTCGCTTAGAGAGTCAAGGTCAGCCTCAGAGTCTTTGAGCTCCTTCAAGACGATCTCGCGGACTTCAGGCTGCCATTCTCCTCCTGAGAGGGGCAGGTCCAATAGGACCTTGGTTCCCTCGTGAAGCGTGAATCTGATGCTCATTGCAAAGGGAAAAATTGATCCGTTGCCTATTTAAAATTAATGTTACTTAATTACCACTTGTTAAGTTCAAGCGATTCTGCGAGAGACGAGAACCTCAACCTCGCTGACACCATCAATCGATTTCAGACGTCTCTCCACCTCGTCCATTACTCCTGAGGCTTCTTCTGGCATCAGGATGTGCGCGACAAGAACTACAAGTCCAAAAGCGACAGGCTCTTCGTCGAACTTGTAGATAGTCGCTTTGCCTTCGAGTGATTTCTTGATCGTGTCTTTGAGACCGTTCATGTCTGCTACTATGTCTGAGGGAAATATCTTGAGAGAGACCATGACCTTTGCCAATTCTGGTTACCTTCTAGGGTCCTGAGAAGCCGCATTTTTGGCACTTGTATGGACGGCCGAAGCCCCGGCATTTCTCGCAGCGCCAGATGGTTGTCTCGCCACACTGGGGACAGGGGAACTTTACCGCGCCCTCGCGCGGCAGTATCATGCGTCCGCACCAGTTGCAGGAGGGCATTCGAACAGTGCGAACTTCTGTCAACATCGACAACGATATTTGGAGGCCCCTGGCGGATTATATGCCTTCGTCCAAACTAGCTTCTAGCTACGCCAGCATCTTTAGAAGGAGGATTTTCTTGACAGGATAATCCGGGCTCTTAACTTGTCGTCGCTCGCCTCTCTGACTTATACCTAGAATTTTGGCTTTTGTCGTTTATTGTGTTGGCTGTCAAATCTGTCTGGCAGTACTATGTTCATGTTCCTGTAGGGGGATGTTCTTCGATTGTTGGATGCGTTCAGACGGATGGTTAATCATTCCATATGGGACCCAACGCCTAAGGTAATCCCCGGAGTCGATGCCCTGAAGCTAACTCATCAGACGAAGAGTTAACAGAACCGAGCTATCTATTCGTTACTAGTTACTCGATACGATTAAGGCTGGCTTTGCCCAAATGCAACCTTCGCGTGTGTACATGTCTATCTCTGGCCTGGTTTGGATTGTATGTGGCCTCATCTTGTTGGCCGCAAAGGTTGGTTTCTTCGCTAGCTCAGCTTCGATCTATTGGGAATACTTGGGTGGTTTCATGATCCTTTTTGGTCTGGTCCGCTTGTTCTTCGGACTAATACAGGGCGGCCGGAATTCTAAACGGCGGTTCTGGTCAGGATACGTCTAGTCCAAAAGGAAGCCTGCAGTCCAATGGGTCTTTGTCAGATCTTAACCGTTTGAATCGAGGAAATCTGAGCCTCCCATCATTTGTAACAGCCATGTATGCAACCTCCACGACAAGCCTAGGCTTGACCCAAGTTACAGGGGTTGGCGAATCCACTGGTCCTTGAATCGTAGGTTTCTCTGTTCGCAGTTTGGAGAGTTTTCTCTTGACTTGTTCAAGGCTGTCGTTGGAGAATCCTCCGCCCACGTTTCCCAGGTGATGTAGCTTTCCAGCCTTGTCATATGCAGCAAGAATCAGAGAGCCAAAAGTCGGAACTCGTGCGCCCTCTCCCTCGCTGAAGCCGACGACAACGCAGTCGGTCGTGTTGATCTGTTTGATCTTGATCCAGTAGTCTGTTCGTAGGCCCGGCACGTATTGGGACTGGCTTTGCTTCGCGATTACTCCTTCAAAACCGCGGTTTGTTGCCTCTTTGAAGAAACGGGTTCCTTCCGCTTCAACATGATCTCCGTAGAGAAGGTACGGACCATCTTTAATGATTGATTTGAGCCGCCTCTTTCTATTGACAAGCGGCCAGCTAGTCACGTCTTGGCCGTCGATGTGTAGAAGGTCGAAAGCAACGTACGTTACAGGTGTGGTCTTGGCGAGAATGCTCACGCGTTTCGGATCCTCAACTCCGAAGCGGGCCTGAAGATGCCCAAAGTTAGGCGTGCCATTTTCTCCAAGGACGACGACTTCGCCATCTATGATCCCCGTCTTTGCTCTGATGCTGTCTTTGACCTTTTGAAGCTCAGGATAGGATTCGGTCGCATCTCTCAGATTTCTGTTCTGGAGCTCGAGCTTTCTCTCGCGGAGGAATAGGAGGGCTCTGAGCCCATCCCATTTCGGCTCGAAAAAATAGTTCTCATCATCAAACGCCTTGCCGGTCTTGGCGAGCATCGGACGTATAGGACGCTTGTCAAAGAGAGTCAACGCCTTTCGTGTGTCTTGATACTCGCCCGAAGAGCCTCCATGAGGTTCTTCGTAGGCTTGATCTCGGGAACACGCAGTTCTACAACTCCTTCTTGACCCTTCATCTTCGCCTCAACGAGTTTCATTAGAGACTCCTGATACGTATCCCTGTATTCTTTGAAGGCGAAAGGTTTCCTCATTATCTTGATCAATTGACCAGCGAGCTCCAACTCCTCCTTCTCCACCTCCGGCGCCTTCTTCAGCTCCGGAAGATCCTTTGGACTGCGGATCTCATCCGCGTAATGGAGCGTCTCCATCAGAATAGCGCCCTCGTATGGCCTCAAAGCCACAAGGTGTTCTTTCTCATGCATGACCACTCGTCCAACCGCGACCTTTCCCTCTTGTTCCAATGCCTCCAACATGAGAAAATACGGTTTCTCACCGTTCTCATCCGGGACGAGATAGTAACTCGAATCGAAATAGACAGGATCTAGTTTGTCCGCGTCCACGAACTGGAAGATCTCGACGAGTCGTCCTGATCGAATCTCTAGCGTTTCAAGTTCCTTTTGAGTAATAGTAACATACTTTCCCTTTTGGACCTCAAATCCGCGGACGACATCTTGCCAGGGAACCTCCTTGCCATCCTTCGGACATATGCGCTTGAACGTGAGAGGACTCTTATCTCGAGGACACATGAGACGAAGCCCAGTCTTGTGCTCGGAAATCGCTCCGTACGTCTTGACGGGTATGCTTACTAGCCCGAAGCTGATCGCGCCTTTCCATATTGCTCTAGGTGGCAAAAGTCTCCCTCTCAGTCTTTTAGAACGAACTCATTCCTAGTCTCGTCAATAATAGGGTTACCTGGCGACAGTTAATGGTATCGCAGTAGGCTCGTCGGAGTCAGGGAAGGACGTTGAAGAAGATCGAGGAGATAGTTGAGATCGATGGGCGGAAGCTCACGCTCTCCAATCTGGACAAGCCGATGTGGAGGAAAGAAGGAATCGCGAAATCGGACATTATCCAATACTATCTCTCTGTGGCACCCAAGATGATCCCGCTAATCCGCAACCGGCCATTAATGCTGAACCGATACCCGCACGGCGTCCCGGGAAAGTCGTTCGTCCAGAAGGACTGGCCACATCATCCCGACTGGGTCAAGACCGCGCCCGTAAGATCAGAGAGCCTCAACAAAACTGCTAGACACGTTGTTTGTGATGACAAGGCGACATTGGTCTGGTTAGCGAACATGGCTTGTATCGAGATCAACCAGTTTCTAGCCTCCGCGCGGAACGTCGAGTCTCACGATATGGTATTGGTGGATCTGGATCCCCACCCGCCCGCAGGATTCGAGGATTCACTGGAGATCGCGGAGGCCGTTCACGCAGCACTTGATCAGATGAAGCTGCGGCATATGATCAAGACCTCGGGCGCTGACGGAATTCATTTTCTCATCCCCATAGTTCCCCGATATTCCATCGAGACCATCCGACGGTTCGTCTTACTGTTGGGCGTTCTGCTGGAGCGGCTGGCTCCAAAGATGGTTTCAACCTCGCGAAACAAGGCTCAGCGAGCCGGGAAGGTCTACGTGGACTATTTCCAGAATGGTCTACAGAAGACCATTGCCGCCCCGTTTTCTCTGAGACCTGAGCCGGGTGCTCCTGTCTCGTTTCCGCTAGCGCATAAGGATCTGGGGAGGAGTATACACGCTGAGGACTTCAACCTAAGAACGGTGCCCGCGTTGTTGAAGAGAGTTCCAGACTTTGATACCACGCCTGATCAGGAATTGGAGCGCGCGTTCGCAGAGCTTGGAGCCAAGTCATAGTTTTCCTGGTCTTTGATGGGCCCGGAGAGATTTGAACTCTCGACCCCACGATTATCAGTCGTGTGCTCCTTGGCGTTGTCCAAAGCCAACGTTACCGTGCTGAGCTACGGGCCCAACGAATTTAGCGAGCGAGACAGAGAAGCGTATTAAGATTTTTCCGGGCAGTATATCCTTTCTTGTTTCTCCAAAGTCTTAAGACTTCGATAGGACGCGGCGCGATTCTGCTGGGCCGGTAGTTCAGCCTGGTATACCAGGACAGATCGAGTCTTGGGCTGAAGAACGTTCGGTTCGCATAGATCCACGGTCGATCTAGAGTGACCGAAAGGCCGCGGGTTCAAATCCCGCCCGGTCCACCAATCTTCTTCGATCGGTAACATGGTCACAAACGCTAAAGCGTTAGTTCCCAGCAAGGGAGGAAGATAAGGCCCCACTCGATGGAAGAGTTTGAAGAGAAGTTCATAAAACCGATAGTCAACGCTTCGTATCCAGCGACCCTGGCAGGACTTGACTTGGCAGTGCTACAGTTTTCGAGCTCTCCGGGACTCATGCTGAACTACACGCTTTTGGCAGGCGCAATGGGCTTTCTTCTGTCAGCATTTTCCGTGTTCTCATACACAATCTATCCCACTAGAAAGAAATTGTGGACATCTAGCGCACTCTCCTTCATCGCAGGATTATTCTGCTCTATCCTGGCTGTAGTCTTGCTCATCTTGAAGCCGGTCATCGGCAGTATCTAGAAGGCCTTTGCCCCTCGTTCGCGTATAAGAATAAAGTCGCTGGTATAGACCGGTAATTTAGATATCATTAATAGCGACATGGCCCATAAGACGCAATCACCCAATGTTCTGCTCAAAGGAAATTCGGCAATTTGTCTTGGGTCTTCAAAATGATGCGAATTATACAAATCGATATTCGCGCATAACCAGAGATAAGTACGAGCTCTCTCCTAAGGAGCACAATCAGAAGATTCAATATCTTGGACCGTGCTAGAACCTGACCCCTCTCTTTCCTAAATGGACAACTAGGCTAAAAGGAGAACGTGTGAATACAATCGTCGCGATCACTCATTGCGCAATCCTCGTCGCGTTCAGTACTGGATCACTTCGAGCTAGCCTTTGGTATGAGATGTCTCAAGGGAGACTCGAACACCTCGACTAAATTAGTCAGGCAAGCCGTGCAATCTCTCAATGTTCTCAGACACCATAGGTTGCATCGCCCGAATCGCGTCTCTGAAAGCCTCATCATCCTCCTAGCAATCTCGCTGGTCCTAGTATCCGGACAGATCCCTTCCAACCTCGCTGCCCTAACTCCTCCAACGGGGGCATATTTCGATCATCTAGTTGTTATCATGATGGAGAATGAGGGCATAAACCAGATATGCGGCAGAAACCCACCCCCGTGCAACGGATCCAACTCGCCCTACATGTCCAGCCTAGCGAACAGCTACGGCATCTCACGCCAATACCTTTCTTTGATAATCACCAGCTGGCCTAACTACTACGGTATCCTCGGTGCCTTCATTCCGTCCGGCTGTTCCATAACAAACCAGAACCCCTGCTACCCACCTGCAGGCTCGCTCACAAGCCCGAACCTGGCTGACCGTTTCGAGGCTGCCGGTGTATCATGGAAGGGCTACATGGAGAGTCAGGCTGTCGCTACGGGCTGCGCGACAGAGACCCATGAGCCGTACACGCACGAGCATAACGGGTTCGTCGCGTTCCAGGACATAACCAACAACACCAGCCGTTGCAACAAGATCGTTCTCGCGAACCCGACCACTTGCGGTGCCGTGAGAGACTGTGCTCTCATCAACGATCTCAACTCGCCCTCTGCCCCCAACTTCATGTGGCTTACGCCCAACGACTGCAACGACATGCGTGCCTGGAGCGGTTGCAGTAACGGCTGCACGAGTGGAGGAACCAGTACGTGCGTAAGAGATGGCGATAACTATCTCGGGAGCCTGGTCCCCAACATTCTAAACAGCAACACCTTCACGACAACACGGGCTGCGCTCTTCATAACCTTCGATGAGGGAGAAGGCTACTGTCCCCTTAACAATAGCACCGAAGATTGCCTGTACGCTGTCTGGGCCGGCCCAGTAGCCAAGACCGGCTTCGCCTCATCACAACTGTACAACCAGTATTCGCTAACCAAGACGATAGAAGTAAACTGGAATCTGCCCAGCCTAACATCCAACGATGCAGCAGCGGTCCCAATGTCAGAGTTCTTCAACATCCCTCCACTGTCCGCCGATTTCAGCACGACCCCTTCTGACCCGGCTCCCCTCCAGACCATACAATTCACAGCCAGTGCGACAGGTGGCATCCAGCCGTACAGTTACCAATGGGAGTTCGGCGATGGAACTGTTGGAGCGGGAAATCCAGCGACTCACTCCTACTCGACCAACTCGACCTACAACGTGAAACTGACGGTCCATACCTCGGCTAGCGAAACAGCTTCAGTTGTCCACGCGGTAACAGTGGCCGCTCATTCTACCGGGATGACTGTAACTTGTCCATCCTCAGGCACCTTGGGTGTCGCATTTCAATGCTCCGCAACCGTCACTGATACGTCTGCTGCCCCGGTCACTCCGATTGGAAATGTAACTTTTAGCCCGGGTGGACCCTGTACTCTGGGCGAGCCAACCGCGAATTCTTCGAGTTGTTCAGTTAGTGTCACATCTTCGACGGTGGGTTTGGTTATCGTCCGTGGAAGCTACCCGGGAGACGCGTCTCACCTTGCCAGCGGTGGTAATGCCTCGGTGACCGTTAACAAACGCGCTACCTCTGTGACCGTAGTATGCTCGCCAAACCCGGTCCAGAACAATACAACAACAAATTGTAGCGCCAACGTCGTTGACGTTGACGCGGGTACGGTTCTGACTCCAGGTGGGAGTGTCGCATTTGCAACTAACTCAACAGGCTATTTCAACGTGCCCAGCTGTACCCTTGCTTCGACGGCGACCACTGGCACAGCCAGCTGTTCTGTGGCATACACCCCGAACATGATCGGTCATCATGGAATAACGTTGCAATATGGAGGAGACACGTCTCACATGGCGAACAGTGCAGAGACAGTGGAGACCGTTGCACCAGCTCCTCTTACAACCCGGTTTACAATCTCTCCTGGTTCATCAATCCCGGGCCAACCGGTTAACTTCACTGCGACCGCGTCAGGCGGGACCGGACCCTACTCGTACAACTGGACCTTCGGAGATGGTTCCTCTGCAACGGGCCAGACCCTGATCCACTCGTTTTCGACGAGTGGAAGCTACAATGTGACCTTGACAGTACTCGACTCGAGTATGCGAACGTCAACATCCTCCAGCGTCTTCATCGTCTTCGACCCAAGTGTAGGAAGCGGAGGAGGTGGAGGTTGGGGCCACCCCAAACTAGTATGACCATCACCAGACAGCACTTTCCATCGGCGAACGGGTCCACGTCTATCTGTGGACATGATGGGCAAACAGCTGCGAGATAAATGGATGAGCCTGACAAGGCCTCGCGTAGTATGTAATCGAATATCCAAACAACCCAAACGAGACGCCTCGTTGGTGAGGTATGCCCAGTTCTAACAATCCTTTTCCCACACTAGAGAACACTCATGTGATCATAAGGTCGAAACTGATAATGGCTGAAGGGGCCGCACGCAAGCGACTTAGCAAGGCCTCGCTAATCGCAAACAACAGTATTCACATAGCTCAGATGGACAGACACAAGATTCCCCCACAGGAGACAAGGCTAAGACAGCGAACAAGAAACTGCTATCCTCTCTTCCCAAAGAAACAACGAACGCCTACCCTCGAATTGATGTTGAAGCAGTATAGACGGCTCAAAATTACACTGAGAAGGTGACTACACTTTCGGCTAATGTAGTCACCCAAGCGCTTCCCGGATGGCCGGAGAACGGCGGTATCGCCTCAACTTTCCCACCCTTCCCTAACATAGGACGGCTATGATCTTGCGATCCCTCTACCTAATCGGCCAATCCACCATCTACCAGAGCGAGCCCTTTCGCAACGTCTCGCCCCCTGAATTAGAAAAAATCACAACCTCTCAGAGAAAGAAGGGGTTTGAGAGGATCGGCCTCTCAACCCGTAACGAATGGTCGACTATCTCCTCGATCGGGCAGATGACTTCGCACCAGCAGGAAGAGTTGCAGCTCGGCTTGACTTCCATAGAACCCTAAGGAAGGGCGTTTCGGGTCCACGTCACCTTTGGTCCTCGGTCAATTTCACGGCGTCTACGAATTTTCAGTAGCGTACATATCCGGCATCATGTCGTCTCCAAAGTGCTCGCTCAGCGGGAAAGCCGCAATCGAAAGGTAGGAAGTCACGTCCCTTGAGTTGGGAGATTCCAGACACAATCCCTCGATTTGAAGCGAACCGCGATTCTGCAAAATGGCAAAGACGGCCGAGATCGATGAATAATGACAGGACTCTGGGACGACGACAAACCCGCCAAACGTACTCTTGGTATTAGGACAAGCAGATAATCCTACGAAAGGTCACGGGACAAATGCGAGAATCCTACGTGTGGCAAAGAAATCGGGCACTTCAAGGCCTAATCCAAGTCCACACCTTCCCCCTTTGGCTTGGGCGAGTGTGGCGCATCTTATACCACTGGGAAATACCAGTTGATAAGAATAAATACGAACTGTCTCGTCCGCTAGAACTAAGGGTTCTGGTTTGCCGGAAAAGCCTGCCGTGTTCTTGCTTGACAAGCCTCACTTCCAAGTTAAGCTTCAATCTGACATGCTGAAAGTTGACTTGAAGGACGGATCACTGAGGGAGCTTGAGAAGCTCTGCGAGGCTCGGCCTGCCTTGCGGGATACGCTGGGCTGGATGTTTCAGACAATCATCCCTCTAGACGTGCATCTTTGGGAAATCGAAAAGGTAACCGTGGAACCTTCAGGCAAAGTGAATATCAGAATTCCTCATCGCAAAGATATTCACATTCCATTGGAGCCCCCTGAGGCTGAGAGGCTTGTCGAAAAGATGAACGAGCTTATCCCAATAGAGAGAGAGCGCAAGGTCGAGAGGCAGAGGGCGGAGCAGGCTGCTGAGAGAGACCAAGACAAGCAAAGAACGGACGCCTTCAAGTACCGTCCTCCCGTGCGCTAGACTCCCAGCTATTCTTTGCCTTAGTCCCAAGAGAAATTGTCGCCCTTTGTCGTGACATGACAAATTCTCCGCTACCACGACTCCAAGGCTGTTTAAGGGACACAACTATATTTTAGATGCCACAAAGCTCGTGAGGCCTGATTTACTTTGATGCCGAATCCGGTCTGCAGATCATGCGGCCAATCACTCGTCCCGGGCAGCCGTTTCTGCGGCCACTGCGGAACCCCGGTAACCTTTCAGGACACAGCCCAGCCCGCTATGAGCCAACCAGCAGGATGGAACACTCCGTTCAGAGAAACCAACTATATAGTCGACCAGAAAATCCTAGCGATCCGAGACACTTTCGCAATCAAGAACACAACCGGAAACCTCCTCGCCTACGTCAAACAACAACTCGTGAGCTTCGGGCCCAAGTTCTGGTTCGAGGGAACAGACGGATCGCGCCTGGGCGAGATCCACGGCAAGGTCCTCACCATTCGACCCACGTTCGAGATCTACAACCCCCAAGCTCAGCTACAGGCCGTCATCAAGAAGAAAATCCTCCAGTTGATCGGATCCCAATGGTGGATGGAAAACGCTTCAGGGCAGGAGATAGCAAAGGTCCACGGAAAGATCCTTGAGCATGATTACAGCGTCCAATCTCCAGACGGGTCTCGGATCGCGCAGATTCATAAGAAGTGGGTTAGCGTGCGCGACTCCTACTGTATCGAGGTCCAGAATCCCTCATTCGACCCCTTCCTGGTCCTCTCCTACGCAATATCCATGGACCACGCTGAGAAAAAGGAAGACCACCACTAGAGCCTCTACCTGACACAACTCACAGTGACCCGAGATCGGCCTTTAGAGGAAGAGTATTCAACCAAGGCTCGCCTGTTGAGCGAACCGAGAGGCAATGCTTCCGGCGAACGCATCCGTTTCCAAGGGGGCTGAATAGTGCGCCGCAAGATTCTCGCAGAATACTCACTCCTCATTGCCTGGGCAACAATCTCGATCTTTGTAGTGTTGGTTCTTCGCCAACCCAACTACACGGTGGCCTTCTTCACCTTCGGAGCTGTCATTGCCGCATCGCTCCTTATCGCTTGGGCTGCCGAAGCCTCAGAATTCTCTATCAGCAAAGGGCTCGCACTCGCGCTCGTCGCGATCGTTCAGACCATTCCAGAATATTTCGTTGAGGGAACGATCGCCTGGAAGGCAGGCAAAGACCCCCTAGGCTGTACGGTTGACTGCTGGATACCAAACGTGATTGCAAACTTCACGGGAGCCAACAGACTACTAACCGGACTAGGGTGGCCGCTGATTCTATTCACCGTATTGATTCAGAAACGACGAAACGGACAAACTGGTCCCACAAGGATAGCGCTCCGGAGGGAGCAGAGTGTCGAGCTTGTGTTCATGATTGGCTCGTCACTATACTACGTGTTCGTTATCATACGGGGCGAGATGTCGCTCCTCGACTCGTTGATTCTTGGCGCAACTTTTGTCGGATACATGTGGCTCCTCTTCCGACTGCCAAAGGACAAGAACGAGGCGGACGAAGTTCTCGAAGGGCCGCCTCGAGCACTCATGGAGGTAAAGCCCCTTGCACGAAGGCTTGCCGCGATTATCGGCCTGTTCGTCTTTGCAGCCCTCACCTTCGTCTTCGTAACCGACGCCTTCGTCGAGTCGATCAGAACCATCGCCGTCTCCCTCCTAGTCCCCCTCTTGGGATCCGGAGCGGTGTTCTTCTCCATCCAGTGGATAGCGCCAGTACTCTCAGAATTTCCCGAGAAGGTCTCCGCTTTCAACTGGGCACGGACGATACGATTAGCTCCGACAGCACTTCTCAACTTCATGTCCTCATCAGTCAACGAATTGACAGCCTTAGTGGCACTTATCCCAATAGTATTCGTGATTAGTTCAGGTAGCTTGACCGGGACGATTCCAATCGGCCAACATGATGTCGAGATTTTCCTGACAATGGCTCAATCGCTATATGCTTGCGCGGCTCTTCTTGACCTTGAATACGACGTTTCGAACGCAACAATTCTCTTCGTCCTCTGGGGGGTCTCGACAGCAATCGTCGAGACTAGATTGGTCGTGGGAATCATCTTTCTAATTCTGGCAGTTGCGGAGGTTGTCGTGCAACGCAAGAAAATTGTTGTCTTCTCTGCTTTCCGTGAGACAATCAGGGACAAGATCTTTCGAAGAGCACCTTCCCAGTAGAGCTCAAAACTCAGATCGAGCTACTCATGCCAACTTATCCAGTGTCCTTTCAACCTCGGTTTCAGCATTATCTGCTCTTATGAAGATCGGAACGTTCTCCATCCCAGTAGCGATGAAACTGGAGAGAAGCCACTCCCCAGGCGCAAACTCAAGAGTCTTCTCCAGGATCTGCTTGTCAATGGTGAAAGTATCACTCACGACTGTCCGATCATATGGTCGAGGCAGAGTTCCCACAAAATACGTGTGCAACTGTTGAAGCGCGTTCGTGTTGAGATAAGCGATTCTCTGGGTCGCAAGGCACCCTCCAAGACCATATTTTCTGCCCTGCCGGAGCAACGTTTCGACGCTCCTTGAGCAGTCCTTGTCAATTCCGCCGGAGCCAGAAAGGTCCGGAACGAATTCTTGAGCTTCATCGAAGACGAATAGCACGTACGGTTTGACCTTGAAAGACCGCTTCCGCCGCTGCAGGAACTCACGCGCTAGATGAATGACGAGCTCTTTGATCGCAACAGGGTCCGATATAGATATGCAGGTCAGCCGGGACTCTTTCTCGACGAGGTCCCGGATGCCCTCGATATCGAGTCCGCCTGCGCTCTTCTTCTCTTTGTCAGCTCGTTTGATGTTCTCAGTTAACGCCAGACGAGACGTCGCCCACGAGTACACTCCGCTCCGGTCGGATATGCTGAACTCCTTAACGGCGCTCTGTCCAGCTTGGTCGAGCCCGATCAGAAATTCTTCGCTGACAAAGGTTGAATCAGTCTTTTCGTTCTCGTGCTTGTAATCGCTGACAAACTGTCGTACACGATCTAGCGCGTTGATGTAGTGCGGTTTCTCTAGATTGTCTCCCCGCATCTTGGTAAGTTCGTCAAGAATATCCCCGTAGGTTGGGATCTTGGATTCGGGTTTGAGGTAGTAGCTGATCTTCTTCTGGCTGAAAATCCTCGCAAAGACCTTCCGGACCCTGTCATCGTTTTCGTAATCCCGAGGCTTGACAACGCTGACATAGAATTGGTCCGCAGAGGCAACAGGATTCTCCAGGATAATCTTCGAGGGAATCTTCTCGTCAGCGAATAGGTCCATCAAGAGGAATGGATATTCGCTGGAGATATCGAACACGACTACCTTGATTTCGGGAGCGTGGAGGAGAATCCTCCTTAGAGTGTTTGCTAGAAGGTTTGATTTTCCCGCACCGGTGAAGGCGAAGATTCCGAAGTGGTAACGGACCATGGACTCGAAATCTAGATAGATTGGGATTTTTTCTTCCATGGACTCGAACATCTGGATTGTTCCGATACGCGGGTCCTTGTAAGCATCGCTTGTTGTGGTTTTTGCTTTGTAGTCGATCTTGTCGAGGATTCGCTTGTTGTACATGTGGCTGATCATATCGCGGTTTAGAATGTTGGCTTCAGCAGCGATAACTGGATACGAGAATCCCTTCTCGTACTTCGGTTCGCCATCACCGTCAATGAGCAAGTCATAGTTGATGGGTATAGCACTGATCTGCACCATCATAGTAGACTTGTCGCTTGTGTCCCAGTCACGGACTGATTGCTGGATTATCTCGAACTGCATCGGATAGTAGCTGTTTTCAGAGAGTCCTTTGAGCCCGTAGTGTTCCGGCCAAATCCGGCTTATCACCATCAGGGAATATCGTTGTTGTTTCTGGGTCGATTTGAAATTGCGTACCGCAACGAGCATTCCTTCCTCGACGAGACTCATGATGTCTTTGTCGTATTCGACCTTGATCCGACACTCGTAGCGTGAGGAGGTACCGGTTAGCTCGTGGGTCGCTACAGGCATGAATGCCGGTGTTACATGACTAAGGCGGGCCTTGAAGCGCCCGTCGAAATCGGTGAAGTACCTAGAAGCTGCCTCTTCGACTACCTTCAATCTCGCTTCTCCTCTCCCTGAACGTGCTCATGTAGAAGACAAAGTGTCGGAGGCTGGGATTGTTCATAAGCCATTTGCCCGTGGTGTCGATGATCCGCCTCATTTCCTCGTTATGCCACTTGGCAACCTTGTCCGCGATAAAGAGGGGCTTGTTGTGGCCGAAGAGCTCGGGAATACTGTTACTCGTCATCGCGCAGAGAGTTTGCATGACAAGATCCTGGATGGGATTCGGAACCGTCCTGTCCCGGAAAACTATGGGTCTAACTGTCTCTTCCGCGTTTCCGTACGAGTGTTTGAACGAGAGGGTTGAGTCAGGACGATAGTCAAAGTTAGCGTATGATAGTCTGTCTAGAAGCAGAACATTGCTACGAAGCTGGGGGTCGATATCGGTCTGGGACAGTTGAATGTACGATTTGAGAAACAGCCTCTCCGGCGTTATTTTGTTCCGGATAGCTCCACTAACAAATCCTATCTGTTTTTTGAAATCGGGCACGATCATGAGGAAGGAAGAGTCGTATTCTGTGAGTGACCATGGGACCTTCATAGATTCATGGTTGAATACGCTTAGGGTCTGAAGCATCATCCGGTCGGTGTTCGGTATCCGGCTCAGGTCTTGTTGAGTGATGTCTGTGGACCAGATCTTGTTAGAAGAGAGAACTGGAAGAACATGATTCTTCAGGTCTCGGGCAGCCGTGTCTTTAGTGAGTCCTACTAGAAGAATTTGCTTGCGCCAGCATTCTTCGACCAAGAGGTTGAGGGTGAAGAGGGTGAGGAACGCGAGATCCTGTGTCGTGAGCCAGTGCCAGTCATTGTTCTTCCATACCCTCATGGGATTCTGTTTTGGTTTCTCCTCAAACATTCGACGCCCGATCGTGTCGATGAGAGTCTTGATCCGGGTCCACGTGCCTAGGTATCGTTCCTTCAGCCCGTAGGTCCCGAGCAGTTCTTCAAGGAAGCCTTCGAGTCTTGACTTTCGAAGTATTCGATCTACTCGTCTTCGCCTGTCTTGTTCACTGATTCCCAAGATTGTGCATAACGAATCAAGGGACTGTGGACCGTGGCGCTCAAGGGCTAGCCAGCATCTGTAACGCAAATAGTCCCCGCGGGGCGCAGGGAGGTCAAGGGAGGGGTTATCGATGTGATGGCGTCCGTAGGCCAGATCGTTGATGTCCACCGGAATCCCCCCGATATCGAGTCCGTGGAGAGCGCCGTTGGTCTTCCAGAGCTTTCGTTTTGAAGTATCGTAGATGAGACTGGCGAGACTGCTTGCTAGGCTTCTGTCCAAGAAGATAATTCTCGGTCCGCCCGGTTCTGTTGCCAGTTTGTAGGCGAGGTAGTATTCGGAGAAGGTCATGATCCACATTGGTATAGTGGAGTTGTTCGCAATTGCCTCATCCGTGAGCGGCTTTGCAAGCGACATCTCTGTGCTCTCTCCGGGATGAAGGAAGCTCTGGTCTATTTCCGGAACCTCGTTTACATATACTGGGACACAACTGGAGAGCGCCCGTCCGCTCTTGAGGAAGTGTTCCTCATAATCAACAACCGGAGGGAGAGCTGCGGAGAACTTGATTTTTCCACGTGATGCGTAAGATCCTCCCAGGAAGACCACCAGGTCGAAGAGGGGACGCGAGTATTCGGTGCCATCTACTGCTGCGAAGGACACGGTGTCTGTTCCGAAGAACTTCTTTGCAGTGTCGTAGGCTGAAACCTGATTGAAGTCTGATCGGATGATGTTCTCGAAGAACCGTTCATACAAGCCCTCCACGGCTTCGAACCTGGTCCTATAGCCTTCGATCTGATCGAGTGCTCCGTTCTGCAGAAGCGTTCCGGCCCTCTCTATCTGAGAGCTCAGCGATGAACTTCCAACGAGTTCTTTCTCTGTATCTGACAATTTGCAGTGGGCCGGTGGTGGCGGGGTATAAAGATGGGATAGCCAGGCGTAAGTTATTTTTCCACTCTTCATACCCAGGAAGGGAACGAGAATTGGGAATTGAGAAGAAACAAGAAAACGCGAAGAATTGACTCGGCCGTTCTGTTTGCCTTCGTGCAGTTTGTTGTCATTGCCCTATTGCTGTCTGTCGTTTCTGGGGAGTTTCAGTCTAACGCCTACATGCAAGAGTGGATTGAAAAGAATGCCTGGCCGATTGGTTATCTGCTGAATGGATATCTCGCGGCTACGCTGGTCGGTTTTGCGATCGGTGGGGGATTCCTTGTCTTTCAGAGATGGAGAAGTTCCGGCGAGAGCCGATTGGAAAGAGATCGGCTTTAGCGAGAGGATAACGCAATTCTCTCTATTTCGTCTCGCTTGCGTACAGAAGCGCTCTTGGGGTCTCTTGCCGCGGCAAGTATCAGCTCGTCAGCAAGGCATTCATCAACGCTTCTAGGATTGTTGTGCGAGGCCGCTCTGGCACCCTGGGTGATATGTCGCAGAGCTATGTCGACTCTTCGCTGAGGTGCTATGTCTATTGATATCGGGTAGACGATACCACCATACGCGATTCTCGTCACGTCTTCTGCAGGCGCTGCATTCTGTATTGCGCGGACGAGGATTTCGAACGGATTCTTGCGGGTCTTAATACTGATCAACTCGAACGCGTTGCGCACGATGCTAATCGCACGAGCCTTGCCACCCCCGGCGATTCCGGGTCGCATCATATCATCGATCAATCGTTCCACGACGTTGATTGTCGATTTTCGAAAACGTTGGTGTTCGTGTCGACCGCTGGTGTGAGGAAGGAGAATGGGGCGAGCCGAGATGTACCGCTTCAGTCCAGGGTCCTCCGCTTCGATGCCTGCGGTAGGCCACATGCCGAAGACCTTGACCTCAGGGATTTTCTTGAGTTCCTTGCTCATAATGATCCTTCAGATTGCCTACTGGGTTCGGCGTCACTGCGGCATTTTAAACGTTCCCGGAGAACAAGTTTTCCTGCGAGAAGCTTTGCCTCTACTGGTCGCTAACTCTGGATGGATCGCAACTAAGTTGTTCAACCCTTACGTTTAGAGGAAAAACGGTTTCCTATGCCTGGCAATGTCAACTCTTCGGTTGTTAGTAAGTAGTGGTAGCTTCAGTCCTCTCTAACAGTTATGTTTGAGAAATTACTCAGTATAGGTTAGCGGTCGTCGTATGAGCCCGTCACGTTGGGATGAGGTTCGACCGTTCCCTGCCGAGACGAGACAATGTGTCTCTGAGGCGTAACTGCTCTCAGGTGAAGCAACTAAGGGGAACCCGACGACGGTAATCCCCAGGGTCGATGAGCAAGTCTAGTCCTCGAACAACCGAGGACTCGACAGAACCCCAAAAATTCGTCGACAGTCATCTTATGGGATTTCTGGCCGGTGAATAGCTGAAACCGCGGCCTCCCTATCCTACGTTTTTCCTCGGTCCTAGGCTTGGAGGAGCTCTCTTCGAAAAGCTTGATAGTCTAGGCTATCTCTGAATTCAGCGATCTAGTTTTGACAGTCACCGAAACCCTGGTTAGGGCATCGGCGAAGCCGCGCTTTCCGATAGAATCTCTTCTTTCCGCTCGCTTGTTGCTCGCCCCGAAGATCGTCGGGAGTAAGGTGTTCTTTCTGTCCGATTTCAGCGGAGTTCTAAGCCTCTACTCCATGGCCAAGAACGGAAGTATTCCTCAACCACTCCTTCCCGGGGGCGAGGCTTTGGTGAATCCGCATCTGATGGATGGGCACAATTTCCATGTTCTGCCCGGGCTCGGAAAAGTCTTGGTGATGATGGACAAGCTTGGGAACGAGAATTACCAGCCGATGCTGATTCCGGTTGAAGGAGGCATTCCCGAAAAGAGTCTGGGTGATAGGTATCAAGACGAGAAGCTGGCCTGCGTTGATTGCGATATCGAGAAGAATATTGCATATTTCGATCGAGATGACAGAAAGAACCCTGAGACAGAATGTTTGCGGGTTGACTTGACAACCGGTACTGTAACCTCTCTCGGGAGAAGCCTTTACGGCAACAGGTGTATTGGCGTCAACTCTGATCATTCCAAGGTAATCCTAGCGGACGGATACACTGCAGGTGACGTTGTTCTATATTACTGGGAGGAGGGAATGAAGGAGCGGAAACTCCTCTACGGGATTCCTCTGGCTGAGAGAGGCGGCAAGTCGGTCTCACCCTCTGGAATCGACTGGTGCAGCTTCGTTGATGATGACAAGGGACTGCTCTTCGTATCGAGCATCTTTCACGACGACGGAGGCCTAACCTATCTTGGATTTGCCAATCCCTCCAAACCAGTTGAAGTCCAGATTCGCGGGCTGAAACACACAGGAGT
Organism: Candidatus Bathyarchaeota archaeon; assembly: GCA_005888745.1. Lineage (GTDB taxonomy): Archaea > Thermoproteota > Bathyarchaeia > 40CM-2-53-6 > 40CM-2-53-6 > 40CM-2-53-6. The sequence continues at coordinate 15,241 of VBBS01000028.1, read as the reverse complement.
CGGAGAGCTTATCGGGTCAAAGAAAGTCGAAGATAACCTCTTCGTTCTCATCTACAACATTGGCGGGGCTTCATGGGTCTACGAGGGGACTTTCACTTCCGACAATCTTCCGTCATTCAGAATCACCAAAAATCTTTGTGGCCAAGGCCAGCTTTCTAATGGCGTAATCCAGGGACTAGAATGGCAGGTAAACAAAGGTCCGCCGATGACCATTGAGTATGTTTTGTCGTTCACCAAAGCCAACATGCCCTCCCAACTCTACCTCTATCCTCCAAGCGGGAAGGGCTCCGTGACTCGCCTTTCAGACGAGAAAGTCTTGGGCATTCCTGAAGATTATCTTTCAGCCGGGGAAGATGCTAGCTACACTACTTGGGACGGTCTGAAGGTTTCAGCTCGACTGTATTTTCCGTCGTCTAAGCTCGGATACACGGGTCCACGCCCATTGGTGGAATATGTTCATGGCGGGCCTCAAGGCCAGGAGAGACCTGATTTCACTTGGTTCTCGATGCCTCTGATACAGTACTTGACGTTGAACGGGTTTGCGGTCTTCGTCCCGAACGTCCGAGGAAGCTCTGGGTATGGGATGAAGTACATGAAGCTGGTCGACAGGGACTGGGGCGGAAACGACGTTAAAGACCACCTGGAAGGCTTGAGACACCTAGAGAAGGACGCTAGAATCGATTCTAAGCGCAGAGCTGTCGTCGGACGATCCTACGGTGGCTTCATGACTCTAACATTAGCTTCCCGGTTTCCAACCATGTGGAAGGCCGCGGTGGACATGTTCGGACCCTACGACTTGCCAAAGTGGGCCTCTCGAACTCCACCCTCTTGGATGCCCTACATCCGACTGGCGGTCGGAGACCCTGTGAAGGACCGTGACGTGCTGTTGGCGCACTCGCCGAAGACTTACTTGGCGAGTCTTACGTGTCCGCTGATGATCATCCAAGGAAAGAACGACCCTAGGGTGCCGGAGCCAGAGTCAGCTGAGATTGCAGCAGACCTTCGCAAACGGGGCGTCCAAGTTGACTATCTTGTCTTCGAGGACGAAGGACATGATGTGCTTCGATTCAAGAATAGGGTGACCTGCTATTCGAAGATAACCGAGTTCTTTCTCAAACATCTCGGCTCCTGAGGCCAGTCGAGTCTCGGTCAGCGAGAAAAGAGTGGATTACGATCTAGTCCGGATGGGCTTCTTTCCATTCGGAGCCTTCTGAACTCCTTTCTTTTCTCGCTCTCTAGCTTCGATTGCGGATTCTCGTTCTGTCTGAGCCTCTCTCTCTTCTTCCCGCTCCTCCGCTTCTTCCGAGACGTGTTCCTCCGATTCTTCATCGGTTTCTTCTTCCAGGTCCCGGTCTTCGCTCATGTCATCTTCTTCCGAACTCATCGCAACACCCCTCAACACCAGATAATGCAGAAGGCTACGCGTTACTCCTATTATCGCTTTGGCCCGTCGATTGACCGCAATCTCTCAACGACACAGAATCGTCATATCGCATCTCTACGAGAAATGATTCTGAACCAAAACGACCGGATGATAACTCGAACGAGCGTTAGAAAAAAAAGGGGCCCCCCGGAGAGAAGATGGGTCCTAGTTGGCTGCTAGCCCATCGGCTCCTGGTGGAATACCGGTGAGAGTGTCGATCAGTGTGAGGCTTCCGTCGGAGTGTACGCTGAACCCTTCGATTGTATGGCTTGCGTTGATGAAGTTGTAGAGGAACCCGCTGTTTCTGGTCAATGCAAGGTCAAGGTTACCTGCGCCTGTGTTTGCAGCGACTGCCTGGAGTAGAGTAATTTCTCCGCTGGAGGCGATTGAGTAGCTTGAAATGGTTCCGCTATGCGCGTTTGCAGTATATGCATATCGACTGTTTCCTGTGACGACGAGCCAGCACGCTGCCATCTGTGTGTCAGGTATAGAGCCACTAACCGTGGAGAGATCGCCTTTGTTCGAGAGACTGTAGGATGAGACCGCGCTGGTGCCTGAAGGTCCGCCTGCTGCTTCACTGACGATGAGCTGACCTTTCTTGTCGATGGCGAATCCGAACGGTGTGGCGCCGCTGGAAGAATGTGTCGTGGGTCCTGTGGCAATTCCGTTCGGGTCAACGGTGTAGATGTCGATTAGACTTGTCGATTTCTCCGCTACTACCAAAACCGATCCAGTTGGGTTAAAGGATATCTGCGCTGGAGCAGTCTTTCCGCTAAGAGATCTGGCCGATCCTGGAATGGGTGATAGTTGGCCATGATCGTTTAGGTGGAATCCTGCAATGTTTCCGGCAGCTTCCTTTCCACCAGCATTTAGCACGTAGACCACGTTTTCGTGGATGGTAACGCTGATCGGGAAGGTTCCCATGGAACCTGCCTTATCGGTGAGTGTTAGATCGCCATGGTTGACTCGGAATGCGGATATGTCGTTGCTTCCAGCGTTGACAACCAAAAGCGATTTGGCGTCTGCGCTCAGAACTAGTCCGCCTTGGTTGCTTCCGGTTAGACCCACGCCTCCGAGACCGTCGGTCGCAAATGTTCCTGCCCAAGTTAGAGGTCCGTCAGCCGATCTGCTGTAGACTAGAACGCTGTTGCCTGACGGGTCGTTGGTCATAATGTAGACAGCTCCGTTGGAGCTGTGATGTTCATTGTTGGGTCGGGCTTCCGCTGCAGGGACAACTAGAACCAAAAGGGAAACAATAGTGAGGATTACGGATACATTTTGCTTCTTCATTTTACAAATTCACCTCCCAGTTTTTCGTAATGGCTCGAAATCGCTCGGGAATCTATTTGAGGGATTGGCGAAATGTGGCCGTTGTCTGGTCTAGATTTGGCCTGTTTCTATCGAAGGGTCGTTCTAAACAAGACCATGACCCCAAGAGCCTCGGCTATGTTGATACCGAACAGATATGGTAGGAACGGGTCTCCAACGTATGGAGACATTGTTGCGAACGAGTAGACGGACAGGATGTTCTGTGCGAATAGAATCAGTGAGAACACCATCAGACCGAGACTGAACTGGGCGTGTGTATCGCGGTACATTCGTGAGTAGACGATGATGAGCCCGAGAAGGAGAATCGCGTTGAGCCCAGCCGTATACATGCTTGCATCCATCAAGGAAACCATTACTCTTTCACCTCTCTAGCTCGAGGTTGGATCTGAGTCCAGATCTCGTCGAATATGTGAAGGTGGGCTTCCATCTCTTGGGAGAGAAAGTAGAGCTTGCCATAGCGTTCACCAGATGGAGTAATGAGATTGTTTTTCTCCAATGCACGGACGTGATGCTCAGCGACCCTATAGTGAACGTCAAGCATCTCAGCGAGCTGGTTGACATTGTGAGGTTCTTTACGGAGGAGACTGATGATCTTGCCACGATTGGTTCCTCCACGTGACCCAGCGAGAACATACCAAAGTAGGCGTTTCCATGATGTATCGGATGGAGAATGGACTTTCGCCAGTTCCGAAACACCTGAACCATCTTGCAATCAACCTCGACCATGCATTAAGACTTGCAGGAATAACGGGAGACGATCCGTCTAATATTGGCTCGTCAGGATCAGGTCAGGATGCAGCCGAGATCTACTTCATTCTCAGGTCTGGCGCGGCGACTTGAGATGCTTCGCCCGTTCGAAGTGAACTCTGTGTCTTACCCCATGGGGCATAGCGACCGCAGTTGCCGTGATTCCTGCCACGGCGAGTTGGACTCCTAGTAGCGCAACAAACGCTGTGTCACCTAGCAGATACGCTCTGAACGCAGTTTGGAGAGACCCCGCAGGAGTGAAGGTCAAAGCATCTCCCGCCATGGCCACGAGCTGAGTCATTGAAACAACAAGGGCCCCCATATACCCGAGCTTGGGGACCACCATGACCAAAAGTGCGAGGACAACGTCTAGAGCCGCAAATGCGAGGAGACCGTAAGCGTGACTAGGGGCGACAGCTCGGAGCCATCCATCACGGGCCACTATCCATATGCCAACTAGACCCGATACGAGAAGGGTTGAAGCGAGAACGGTCTGTATAATTCTGCTCGGATGTCCGGTAGACCCAATTTCTAAGGTTCTCATACTTACTAAACTCTCTCTCATCAATAGTAGCTACCTGGTTGAACTAACTGGTTTGGACCCTAGAAAACGGGGAACTAGAATGGAATAGACTGATTCCGTAATTCTAACGCGAAACGGGTTACAACCCTAAGCGTTTCAGGCCATTCATACTCCAGCCCTGACTAGTGGATAAGCTACTCGATTTGCTGATGGGATTATAGCCCGGGGGGCGGGGGGATAGAGTGTATGCTAGCTGAATCTCTCACGGGAAAATCGGCACCGGAGTTTTCTGGGCTCCGAGGATGGCTGAACGCTTCTCCAATGACAATTACAGGTTTGAAGGGAAAGGTGGTGTTCCTCGACTTCTGGACATACAGCTGTGTAAACTGCGTTCGATCGCTCCCTCACATGAAAATGCTCTATACTGAATACACAGGAGAACCATTCGTTCTGATAGGGGTCCATACTCCCGAGTTCGAGTTCGAGAAACTGCCAGAGAATGTTGCCAGTGCGGTGAGAAGGTTTGGAATAGGATACCCGGTCGCGATCGACAGCGAGAACATTACGTGGAGACTCTATGGAAATCAGTACTGGCCTCGGCAGACCCTAATCGACTCAAAGGGAACAGTTCGATGGGAGCACGCGGGCGAAGGGGATTACGATAAGATGGAAGACAGAATTCGAGATCTCCTGAAGGAGACCGGGAGGCCATCAGGAAACAAGGACAACGATAGATCGAACAGGCTGGAGAAGTTTGGTTTCATGCCGAACACGACTCCTGAAATCTACGCAGGGTCGTTGAGGTCGCAGGGTTTTGGAAATGGACACGTTTACCCATCTGGAAGCCGCGCTCGCTATGTCGATCCCGGGAAACACTCCCGAGACATTCCCTACCTAAACGGAGATTGGACGCAGTTCCCTGAGTACATCATGCACGAAACTTCTGAGTCTGGGTACATTTTGTTGAAGTTTGGTGCTCGGAACGCGAACGCCGTTATGGGAGTACCCGACGTGAAACCGGTGAGAGTTGACGTTGAGCTTGATGGAAAGGCGATAGAAAAAGGGAAGGCCGGCGCCGATGTCCAGTGGGATTCAACCGGTAGTTTCGTTCTCGTTGCTGAGAACAGACTTTACGACATTGTTCGCACAAAGGCCTTCGAGACTCATGAGCTGAAGCTAATTACGAAAGCTGACGACCTGCGTCTCTATACTTACACTTTCGGCTAGAGGGAAACACGAAGAGTCCTATTACGACGCCACTCCGCCGCTACCGAAGACGGATCATGAATGCCCGAGAATCCGGTGGGTCTTATGCGGTTCCTCCAGGCGTCTCATATCATCATCCGAGAGCTGAATATCAAGCGCCCCAATCGCTTCATCAATGTGCTCAACTTTAGTAGCGCCGATGATCGGCGCGTTCACGCCCTTGTGCAGAAGCCATGCGAGCGCTATTTGAGCTGTGGTCGCTCCTTTCTCTCTCGCAACCTCCTCTGCCCGTTCGACAACGTCAAAGTCTTCTGGACGGAAGAACCTCTCGGCGAAATACTTGTCAGTCTTGTATCTGGACGTGCTGGGCGCCTTTCCCCGCTTGTATCTTCCCGTCAAGAATCCTCTTGCCAGCGGGCTCCATGGGATCAAGCCGATTCCTTGATCCCTACATAACGGAATCATCTCGCGCTCTTCCTCTCGATAGCAGAGGTTGTAATGGTTCTGCATCGAGACAAACCGCGCTATCCCGAAGTGGTCGCTGAAGAACAACGCCTTGGCGAACTGCCAGGCCCACATGCTAGACGCGCCGATATAGCCCACCGTTCCTTGCCGGACTAGATCATTCAGTGCGAGAAGTGTCTCCTCGATCGGTGTCGAGTAGTCCCACCGATGAATCTGGTAAAGATCGATTCTGTCAGTCTGTAATCGCTTGAGAGATTTTCTAACCTGCTGCAGAACGTGGTATCGGGAGAGGCCCTCTTTGTTGGGTCCCTCGCCAACCTTAAGCCTCACCTTAGTAGCGATAACAACATCATCCCGATGGTCTTTCAGCAGTTCGCCGACGATCTCCTCTGAGCGCCCGTTGGAGTACAGGTTTGCGGTGTCAAAGAAATTTACTCCGAGCTCGATAGCTCGTTTTACTATCGGTTTTGCTTTGTCAATCTCGATCATCCATCCTTCCGAATTACCGAAGGACATCGTGCCCAAACAGATCCGAGAAACCTGTAATCCAGTGGATCCGAGTCGAGCGTATTGCATTGGAGCCAGACAGGATTCCTCATCTCCTAAGCGCGTTTAAACGTTTGATGAAACATTCTGCGTCAGTTGTGGCTTTGGTGAAAATTGCCTGGACTCCCGTTCGAGCCTCTTTCACGCAACACTTTGAGAATAAGCCCACCTCCAACTAATCCGATGGCAAGGAAGCCAGCATAGAAGGGAAACCTGAAGCTCGCGATCACAAGAGGGTTCGGATAGATGTTGAGGTCCAAGCCAAGAAAGTTGACTAGGAGATAACCAGTACCGGAGTAGGGTGGAATGACCCCGTATGCACCGAGAAGCGTGATATCCGCTGCCATATGCATGAGTAGAAAGCTGAAGTACAATTCAATTAGGGCACACAATCCAAAACATATCACTAGCGGCCGCCACCAGGCAACCTTCTGAATGCTGGCCGCGGCCAAGGCCACAAAACCGAGAATCGATAGTACACGTGTCAGTGATCCTAAGGTCGTGGTAAAGGGCGTACTCGAGAGCAGTCCAGCGGCAATCGTTTCTAGGTAGAACGGTGAAACCTTGACCGCCAGTAGACTGCTCGAATGGGCACCGGTTATCGTCCACCATGGATCATTCGTCAGAGCTAGAAATAGAGCGACTGCCGAGCCGACTAGGGCGAAAGGGTCTGCTCGATGTAACAGACCCATGGCTATGTTGACCTCAAAGCTCGAAGCTACTAATCTCCAGAAGAGTACGAATCTGATAAGTGCATCTGAGTCTCCCAATGACCATCCGGGCAAGCTTATGCACCGCGATATCCCCGCATATCCAGAGTATTACGTGGATTGAATAGTGGCAGGTCAATGACGGAACGAACAGCCGGGACTGAGTTTCGGAAGGCTTCGTGCCATCCCTCCCCTTCATCTCTTTCCGCAAATTGGTCTCGTCTCCTTCCACTCACCTGACCGAGACCCCGTCCCGAAGACAAGGCCATCGCGGATGATCCTTTGTTCAGATGACCTGAAGGCATCCAGGAAGCTTAGATCTCTTTACCCATAGGACTAGAGCTCTGCATGAGCAACTGCGCCGAGGAAGGAAAGAAGGCAGATTCAAGGGATCCTATGATTCACCTCGCTTCACTCGGGATGGGTTACTAAGCCGTTTTGTACCGCTGGGTCAAGTGAAGCTCGGGAAGAGTAACCAATTCAAGACTAACCCCTGAGTGAAATCTTTGGGCTCACGCACCCGGGTTCTAACGTCCGCATCACCAGCCGTGGCTCTGCTTCTAGGATTCATCCTTGTCATACTAGGAAGTTTTGGAGAGGGTATCGATTTCACCCAAAGTGGATGGAGCTTCGTTACAATCGGATTGATTGTCGAGGTCGCCCTGCCGATTGCCCGGAGACTTAGATAGGGGAGGCCGACTTTGAGGGAATATTTTGGAAGTCTTTCCAAGGGCCAAGTCTGGCTATTCACGCCCCAACTTGCCCTACTCGGTTTAACTTTTCTGCGATACCTTTCAATTCTCTACACCGCCCCTATCATCGTCTCTCTTGCAGCAATATGGGGATGGCTTGATTATACCAAGAAAACCCATCGCGCCGCTCTCGAACTACTATCCCAGTTCGAAGTCTTGTTGGATGACTTTGGCCGGCTAAACTTTGAGCAGGGTGGCGGAGCGGAGGACAAAAGGATAGTTAAGCTGTTGGACATTGTCCCTCCGGAGTCAAACGCAATGAGGCCGGAGATCGCGTCCGCAGAGATTCCAGGAATCAAGGATCTATTCCTTGTCTTCCAATTCTGGTATTTCTCAATGCGTGACAAGGTCAGGATAATGATGCGAAAAGCAGGGGTGCTGCTTGACTATGATCTGATCGAGCTCGCCAATGACTTTGTCGAGTTTTACAACGGATACGTCGAAAAGATTGCTGAAGGAAGCCTTAGGCTGCTCAGTAAGCAAGAACTCGTTCGTTCGGCGAGAGCGAGAGGGATCTTCAAGAATTTCGCGACGAACCTGTCAGAACTCAGAGGAAGAAGCAACATTTTCTTGAAGAAGCTTCGGAGTTACGGATACTCGATTTCTGGGATGGATGTCCGACCTTTAGGAACGGACCCCTGGGCCGATTCGAGCAACGAGAGCCCTCAGCCAGAAACCAGCTATCGATGATAGGGAATGACCGAAGTTCCGCACGGTGTCATCTTTTGAAATAACCGGATATCGTTAGGAGTATTTCTCGAGACACAGTCTAAATAGACCGCTGCCATTCTGTCTTCAACCATGAACATTCGATATCTGAAACTACTCGCCTTCGTGATCCCGATAATACTCGTGGCCGCCGGCTTCGCTGCGACTCAAGTCGCCTTCCAGAACACTTCGAGGATAAACACTGGCTTGAACATATTCATAACACAGCCTTCCAACGTCAATCCGGGAAACTGTCCTGGACATCTCAGCCCAGCTTACACTAGCAACCCCACGTCCGTATTCTGGAATCTAACACAAGGAGGAGGCGCACAGCTCGAGTACTTCTGCATCGATAACCAGGGATCGGTACCTGACAACCCCTCTGTGACTAGTAGTCTCTCACCAGGCGCCTGCCCTTCAACCGGAAACGGGTTGGTTTTCGAGACTCCGAGTGGCGTTCCAGTGTCGCTCGCAGCTAACTCGGCAACGCTCTCTCCGGTCTCTATTGGCGTGTGCGCCGGCTCCTTCGCTCTAGTAGCAAATCCGGGACCGACATTTTCTGTAACGGTCACGTAGTGCGCAAAATGCGTCTATCGACCACCCTGATTTCCCCTTTTCTTTTTCTACTACTGATAACGAACGTATTTGGTGCAACCTCAGTTTCCTTCCAGAACACCACCACCATCAATCCTCCCCCTCCTCTCCGCGCGTCCGCCAGCGCTAGTCCCAATCCTGCGAAGGTTAACCAACCGGCCTCATTCTCATGTGCGGCAACGGGGGGCATTCAACCCTATTCTTACTCATGGACATTTGGTGACGGGACTTCCGGCACAGTACAGAACCCAACCCACACTTATACGACCCTTGGACCCATGATCGCAACCTGCACCGTAACGGATCAGATTGGCACATCCGCGAACGACTCAACAACTGTCATTGTTGGCCCCTAAGCTCGAAGCTTAATAGTGGGCGAACTAAGGATTGATAGCTGTAGCTAACACCAAAGGCGATGGTGACGTCCTCTGGCGATGGGCATCTCTTCCAGACACGGTGTCCTAGCTGTTTTCTCCACCCTGGGATCCCACCTGCGTCGAACGTCGACCTTACGACTGCTCCCTTCCGGGCCTCGCCGGATTCGATCGTGAGCAGGTAGCAACCCTCCCTTCAGAGAGCGCTCCCGCGCCGCCGACCTGGTGGGGCAGGATGTCACAGTAGACAACTGGGTCTTCTGCCTGGTCGAGGTTGCCGCTCGCCAAAGTTAACGGGCTCCCGCATAGGTCGATTTCGGGTCACAGGAAACGACCGGCTTCCCAGCCCCCCACCACCGCCCAAACCGTCAACCACGAACACTCGATATAAGAATGGTGGCCGCACCCTGATGCCACATCTCTATCGAGATTGGCATATCATCTGTTGGGAGTTGGGGGCTTGGTTCAGACTGGGCCTAAGGTGGAAGAGAATGCGTTTCGTTCTTTTCGGGAGCTGGGTCGAGCTGAGAGTTTGCGGGGTTCGGGCTGGTAGTTGAACAGTTTATGTCTATGATTGTCAAGGTGGGGAATATTCGGCTGGATATCGAGTCCCTTGGTGTGAGTGACTTCATGATTTCATGACAGAATAACGGATGCCTACGGGCTGACCCGGTTCTACGCATGTTCCCTAGAAGTGTCCTGAGGATGCCTCAGACCCGAGCCTACGGTTCTAGGTCCGAAGCCGATAACACCTTGGTTGATACCAGCACGGCTTCTTACCCAGTCCGCGATGACAATAGCCCTTAGAAGATTTTGGACATTGATGCCCCTAGCCTTGGCTTCGTTCACGAGAACCCGGAATATCTCGTCGTCCACTGACAGGATGAACTTCGCCATATTTGTGCATCTTAAGGTACCGAATTAGTCCCAATTATTAACCGTAGTCTATCTTTCGGAGTAAGTACCATCATAAGCGAAAGCTATCCGACACACGGCCTAGGACCATTTCTGGTCTTGTCGCCGCATAGACAGTTGATGACTGGCTCACCACAGTTCGGGCAGATCTTCTGTGAGTTCAATAGGTGTCCTCCCACGGCTCCTCCTCATCTGACGAGGGTGCCCTTCCACGGGGAGAAAGATATCCCCCGCACTCTGTGCAACGATGAAAGAGGTGACTGGAGAAGAAACTGCACTTAGAGGATACGGCGACGGAGCCGCTGGAGAGCTCGCAGCAGCTGTGGTCCTGTGAAGCTCCGCAGCCTGGACAGAGGCCGGAGAAACTGGCTAAGGGCTTCGGCGTCACAGAAGGTAACCCCCTAGTATAATCCAAGATTGGAAGTTAACTGTGGTAGTTGCCGCATCTCCCTATGTGGATTGTCAACTGGTAGACGAAGAATTGCCTACGACATATTGCGTGGTATCGCTCCTAGGGAATTGTTTCTCAGCAGTAGGGCTTTTCCTCTTCTCTCCTGACCCGTTCTGTTTCCGGGAGATAGATAGGATCGCGATTAGAGATGTTCTTTGATATTTCTCCTGAGCGCAAAACCCTGCCGCTGGAGGTCTGGTCACGATGTTCCCATATCTTTCCGCATGGTCTCTAATGAGAGCCTTGCCTAACAGTCATGAAAGAAGGATTCATGTTCTACTATTCGAGAGCGAAAGTCGCTTGGCGGTCCAGGAATTAGAACCGTCAGAGCGAATATTACCGGGGATGCCCCACATGGTTATTGTGAAAGAGCGTAGGAAGACGCTTCCACCGAAGCTGATGCAGATTTCTGACGACATAAGTGAGGCTATGAGGGAAGCCAAGAAGATCTGAGAGCTAGCCATTCAGGAGGAAGTCATAGTCGAGCTTGACAAGGTGAATGAGGCCTTGGAACAGGCGAAGAGACAGATCACGAGAATGCTCCACATGTAGAGACAACCGGAGATCTTGAACAACTAGCGCTGACAGAGCAAGAATTGCGGAATTCTTCCTTGTTCGCGATTGAACGTCGCATTACGTGTTTAGAGGAGGCGGCTTGTCGCTCCGTTTCTCCTCTGGGAGATTGGCCCACTCTAGAAATTCTTTGGTTGGCTTGTCTTGGTCGTAGAGGCTTTGTCTCTTACACTCCAACGGCTGTGGTTCCTTCTCCAAGAGCTCGGATGCTGTCAATAGTTTGTGATCGGCCTTCTCAGCTGATTTTCTGACCGGTTCGAGAAACTTGTACCATCCTTCATCTCGTAGTAGATGATGATCGATTACCACCATTGGAATAGTGCCGAGAATCCTCTCCATGTTCCGGGTAGCTTTGCGAAAGAACTCGTCACCAATTCGATATCCTTGCAGATATGTCGGTGGGCCCCCCATTACAAGCAAATGAGGTTTCTCTCTCAGGATCAGACTAACGGTTTCATCCACGACGGGTCCTTGAACATCAGGCGCGAAGAACACTTTCTCTTTCGCCTTCTCCACGATGCAAGGTAGGACCCACCCTAGCTCGGATTCACCTTCCCCGTGAGGAACTGGAGCTGGAAACCTCACCTTCGTTCTACCGAACTCAAATGTCCGCTCGTCCGCTGCCTCGAATTTTTCCGCCAACTTTTCCGCAGCCTGGCGAAACATCCAACCGCGCCGTCTCTGTGCCGTGTTGATCTTTCGACGGCTGTCCTTGGCAAGGACGATCTTTCCCTTGTAGATTCGCTCGAAGGATTCAGGGCTACTCCCCAGCCACACCGGATCCATGAAATTCGGCGTGTGGTGATCGTGATGGTAGTGGGAAATCGTCACGACTTTTGCTTTGTCCGCTGCCTCTTCGATCCTTTTTCGGGCCTGATCCCGTGCTCGGAATTCTCTAGGATGAGGCATCAATCGGAATCTGGGTCCCAGCGCAACGCCAGCGTCCAACAAGACCGTCACGTCTTTCGTCCGCACAAGACTGCACATTGAGCGCACCCCCATGCTCTCGAAAGCGAGAGGAGCAATTGTGATTCCAGCCAACAGTCAGCGGACACTCGTCGACTGTGAAGGAACGTAAGGCTTTATTCGTTCGCGTCTCCCCCAACCGGTTGGGGTCCGATGACTTTGCTCGTCCTCTACCAGTAATCCAGATGACCTGGTATTCCGCGAAGTTTGCAGGGATAGATTGATGCATGAAAGTGGTAAATCCGAAAGTGAGTGCTCCATCAGCGGAGGCGGGCGTGAAGTCCGGTTACTAATCTGAGTCTGGACGGCACAGCTGAAACAATAACCCATGTCCGAAATCCATAAGTAATAACACAATCACATAATTCATCGTCCTCTTTCTGCTCCCTGGAAGCCGGGCAAGAATGTTGACCCGATACCCAAAGTCATCTTAGGACATCGTGGATGAAAGCTCTGGCCCAACGGACATGTCCCTTGGGACTAGATGAAGTGGATCTTGAGACCCGGCGCCAAGCACCGGGCGAGAATGAGAGAGGACCCATCCGACCCCGATAAGCCCAGATTGCCAATCATACTCGGCATTCTTTTGATATGAGGCATGGATCGAACTTTCGATCAAGAATTGAAGATGAGATCGTCGGATTTGATCCGCGTGCTAAAGTTCACTGCTGGTCTTTGAGAGAGTCTGAACGTTCGATCAGGCGCAACATGGGTAGTTCATTCACTTGCCTTGACACCAGTGGACACGAGTGACGGACGCAGTCTGCCGATTTTCAAAATTTCAAAAAGGACGCAAACCTACCCGCCAGCCCCCCGATGTTATGAGTGCCCTATTCTATCATGGACGAGATCGAGCTCGTTGTAGGCGTCCGTGTGATTCGAGCTTGGAACGGTTAGGCTGTCCGGTGGTAGACCGCTGTGACCCTGACTACTCTGAAGTATCAGGGTCCCTCGTCGGTTCTGTCAAGTCTGAGTCGACAGTGCCTCGTCTATCATCAATAGCCTCCAGCAGAGGAGTGTATACTGTTTTGCGTACAGTGTACAGGCTGCGGTTATTAGCCTCGCTTTGCCAGGGTACTAGTGGTCAGCAGGGGTACTAGTGGTAAGCAGGGGTACTAGTGGTCAGAGGGTAGTAAAGAAGTATCAGAGAGATATTACCCCATTCTGCGTCGTCTGCGGGAAGGGGATAGATCATGATCAGCCAGCGTATCAGTTGAATGAGGGAACAACCCAGGTTGTGACTCCTACGTTTCTCCCCGTGTTTTCCATCGGACTCCTTCACGTGTCCTGTCTTGCAGAAATCTTGGAACAGGTATACCAGACCCTCCTGCCGGAGGCATCTCCATTACAGGTCCCGGCAAAGCCTAGACTGTCTAGGCCGATTTTGAAGGCGCCTGTTCAATTACCAGTCGAAGCGCCCGCCACGTAGAAGACTGGCCTTTATCGTATCCGAAGGTTTCATGGAAGAAGAAGTTCTCAACAGTTCTATCCCTTCTGACTAGATGAAGTGGATCGCGAGACCAGGCCTCGGCCCGGCTGAGACCCATCCGTCGCTACTCGATCATGAATGCGGACCCTCAAATAACCCCAAGACGTGGCTGTCGAACGGATCAACGATTTTTATGGAGAAAAGATGGCTCGTCTTATCCTCGGTTCTAACTTCTCGAGTCATCTACACCATCAACTGGTTCAACATATCCCCCGCGCTCTTCCTGATCGGAACGGAATTTGGTGTTGACCTCCCATCTCTCGGCATTCTAACAGCATCGTTTCTGGCAGGCGCTGGAATATTCCAGATACCCGCCGGGATTGCATCCGCCCGTTGGGGTCCGAAAAACACCTCCCAGCTCGGAATGCTTCTTCTCTCCCTGTCAGGCATAGCAGAGGGATTATCGCCGAACTTTCCGGTCCTGATCGTTTCCCGATTCCTACTAGGGGTCGGAGCCGCATTGTTCTTTGCACCTGCAATTGGCATCCTGACACCCCTCTTCAAACCCGAGGAGGAAGGTCTGGTGCTCGGCCTCTACAACAGCTGCTTCAACATAGGAGGCGGTTTAGGTCTATTCGTCTGGGTGCTCGTTATCGACACTTTCAACTGGCACGTAGGGCTGATAATCGGCGGAGCGCTCGGCCTGATATCGGTCGCGATCGGCCAAATCGTGATCCCACGCGACAGGGTCGAAAGAAAAGCGCGTAAGCCCATGCGACGGGCCTTCCGGAGTCGCAACATTTGGATTATCGCGTTTGGCGTTCTTGGACTCTGGGGCGGGATCTTCACCTCATCCCAGTTCCTCGAAGGCTACCTCAACAAGACACTGTCGTTTCCAGCCGAGATCGCTGGATTGCTTGCGTCGCTAATCATGTTCGCGAGCATCTTTGGGGGGCCGGTTGGCGGCTATCTCTCGGACCGGTTTAGGCAGCGAAAAATCTTCATCCTAGTTCCGGGGGTTCTTGCTTCGATAGGAATAGCCCTGTTCGGAGCCTCGCCAGCAAATGGACTGTGGTTCTTGATTCCTGCAGTCGGCTTCCTCGACGCGATGGTATTTTCAACAATGTACGCTAGCGCATCTCAATATCCCGAGGTGGGACATGAGTATGCGCCTCTTGGAATCAGCATTATCAATTCCGTCCAGATACTGGGAAGCTTTTTTATCCCGATCGGCTTTACTTTTTTTGCCAGTGTTTACAACAGCTTCTCGGCGGGCTGGTTTTTCATGGGCGGACTCGCAGTCGCCATGATGCTGTTGATCTTGTTTCTTCAAGAGCCATTCAAGGCAAGCCCCGCGTCCTCAGGCTAGCTTGTACAACTCATCTTGGGAAACGGCTCTCAGAGCCTGTCTCCTTCCTTGTCTCACTAGTACTCTGCCCTTACTTCTAGAGGTTAGTTTCCCAACTTCGGTCAGTCTGCTGGGCGTGTTCAGCAGAGCTCTCTGAACCATCGAGAGTTTGGACCGTTCGA
>VBBS01000070.1:2013-2495 GCA_005888745.1 Candidatus Bathyarchaeota archaeon | reverse complement strand
CAACTTGTTTTGGTATTTGGCCGGGGTTGTGCGCAATTAACACTGCACCTGCCTCGACGATTGTAGCGGGGGATCTGTAATTGGTATCGAGCATCGTTTGTGAGGCGGGTCCGAAGTGAGATTCGAAGTTCACGACATGATCTACGTCTCCGCCTGTAAAACCGTAGATGGCTTGCCAGTCATCACCCACGGCGAAGAGATGAGCATGGTTTGTCCGAACAAGTGCATTCACAAGGCGGGCCATGGCGGTCGAGGTGTCTTGGAACTCGTCAACAAGAAAATGCTCAAATTTTGGGAGTGAACTCGCACCTTTGTCTACTATGTCAGCAGCCCTGTGAAGCATGTCTGAGAAATCGATTCTCCCTTCCGAGGCCAATTCTCCCTCGTATCTTTGCAAAACTGCAAGACCAAGGTTCCCGAAATGATAAACACGTGGCGTAGCCGATTTTAGACGCTGGAGAATCTGCTCAGTCGACATTCGG
>VBBS01000070.1:0-1965 GCA_005888745.1 Candidatus Bathyarchaeota archaeon | reverse complement strand
ACGTACTTCGTATCCCCGACGATCTTTTCCAACCCGGCTAGTGTCATCGGTCGTAACCGTACGCCAGCTGCGGCCAAGCGTGTTTCGAGTTATTCCTCCAGAGTTCCTTCTCTACGCTCGTAATCGTAGAATTCGATGAGCTTCTTGCCGGTGCGGCTGAACTCTCCTCTCTTCCATGCCATTCCCTTGCCATAATCGGTAGAGGAAGTTGACCAATTCCCCGGGACATTGCCTGCCCGATCTACGCCCCAATATTCTATGCAGGCTCCAGTGTCAAGGAGTGTGAAATCGGGATGGTAGGCGGAGCGGCCTGCGCCGACTTGTGCCCACGAGGCTGTGGCTTCGTACTTGTAAGGAACCTGGTGGGTGAGTAGAAAGTCTGCAATGATTCGCTCGCCGATTGACCGAACTTCTTCTCCACGACGAGTTCTGTAAGTAAGATCCACACCGAGAGCTGGAGTCCGCTCGTCCAGATCACGATGGAAGTTCAGGATCGCGTTGACGTACAAATTCGAAAGCTGCAGGTCTCGACCTTCCCTAGCATCGCGCAATACGCCAGCGACAAGGGAGTTTGTCCAATGTTCGTCAGCGATACTAAGCGGTCCTGGCGTGGCGGCTTGGACTATACGCTTGCCGAGAGCATGAAGTGTCGAGACAGTCACACCATCGCTTCCCTGATCCGCGACTGGTACACTCATCTGTTTGAGGCGGTCCTCCATCTCCTCTGTCGCCTTGTTCGTGAAGGTTATCGCCAAGATGTTAGTTGGAGCGACGCCACGTTCCATGAGATAGCGGACCCTTGCGATCAAGGTGCGGGTCTTACCCGACCCAGCCGCCGCGACGACGAGGTTGCGCTCATCGTCTCGAACGGTCGCCTCTCGCTGAGCCGCGTCCAGCTTCAGCTCATCGACAAGCAACTTCGAGTGCTCAGAGATCGATCGCTGGACATACTGGTGGTTGTGTCCCACAAGCTTCTGACGCAACTGATTGGCAGCAGTCGTCATCGACTCGAAATCCTTTCTCATTGCAACATCGTGGGCTCTCCGGACACTTTTCCCGAGAACCGGCAAGGTCAACTCAGCGAGTGTCTGGATCTCTGACCTCAGAGGTCTAGCTACGCGCTCGGGGAGGTACTCTTTCGAGGACAGGTAGGGTTCGAGGGAGTTCTCGATTCTAGTGAGAACCGAAGGGACCTCTTTCAACGAGGCTCTGGCCTGCTCGATGCCGTGCTTCCGATACCATGGAAGAGCAACTAGAACCACGATAGCTAGGATCGCTGCGAGAACCAGTCCGAGGACCAACCAAAGAAGGTCCATTTGTGCACTCCCGACCTAGCGTTTGAGACTAGATCCCACAGATTGAGATAACCTTTCTAGAAGTTTCGTTCTCGTGTCGGAGCACTAGACGCACAATAGAAAGCCTACAGATGTAGAGTCAGCGGAGCAACTGTCGCGAACGACTGGACGCCAGCCCTTCACGAACGCAACGAGAACTAGCAACTGAACACAAGATAAGCAAAATCACTTTCGTGAGACTGTCTGACATATCTAGGCATGAGAGCGCTCGTTCTGCAATCATGATCCTAGTCCTCGAAAAGGCATCTGCGTGGTGGGACTATGCCTGGCTGACCTTCAAGAATCCGAGCAGTTCTTTCGTAGAGATTACAGGCTACTACATTGATCGATATGCAAGTGTCGGTGCTTTTCTAAGAATTGCTCCCAACTCCTCTGGAACCCTAGGTGTGCAAACTCATCTGCTGCAAAAGGGCCAGCAATACTCGGTTTACGTCACAATCAAGGGGACTCAGGCACTTGAGGGCCCCTTCAAGGTCCAACTACCGGCCGCTGAATCCGAAGGAACCTAAGTGTAGGAACCTAGGCTGAGCCGGATAGGGTTCTCTTCCCATCGTTTTCGTTCAGGAAGACTGCATCGGAAGTTCTCCTATTCCTATCAGGGGTCCTTATC
>VBBS01000057.1 GCA_005888745.1 Candidatus Bathyarchaeota archaeon | reverse complement strand
TTCTCTATCTGAGAAATCATGGCTTTCTCCATCGAGACGCTATGAAGAGACATCGCGAACGTAGACCGCTCCAGCTGCCGAATCCGTCGAGCGCCGTTAAGGATCGGGGCCTACTGCGGGTGAGTCTCGTATCTCTTGGACTAGCGGTGACGTTCTTGATCGTTCATACTTTTCTCGGGGTCTCGGCAGCACTCGCCACTCTTCTTCCCGCGTTTCTCATACTGGTCTACGAGTCGTCACGGACTAGCGAAGTCCGAGATGTGCTGGGCAGAATTGACTGGCAGATTTTCTTCTTCTTCGGAGGTCTCTTCATACTCGTCGCAGGCTTCGCAAAGACTGGACTGCTTGTTCAGCTAGGAGGCTGGCTGGTTCAGGAATCAGGCGGAAACCTAGCCTTAGCCGTCACGCTTGTCCTCTGGACTACAGCTCTGATCAGCCAGATCGTCGACAACGTCCCGCTGGTTACAGTCTTCATCCCCGTGATCGGAGCAATGTCAAGCATCTCAGGAGTCTCAATCGCGCCGCTGGCCTGGGCCTTGGCCGTGGGCACCGGGGTCGGAGGGATGGCCACGCCCATAGGGACAGCGTCCAACATGGTCGCGTTGAACATTCTCAACAAGGAAAAAAAGAGACTTAGCTTCATCCGATTCGCGAAGAGATCTGTCCCACTGACAATTATCGATCTGCTGATCGCAAACGCCATTCTCCTACTGAGACTCTAACCCTTTAGGGAGAGCTTAAGTTGGCAAGATCGTGACGAAACAGATTCCATGAATCCCCGTACGGGGCGCATTCTTGTCTCAGCTTTCTTCATCTTAGCATTCAGCATCTTCAACTTCGCAACCTACATGTCCACGACATCCCTCCAATCCACGTTTGCGCTTCAGCCAGGCCTCGCCTACTATCTCTCCACTACTCGGAATCCGTCGGATATGATCAGCGGTCAGTTTCAAGAGAACACGAGCATGCTAGTCAGTTTTTACATTCTTACCAGCGCTCAATTCGCTGCGCATCAGGCCAATGCTTCCTTTAGCGACGTGTACGCCCTGACAAATGTCGCCTCAGGAACCGTTTCTTTCACAGTTACGACCCAAGATACTTACTACCTTTTCTTCGACCATGGATCAGGCCTCCGCAACGTTGCAGAGATTGTCAATTTCCAACGCTCATACACTACACATGACAATAATCGTCTTCTCCTGGGAACCCTATTTCTTGGTCTTGCGCTCGCGGACTTCTACTATGCCTTCCGCTCAAGCAAGAGAGAGCCTCTCGCAAGACCACCACCCTCAATACCTTGGCCAGGGGATTCAGCTACGACGGACTCACGATGAGATCTACTCCATAGACGATTATTGACTTGTCGATCGCAAATATTATCCTGCTAGTTCGGCTCTAATGTGTCTTTAATCGGTATGGTTCGCCAGTCAGTGCGAAGCTCCCCCACCCCAAGCTCCATTCTAAGGAATCGGCTCTCCTCCAAGCTCAGCCCACGCCCCAATCAACAAGCGCATACGTAGACCTGTCCCACCAACTCGAAGCGGCACACCATAATACGTGTTCATCATCTTGTTACAAGCGGGTCCCTTCATTCGTATCTGCGTGGTTCCAGGTTCTTCTGTGGGTCCTTCCAAGTGTTGGTTCAGATGATCAGCCAACTCTGAATCGTCGAACCATTATCCGCAAACGTTGCATTGAGACTTAGCCAAATGACCCCTTCTGTCCCATGAACTCTTTACTAAAGAGAAGGACCGCACCAGCAATCAACCCGAAAAACGTAACCGGAATCGACAATAACGGTACTAGTCCGAAACCGACCCAGAGACCCACACTCAACTGGCCATAGACGAGATGCTTCCACGCAAAATAGTCGAAGAAGCCGACCATCGCAAGAACACAGACTCCCAGGAACTTGAAGCGTTTCCTTCGAATCCGTTTCCACCGAGAAACTAGCCCGACTAACCGCAACTTGCGCTTCGACTGCACCAGAAGAGGCGCTGGCATCGACTTATCCCGACCGTCCCTATGACTAGGTTCTGAGGGTATCCTAACTCGCCCAACTCTCTTGATTGAAACGAACCTTATCGCCAAGTAGCGGACAGTTCATGAAGCCAGAATGCGAACCGATTCCGCTAAAAGCACGACAATCACAATCCTAGCAAACCCATCGAGGCCCGCATTCCCATTTTTCCCTAGGAGGAACACTAGGACTGTTTGTCGGGCTGCTCATCGAGAGCACAACAGTCGCCGGAGACTTCCCCGCAAAATGGGGCAGTCAAGCCTGGCTGTCACAGGTCTCTCGCGATTGAGGGACTATACTAGGGAGGTTAGGACTGTTATGGTCTGGGAGGTTGTCACTGTCTGGCCGTTTGCATCTGTGACTGTAAGGGTAACGGTATA
>VBBS01000056.1:2616-3583 GCA_005888745.1 Candidatus Bathyarchaeota archaeon | reverse complement strand
AAGGGTTTCTCCGAGGTGATTCATTTGTCGTCTATTTGGGCGATAACTTGCTAAAGGAGAGTATTCCGGATCTTGTAAGAAAATTCCAAGGGTCCGATGCAGACGCCATGGTCGTCGTCAGTAAAGTTCGGGATCCTGCAAGGTTTGGCGTTGTGAAGATTGATGCAGGCAAGATCGTCAAATTAATCGAGAAACCCAAGCAATACGTAAGCGACTTTGCCCTGGCTGGCGTCTACTTCCTACGCCCTTCTATCTTTCGGATAATCAAGGGTTTGAAACCGAGTTGGAGAAACGAGTTGGAGATTACAGAAGCAATACAGAGCCTACTCGACCAAGGTAGCCGGATAACGTACCATGAGGTTTCTGGCTGGTGGAAGGACACGGGTCGCCCTGAGGACATTCTAGAGGCAAACCAGCTCGTTCTAAGAGATTTGAGGTCGAGTGTCAAGGGCAAGGTAGAGGAGGGAGCTTCGATTAGCGGGGGAGTCGAAATAGGGGAGGGAACAATTGTTCGAGGCGGTGCTACTATTAGGGGTCCTGCGATCATTGGCGAGTATTCGGAGGTCAGCTCAGGGGCTTACATCGGCCCATACACATCGATAGGCAACCACGTGAAAATTGTCGGAACAGAGATTGAGAACAGTATCATTCTTGATAGTTCGATTATCGACTGTCGGGAACGAATAGTCGACAGCATTATCGGGCGCAATTCCCAGATAAGGTCCAACGGGAATCATCGTCCGAGTGGACGGCGATTGGTTGTTGGTGAAAGCACGTTCGTTAGTTTCTAAGGTTCTGAGAGCGCCTTCATCAGTGGAGCAGGTGCCATTTCGCGCACCTTCCTCGGACCCCCTCTCAATAGAGAGCTGAATCGCTCTACAACTTCCCTCACTCCTTCCACCATCGTTCGATGTGGTCGGAATCCTAATCTTGCTATCTTTGTCTCATCCAGCTCATAGGAGACCTG
>VBBS01000056.1:0-2578 GCA_005888745.1 Candidatus Bathyarchaeota archaeon | reverse complement strand
CCAACAACATTGTAGATTTCTCCCTTCGTGTCTGGTCGACCAAGAGCGAAGAGAATGGCATCGGACGCATCTGCTACGTGAAGGTAGGGTCTCTTTTCTGTCCTCGCTGACTCCCAGACTGTCAAGGGTGCGCCCGAGCAGGCAAGATAGGTAAACCGATCGACGACCGTATCGAAACGGATGCCGATGGAGTAGCCGTAGACCGTTCCGAGCCTTAAGACGGTGGCGTCGAGACCATGTTTTTCGACTGCCGCAAGACACGATTGCTCTGCTTGAAGTTTGGATTCACCGTATGGGCTTATTGGTTTACATGTAAAACTCTCATTGACTATTCCCTTCGTCGGCCCGTAGACACTCGCTGTAGATGAATAGACAAACTTCTCAACTTCATACTTCAATGCGTAGTCAACGACCTTGCGGCCTCCGTTGACATTTACATCGAACGTGAGGTCCTTTCGTTCGAACGACAGAGGGGCATTGGTAATTCCCGCAAGGTCCACTACCATTTCTATATCGCGGAAAGCTTTCCCCAAGTCCTCACCTTTCCTGATATCTCCTTCAATAAATTCGAATTTTTTCGAGGAGGGGAGATCCATTAGCGACACGTACCTTTCTTTCGACATGTTGTCCAAGACCCTGATGGTACTTCCAGAAAATTTCGAGCCTAGGGCGAGGTCGCGTATTAGTCGGGAGCCGATGTATCCACAGCCACCGGTAACTAGGATTGTCAATTTGACGCACTATTGCCGGGATGCTGAGGTCCACTGCGAAGCTTGAAAAGGCTACCGCTTGTGATTGACCGCACATTTGAGTAAGGCATACTCCACCAGAAACGCTAGGGAATCTTCACTTCCTAATTCGCACGCCCTCGACATAACGAACCACGAAGCCACGCTATCTCTTGTAGACGAGATAGGCCCCGATGCTATTGTGAACACAGCGGCCCTCCACAATGTCGATTATTGTGAGACTCACCATGAGGAAGCGATTAGAGTCAATGTGAAAGGCACGAAGAACTTGGTGGATGCCGCTGCCAAGAATGGCTCTCGATTAGTTCATGTTTCGACGGACTATGTGTTCGATGGCAAGAAGGGCCACTACACCGAGTCCGACGCTCCTAATCCCCCGAACTATTATGCAATGACAAAGCTCAAGGCAGAGAAGGCGGTATTGCAATCTGGTAGTTATGCCATAGCCAGACCTAGTGTTGTCTACGGTTGGAATAAGCTTGAGTCCACTGGAGTTCCTTCAAGTTCAGGGAAGACAATTAACTTCGCTATGTACGTACTCGAAAGGTTGGCAAAGAAAGAAACAGTTAAGGCCGTTAGAGACCAGTTCAGTTCTCCGACTTTTGCCGACAACCTGGCTGATGCTCTGATGCGCTTGGTGCTATATCAGGAAAACGGTCTCTTTCATACGGCGGGGCGATCTTGTGCAAGTAGGTACGAGTTCGCGTTGAAGCTGGCAGAGACCTTCGAGTACAACAAGGATCTAGTCCAACCGGTTTTGTCGAATGAGTTCAAACAACTTGCTCAAAGGCCTCTCAACAGTTGTTTGGATGTTGATAGAACTGAGCAAGTCTTGGGGGTCAGATTCATGACTTTAGCCGAGGGGATTAGAGAAATGAGAGTTCAGGAGATTGCGGGGCGGACCTCTTGAGTTCCCAAGCTACTTGTGGGGAGGTTTGTTCCAGTCGTACGGTTTCGACTGTCTTATGTCGATAATTGAGGGATCATTCCAAGGCCTTCGTTCCTCGTCTGGATTCTTCACGTTGTAGAGCCGATTTACGCAGTACAAGGTTAGCGATGGTTTGTCCCCGAGCGTTTGGGTTCCATGCCAGTAATGCCCTGGAATTCGGACGACTTGTAACTTCTCGTCGCTCGTAACTATCTCATCCAATTGGCCCCGAGTGCTGGAAGCCTTGAGATCGTCATACGCGCATATTTTCATTGACCCCTTGAGTACTATGAAGTAATCCACTTGGCCTTCGTTGTGCCTATGCCAAGCTCTAATCATTCCGGGATAACTTTGAGATAGGTTTAACTGAACGATCTTGTCCTCTTCTAAGAGTTCTCTCCAATCTTGCCTCATGACTTCCGCAAGGAATCCTCTCTCGTCGACGTTCTTTCGAAGATCTAGCACTCTTACGCCTGGAAGCATACAGCATGAGAATTCCGGTTTGCTTATTAAAACCAGAGAAGAGAGTTGTTCTTGCAGATATTCGTAAGAGTCCTTGACAATGGTTTTGCAATGGATTCAGTGACTGTGCACTCCGCCCACACATCGCCTAAACGTGCACTTGAGTCCAAGTGTTTGCCCTGAATGGTGGTGGGTGGTGGTCGAACAAACCAACAGTTCTAGCCGTTATAGATCATTCTTGGCAACACGTGTAATCGTCCTCGTTCTTGAGGTCAATCACTAAAGGCGTTCAACCGTTCTTTCTGCGCGACACTCACAATACAGTGGACTTGTAGATCTTTATGATTGAGTCAATGGCTGTGTCCCAGTCATAGGTGGTCCTAATGAAGGCCTGGGCGTTTTCGGCGAGGGATCTTCCAAACGTTTCGTCGCCTAGGAG
>VBBS01000024.1 GCA_005888745.1 Candidatus Bathyarchaeota archaeon | reverse complement strand
TCCGCTCGCTTCCACAGTTCTGGGGACTGTACTAGCTCAGTTGGTCAGCACGCTAAGCATCATTCTTCCGATAATCCTTCTAACAAGAGCGTCGGGGAACGACTTGAGCACCATCTTTATCGGTAAGACGAGGATTCGGAGGGGACTTGTCGTAAGCACTATCAGCTTTCTAGGGTTCTATGCTTTTACCGGGCTCGGACTAGGCCAAGGACTCTTCCCAAACAATGGAATTACTCTTTCACGGTTCATTACCCTCACTCCCGCGCTGTTAGTTCTCGTGCTCTCGAATGGTCTCAGGGAGGAATTATGGTTCCGAGGGATTTTCCTCAAAAAGTACGGAAAGTTTCTGCGTCCGTTACCCTCTAACATGCTTGCCGCAATTATATTCGCCTCGTTCCATATACAGGTCCGGTATACTCGGAGTCTACTGCCCTTTCTCGTGATCACATTGATCCTTGGATTGTGGCTAGGCTATTTTATGCAAAGGTCTGGAAACATTATCGCTCCTGGGATTTTCCATGCAGGCTCCGATATTCCAATCTACTTAGTCTTCCTGTCGTACACTTCGACATGACGCAACTCTTCGCTAGTGCAACCGCTTTCTGATCCTTGCTGCCTCTTTCGCAGCCGCTTACTTCAGCGAGACTAAGCCAGCAACAAGCCATCTGCCAAAATCCTTCGGCGCTTGCATGATCATCGACTCTCTTACGGTCGCGAACCGGGCAGTTCGAGGGGGCGCGAACGCCAGCTCAAGCGATGACAGTAAACCCGTAGTGGACCCGTTGCGTGTTCAGAGTTATCACGTAAGTAGTTCCGTGCTGGAAGGTGAACGCGTTTCCATCGACTAAGATGATGAGAGTCACGTTAGCCATCAGAGGAATTGTCGGGACAGACCAGTTGGGGTTACCGTACACGTTGCCAGCAGGGTCTCTGACATAGTAGGAGAGAGGAGTGGCCGGATAAGAGCCGCAGTTCAGAACGTTGAAACTCATGTTTGTGGGCGAATTGATGTATGTATAGCCAAGGCACAGTCCTTCGTGCGGTCCTCCTGGATGAACCAAGAGGGAAGAGCTTTGGACAATCATGAAGATCCCCGCAACTCCAGCAACCACCACGACACAGATGATCGCGGCGCCCAGAGATCTGGATATAGTTCGCTTCATCCAACCTTCTCTAGCTCAATACAGCGTTCGAAGTAATGGGTCGAGTTCAACCCGGCAGCCGGAAAGCCGGTTTCGTGTTCGCTGCGTCGAGATTCACGTAAGATATTGGAGAATACGAATGTCCATATTGGGGTGCTGAGATGACTTCAATTCCCAGGAACAGCATGCACAGGAATATTGTCCGGACAGTGTTCCGCGAACAAAACACGTAGAAGCCCGCGTCCTCTTCTTAAGAAGAGCATAATAAACATGTGATGCGGGCAATTTCGTACTCTGATTGCTTATCGCAAATCTTTACTCCACAAATCATTTGGGGACAACCAATAATACTACTGAAACAGTCCCGGGGAGAATCTTGTTCGGAAACAGGCTCGAGATCGTCGCCTTTGCACTGCTTCTCTCAGGGAGCGTTCTGATGCTATTGACACCCCTGTTGGTGTTGGTTTCCGGGTATTCGCTAATATTCAATCCAGGACCCTGTGTACATGAAGCTAGCTGTTTCATCGGAAAAATTGACTCGGAGTTGCAGGATACCATTAACCATTGGGTTGTTGGAGGAATTGTGGCAACTTTGGCCTCCATTCTCTTCCTCTTACTGAGAGGTCAACGGGCTGTTATCGCCACAAGTATAGGTTTTGCTGCTCTCGTTTACTGGTCAGGGTTCTTCGCTCCATTTTTCTATGCTTTCTTGCTTCCCAACCTTGCCTGGTTTGCCTTGCCTCCCTTCATAGCGGTGCTAGGGGTGATGTTGACTTGGGCTTCTGAGGTAAAAGGGAAATTGCCTCCTGAATTCTGGCTCTCTCTTTCCGGGGGGTTTCTGATGGTTGTGTATTCCTTTCCGCGTCTGGTGATTACTTGGGGGGATATCAGAGGATTGTCATCACCCCCGATGTTTCTCGTCGTAAGCTCCATGATTGTTGGTGCGATTCTGACTCTATTGTCTAGCCTCGCCCTAGCTCTCGAATCATCAGATGCAATTCCAAGACAGAAAGCACCACTCCTTTCCACGGTCGGTCTCGTCTATTATTGGCTGGGGTTAGCTGAGCTGGTGGTGTCCGCAAACCCACTGTTAGGCGATCTTAGTACCATCCATGTCTTCTTCACTATTGGTCTACTGTTGTCAATTCCAGCTCTTTCCGCTAGGGTACTGATTCTCAAGGGTAATAGACGCCGTGGAATCGGTTGAGCCACGCAGAGACAAACCCGTGGGTGATCGTCGTTCACACCGATGGGCTTTGCGAACCGGGAATCCCTCGGAGATTCGTTTCCTGCTCGCCGTCGTTGGTTTCAATCGAGCCAGAGGTGTTTGAACGAAACATCGATTTCGCGAAACGAGGCCATGGCCGTTTCTGTGGGATCGCTTCTAGTCGCAATCCGCAACCTCCCTCCTGCTAGCGTTTCTTACGCCACTACTCGGGCCTTACGTGAATCAGGCTCCTGACTTCAGCGATCGCTTCGGGGCCGGTTTCATTGTCGGATTGTTCGTGAGTCTAGGATTATACCTAGTCATAAGCACCGCGATCGTAGGCTCGACTTCCGAGACTTGTCCCATAACAAAGCTTAATTAAGCGCTGGCTTAATTAGATGAGTGCTGAAATAACATGAACGACGCGAAAGTTACGGCTGAACCTGGCAAACAAGAGTTCTTCGTCACAAAAGAGCTGGACGCGCCCCGAGAGCTCGTGTTCAAGGCATTCACAGACCCGAACCTGTACGTACAATGGCTCGGCCCACGAGAACTTACGATGACTCTAGTGAAATTCGAGCCTCGAACTGGAGGGATGTGGCGTTACATCTCCAAAGACAAAGACGGCAATGAGTTTGGATTCCACGGCGTGAATCATGAAGTTCAAGCTCCGGAGCGAATTATCGACACCTTCGAGTACGAAGGCCTACCGGAAAAGGGACATGTGGCCTTGCAAACGGCAAGGTTCATGGAGCTGCCTGGTGGAAGAACGAAGGTACAGATCCAAGCGGTCTTCCAGTCAGTCGCCGAGCGGAAAAGGGAATCACTGAATCCTATCAGCGTCTCGACGAACTCTTGGAGAAAATACAAAGACGTAAGGAAATAGTTGCCTGACCACACCTCAGTAAGACACGGAGACAATGCATCCGAGCAACAATTATTCTACGCGCTCGCCGAGCCAACAAGACGCGGTATCATAGAACTGCTCGCCAGTAAGGGCCAGCTATCCGCCACAGACATATCAGACAATTTTGACGTTAGCCCGCCAGCAATCTCACAACACCTTAAGGTGTTGCGGAAAGCGAATTTTGTACGCGTGGAAAAACGCGCGCAACAACGTATCTACCGGATCAATCCAGGCGCAATGTCAGAAATTGAACAATGGATCCAAAAAATGACCAGAAGCTGGAATGCTCGCTTCGCTATTCTGGACGAGATACTGGAGGCAGAAAAGAGAAAGACTCCCAGTAGCCTTAATCTCAGACCTAGGCATCGAACATGATCGATGTCTAAGCCTTATCTCATGACAAACGAGCCGCGGCGCGAGCTATCGGAAGAGCGGGACTTGACCGTCTCGCTTATCGTTGGTCTCCTTTTCTTTGGTTTTGCAGCTCTCGCGACGAGAGAACCGGGCGGATCTGTCGGCTTTCCAATGAGTTACAGTCATCCTGTCGTGTCATGGCAGTTCGTCAACTCGTTCACGGGATGTGGCTACTCATACGACCTAACTTCGGTTGTTCTAAACTATCTGTTCTGGGTGGCAGTCTCATTTGTCATAACATACTCATCTAGCGCTGCTAGACAGAGAAGTACCAAAATCACGGTGGGGCTTGGTGTTCTCCTTCAGAATCGTTGAAAGTTGTAGGACTCGTATAGGTCGCCCTTAGACTACCATATAGCTACTATTTGCAACGACAAAAAAGTGCGTCGCGTGTGTCATCACCTCGATTTTTCGGCCGGATGTCCTAGACTAGCGTGGATCACATTTCCCTCTCAATGAAACGTTTCACGTCTTTTGGGAGTGTTTCACCTTTTGTTTCATGTTTTGCTTCAGCCGCTTCTCCACGTTCACTCTTCGTCAGCAGTTCCTCCGAATCCTGTGGCAGTCCCTCCGAATTATGATCTGGATGTCATATGATTGGGTGAGTGTCCTCCTCGTTGTTTCATTCTCCATTTAGGAGCATTACGCCTGTTTACGGGGCTGAGAAGTCATGAGCCAAGTACTACGTCGTTGACTGGCCACGCGAGCTAGATGTGGACAATAATCCTCCACAAAGTTAATACCTTAACCGCGAGAATTATAGAGCATTCTGGCATGCAATCGAAGCCTCGAAGATTCACAACCAGGACGGCAGCGATCATCGCCATAGTTATCGTCGCGATCGTGATCGTTTCCGGCGGAGGCACCTACTACTACATCAACTATGTCGCGCCGCGACCGATATCGTGCACCCTTCCATCTGGAAGAGATGCGATAAAGGTCGGCTTCACAATCTCGTTAACTGGGACGTACAACGTTGAAGGCACAAAGTCGCTCGCCGGCATCCAGACAGCAGCCTGCTGGATCAACAACAACGGCGGCGTAACCGTCAACGGAAAAACGCACAACATCGTCCTGAACTACTACGACGACCAGAGCGACCCGACCCTTGTACCGCAGCTCTACACTAAGATTATCACACAGGATCATGCGCAGTTCCTGCTCGCCCCGTACAGCAGCGGATTGACAGGTGCTGCAGCACCCCTCGCAGAACAGAACAACCTGGTCATGCTCTCACACGGCGGTTCATCCGACACGATCTGGACCAAGGGTTACAAGAACGTGTTCGGCGTTCTGAGTCCAGCCTCAACATACTTCAACACCGCGATCGACTCGCTAAAAGCCAACCATCCAGCCGACAAGCTTGCCCTTCTCTACTCGAATGATGCGTTCTCCGTCGTGGCCGGAGCCGCAGCATCCAGATACGCGAGGCAACGTGGGCTCAACGTTGTCTACAACCAGTCTTACCCGAGCACCAGCCAAGATCTGTCGCCGCAGCTAACCGCCGCCCAGGGGGCCGGAGCAGATGACCTGCTGGGGGGAGGCCACTACGATGATGGACTCAAGATCGTGCAGCAGCTGTCCTCCGTGGGATGGACCCCGAAGTTCATTTCGTTACTAGTGGCCGTGACGGAACCGAAGTTCCAGCAACAGCTCAGCGGCGCAGCAAATCTTGTGACAGGCCCCTCGCAGTGGGAAACAACTGTAACATACAGCCCCACCGAGGCTCAGACTGCAGGAATCCCATGGTATGGTCCGACTCAGTCCCAATTCGTCGAGTATTACTCCAAGCAGACCAACGCAGGATCTCCAACGTACCATTCAGGAGAGGCGGGCGCGGCCATCATAGTGCTCGCAAACTCGATCGAGAAAGCAAACAGTCTCGATACGACAGCTGTCCGGCAGACGATCTCGAGCCTTCACATCATGATGTTCTTCGGACAATTCCAGGTGGACCCTGCGGGGAAGCAGTCTGGACACAGCATGGTGCTCGTCCAATGGCAGAACGGAGCATTAGTCGTTGTTGCGAGTCAAGTACCCGTACACCGGTAGCTAAACAGCGCTATGGTCGCTGCGGAGCTTATCGTCAGAGATCTAGCGTTCGGCCTAATGCTTGGCTGCGTCTTCTCAGTCGTGGCTCACGGGCTGAACATCATCTGGGGTGTCGTGAAGGTCGTCAACATAGCCCATGGAGAATTCATCATGCTAGGGGCGTACGGAGCCTACTTCCTCAATCTCTTCGCTGGAATTACCCCGCTCGTGGCCGCTCCAATCGACGCGGCCATCGGATTGCTTGTAGGATACATTTTCTACTATACATTTCTCCACCGGGAGCTGCGTAACAAGGAGACGATCACGCTCCAGAGTGAGATGGTAACTCTCGCAGCAACATTCGGCCTGAGCCTTTTCATCAGCAACCTAGCTGTTATACTCTTCACAGGAAACCCTGTAGGCGTCAACTACAATCCCGGAGCGTTACGGTTCGGATATCTCACCATCCCCCTCGCCGCACTCTACGTGGCAGTTCTGTCAGTTCTGATCATTGCAGGAACGTGGCTGTTCCTTGAGAGAACATTCATCGGCTCCACCATACGCGCGTACGCTCAGGACGTGACAGCGACCGAGCTAGTCGGAGCCAATCCGGCCAAGATCGCATCACTCGCCACAGCACTGGGTTTTGCGGTCACCATGGCCGGCGGAGCCCTCCTCACAGTCTGGATCCCGGTCGGCATCAACCCTCTGATGGGTGCACTCTACGCCCCGATAAGCTTCGTCATCGTCGTCCTAGGAGGACCCGGAAAAATGTGGGGAAGCCTAGTTGGCGGGCTAACATTGGGCGTAGTCATTGACCTTGCCCAAGCCTTCACTACACCGCAGATTGCATACGCAGCAGCTTTCCTCATCCTGATCCCGGTCCTTGTGTTCCGTCCTCAAGGTCTTCTGAAATGAACATCCAGAAGCCGGGTCTAACACTCTACGGACTCTTCACCCTCATGGCCTTCCTCGCTGCCGCCCCCCTGCTACTCGGAGCCACAGTCTCCTCAATACTAGTCCTCTTACTAGTTTATGCGGCCCTCGCCTACTCGATCAACTTCATCACCGGAATGATAGGGTACGTTGATTTCGGCCATGTTCTGTTCATGGCCATCGGCTCCTACACACTAGCAACCATGGTTAGCTACTACGGAGCAAATCCGCTGCTAGGCGTGGGCGCAGGCGCCGTGCTCGGGCTAGCTTTTGCTCTCGGAATAGGCCTCGTCATCCTGAGATTCCGAGGCGTCTACTTCGCGATCGCCACCGTCGTACTTGTGTTAGCCGCCTACAACATAGTCCTACAACTTCCACAGCTTGGCGTAGGCGGCGAGATTATCCTGAATCAAACTATTCAGCCGTTCGCTCCCTACTTCACGATCTGGACTATAGTTTTGATCGAGATAGTTCTGACCTATTACATCAACAGGAGCAGGATTGGCTTCGGGATCAGGGCGATTAAGAACGAGGAGGACGCGGCGAGTGCCGTCGGGGTCAGCCCTCAGAGACTGAAACTGATTGGCTACATGCTCGGCGGACTTTTCGGAGGTGCTTCTGGAGGAGTCTACGCATGGTCCACTTCCGTCGTCACTGCAGGACCCGCCTTCGATTTCACGATCTCTCTCTTGATACTCGCGATGATAATCATTGGGGGCATGGGAACCTCCATCGGACCATTATTGGGCGCCGTTGTAGTCTACATTCCCTCTTACTTCCTACTGACTACAGTCGTACAGGCCCAGCCAGTCCTGATCGGATTGCTCGTCATAGTCA
>VBBS01000013.1 GCA_005888745.1 Candidatus Bathyarchaeota archaeon | reverse complement strand
CCATCTTGTAGATTCGCTAGTCAACTTTGGATCCCAAGTAACAGTTCTAGACAATCTTAGCAGCGGGACCCTTGATAACCTAGAGAGAAGTTTTCCCCGAATCAAATTCGCAAAAGAGGATCTCGAATACTCAAGTTTACAGAACCTCGTCCGGTTGTTCAACGGGAACGATGTAGTGTTTCACTTGGCTGCCACTCATGGCGGCAGAGGCTACATCAACTCACACCCAGCGGATATCACGTCGAACTTTGCGATTGACCATCATGTCTTCGAGGCCTGCGCGACGGCCAATGTTGGAAAGGTTGTCTTCGCTAGTACCGCATGTGTGTATCCTCCGGTCCTTCAGAGCAAAGTCGGCTCAAACTATTTGCTGAAGGAAGAGGATGCTCCTGTAGAGCATCTCGACCAACCGTTGAGTTCCGACCTCGAATATGGCTGGGCCAAGCTCATGGGGGAGATGCAGCTCAACTCCTTCATCACACAGTATAGAATGAAGGGTTGCAGTGTAAGATTTGTCACTGCTTACGGGCCGCGAGAAAATGAGACCCATGCAATTGTTGCTCTCATCTACAAGGCGTTTGAGAAGATGGACCCGTACGTCATATGGGGAGACGGAAACCAAGAGCGAGACTTCACGTACGTATCTGACATAGTCTCTGGTACTTTGCTGGCCGCGGAGAAGATATCCGATGGCACTCCGGTGAATCTTGGAACCCAGAGAAGGATAAGCCTCGTGGAGATTGCACGAATGATATTCGAACTTATGG
Organism: Candidatus Bathyarchaeota archaeon; assembly: GCA_005888745.1. Taxonomy (GTDB): domain Archaea; phylum Thermoproteota; class Bathyarchaeia; order 40CM-2-53-6; family 40CM-2-53-6; genus 40CM-2-53-6. The sequence continues at coordinate 5,788 of VBBS01000013.1, read as the reverse complement.
ACTTTCATCCCAGAATCAAGTTCGACTCTTCTGGACCAGTGGGGGTCCTCAGCCGAGCTCTAGACATTTCAAGGGCTCGAAGCCTTCTAGGATGGGAGCCAAGAGTGAGTCTCGAAGAGGGAATGAGGAGTACAATCGACTGGTATGTAAAAACGCACAAGGTCAACGGAGGAGTCGTCGAAAAATTGCTCTACGAGCGGACACAACAGATTGCAGGCTCTTGAGACCGTTGCTGAAAGAATAACCGTTGTAATGCCGGTATTCAACGAGGGGGACACTATACGGTCGACTCTTCTAGAGGCTTCACGGAAGATTCCAAGGATATATGACAATATTGTCTTTGCCGTTTCCGAAGACGGAAGCACAGATAACACAAAAGACGCGTTAGTCTCTATGGCATCCGAGATGCCCAATCTTCAGTTACATCTCGGACCAAGGAGGAAAGGCTATCCCGGGGCCGCGAAGGATGCGATCCTTGGCGTCGATGGAAAAACGGACTATATTCTCTTCATGGACTCCGACGGGCAGTATGACCCCACGGACTTTGGACTCCTCTGGCGCGAGATAAAAAAGAGCGATGTCGACATGGTAGTGGGTAAGAGGATGAATCGTGTTGAAACTCCACTACGGGTCTTTCTTTCTACAGGACTGAGAATTCTTGAGAAGATAATGTTTCGCACCAAGCAGAGAGACATTACCAGTGCTTTCAGGCTAATGCGGGTTGGTCCCGCTCAGAGCATTGCACGGGAAGTGAAATATTCAAAATACAATTTCTGGCTGGAGTTTACCGCCATCGCGTCGCTGTGTGGCTACCGCATGCAGGAAGTTCCAGTGGTGTACCGGGCTAGAGAAGGTACGAGCAGAGTCTATTCAGGCTCCAAGATCCTTGAAGCAGCGGTCCAGGAGTTAACTACCATCTTCCGTGTATGGCGCGACTATTCTCTTAGAGAGATTCGGCGAGAAACAGGTTGCCAAGCAACCGCGACCCTGCGGTCTCAATAATAATCGTTCACGTTAGAGGGTTCGATTCCCTCTACAACGCCCTAAAATCTGTCTTCGAATCTGAATATGACAATCTCGAGGTTGTTCTTGTCGATAACGGATCCACAGATGGATCGACCCAACGAGCTGAGAGAGCGTTTGAGGGCAAACTGAGAGTTCTGAGGACTCTTGAAAACCTAGGCTTTGTTCGAGCATGCAACTACGGGCTGAGAAGGATTACATCGATCTACGCAGTCCTGTTGAACGATGATACGGTCGTCGATCCGAAATGGCTCGCCAGACTGGTCGAGGAGGCAGAAACGGATTCTTCGATCGCGGCATGTCAGCCGAAGCTAAGGATGCTGAGCAATCCGAGCTTTTTCGAGTACAATGGCGCATGCGGCGGAATGATAGACCTCTGCGGAGTGCCCTTTACCAGGGGGCGGCTGTTTGATCGAACTGAGGAGGATTTGGGACAGTACGACAAAACGGTGGATGTCTTTTGGGCGAGTGGAGCTGCGATGTTCCTTCGCCTGAGAGCCGTTGAAGAAGTGGGATACTTGGATGACTTGTTTCACTTTCAGATGGAAGAGATCGACCTAAGTTGGAGACTTCGAATGAGAGGATACAGGGTCGTGTCCGTTCCATCTTCCATCGTATACCACCTAGGTGGAGCGACACCCGTTCCCAGAACGTCGTTCCTCAAGCATCGTAACAGCTTGTTGACGCTAGTAAAGAACTACTCGATGTCGTCTCTTGCCCGCTTCTTTCCAATCCGGATGCTCTTGGACTTCACGTCTCTGATCTACCTTGCGGCGAAGGGAAAACGAAGATTCGGAATGGATGCGTTGAGATCGTACGTCTGGATTGTGTTAAACTTAAGACTGGTGATCGGTTCAAGACGAGCTGCACAGCTGATTCGTCTGGTCTCGGACACGACCATAACATCTAACATGGCGAAGCCAACTATCGCGCTTCAATATTATCTCATGAAGAGACACATCTTCAGTCAGCTTAGCGGCCTGCCCCTCCATAGAGACTCGTACCTCAACAAAGAGACGAACGACGCGGCAAAGACGGGACGACTTCTAGAAGTTGGAAGCGTTTTCTAAATCCTAGTTTGGGGCCTCTCTGTGAATATTTCAAGACGAAAAGGCATCTTAAGCCTTAACGCTTCAAGCGACAATGCGACTGTCCCCCCACCTAGAAGGGATCTAAAGGAACCGTTGTCGATCTCCGTTATTCTGACGGCAGGGTTTCTCATCCGTCTCCCGGGAATCTTGAGTACAGGTTTCCTGAGTGACGAGTCGGTGTACTATTATGCTGCATACGCGATTGAGAGAGGAGTCACGCCTTACACTCTGATCATGCTACCCCATCCCCCTATCGGCTATCTATTCCTGATTCCTGCCGCGGTTCTGGCTCAAGGAAGCCTTCTGATCCTCCGAACTTTCAATCTCTGCACCTTCCTTGTTGACGCATTCCTCTCCTACTGGCTTTTCAGAATATTGCGGCAACAGAGTGCAAAGTCCTTCAATCCTCTGCTTGCCTTCGCGCTCTTCACACTATATCCCCTACCGTTCACGACGACTACTCCTCTCGAGTTCACGGTTTTCGACATACCGATTCTCCTAGGAACCATTTTCTTCGTCAAGGGTCTAACTAAGAAATCGGCTTCCCGACTTGCCTTCTCCGGCTTCCTACTCGGAATAGCAGTAATGATCTGGTTCACTGCAGCATTCTATGCAGTATCCATCATAGGCTTCCTTGCAATCTATCGATCGCGAGCAGACACAGGTCAATTCCTCAAGATCTTCACAAAACGAGCGGCCGCCATTCTCATGGGTGGATCTGTTGCGATTGGCCTCGTCCTCGGGCTCATTATCGCGTGGGGTGCACTCCCCAACTTCCTCGTTCAGAGTGTAGGCCTTCAGACGAGCCTGAGAGCAGCCTTCACATTCGGCGAACGTCTCAACCACATAGTACTGGCGATGCTCCAACTACTGCCCGTGTTCGTATTGGCGGGCGTCGGAGTCTACGAGGTATCTCGGAGGGTCAAATCAGGAGCCGACCCCTTGATCTTATTACCCGCTTGGGTTTTGATCGCCAATCTTATCCTTGTTTTTGCGATCCCAAGAATCGTTCTGAATCACTATGTTGCTTACTTGATGCCTTTCTTGGTCATCATGGCTGCAGGCCCCGTCGAGAGATTTGCTCACGTTATTTACCGGATGCCTAAGCGATTGGCCAAACCGATTCCATGGGACATATTCCAATCGGCATTAGCGATCGGATTGATCGCGAGCGGCGTCATAATATTTCCATATCAAACGGGTTTTCTGGTGAACAGCCCATACACCGTGGCCGATCAGACTGTTGGCCAGTATGTAGCAAACATTACTTTGCCTGGAAACGCAATATGGACCAGCGAGGGGAGTGTCGCCTACTTTGCCTCGAGGCTTATTCAGCCGCCAAATTCGACACAGTGGCCGTTTCAGGCGGAGTACAATGATATCTTCAACACTACCTACGTCGATTCCGATGGGATCATCCAGAGGGGCTTAGGTGCGGTCTCACCGTCTCAGTTCGTGAATGCCTGGCAGTCACACAACACCAAAGTCCTGATCTTCATCCTTGGTAACGGACCCGTCCCATATCCAGACACGCTCCTCTGGGACGGATTTTCAGGGACTCCGGGTGTAATGCAATGGGTGGGGCAGAACTATAATCTCGTGAGAATATTCACATTCCCGAATGTTAGTTATCAGTACTTTGTCTGGCTCAAAAAATAGGTCGCGGAGTCTCTGATCCCGGAACTCAGCGCGATGATTACAGCGATGAGGTTGGAATTGACTTTTGTGTGAACATGCGTGAGAGATTCATTGACTTGAGTGTTAGAGCTCCAAAACCCGCAAGTGTAAGGGTTAGGGGCCAGACTCCGTCAAGGAGTACGATTATGCTCATGGCAAGCGCCGCTGTGGCGAGGATTCCTTCTGCAATTGCAATCCTGTCGAGACGGATGTCGCGGTGATATTGTTTATTGGCGGCGGCCTCAGGGCCATGCTTGGGAGTCCTGAAGAAGATTCCTGGCTTCCCCCTCATGCCGTTCAAGAAGCCGATCATGATTGCAGTGGTCATGCAGGAACTCGTGTATGAGAGGAGGGGAAGAAGGACGAGGTTACGTAAGCTCAAGATCTTCTGTATGCGAAGGGCGTAGATGCCTGAGGCGAAGAAAGATACTAGAGGCAAGGTGACGAGGATGACGTAGATCGGGCTGGAAAATATCGAGTTTGAGGGTGCGCTCAACCCGAGGATCAACCCGAGGGCCGACACGAATGTGACTACAATCCAGCTTAGTCCTTGGAAGGGCCCAACCAAGGTGGAAAACAGGACGATTCTCCTCCAGATAGAGAGATTAGTGCAGCCTAGGATCATTCGCCCGTTGGCGATGGCGCATTTGGCCCAGCCCTGGGCTACCCGGGCCGCCTGTTTCTTCCAGACCTCGAGACTAGATGGATCCTCGCTGAAGATTCGAACATCGCTTAGGTATACTCCTCTATATCCCGCGCAGTATATCCTGCAAGACAAATCCGCATCCTCGACGATCGAGTCTTTCGCCCAAAAACCGACGTGTCTCAGCAAGGGGATTGAAACTAGAACGAAACCACCTTGGAAGGAGTAGGGAGCGTCAATTGAATAAGCGCCCATCTTTGAAACGGTATCCCCTTGATCAAGCTGGAGCGCGAACAATCTGGTCGTCCAGTTCTGTTCTCGGTTATAATGTCCCACTCGAAATGAAACGAAGCCAATTCGAGGATTACGCCCAATTGCATTTAGCCCTTTTATCAAAACGTCGGGTGAGACTGTCGAGTCTGCATCTAACAGCAGGACATAATCGCCCTTCAGGAGAGGTGCTGCCTGGTTCAGCGCACCGCTCTTGAACCCTGCCCGGCCTTCTCTCCTCGACACCACGCTCTGTATCCCTATGGTGTTCAGCTCCGTAACTTTCCGGTCAATCACGTCGGCAGTCTCGTCGGAAGAGTCATCGGCTACCACGACCTGTAGCTTTTCTCTAGGGTAGTGGAGTCCCTTGAGAGCGTCCAAGGTATTGGCGACCACGAACTTCTCATTGAAAGTCGCTATCAGAATTGAGACGAACGGGGTCTCTCTAACCGAGCGGCTGTCCGCAAGATATCTTGGATAACGGAAAGTGCTGAGAAAGAGAATCACGCTGTAATAAGAGTACAGGAGGCCGGGTATGCTAAAGGCCAGGGAAATTCCGGAGATATATATCCATGACTCCAAATTGACCGCACACCTAAGATGGGGCTGACGGAAGTTTCATGTTGACTCTAATGACCGTTGAAATTTTGTCGAGACTCCTCATCCTCTAGACTGTTTAACCTATCTTACCTTTCCCTCCTAGGAGCGATGGTTCTGGAAAACACTATTAGTTCGCATCGCGAGTGTTGCACTCGGCCGGCTAGTTGACTCTCAAGGCAGTCTTTCTAGATCGGGACGGTGTTCTGACACGGGAAAGGCCGGACTATGTCAAGGAGCCGGACGAGCTTGAGATTCTGCCGGGGATCGGGCCGCCGTTGCGTGCTCTTCGAGAGCGGGGCTTCCGACTCGTCATCGTAACCAACCAGTCTGTTGTTGGAAGAGGACTAGCAACGCACGACGATTTAGGCCGGATTCACGAGAAGCTCCAATCGGAACTGAAACGAATGGGATGCTATGTTGACGCCATCTACTACTGCCCGCACTTGCCCGAGGAAGGATGCTGCTGTCGAAAGCCTCAGCCCGG
>VBBS01000012.1 GCA_005888745.1 Candidatus Bathyarchaeota archaeon | reverse complement strand
CAGAGAGGAGTGCGCTTTTGTTACCGCTCTGGGGGTCGGTGCGTCCAAGTATGGTTATCTAGTGTTTCTATGATTCTTGTTTTTGGGTTAGTCTATGTCTCTTGCGATGCAATGTGAGAGTTGTGGTCGTCCTTTGGCTTCGCGGGAGGAGCATGGGGCTCAGAATCTCGACAATCCCTACTGCATTCACTGTACTGACATGAAGGGGAAGCTTTTGTCTTTCGAAAAGTTGTATGAGGACATGGTCGCATCTGCTATGCAGACCCATTGGATGAACAAGGAGCAGGCGGAGAAGTACGCGTTGGAAGAGATGGGTCGTTGGCCTGCTTGGAAAGATCGAGTTGACAAGATGCTCAGGAGATAGAGACCGGGATTTCTCGCTATCGGGTCGCAGACTCAACTAGCTATCCCCTTTTTTCTCGAGGGATCCCCCCAAACGAAAGATTTCTGGGGAGGACTTTGATTTGAAGTGAATAATCGGCCTTGTCAACGACTTTTCACTCTCTGGTTTTGCCCAAGGCATGCGCTTGATACTCACGCACCTCAGAATCGCGACCCTGGATTCGGGAATCGAGCTGGTTATAGAGGGTCATCTAGTACAGAGCGCAGACTGGGCATCGTTCAATTGTTCTTCCTCCTGTTACTGTTTTGGATTCCAAGGCGGTTAGTTTGCCAAGTTTTGTTCTGAATTACCTTTCTCGCTAGATGAGTCATATCGACTGGTTGTCTCTTGGATTGGAGCCCCGGACGAGATTTGAACTCGTGACCCTTGCCTCTTTGAAAGGTCTACCAAGGCAATGCTTTGGGCTGGGTTGATCTACCAGGCTGAGCCACCGGGGCGTCGTTTTTCGGGCCGTAAGCGGATGCATTATATTATTTGCTAGCGAACAATTTCTTTCTGTTGGCTTCCATGAGCCGCGAGGGTTGATTTTCATGTCTCACTCAGCCGAGGCTGTCTTGGCAGATGTCCCTGTCACGGCAAGCCTAGCCCTAAGCTCTGAACGGCTGAGGATGTTCTTTACGCAGAAGAGGATTATACTCGCTCACATTGGCAAGAGGGGAGTCGCCTCCCCCGCGCTAGCATCATTCTTCGGCCGGTTGAGTGGCGCCCTGGAAGATCTCTTCAAGAGTGGTAAAGAGTCGGTAGCGAAGCGGGGACTGAAGGGCGCGAGCCCGGACCAGATCTTGGCCTTGGACAAAGACAATTTTTCGATAAACTACGATGATGTTGTTACTGTCGAGGTATCCGGCTTCGGAACTCTCTACAGAATCGTCATGGTGACGAAGGACGAGAAACTTCGATTCACGACGAGAGCTTCGCCAGAGTTTCTAAAGCTATTGACGCAGTACCTAGGAGAGAAAGTCAAAGCCGACTGAGACCAGGTATGTTTCTTCCAAGCTTTCTCACCATAATAGGTGAGCGCCCACTTTGATCTTGTCTTTTGCACAAGAATAGGGTGTGGATAGTGTCAGCAAAGGCCCGAAAAAGACCGGCCTCCCGGAGATAGTAACCTCCGGCCAAGCCGGTATAGTCTTCCCGTTTGAGGGTGACCTCCCAAATTCCAACTATTGCGCTTCGATCCTTCCTTCCCGAATGTTCTCCCGGCTCTTTTTCCTGCGTTTGGGACACCACCATATTCTTGCTCCGTTGTCCACTATAGCTTATCCATTTCTTCATCGACGCCCTCATATCAAGTCCTAGAGGATGTCCGTCAGTAGTCTCGGTCTACCTGTTCTTTCTTTTTGGCCTCGTTGTCCACTTGGGTCCGCCGATTACTTGCCGTTCAAAAACCAGCACGACTAAAAGCGTGGCCAGAGTTGCCAGTATGATGCCTGAGAGGATCTGGTCATAGAAACCTCCGGAGAGATCCACGAGCAATACATCGCCCTGTGTCACTGTGTTCATTGGAGCTGATATCTTTGCATGGACGGAGGCACCTGAGACGTATGCGATGTGAATAGTCTCGCCCGGCTCAGTTATACTCTCGACGGCTGATGTGCTGAACCCTCCGACCTGAGGGCTGGTCCGGATATCTAGTTGTGAAGCAAAGTCTTGGGAAACACTCCATTCCTCGATCGGTGTTTGAAGGCTTGACATGTCGAACAATACGATCGGGCTTGTCACTCCTTGGTAGGTGTCTCTCAATACACCGAGGTTGTTGACTACGACTCTCATCAAATCCGTTGATGTGCTTGGGAAATTGACGAACGGCGTAAGGGCCTTTAGAAGATATGTTTGTCCGAGCGTGTTGAAGGATGCGTTGCCAACTCGTAAGTCCTCATCCATTCGGACACCTTTCCAGGAAAGGTCGTAGCGAATGATGCCCATCCTTGTCTGAGTGGGTTCATGCACTTGGAACTGAGCGGTCGCGTTCAGCCACTGAGGTGCGCAGGACTCAGTACATGTTATGTCCGGGCTGTTAGACGAAATGCGCACACTGAGGTTGGATATTCTTGCACTACTGACCCTTTCCATTATCGCGTTCTGAAGGGCCGATGAAAAAGCAGATAGGTTGTCTCCCTCGAGAGAAGAATTCAAATTTACGGGAAACACAGCAACGTGGGTGTAAGCGGTCATGTTCTCGAACGCGTTAATAGTCCATGTAACGTTCAGTGCACTCCCATTCAGTTGAAGATTGTAGTCGCCTCGAGCTAGAGGGGGGAGGCCGATTAGTATCATTGAAAGTGCCAGTACCACTGGGACTCGTTTATTCCACACCGTCACTGACTATCCCCTCGGCTCTTCTCAGGCAGCCTACTTGGATATTTGCCTGGCGAGGATGCGCAGGTATGGAAGGCGATCTGTTTAACTGTTCGGCAGCATTCAATCAATGGGGGGTCGAATCTCTACAGTGCGTAAGACAGTACTAGTGGTGCTCTTGATCATCTCAGTCTACTCGACCTCCGTGCAATTTTTGCCTCCAGCTCTTGCACAGTCAGGCGGCACATCTGTCCTCTACGTTTCCCCCATTAGCTCATCATCCGCAAAACCTAATAGCAGTTTCATGCCCAGTCTCTCGCTGGCCGTAAACCTTAATCTTTCTTCAGCAGATTCCGTCTCGGGCTATGATATCTACATGAGCTACAATAGTACCGTGCTTGATGCCACAGGGGTACAACTGGGCGACCTCTTTCCAACGGGTACGACAGTCAACGCTACATACTGCGTCAATGATATAGGGTATAACTGTCTCGGGTACGATAGCATAAACATCGTACACTTGTCAATAGCATATACCGGTGGGACAGTCCCTGGACCATCCACCTACACGGTGTTCACCGTTCAGTTTTCCGTCTTGAAAATAGGGCATAGTTTCTTTCAGCTCTTCAATGGAACGACAGGTTCTCCAAATGTCTTTGGGGCCGTCGACTCTTCTGGTCTTCCGGCCTCGCTCTCTGTCCTCACATGGAATGGGGTATATTCGAATGATGGGCTCCAGGCTTTCTTCAATGTTTCTCCGGATATCCTCCTAGTGAATAACCCAGTCTACTTTGATGCTTCAGCAAGTTTCAATCCCGAGAACTCAAGTTCGTCCTACCGGTCCGGTCTAAGTTACAACTGGGACTTTGGAGACGGAAGCACGGGCAATGGAGTGACGGTTTCGCATTACTACACCTCCAAGAACAACTATGACGTGAGCCTTGTAGTCACGGACACCTTGGGTAATTCATCTATTGTCTCTAGGACCGTCGTGGTCGTCCCCGCCCTCGGTGTGCTCGTACTCTCAATCAAGGACCAAAAGGGAGAACCGGTCAGAAACCAGAGTGTAATTCTCGCCCTGTACAATGGTTCTATTCTGGTAGAGACTCTCGCTAGTCGGGCAGGAACTGACGCTCAATTCAGACTGTCGGAGCTCATCCCGGGTACCTACCGCCTCGATTTTAGCGGCCAGGGGATTACACCTGCCTCAAAACAGGAGACAGTGATAGCAGGTGTGACTCGTACCGACGTCATTTTCCTGGACGTTCATGCGCCCACGCCTCCGGACTCGAGTCCCGACGTCTGGACCTACCTAATCGTCGGAATTATTGTGGCGATTCTCATTCTGGGAGCGCTCGATGTCATGCGTGAACGCTCTAGGAAACGTAGACGACGCCTCTAGTTTGATGGCGCGAAGACTATTGGATCGATACAATCGTATTCGCTAAGTCTCTCCACCATCCAGTCAACGCTACTAGTCGAGTCTTCTCGCAATCCTTAAGGGTTCGACTGAACATAACAACCGAGAGCAAAAAGGATCACAGAACCACTCGCGCAAGGTTGGATCTTGAACATCTTCCATCACGTCTTTGCTGGCGATCGAAAAAGCCCCCATCGCTTGTTGCTGATGGGACTGGTTCTCGCGCTTCTAAGCTACGCAGTCTGTGCTTCGCAGGTTTCAAACGTTCATGCCCAGGGTTCTTCGATTACTATTCAGCCTTCTAGCCAGGCTTCTCTGCCTGTTAATTCTCTTCTCACGTTCAACGTGACTGTCACGAATATGCCTTTCAACTTTGCTTCTGCAACACTACTGCTTGTAACGCGCCGTACTCTGATTCTGGTGGCACCAACTTTATGCCTGGAGGTACAGACGCCCAATGCATCAACGGCGTGTCTTCAGGCGCGTTCGTTGTTTGTGCTGGTAATGATGGTCCTGGCGTTGCTCATGACGCATTCGCGTCCAGCGGATTCACGGGAGGCGCGCTTCTACTCTTCACCATAACCTACAAAGTAATGGCTTCTGGAACCACGAACGTTGTTTTAGGTCCTGACCTTGCACATCCAGAATCTACGACAGGAACGACTAATCATCTCTTCGATACAAGCGGGCTTGACATCACTGCCGACGAGACCGGCGGATCATACAACGTTGTACTGCATTCTACTTCCTCATCTGTGAACTGTACTTCCCCAGTTGGCGTGGGCAGTTCGTCCGCTTGTACGGCTACTGTAAGGGATACTTCCTCATCTCCAACTACCCCTGGAAGCTCTGTCATCTTCACTGTCAAGAGCGGATCTGGCACCTTCAGCGGATCATCCAGCGGGACTTGTGTGCTCTCGGGCTCCGGCAGTTCAGCCTCGTGTCAAGTGACCTATACGCCGACCTCTGTAGGCTCGGGAACTCACACTTTGAACGCGACCTACAATGGTGATTCGTCGCACCAACCAAGTTCTGCAACTACAACGGTGACTGTCACGAAGGGTTCCTCTTCGACAACGAGTCGAGTAATCAATGAGGCAACAGGCTCTCCGCCCTCAGGCTCTGAGGTTACCGGAGCCTCGTTCCACGATACCGCCGCTGTCTCTGGTTTAGGTGCTACGCCGTCGGGTACCGTTAGCTACACTTTCTATACTAATGGGGGCTGTACTGGTACAGGGACATCTCAGACTGTTACATTGAACAGTGCTGGCGTCGTTCCCAACTCAGTGTCGACTGGCGGCTTAAGCCCTGGTAGCTACAGTTATAATGTAACATACAGTGGCGATGCGAACTATCTAGCTTCGACTAGCGTATGCGAGCCTTTCTCTGTGACCAAGGCTGTTCCCACCGTTGCAAGTGTTGTGGTATTGAAGTCTGGCATTCCCCTCCCCTCACCTGCTCTTGTAAACTCGATTGTCAACGACACCTCCAGCGTTACAGGTATCACTGGATTCGTTCCGAGTGGCAGTTTGGTCTACGGCTTCTTCAACAATGGCGGGTGCACCGCGCCTGCTGCATTTACCCAGACAGTTTCGCTAACCCCCACCGGAGGCGTTCCGAATTCAGACGAGCAGGGTCCGCTAGCTCAAGGCACCTACAGTTTCGACGCCACCTACAGCGGCGACTCGAACTATGTTTCGAAAAGTGTCTGCGAGCCCTTCACCATAGGCCAGCTTACTCCAACCATTTCAACAATCGTCTTGGACGCTTCGACGAACGCTGCCTGGTCCGGCTCTGAGGTTACCGGCACCTCCGCCAATGATACTGCCACAGTCTCCGGCTCAGGGCCTACCCCTTCTGGCACTGTCACATACAGCTTCTATGCTAACGGAGGTTGTACTGGTTCGGGCGCGCCTGAGGCTGTTACAATGGCAAACGGTGCTGTACCGCACTCAAGTTCGACCTCTGCATTGGGTGCTGGGTCTTACAGTTACAAGGCCCACTATAGCGGTGATACCAACTATCTTGCTGTGGACAGTGTCTGCGAGACGTTCGGTTTATCCAAAGCTTCCCCGACTCTAGTTACCGATGTCTCTGACGCAACTACAAACGGTCACTGGTCAGGCTCGGAGACCACCGGCGCAGTCGCATTTGACACCGCAACCGTCACCGGCGTTACCGGATTTACCCCCTCAGGCACTGTAAGGTACACATTCTATGGCGCTGCTGATTGCACAGGCACTGGGTCACCTGAGACGGTGACGCTAACCGGCTCTGGGACTGTCCCGAATTCTGCGAATACGAGCGCATTAACAACTGGAAGCTATAGCTATAATGCAACATACAGTGGCGATGCGAACTATCTAGCTTCGACTAGCGGATGCGAGGCTTTCACCGTGAGAGAAGCAGTTATCGCTCCTGTGTTGGGGCCTGTGTCGTTTTCTCCAAGTTCCGTGGCGGTGGGCCAGAAGGTTGGGATTAGTCTAGATGTGACAAATAGCGCTTCGACTAGTCAGACGATTACAGTAAGGGCTAGGTGGGGAGCGATTACCGTGGCCGAGCAGAATGTCACGCTCAACGCAGGTGAAAAGAAGCCTGTGTCTCTGACTTGGGACACTTCGGGCTATAGTCCGGGGACGGCCAATGTGACTATAATCATTCCCCAGTCGGGGACAGTCGAGAACGCTGGACCGCTGACACTAACCTCTCCCGGTTTCTCCCTGTCGAGTATCATGCTTCTCCTGGTGGTTGCGGGCTCGGCTGCAGTAATCGTCGTAGTATCGGCCGTTGTCTGGCTCACGAAACGGGGCAGAAGAGTCGGAAAAGTCACGCCTACTGCTTAGAAATTCGTGGCGATTGTTTCTGAGTTTGCGCGAATTCTTTGACGATCCGCCCAAGGTCTCTCGCTCGCGAAACGATCATCCATTGCCCTTTGCCGATCTGGTCGGGGGTTTCTGTTGACTCGAGATGCCAAACGTTCACGTCGTTCCTTCTCACGGTTCGCACTGTACATGACTCCTGTCGTCTTGGGTGTAATTGTTGGGGTCGTGATCTACGCCAGCTGGTACAGTGGCGAGACGTATGTGGTTAACACCCATACCTACCTAATGGTAGCCATAGTCGACCAGAAGAGCAATACCAGATACGTGATTCCCGACAAAGCGATCGGGATCCCTGGCGGCTACATAGCCACTACTCAATATTTGAGCGATGGTGTTAACGGGAACTATCCGTTGTGGACCACGCCTTCTCTCTGTGGAAATGTTACTGGGACCGGCGACTTGTGTCTCATCAGAATAGTCTCTAAGGTCCAGCGGTCCTATACTCTTGGGGATTTCTTCAAGGTCTGGGGAGTGCCCCTCGGACCTGCCGAAACGTTTAGCCCGAGTTTTATTACAAACTCAACATTCTCCTGGACGATGTGCACGTCCAACAGTGGGAGTCCTTACGTTCCCAACGACGATTGGGGAAGCCATGTGCTGGTGAGCACGGAAGTGGTTCTCTTGGCATACTCACCAACAACTCTCGGTTGTGCGTAAGACAGTCCCAGGCGTAGATGCCTTATGACCGTGTTCAGCGTAGCCGGGGACTCTAGTCGTATACGTTGTGGGAGAAATTGACCCTGCCCGTCTCAAGATATCAGGGCGACTACTTCTGCCTGAGGGGCCCTAGGGGGTGGGCGATTTCTAGATGCTCTTTCTCCTGACAGGACGATGATTCTTTAGTATCCTGAAGAAGGAGTTCTTTATCCCGGGCATTACGGAGGAATCCAGAGTTGGATTCAGAAGTGTTAAGTTTTTATACGAAGTCGTCTGCCAGTTCAACCCAGTAGATAGGGTGTTTGGGTGAGCTTGTTCAGTCGTAAGTTACGGGTTCCACTAGTAGTTTTGATCGCGTTGTCGTTGTCCTCCGTGGTTCTTACACCGTCCATCCCGAGGGTTTCTGCACAGGTTTCTACTCTAACTATTCAGCCGGCCAGTCGGGGTTCATTGGCTGTTAATTCTCTTCTCACGTTCAACGTGACTGTCACGAATATGCCTTTCAACTTTGCTGGATGGGACATTACTGTTCTGCAACACTACTGCTTGTAACGCGCCGTACTCTGATTCTGGTGGCACCAACTTTATGCCTGGAGGTACAGACGCCCAATGCATCAACGGCGTGTCTTCAGGCGCGTTCGTTGTTTGTGCTGGTAATGATGGTCCTGGCGTTGCTCATGACGCATTCGCGTCCAGCGGATTCACGGGAGGCGCGCTTCTACTCTTCACTATAACCTACAAAGTAATGGCTTCTGGAACCACGAACGTTGTTTTAGGTCCTGACCTTGCACATCCAGAATCTACGACAGGAACGACTAATCATCTCTTCGATACAAGCGGGCTTGACATCACCGCCGACGAGACAGGCGGCTCGTACGGTTCGGCCGCGCCAACGCTGATATCAGTGGTCACAGGAACCGATGGCAATCTCTACTGGAGTCCCTTCACAGGATCATGGAACAACTGGCAACCTCTCAACGGCCAAAGTTCGTCCCCGCCGTCACTCTGCCAGTCAGGACCGAGTAGCACCGAGCTCGTTGTCAGAGGAACAGACAATGGCATATACCACAAGACTTTCTCCGGTGGCACATTCTCGGCCACCTGGGACAGGAATCCAACCGGTGTCACGATAGACCAACCTGTCTGCGCGGTCATAGGTACAGCCCTATACATTGTCGTGAGAGGAGCCACCAATGAGATCTGGTTTACAACCTTCGACCTGTCAGCCCATACTTGGGCTGCCTCATGGACGGACCTTCTGGGATTCAGTTCTTCCGCCCCGGCCCTAGCCGCGACATCTTCAGCGAGCAGACTAGACCTAGTGGTCAGAGGCGTTGACAACCAGATCTATCACAAGGCCTTCACGTCCGGAGCTTGGGCGGCGGCATGGGACACATCTAACCGCCTACCCGTCCCCGACAAGACCATCGGCACCCCTGCGATAGTGAGCGACGGAACCACGCTTCACGTAGTCGTGATTGGGACAGAAGCCAACCTCTGGTACGCGACTCGTAGCTTCGCAGGCGTCTGGTCCACCTACACTTCCCTAGCCGGCTCTACACCGGTCACACCAACCCTTGTCGTCGATTCTACAGGAGCCCTTCATCTTGTCGTACAAGGTCAAGATCGCGCGGTCTATTCGAAAGCGAAGCCTTCTGGGGGCGCTTGGGACGTAGCATGGACTAGCGCTGGCGGTCAAACGGCGGGAACTCCGGCAGCAGTAGTGCTGGGCTCAACTGTGCACATGGTAGCGAGGGGTTTCGACAGCCGACTGTGGTACAACATCCTTTCAGGAGCCACATGGTCGGGATGGACGAGCATGAACGGAGCCGCGATCATAGCTCCCGGTCTCTCACCCCCTTAACCTAATCAAGGAAGCACGGCTTGAGGCCGATATTCGAGCATTCCACCAACAATCCCCGACGGGTAGAGAGACTCTCAAGCTTGCGATGGCGACTCCATTCTTTCCAGTCATTCGTTTCTTGACTGTTTACTTTCATTATTGAACGAGCGTCTGTCACGATTCTGGATCCGGCACGGCCGCTCTTGAGAGCTTCAGAAGGGGCCGGGCAGGGAAGTCTTTTTCGAGCTGAACCATTTTAGAGTTCGCTCTAGCCCGACATCAAGTCTGGTTGACGGGGTCCATCGAAGCAGTTTCTCTGTTCTCCCAGTGTCCGGGAGACGCCTCATATGATCCCCGGCAGGTACAGGAAGAAAGTCGATGGAAGATTCGGAGAACGCGAGTCTCTTTATCGACTCAGCCAGATCGAGGATCTTGCACTCCTCCTTCGCGCCGATGTTCAGAACCAAGTCCGACGATCGGTCCAAGCTCATGAATAGAAGCGAGCCAGAAACCGTGTCGGTCACATAGCAGAACGACCTGGTCTGAGAGCCATCTCCGAAAACTGTGATGTCATCTCCTCGCAGAGCCTGGAGGATGAACCGCGAGATGGCCCTCCCGTAGAGACCCTCAGCTCTTAGCCTAGGTCCGTAGCTGTTGAAGAGTCGAGCGATCCTGACATCAAGGCCGTACTCGTCATGGTACGCTTTGCACAAAGCCTCCCCAAACCGCTTTCCCTCTTCGTAGCTCGATCTTGGTCCAAGAGGATTCACTTTTCCCTCATAGGACTCGGGGGTTGGAAACACTTCAGGGTCGCCATATGCCTCGCTTGATGATGCGTAGAAGACACGAGCATCATTCTTCCTAGCCAAGTCCAGCATTCTATCCGCTCCCGTCGCATTAGCCAGGGCTGTCTCCACAGGATGCTTCTGGTAATCCTCAGGCGCCGGTCTGCTTGCAAGGTGGAAAACCATGTCAACCTTTGGACTCCTAGAATACGTACAAACGTCGGCCTTTTCGAATTCGAAACCCTTCACCCCCTTCAGGTGATCAATGTTCTCGAAGACTCCCGTAGAGAGATTATCAACGCAGATGATTCTCGAATCCAACCCGATGAGGGTATCGCAGATCCAGCTGCCCAAGAATCCCGACCCCCCGGACACCATGACACTCTTGCCCTGGAACGCGCGAGGATCTATCGATCCTCTGATAGCATCAAGGTCCTCTCTGATAATCTGATCCATCAATGCTAGCGCGAGATCACCAGAACCTCTTGCTCTATGACGTGGGCCCTCTAGAGAGTTTGTAAGACAAGCTCTGGGCCTCCCAGTAGAGATCTGGCGAGCCTATGTCTAGCCATGTTTCCTTGGGATCAACTTGGGTTGTGTACACGTTGAGGTTCCAGTCTACAATCTTCTGGATACCGTCGGTGAGCTGAAGCTCGCCTGCGAACCCGGTCTTAGTCGACTCTAACGCCTTGAATATTATCGGGTCGAACACGTAGACCGGCATAATCGCTAGTCTTGATGCAGGCTGGGCAGGTTTTTCGACCAGACGCTTCACCTTAAACAACTCGTTGGCCATGGTCTCACCTTCAACGATCCCAAACCTTTTCGGATCCTGAACTTCTTTGGACAAGAACAACGTTTGCGCCTCATTCTCCTCGCTCATGCGTACAAGCCTGCGAAGGTGTTCAGCATTTTTCGATATGAAGCAGCTGTCGCCTGCGTGCACCAGAAAACGATCGTTCCCCGCGAAGCCCTTCGCTTTCAACACCGCGTCCCCGAAACCTCGAGGCTCAGGCTGGTTAATCCAGACCAAAGTCGAATTCTCAATCATATTGTAGAAGGCTTGCAAGTCCTCCGTCGCACTCTCAAGACCCTTACTGTCAAGCTTCGAAATAAATGAGGGGTCCGGCGTGAAATGATCCTCGATCGCCCTCTTCCCCCGCCCAACGATGAAACAGAAGTCACGGAACCCGACAGAGTACAACTGCTCAAAGATCAACTGAACAATAGGCTTCAGACACAAATCACCTTTCATACCTCTCGCGAAGATCGGCAGCATCTCCTTCGGCTGCTCCTTCGTGACCGACAAGAGCCTAGTTCCCATCCCGGCTGCGGGAATCACGGCCTTCCTTAACACTCTGAAACCAGCTCTTCCCTGGACTTGCTTCTACAGCTCAACAGTTTAAGAATTCCCTCGTCGCAGAGCGAATCTGGTTAGCGCACGCAGACTGTACACTCACAAGAAAATATGAATCCTTGAATTTTGCATTGTTGGATTCGGAGCCCAACAGCAATAGCTACCACCTCGTACCAGTATCTTTCTGGACTTGGTTCCAGGGGCGTTGAAGGGCGCGGGAAGCCCTCAGCGGGTTTTTCCGGAAACTCTTTCGATCGAGATTTACTGTACAACTAGAGACCAGCAGTTTTAAATTCTCAAACATCGAAACCAACTATTCCGTTTCGCGGAAGTCGCTCTGTTCCAGAGCTTGTCGACAGATGATCTGGGTGTCGAATGAGGCACAGAGAGAGGTATGGCATCAGAGGCTGGAGAATGAGAACGTTCGGACTGCTGTCAAGTTTCGGACTAATAGTGCTCATTCTATTCTCCATCCAGGCTGTCGCTGTCACAGCTCAAGCTACGAACCCTATCCCCGTATGGGCCAAGACATACCACGCAACTGGTGCGGCAGAGACAGCCAATTCGGTGCAGCAGACAGCGGACGGCGGCTACATAGTAGCGGGCACTACTAACTCGTCAGGCGCGTCCGGAAACCCGCACGCCTGGATCCTCAAACTAGACTCTCTGGGAAATGTTGTATGGCAAAAGACCTACGGAGGAGTTGGACCCGACGGTGCAAGCTCGGTAGATCAGACAACAGATGGAGGATACATAGTAGCAGGTTCATTCATGAACTCCACCGTAAGTCAGAAAGCGCCCTGGGTCTTCAAGCTGGACTCGACCGGGAACATTGTCTGGCAGAAGACCTTTAGCGCCGGAAACGATGCATTCACTTCTATCACACATACTTCCGACGGTGGGTCCGCGGTAGAGGGCTGGGGCACATTCTTTCTGTTGTCGTGCGGTTGCCAAGTAGGGCCCACCGCTTGGGTTGTCAGGCTTGACACGGTGGGGAACATAATCTGGCAGCAAGTTTACTCCACTGGATGGAATTACGGCTACTCCATAGCGCAGACCTCAGACGGCGGATTCGTGGTCGCTGGAAAAGCACATCACGAGCCGCCAGAGA
This sequence comes from Candidatus Bathyarchaeota archaeon, assembly GCA_005888745.1. Taxonomy (GTDB): domain Archaea; phylum Thermoproteota; class Bathyarchaeia; order 40CM-2-53-6; family 40CM-2-53-6; genus 40CM-2-53-6. Next base: position 1,881 of record VBBS01000012.1, on the reverse strand, counting down.
CCGTCTCTTCCTGGGATCCGTTAATTTTCAAGATTGACTCTTTGGGAAATCTGGTCTGGCAGAAGATCTTTAGAGTATACTTTGATGGTGAGGTCTATTCAGCACAGCAGACGCTTGACGGTGGATTCATTGTCGCGGGCGGGAGCAATACCTGGGGTAACCAGCCCAGTACCTGTATACCCACGCTTATAGATTGCAAGTTCCACGACTGGGTCTTCAAACTGAATTCTACAGGGGGTATGGTCTGGCAGAAGACGTATGGTGGAACTGGCACTAGCGAGTACGCCAATTTGGTCGATCAGACAACCGACGGTGGTTTTGTCTTAGTCGGTCCAACCAACTCTCCTGGGGGAGCTTGGATCTACAAGCTGGACCCAGCCGGGAATATTCTCTGGCAGAAGGGTGGACCCTCATCAGCCATTGCTTCAGTTCAGAAGACTTCTGATGGCGGCGTTGTGGCAGCTGGCTCACCTTATGCCTCAATAGCCTACGGCTCACCACCCTCTCCTGGGGGCGTTTCGGTCGCAAAGCTGGACGCCAATGGAGATATCAGCCCGGGTTGCAACCTTGTAGGTTCAGCAAATTTCACAGCAACAAATACAAACGCGACAGATACTGGGCGCACGCTGGCTGTCGGGATTCCATTTGTGTCGGTCTTTGTGTCGAACGCAACCGTCACAGATACGGCCGCCCTAACAAGCGTCCAGTGCGCGGCCAACGAGTCGCCCGATTTCACAATTTCCGCCAATCCCTCGAACCTAATCGTCAAACAGGGTAGCTCCAACACAACCACCATCACCATCAACAGCACTAACGGGTTCACCGGCACAATCACGCTCAACGCCAGCATTTCGCCGGCAAGCAACAAGGGGCCGTTCCTGACCCTCAGCTCCACCACTGCAACAGTTGCGCCGGGTGCACCGGCCACCATTCTCTTGACGGTGACCACGAAGGGTGCGACTCCCGTTGGCAGTTACACTGTTAAAGTAACAGGCTCTAGCGGAGGCCTTTCTACCACGATCACGATTACGGTCCAAGTAGTCAAGAAGAAGTAGCCAGTTCAAAGATAGTTTCGACGTAATTTTCTCTAGAAATGGTTCCTAGCGTTTCTGCCTGTACAGCGTCAACAGTGAATCCCAGTATTACTGTATCATTATGCCGATGCGATTATCGCACAAGCCGCAACGACTAGTGGCAAACCCTACCCGATTGCATAATGATCATGAAATGGCGGACAACGCGGGCGGTTCGGAGGTTGATCCTCCCAGACTAGTCCACCCCTGCCAGGCCGTGCCTGTAAGTGTGTTGTACAAGATCTGACCGTTTGTGCCGCTCACCATGATGGCAACGTTTGTCCCTTGCGTGGTCACTGCTACTGGGTTGATTGTTGTGCCTCCGGGACTATCCCAGCTCGCCGACCATACTCCCCCTCTGGATAAAGACTTGTCGTAAATTTGACCGTCTGCTCCCACAACAAAAAGATGAACGGTCCCGGACGAGTCCGCTGCAAGGCTAGGCGTCACACCTGTTGTTCCACTCAATGGAAACCAGCCGGACCATAGGCTGGTTGTAAAGTTCAGCGCGTTGTACACGACATCATTAGTCGAACCTCTCACGACTAGGTGAAGGGTTAGTCCATCACTCGACACGACCGGGGTATCGGAAGTAGTGCCCCCCGCAAGGGGGTCCCACTGCGACCAAACCCCGTTGATCAAGGCTTTATGCGAGATAGCCCCCGCTGCCCCCTTCACTACAACATCGAGCCTGTTGAGGCTGGGAGAAGCCGCAAGAGCGGGGGGCGATTCGAGAGTGCCGCCCAGCGATTGCCAGCCGCTCCAAGAGCCCGAAACTTCGTCCAGTTTGTCATACCAGAGACCATAA
>VBBS01000025.1 GCA_005888745.1 Candidatus Bathyarchaeota archaeon | reverse complement strand
AGTTGCAGACCTGTATTTTGTCTGGAACTATAAAGTCTGGCGATTTACGGACAAAGGCTGTGTTCCAGATAGGAGGACAAGGAAAGAAGGTTTAGGTGGTTCCAGCCCATTCCTTCTAGGCGGCTCGTTGTACTAGATGCTTCTGGAAGTAGGTTACTAATAAGGAACCGGGGATCAGGGGGCGACAGCGAATATAATCCTGTGAAACACTTCTGTCAAAGGATAGTGATTTCAAGCAATTTCATGCCAATTCTTGCGAGTCGCGAATATCTTCCTTGTAAGTTTTCTGCAGATTCTCTTACAACATGATGGCGAAACATATTGGAGGTTGATCATGACTACGATCTCTGCCAAGATAACAAGGGAATAGGGAGAATATACACAGATGTCGCCAAGGCTCGCACCATTCCGAGGACTCAATCCTGTGTCGTGAGCAGAAGAGATCGTCTTTGCCCAGGGTTTCAATAAGAAAAAGAAGGCGAGCCCAGAACGGAGTGCAAGCAATCTTTTCAGGGAGAGGCGATAAGAGGAGTAGGACTCACATCGTTGCCGGCTTCATCTCAACTGGCGTTGCAGCCACCCTATGGGTCTGGATAAGCATCGGGGCCGCTTCGATATTACTCCTGACTAGTATCGCGACGCTGCTTTCACTGCAGGGAGCGGTATTGTTCGCATACTCTCTTGCAATACGAAGGACTCAGCCCCAAGGTAGCAGGATAGGGTTTGCGAGCTATGATCTCGAAGAAGAGATTGAGCAAATCAAGATTCCAGGAGAACATTTGTCCTCAAGAGGGGGGATCATTTCGAAAAAACCGGGAAAACCTACGCCCTTTCATTTCTACAGGATCATTTTGGTCATGATTCTCGTAGGTATCATGTTGACAACGGTTGTAGGTTTCAGCGCTGTCAATTTGGGTTCTCAACATCATACGAACCCGGGTAGCACCGGTACAGGTGGTACCAGTGATGCTGGTACGAGCCCATCTGTCAAAACGCCATCCCTTAGGACGATGACTCCCAGTTTCTACGCTGTTTCCGACATAGCGGAAGCCACTGTGTCGAGCAACACGTCCTACGTGGGAGTGATAGGGACCAACGCGGATGACTTCATCATTGTTCAGATCGCTTATTCTCAGGGAAGTGGGGGAAATCTTCCAGACATTTCCTACGTAAGAGACACCCAGTCCGTCGTTTACACGAGAATAGCCAGTGCTTCCCCGGGAGTGGCCGCGAATTTCTGGGAGCAGGTCTGGACCGGCAGAGCCTCATCAACCACAACTTCCACAAACATAACCGCAAGCCCTGACTGGTCGGGCTGCCAGCCGCCATGTGTGACCTCTATCATAATCACAATGACAATCGGTCGGTATCGGGATGTCGCCGATGTCGGCGCCTGGAACACTATCGCAGAGAATGCCTCCTCTAATTCCCAATCCGTAAGCATTACCCCGACTCAAGCGAATTCGATGCTTGTTGAGCTTCTCAGCCATGGAGCCTATAGCAACTGTGGGATAGATGCTCCTCAACCCGCTGCGGGGCAAACGACAAGGAATTGTTTCACTGCGACCACTGAAAGAACGGAACTCTTCGATCACTCCATATCAAACGTTCAAACGTACATCGAGTCGTACACCTGGGCGCAGGTCGAGGTGCAGAGAGGAATATATCTAGAGCTAAAAGGCAACACCATCGTCTAACTGTTAGTACGGTAAAACGAAGAAAAACGAGGACGGGTCGGATTCGGGGTGTCGTGGTTGTCAGTGCTAGAGCTGGTCTGTTATCTTCTGGAACTCTTCTAGGGTCCAGGCTTTCAGAGTCTTGGTGCGGATGTTTCCGAGGGTTGCGGTTGTGAGGGTGAACCGGTTGTAGGCCTCATCGCTGGGCATCTCCACCACTGCTACTGCATCATATTC
>VBBS01000041.1 GCA_005888745.1 Candidatus Bathyarchaeota archaeon | reverse complement strand
TAGAGCCAAAGCTGGTTTTTACTCCTGACCCTGCCCATACGGCGTATACGCAGTCCTTAGAAGAAGGGATGTTACGCGGGCAGAAGCCCTCGCCCTCGTCGAAGACAACGGACAATGCCGCTCTCTTGTTCTTGAAAGTAGTGCTGCCCAGGATGTTTGGAACAAGGCTGCTGAGATAGTTATCTCCCGAAGGGATTGATGTGGAACAGTTGCCCGTGGAGCCGTGCATGTTGTTGCAGTCGTTGGGTGTGAGCCACATGAAGTTAGGCGCTGACAGGGAATTCAGATCGGTGATGAGGGGGCAGTCTGTAACAACGCAATTGGTTGGATTCGCCTGAACAATGTGGCTGCACCGCGTAGCGTTATTCAGAATGTTTGTGAAGAAGACGAACGGATTGTGCTCTGGAGTATAGAGAGGGTTGGAGTTTGGGTTGGGGTTTATGTCGCAACCGCTTGAGAGCGCTTGATTTTCCATGTAACCCTTCCAAGTCAGGCCCTTCGCTTCGAGCCGGTCGACAAGATTCACGTGAGCTGATCGTGCGCATGGAAAAGCTATACAACCGTAGATGTCTCCTCCAAGCAAAGCAATATAATCGGCCTGGCTAAAGTGGGACACTCCCACGTACTGGGACCCTATCGAATAGTTGTTGGCAAGTCCCGCAAGGAAGGGTGCACCATTGGCGCTCGAACATAGCGGTGGGCTTTGGGCGCAGATCTGGTTTATGCCATGATCTTCCATTACGATTATGACAATGTTGTCAAAGAGTGACCCTGGAGGTGGTGCTTGGGGGATGACGACAGGGTGGACGGAATTATCTACGCTTGCAGTAGACTGGTTGCCTATTTGCGAGAGAGCGGCCACACCCAGCGCTACTGTCAGGAGTACGATTGCTAGGCGGACTCTCGCGTTACTATTTCTTGAGAACTTGTTTCTCCTCTCCACGTCGCCTGGCCAGTCAACTCAACCTGTAGACGTTGAAGCTTTGCTGGATTATTTTCTTGAGGTAAGCCAACCGAGTTGCAAAATCAAAACTGGGATGGCAACTGATAATTCTGAGAAATGTTGTTATCGTGATCACTGTGAGCTGAAGGGTTTCCTAGTATAAAGCTTTGCGGCATTCTAACTATATCCAGAGCGATCCGGATCGACCCGTGAACGTTTGGGAGATTTAAAGCGAAACCGATTATTTGTTAGGTCCCTTGATCCATCCACGGATACCCAGTCCAGGATCCTTCTTTGAAGCGAGTCGCGTCTTCACCAGCAGCGAGTTGAACCTCGGGTCCGTGCGGATGGAGTCGAATCTTGGTTCAACTTTAGCCCATGCTAGCCAGCTTGAGCGTTCTTGGAAGGCTCTCTCTAGCCAAGTGAACACTTGGTCTTTGTCTCCGAGGCCGACGTGGATCATGGCAATCCAGTAGGAAGGGACATACTGATGTTTCGACCTTTCCGTCAGCTTCTCAAGAATTTTCCCTGCTTCATCTCTCTTCCCGGCAGCGCCGTTTGCATGGCCAAGCATGGCAAGAGAGATCGTGCTTTCTCCCGACAATCTAACGGCGTTGGCCAGTTCTGCTATGGCTTCGTTGTACATTCTCTTTTGGAGGTACGGTCGACCGAACCAAAGGCGTGCTTGGACAAAATTGGGGTCAATCTTGATGGTGTTTCGATACTGTTCAATGGCGCGGTCGTATTGTCGGCTGAGGTATAGAACATGTCCGATTCCCGTGTTTATCGAGAGTGATAGAGGATCTAGAGCACCGGCGTAGCTCATTTCTGATAGTGCTTCGTCGAAGCGTCCTTGAGATTTCAGAAAATCGGCGTAATACTGGTGGGCGGGTGCGTAGTTGGGGTTGAGCTCGATCGCTCGTTTGAATCCCTTCTCGGCGCCGTCCCAGTCCCAGTCATACTGGAACCTCAAGAGTCCGAGGGATGTGTGTGCCTCGGCGAGTCGGTTGTCGATTTCGAGCGCTTTCTCGGCAGCAATTCTCGCCTTTGGGAAGGCCTCTTTCGGCGGCAAGAACTCAAGGAGCGCAAGAACGGCGTAGGAGTCGGCTATTCCCGTGTAGGCTAGAGCGTATTGAGGATCCTTCTCTAGTGCTTTCTCGAATCGCTCGATCGCTTTTTTCAGGCTTTCCTCTGTTCTGATGTTTAGGAAGTAGCGGCCTTCGAGATAGAGAGTGTATGCTTCTTTGCTTTCTGTTGCTTTTTTGGCGAGGTTTTCCTTCTCACCTTTCTTGATCTCGACCTCTAGCGCGTCAGCCACTTTCTGGGCGATTTCGCTTTGAACCGCAAAAATGTCCTCTAGATCTCGATCGTATTTTTCGGACCATAGTTGTTCTTCCGTTTCCGAGTCTGCTAGCTGGATTGTGATTCTGATCTTATTTCCAGCCTTTCGTACGCTTCCTTCGAGGACGGCGGAGACATTTAGTTCCTTGCTGATCTCCCCGAGGGGTTTCTTGGAGTCCTTGTACCTCATAACCGAGGCTCGCGCTATTACTCTTAGATCAGCGATTTTTGAGAGCGCTGAGATCAGTTCTTCAGTCATGCCGTCAGCGAAGATCTCGTCCCGAGCGTCCTGACTCATGTTGGATAGGGGAAGAACGGCAATTCTGCGCCTACCCCCTTGCAGCTGCGACCCCATTGGTTGCCCTTCCCCTCTTTGGTCCACTACCAGGCGAACGTAGGTTTTGAGCTTTCAGCCTTGGAAGATCTTGGCTCTTAGGACCCAGATCCTATTTCAAAGATCTTGAGAAAAATGTTTGATGACTAAGACAACAGAAAAGCCCGCGGGACCGAGCGATGGTAAAGTCTTAGCAATCTCTGGTGTTCGCACGCCTCTCCGGGGGTTTAGAGCGAGGAGATTGCTGGGGGCGAACTTGAGGTTTCCCCAAGATCTGTCCATCCGGACCAGGCGGATTGGCTGAAAATGTCTGAAAACAGAGAGTTGTTCGTGCCACGGACCAAGACCGCGACGCCTGACCCGAACTGGACGAGGCCCGGTCTGTCAGGGGTGGTTCCTCCCGGGCTGTCCCATGTCGGACTCCAGACTCCCGCCGATGTTCTGGAGATATGCCAAATTCCATTGGCAAGTCCAGTTACTAGCAAATGAAGCGTTCCCGAGGAGTCGAGTGCCAGGGAGGGAGCGGTCGGAGTGGCCCCACCGATAGAGAACCAGTTTGACCAAGAGCCACTAGTGAAGTTGTAGGAATTGTACCATAAACCATTGTCCATTCCCCTCACAGCAATGTCGATCGCTCTTTCATCGGCTACTGCTGCTGGAATGTCTGGCGTGGCCCCACCTGGCGTATCCCAGGCTGTTGCCCACGCGCCATTGACAAAGGCCTTGTGATAAATGCCGTTAGCGAGTCCTCTCACCACAAGGTCAAGCCTGTTCGCTGAAGGAGTTACTACTAGAATAGGCGATGAGGGCGTCTGTCCGTTGAGACTTACCCATCCTGACCAGGTCATGGTTACCGAGGACATAGAGTTTGCATAGGTGACATTGTCTAACCCTCTCACTACGAGATACAGTGTGCCATTGAGGACTGCACACGCAGGCTGGTCCGGGGTGGCACCGCCGGGACTATTCCAAGAACTTGACCACGTGCCGTTTGTGGATGTCTTAAGATAGATGCCATCGTCCATTCCACGGACAACAAGAGTCGTGCTTGTTCCGGACGAACAGACGGCTGGAGGTGAGGGTGTGGCGCCGGAAAGGGACTGCCACCCCGTCCAGATACCCGAGGAGAGCCTGTTCCAGTACAATCCATCGTTTAATCCACGAATAACAGCGGCCAAGACGGAAGTTCGCTGCAGAGTGAACGCCTTCATTAGGGGAAAGTGATCCTGACCGGTGTTGAACGCGTAGGCTGTGTCGCCTATCCCATCTCGGGTCGGACAGATATTCTGTTGAGGTCCACTGCAATTGTCTACGCCCTTATAGTCGGACCAGTAGTTCCCACCACTGGGATATCCGTTGTCCCATGAGTTCGCGCCAGGCTTGTCGTCCTGGGCCTGAATCGTGTTGCCGACTATGTTGTTGTGGTAGACTAGGGCCCCGATTGCGGATTGGAGGCTAATCCCTGTGACTGAACAAGAAGTGTACGATGTTACGTTATTCTCGAAAATCTGAATGTTAGTGGGCGCGGCAACAAAACTGACTCCAACGTCGATGCCGATTGTGAGAGTGCACGAAACGGCTCGAATATTATTCCGGGAGACCTCAACATTGCGGGAAGAGAATACCCCGATCCCGTCGCTATATCCATACTGCGAAGAACCGTCAATGGCCACATCGTTACCAGAGACAGTCGAATTCGACACTCGGTCCAGGTCTAGATTATCTCCCATTCCTCCCCTAACAGTGTTGCCAGTGACTTGAACGCCTGTCGAAAAGCCGATGCTGACTGGCATGTCCCCAGAGTTCCGGAAGGTTGCCATATCATTACTCAAAATCGTGGTGTCGGAGGAATATTTGAGAGTGAAAGGAGCGTCGCCACCGAGCTGGTTAGCGTAGACTAGGGCGTGGTGGCATCCGTACATGTATAAGCCGCCATAGCCCGCGTTATAGTAGGTCCCACCGGGATAGAGATAGTTTTTCGTAACTGTCAGGTTGGAGGAGCTGGAGATGCGAGCCGCTTGTCCTAGCGCCCCGGTAACGGTATTGTTGAAGAGGATGAGACCTGTGACCGAGGCGATGGAGATGCCATCAGCGGTGATGCAACCGTCAGGTTGAACGCAGGCGCCGCCGCCATCTACGCTGTTTGACCTCAGCATGATATTTTGCGACGAACCGATTGAGATGGGGCTCGAATGGTAAGCGCTGACCGAGGAGCTTTCTATGACACTATTCGCAACATAGCTCAGACTGATTCCAGGCCCACGGCCTGCTCCAATCACCTGGACATTCCGGATGACGAAGTAGGAAGTCGTGTTTCTTATTGCTATCGAGGCGTTTGGAGGATTCCAAGTGTTCGGATAATTCCAGCCGTTAATAGACCAGCCTGAAATGATATACGGATCCTTTTCCGTGCCGGTCCCACCTGTTACTCCGTTTGTGGCCGTGAAATCCGCATTCCCCGTGACCAGTATGGGTGAATGCGGACTCTGCGTGGACGCAGCCGTGACGGCGGCGGCCCTCGAACTCTCGGCAACTGAGGTGGAGAAGGCTATGAGGCAGATAAGTAGTGTAGTCCGAATAATAGTCGGGCGCTTTGGACTAGCCCATACGAGAGACAAGCTTGGCGGTGCTCTATGTATCCAAGGATACCTGATGTAATCCAAGTAGCTTGCTAGGGAACGGTTATGCTGCTGATGATTTAAGCATGTATGCTTTTCGTCTATCTTTCTATATCTGAGTCGATCGTCCGCCTGCACTCGACATCGCTTCCCGGCGACTCTTCAGCCCTTTCGCATTATGATTCGATAAACTGGGCACCATGCCAGCGGATGGACATAAAGTCACAATCGGGGCGAATCTGCAATGCGAGAACAAATCTTGCCAGGCTTGACGGAACTCATAAATCGATTTCATTCCTAATGCGGCGGCTCAATTGGGCCGGTCTCATCGACTTTTGCTCAATAGGGATGCATTAGGGGATAACTGTCCTGGTTGTTGCTGAACGTGTAGGGAGTGTCGCCTATGCCATCGGGTCCTGTGCACATGTCCTGGCTGGGCCCACTACAATTGTCGACGCCCTTGAAATCCGACCAGAAGTTTCCTCCGTCGGGATAGCCGTTGTCCCAGAAATTGTTGGAACCTTGGAGGTCAAGTGCTAGTTGGGAGTACCCGAAGAAATTGTTATGGTAGATAAGCATGTTTTGAGTCGAGTTCAATATCAATCCCTGAGGATCGTACTCGAAGGTGTTTGTTAGGAGGGTAATGTTGGCCGAGCCCGCCACTAGAGCACCGTTTCTGTCTAAGAGAGTGTTATTCGAGACTGTCGACTCAAAGACTCTGCTCAATGATATCCCTACGGAGTCTCCATAAATGTAGTTGTTTGAGATCTCGACGTTCTGGGTGCTCCCGAGGGGATAGCTGGAGACATCTATTCCAGCAAGGCCTTTTCCCCATGTCGCGGCCATGATATTATTGTCTGTCACGGTTGCTAGAAACGAGTTCGTAATCACGATACCTCTCCCATTATCGCCTGACAGTCTGTTTCCGGCGACGAGGAAACTGTTCGATTGGTCTGCTGAGATTGCATCTTGGCTGTTTCCCTGGATCGTGTTGCCGGTTATGACGAAGTTGAGCGAGCGGTAGACGAGGATTCCGTCGTTGCGGAGTGTGTTGTTTGAAATGTCCGTGTCGATGATGTATCCCGCGTTGACTCCGGCACCGTTGTTAGATATGTCGTTATTGATTATCTCGGCGTTCGTCGGGCCTCTAAGCAGGATTGCCTGGTTGTTCCATTCGATGCTTGTTCTTTCTACCTGGAGAGAGCTGCCACTTTGGACTGTGACTCCTACGAAGAATCCTACAATTCTGGTCTCCTGAAGGTCGCCGTTCGTCACGTTGTAGAGGATTACCCCGGTGTAGGTTGTTGGGTTTGCTTGGGAGTGAATGTAGAGGTTGCTTATTACAAAGTACGCGTCCGTATTGCGGATCTCAATCCCATTCCGGTTACTACCGTCGATGTCCCATCCCTGGATGATGTAGGGGTCCGAGCTGGTGCCGTTGCCTCCGGTGACACCGTTATTCGCGGTGAACCCTCCGTTACCTTCTATGAGGATAGGTGTGTGGGGCTGGTGGGCTGAGGAGACCATCGCGTCTAGTACGATCGCTGTGGGGTCAGTACCAGCGCAAGTGAACGAGGTTCCGCTCTGCGATGCGTCAACTATCCTGTAGTCAACGTCTAGAGAACCTCCGGCTGGAGTTACCTCGCTGAAGCCTGTCGATGGGGTGCATGGTCCTCTGTCATTTATCGCGGTGCTTGCGATGACAAAGTCCTAGCTAGATGTTCCTGCTGAAATGGTGCAGTCGTTTTGGCCGAAATAGCCATCAGCGGATCTGCATGGTGTGGACGCGGGTAGTGACGGGTTAGGGTCGAATATGGTTGCCGTGTTGATTCCTTTGACGGCAAAGACCAACATCGATCCCGGCGCATTTTGTCCGGAAAACTGTACTGAGATACTGTCTGACTGTAGAGGCGTGGGGGCGATGGCATAGTATTCCCATAGCTTGGAAGCGGGAGAGTATGATGTGCGTTGGGTGTAGCTTAGGCCGCTGCTGTCGTTGATGGAAGACACGTTTCCGTTGCATCCTGTGTAGCCGCACTCGATGATCAAAATTATCACATCATTGCCGTTGTTTGTAGAAAGTAGTTCTGAGTTTGGTTGCGAGCCACAGCACATCCATGATGGCTTTCCTACTCCGTCCAATCCTATTGAAGGGGAAGCATGAACAAAGTTAGGTAGAGACATCAGAGCGGCTGTGAATAGAAGCAGGACAGGGAAAACCGTTTTGGCTACCAAGTTCGCCTAGTTTGAATCTTGAGCTCCCTACCGATAAACGGTCAGTACACAGCCCAATACATTCGATTACAACAGACGAGAAGAAGGAGTCCAGGATTTCGTCCTGATTGGACGAGTCCGACCATACGACGGTGGCTTCAGATGTGAGGGCTCAAGGTCATCGAGATGATTCCCTGATCTCGAATCTGGAAAGCCTCCGGGGACTCTCCCGAAATCGTTCGGAATTGTCGTCCACTTTCCATGGTCATCCCAGCCAGGACTGTGCCCTGGGGGAGCGCCTGTAATTATAGCCAGACAGGAAATCGTTTCTAGAAAATAGGGGTCTTAGCGACCGACCCTCGCGCCGTATGAGCGAGTCCCTCGGACCGACTCGAAAGTCGGTTAGTCTTCTTCGCGGGGCGACTTTTTCTTGTAGCCCTCAGCCGGCTTGTCAACCGGTTTCTCTTTCGTCTCATCGATCGGTGAGACGAGCGGCGTAGTCGTATCCGAGGATTTCAGGTTCACCGCCGGAACCTCAGGCTTGTCGATGATTATAGGCGCAGTCGCCTGCTTCTGGTCCGAGACACCTAAAGCCTGTTCCTTGATCGGTGGCTTGCTCGGAAAGGTTGGACGGACAATAGGACGAGGTGTCTGCCGTCCCGGCGACGCTGGCTTCTGGCCCATAGGGCCAACGATCACGCTTGGAGGCGGCGCCCTCGGGACTGGAACTGGAATGTAGGGCTGCTTCAATCCTTGATCCGGAACGATACGGGCAGTCTTCCTCAGACCCGTAGGATTCAGAACACCAGTAGACTCTCCAACGTACTTTGGACTGTCTTCCCAGCCAGAAGAGGAAGCGACTACCATTGGTTTCTCCGAGAACTTGGAGTCAGCATCCGGACTTGAGATCGATGGTCTTTCGGAGATGACCAGAGGTGGACTCGGTGAAGGAGGCATCGGAGGCTTCGCCTCGATTCTCGGTGGCGGAATCCCTGTTTCGCCTTGAAAAGGAGCTTCAAAGATATTCCTTCCCCTGATCTTCGGCGTTGGCGGACCTGCCTCTAGAGGAGTCCTGAACGCTTTCTCCCATGAGCCAGGATTTGGTTCTCCAGGCGGTGAACTCATCGCAGCGGCGAAGCTGGGCGATGGAAGACCTGGAACCGATACGCTCGACGCGGAGGCTGCTCTGAGAGAGGGGATCTTGTCGACTCTGAGCTCTGCGACCTGTGCTTCGAGAACCAGGTTTCGTTTCATCAGGTTCTCCAGCATCTGCAAAGCTCTCTCCAACCGGATACCCGGCCGAAGTCCACGGTGAAACTTGAAGGCCAAGGTGATCGCGAACGCAGCAATAATGACGAGAACCGCAATATCGACAGTGGTAAAAGCGAGCTGCGGAAATTTTGTCAATTGATCCCCGAGTCCCGCGCTCACTGATGGATTGTTTGCGTAGACGAGGAAGATCCAGTACGAGAGCCAGCCAACCAGCATTGTCTCGATTGCAACGAGCTTGATGAGTAATCTTCTCATCTAGACACATCCCATGCCCGAGACGACTGAGATACCCGTGTGACCGAACAGCCTAATCCTTGCTGTAACCCGCTGATACTCCTCAAGGTCTCTATGTCCTCTCTCCGACTCCCCGATCCTTCTTCAACGTCTTCAGTATTGTATCCAGCGCAGTATCCCAATCCATCTCCCCACCAGCAGAGCCCTGCTCACCCGCCTTGTTGTCCGTAGGCCGCGGCTCTTCCGAACCCCGTGCTTGAGGTGGGCGAGGCGGAGATCCGAAGACATCCTTGTCCTGCGCCACGCCTCCCAGATCTGCTTTCTCAGCCGGCCTAGGCGGACTCCAAGGCTGAGGCAATGGGCCACCGGGAGCCTGTACTGGTCGACCTTGCGGAGGCGGCCCGGGAGGACGAGGCTGATCCGACCTGAAAGGCGGAGCGACCCCGACTGGACCAGGCTGCCCCGGTCTAGCCGGAGGATAACCAAGTGGTCGAGGACCCTGCCCAGGCGGAAACGAAGGCCGCTGCCCCGGAGGTCCGGGAGCGGGACCAGGTCGAGGTGGGCCTCCTTGAGGAGGAGGGCGAGGCGCGACACCCTGACCCGGTGGAGGAGCCCACTTCTGAGGGGCCGCAAGCCCTGGCTTCGGAACAGGATCCGTCCACTGGCCACTTCGTTGATCAGGAGAAACCCACTTCGAAACTGGAAACGGGGTCTGAGATGCCTGTGGAGGCCTTGGAACCTGACCAACAGGACCACCGAAACCTGGAGAGTCAGACCCGGGCTTCTGTTCGACAGGGTTCGGCCTGGGGAAGACTGTTCCAGAGTCCGGACGCCGCTCGCTGGATTGTTCGGGTTCAGGCTTCCATTGGGATGGGAAACTCATTCGCGACGGCTCACTCGGAATCCTGTTCATCTGAGCACCACTCTCGCCTCGAAAAGGCACTGAGGGCTGAGGAATAGAGGGCGAGGGCCTTGGAGTTTGCTCGGGCCTGTACTGGTCCCTCAGCGTCGAGTTCAAGATCGAGGTCGAAGGCTGAGTAATCCGGTCAAGAGTCTGAGACGTAGAAATCGAGGGAGCAGCCGTCCTGGAGGATGCACCGATCGAGGACGGAATGGCGCCTCGTGACCCACTCCCTGCAGACGGTGTGTTCTTGGGCAACGGCGGAACAGCATAAGCAGTGTGCCGGGAAACCTGGCCTGGAGGGGGTCCGGTCGGCATTATCTTCCCTTGAGAAGTGAGGCTTCCAGGCGTCTGCACCGGTCCACTTGACTTGAACAGTCTAGCCTTCTCTAGTTTTCCGGTCTCGTCTCCTCCGCGTCTCCTCTTCAAGAGAAGGTATCCGAGGCTGGAACCGCCTCCGAGGCCTCCTGTTAGAACTATGAAAGGATACACGGGTCCGAGAGTAGCGTCAACGTAGGAGTGGAAATATACATCGTAGAAGTACTGGTTCACAAGCCAGAGGCTCAAGATCACGTTCGCCGCGAACGATGCGATTGTGGTTATGCCTAGCTTCCTCATCAATAATCATCCTCGACCTTCTTCCTTACCCTCGTTGGCCGCAGACCGGTCCTGACGGTGGAGACCAGTCTCATGAAGCCATAAGCCGACGCGGCCATCAGAACACCGACCAGAAAGACTGGATTGAACGAGCCGAAGTACTGCTGCTCGTAGACATTGTAGAAGTACTCCACGATAAGCCATGTACCGAAGAAGAGCACGATGAAGTACTCGAGCAGAGAGGTTAGGAGAGCGGTCTGGTAGACCCCGACGCCTGTAGACTCCTCGCTAGGCCAGCCCAACAAGTTTTCTATGTACCTCCTGCTATTGCTCTTCCTGGGTTGGGCCTCCTCTTCCTCAACCCCCAATAATACTCAACGCAACAGCACAACCAATAGAACTCACATTAAGCGTGTTGTACCCGTTCTGTCAACTCTTCGGTTGTTGTTTGGCGGTAGCTTCGGTCGTCTCTATCTGTTATGTTCGATGAATGACTCGTTAGTTGTAAGGGCAGTCGTCGTATGAGCCTGTCACCATGAAATGAGGGGAGTGACTCCGACCAGGTGACAGGTCTGAACTGACATGGCTGGTTGGTCGGCCACTGTAAAATCCTTGACTGGCAACAGGCAAAGCTACCACGCTATGGGCGTGAGGGGGCGGTTGAGGTTCGACCGTTCCCTGCCGAAAGGAGACTGCGCATCTCTGAGGCGCAGGGGCTCTTAGGTGAAGCAGTGAAGGGGAACCCGACGACGGTAATCCTCAGAGTCGATGAGAGCAAGCCAAGTCCTCGATCAAATGGAGACCTGGCGGAATCACCTGCGAAACTGGAAAGAAAGGACACCAGACTCTCCAGTTTCTGATTAGCTTCGGAACCGTCTCAGCTCTAAATCGGGCCCGTTCCCAATTTGCAGTTTAAATAATCTCGAAACAGATTCCAAGATCATACTAGTTGCGTGAGACCTGGTGACTCAGGAAGCCGTCCGGAAATACGAGGTTGTAGAAGACTTACCGGGCGTCGGACCATCAACTTCAGAGAAACTGAAAGAACTTGGCTTTCACACGATCGAGAGCCTAGCAACAGCCACAGTGAGAGAGCTTGTACCTGCTGGAATAGGTGAGAAACAAGCGGCAAAAATCATCGCAGAAGCCAGAGACAGCATCTCACTCTCCTTCGTGAGAGCTGACGAGCTCATGAAGATGAAGGCAAACGTGCGCCGCCTCACAACCGGAAGCAAAGCATTCGACGGACTAATCGGTGGCGGCCTCGAGACACAGACCATAACAGAATTCTACGGGGAATACGGCGTTGGCAAGTCCATTCTCTGCCATCAGCTGGCGATCAACGTCCAACTACCAGTTGACAAAGGCGGCCTCGATGGCGGGGCCCTCTACCTTGACACAGAACAAACATTCCGTCCTGAATGGATCGTGCGAATGGCAAAGACCGCGGGGGTGGAGCCCACAGACGTTGCCCAGAGGATCATCTACTCGGAAGCCTACAACTCCGACCACCAGATACTTCTTCTCGAGAAAGCAGACCGGATCATCAAAGACAACAACATCCGCCTGATCATCATCGACTCGCTAACATCCCACTTCAGAAGTGAATACATCGGGAGAGAGATGCTGGCGGAGAGACAACAACGCCTCAACAACCACATGCACCGTCTAATCCGTCTCGCACGAGGCTTCAACGCGGTCGCCATAGTCACCAACCAAGTCATGGCGAAACCCGATCAGTTCTTCGCAAATTCAGTTGACGCAGTAGGCGGACACATTGTAGCTCATACAAGCCACACACGAGTGTTTCTCCGCCGAGCTGCCACCGGCCCCATAAGGATAGCCCGACTTGTCTCAAGCCCATACTTGCCCGAGGGCGAAAGAATCTTCAAAGTCACAGAAGGAGGAATAGTCGATGTCTCAGAGGAAGACGAAGTCAAACGACGCCGATAATGAGGGAGCGAACATGATTCCGCAAATCCCAGTAAACAGGTTTCTCGAACATGTAGAAGCAAGAGCCTGGACCGATGCAGAGAAAGAGCTCGACGTCATACGCCAGAAATCGGACAACTCACAATGGTCAAGAGGATACGTCAAAGCACTTGAAGGATTGATGCTGACATACCGGAACAGCGATGACAAGTACATCTTCCTACCAAGAATCCTGGCCAGCAGGACAGAGGACACGATTAACAGTCTCAAGAAAGAGTTCTCTGAATTCGCCGCGAACGAGCTACACGGCGAGTACGATCGAGGCTACTTCAAAGCTCTCGACGACTACTTCACACTGCTAGCCAACATGAAAAATCAGCGAGCACCCGTGGAGGTTGTTCCACCCCAGCAGGCGACCCTTGACCAATCGACCGCTAGTACGGACCGGGATGAATGATCGTGTTCAGCAGAATCGTCGTGAACAGGAACCAGATGATATAGCTGCCAATTCCCAGGGTAATGTGCTTGTTGGGCCCCTTCAACTCCGTCGGGCCATAACGGAAAACGTACTTGACGATAAAAACAGAGATCGCGTAGATTCCGATGCCCATACTAATCGCAGAGGCCGTCCCCTCCAAAACACTCGGTCCACCAAGACCCAGTGCGTTGTACAGCACTCCTGCCAAGACCGCGAGCCCAAGGCGCGTCCAGTATACGAGAGTGGGCGGCGCGACCGAGCGGATTTTCTGAGGCTCAGAAGGTTCAAGAGCCAGATTTGACCCTGGGGCCGCAGCCAATAACGATCGGGCACAACTCAACCGCGCCGCAGATAATGTTTGCTAGGCTCATCACTGCATGAAGAATTTATAGATGTCGAAGATGAGTTTCTTTTGCATTGTCGGTTCATGAGACGGAGCCAGAGATTCTCGTGCGTGACATCATGTCACGGCCCCCGATCACGGCGAAGGAGAACGAGACCGTGGCCGGAGTGTCGAAGCTTATGGGCAAACATGACATCGGCTGCGTAATCATTGTCGACAAGTCCGGAAACCTGGCCGGAATAATCACCGAGAGAGACATTGTTCAGAGAGTAGCCGCAAGAAACGTTCTCCCTTCCGAACTGAAGGTTGGTCAGACAATGTCGAAGCCAGTGGCAACCATCAGTCCAATAGCTACAGTCAACGAAGCCGCAAAAATCATGAACCACCGAAAGATTCGGCGACTCGCCGTAATGGATGAAGGAAAACTGGTGGGAATCGTTACCATGAAAGACATCCTACAAGTAACCCCGGCCATAATCGACCTAGCCGCCGAAAAAAGCCGAGCTGGACTAGAAAGCCCGCGGACCCGACCGACGCTTGGTGGATACTGCGATGAATGCGAAACATGGTCGGACAACCTCATCCAGAAAGACGGCACGTTCCTATGTTCTGATTGCTCTAGGGACCTTGAACAACCTGAAGAGCCCTGAAAGCGAAAAGACGTCCGGTCTGCCCAGCCTAATAATTCGAGACGCTAATATCTGGACGAAGAACGATACTACCAGAGGCTCGATCCTCATCGAGCATGGCAGGATTCAGAAGATAGCGCGGAACATCACAGAGCGAGCTGACGAGGAGATTCTAGCCAACGGGCTGCTGGTACTCCCTGGGCTGGTTGACGCCCATGTCCACCTACGTGACATGAACCTCTCCTACAAAGAGGACTTCACAACAGGAACTGCAGCAGCCGCAGCAGGAGGATTCACTTCAGTCATAGATATGCCGAATTCGCTTCCACCGACCGACTCGGCCGAACGTCTCAGGGAGAGAGCTAGGAGAGCTTCCGGGAAAATTCTCGTAAACGTAGGTTTCCACGCGGCCGCGGTCAAAGACCAAGATGCAGCGAACGAGATGAAATCTGCTGGGGCTTTCTCGATGAAACTCTACTTGCCCAACCCTATCGCTCCCTTGGACATTGACGATGACAGGGTAGTAGTCCAGGTCTTGGACGCCGCAAAGCAGGCTTCGCTTCTCCTCACGGTGCATGCGGAGGATGCGACTAAACTACCAAGGACCGGAGAGATCAAGACCTTCGCAGAACTAGTCAGACTGCGACGCGGAAACGCGGAAACGAGCGCCGTGAGACGGATCTTGAGATTGCAGAGACGAATCGGTTGTCGAGTTCACTTCTGCCACGTTAGTCTTCCGTCGAGCTTGTCTGCAATTTCGAATCTATCTTCAAGCCGTTTGTCTTCGGAAGTCACGCCCCATCACACTCTCCTCTCCGAGAATCATGTGATGACCCTAGGCTGGAAGGCGTGGATGGTGCCACCGCTAAGATCTCCCAAGGATACGCGAAAATTGTTTCACGCAATGAAGATGGGCATTCCAACGATCATGGCCACGGATCATGCACCGCACACTGTCAAAGAAAAAGCCCGACTGCCTAGAAAGAGCTCACCGGGGATACCAGGCCTCGAGACCGCTTTGTCTTTGATGCTGACTATGGTCAATAATGGAAAGCTGTCCCTCGGACGATTAGTGTCCCTCCTCTCGAACAATCCCGCGAAGGTCTTCGATCTTCGCTCGAAGGGAAGACTTGAGAGTGGAGCCGATGGAGACCTGGTCTTGGTCGATCTGAAAAAAAGAGGAACGATCGATCCCGAGAAGTTCTTTTCGAAGGCTCACTACTCTCCCTTCGAGGGCTGGAAGACGCAGGGGGCCGTTCACACCACCATCGTGAACGGGCTGGTTGTCTATCGTGATGGTGAGATTGTAGCTAAGCCTGGCGGAGGAAAGGTTCTGAAAAGCGGAAGGCATGAATGAGATTTCTTGTTGACGGAATGCTCGGCGGACTAGCAAGGTGGCTGCGAATTCTAGGATACGAGGTAAGATACGACGCGAGCGTGAAGGACAACGACCTTCTAGCAATCGCTCGCGAAGAGAACATGGTCCTACTAACGAGAGACGAAGAACTCTACCAACGAGCGGTTGCGAAGAAGATAGTGTCCGCTCTCGTGGTGGGTGAAACGGAGGAAGAGAGATTGGCTCAGCTAGCGAGGTCTTTCGGCGTACGCTTGGAGACTAACATGGCTGAGACGAGATGCCCAGAGTGCGGAGCCAGTCTAGTGGAAAAATCAAAGAGCGACCTAGCCGATGAGGTCCCTGAAGAAAGCCTCAAACTATACGACCAATTTTGGAAATGCAGCAACCAGAGTTGCGGGAAAGTGTACTGGGTCGGAAGCCACTGGAAACAGATACGTCAAACCCTCGAAGCGGCAACAAGGCTAGCAAGATTGAAACTATGATAAATGGTCTATCGAGGGAAGATGGGAAGCATCTCCTATCAACTGCGCGGCAAGCAATTGCTGATCATTTGGAAGGGAAAAATTTCAAGCCCACCTCTTACGCAGGTTCGGAACTCAGCGTTCCGCGAGGGGTGTTCGTAACACTATTTGACGACATGATAAATCGAGGCCTCAGAGGGTGCATTGGCAATCCGTTCCCAAAGGATTCTTTGCTCACGGAGACGGCCCGTTGTGCGGTTGAAGCGGCGACAATTGATTCGAGATTTGACCCAGTGAGGCTCGACGAGTTGCAACAGAGGATTACAGTGGAGGTTACGGTCCTTTCCCCGATGGAGCATATCATAGTCAAGAACCCTTTGGATTTACCTTTGAACATCAAGGTTGGACGGGACGGATTGTTAGTTGAGGCGGCTGGAACAAGGGGCCTACTTTTGCCACAGGTGGCCGTGGACGAGCGGTTCGATCAAGAGGAGTTTCTCAACCAGTGTTGTTTGAAGGCTGGACTTACGCCAGATGCGTGGCTGGCTGGTGGTGTGAAGGTTGCTCGGTTTCAAGGGCAGATCTTTTCAGAGGAGGGACCGGCAGGGCGAGTGTTCGAGAGGAAGCTAAGAGGGCAAGGACGTTAGGGTTGAGATTGTATATTGGGCCTTGCGGGCTGGGCCTTGGCCACATCACCCGGTGCGATGCGATCGCTCGAGAGTTCTCGAACGAAAACGTGGACGTATTGTTCTCGTCCTATCTCGACGCGTTGGATTATCTGAAACGTTCCGGTTTCACCTATTTCAGTGCGATTCCCTTGTCTTTCCGCACCAGGGAGGATGGGACGGTTGACCCGAAGATGACAATGAGCCAGAACGGTGTAACGGTGGGATTGTGGGGGTTCATACGCCAACTCATAGGAGAGGTGCGGCAGATCTCTGCGTTTGAGCCTGATGTGGTAATATCTGACACTAGAATCTCAACTCTCATTGCCGCCTTCATTATGAAAAAACCTAGAATTTTGATCCTCAACCAGTATTCTGTACAGATGCCCAAAGATGACAGAAAACACAAGTTTAGTGATAGGCCGATGCTGTTCGCCGCGAAGATCATTTGGAAATACATTTCCGCAATGTTGGAACTGGCATGGGGCGTGAGCGACTTGATCATTGTTCCAGACCTTAAGGCTCCTTACACGATTTCAAGATACAATCTCGCGATCCCACCCGGAATCAGAAGAAAGGTTCGGCTAGTCGGGCCGTTAACGCCACCCAAGCTCAAACCTCCTAACAGTCCTAGAAATGTTGGTAGATCTAGGCCTCTGGTCTTTGCATGCGTTAGCGGACCCGCGACCGACCGGAAGTATCTCGTGACAAAATTAACAGATATCCTCAAAGAGTTTCCCGGAGACTACGAGCTGATCCTGAGTTGTGGCGATCCGAATGGAACGTTTGGCGGAAAGAGAATCGAGAACCTTATTGTTCACGAGTGGATGACTGAGCAGTCCTACTGGAAGACTTTCCAGCGCGCAGACGTGATCGTGGCGCGAGCAGGACATGAAACGATTATGAAAGCCGTATCGGAAGGGAAGCCACTAGTGCTGATTCCTCCGCCGAACCACACGGAACAGGCAAACAATGCAAAACGGGCGGAAGAACTCGGAGTAGCAATCGTACTAGATCAATCTAGACTGGATGCTGCAGAGCTGGCTGGAGCGATCTCACGAACTCTGAGGGATAACAGGACGAATGCGCTAAGACTGAGCGAAGCGTTGGGTTCGGAAAGCGGAATCCAGGCAGTGGTTGAAGCTGTTTCCCAGCTGGTAGCTCCGATCAGGTAGGGCTGCTCGCAATCCTTTTGCCGCGGGGACCGGTTACAATACGGGTAAGAGAGATTTTCATGTCTCAACAGGAAGATTTGAGCAACCTCAGGAGCCTGGTCGGGGGGGAAAACATTCTGGCTGAATGCACAGGTGTGAACTATACCGTCTACGTGACGGACTCGAGATTGCTGGTGGGGAAGAGATTTTCGATCGGAGAAAAAATTGTGAACGTTCGCCACGCCGAAGTGAGCACGCTGGAGCTGATAACCAAGAGTTTGATCCCGCCGTTGACCTATGCTGTTCTCGGGGCAATAGCTGTGTTTCTCGTATGGTGGTTTCCGGGTCAGGCAAGACTTAGCCTGCCTCAGGCTCCGTTCGACCTCTTACTGATCGGCACACTCGCCGTGTTCTTAGCGGCTGTCTTGGCCACGTGGTGGAGGAGAAGGGTAGCGGTGTTGAGGATCGGGATTTCAGGAACTAAGGATCCGATCACGGTAAGGCTTGTCCCAGCCTCGAAGGCCGAAAGCGTGTTCAAAGCGCTGAAAGGCTAACGCCATTTCACGAAGAACGCGGCGCGGGAGAAATAGCCCCCCAGCGGGGTCACATAATAGTTAGCTGGAAGAATAGCCAAATGAGAATTATAAGAAAAAGAATCTGGGAAAGACGAGCGTTTTGTTCGTTGAAAAGTTGCGAGAAAAGGAACATGATACGAGAGAGTTATGGAAGCAGGCGATGTGAAAGGCACCTTGCCCGTTAATTCACGAGGCATAGAATGCTTAATGGGCCCCTGAGTCGCAGGGCATCGTTGTCTTGAGCCGCGAGATCAAGATGGGCGACCGGGTCCTGCTCTACCAGGACGCGCGGCGTAAGTGGATTGCGAAGGTCGAGCCTGGAAGGTTTCACACTCACCGGGGCTATTTCGAGCTGGCAGAGCTAGTGGGCAAAGAGTACGGCGGGTCCATACGGACAAGCATGGGCCAGAATCTCGCCGTGTTCAGGCCGCGTGCACTCGACATTGTCGAATCGTTTGACCGGCCCACCCAGATTTTGTATCCGAAGGATATCGGTTATGCCCTTTTTCAGCTGGGCATTGGGAATGGGGATAGAGTATTAGAGGTTGGGACCGGAAGCGGCGCTCTAACATCTGCGTTGGCGCGGGGGATCGCTCCGGACGGCCAAGTATTCACTTACGAGTTGCGACCTGAGTTCTTGCAGGCCGCGAAAGCGAATGTTGACAAGGCAGGATTTGGCTCGCTGGTGACTTTTCACAACAAGGACCCGACTGAGGGATTTGACGAAGTTGGCGTAGACGCAGTAGTTGTCGACCTTGGGGACCCGTGGAGGATGGTAAGAGCCGCATATGGCGCACTGGTCGGAGGGGGTTTGCTCGCAGGCTTCACTCCTACCATAAACCAGCTGGAGAAACTTGCAGTTGCACTCCGCGAAGGAGGCTTCACGATCCTTGAAGCCGTGGAACTGCTCATACGGGAATTCAAGACGGAGGCTGGAAAAGTGAGGCCCGAGACCAGGATGATAGGACACACCGCATATGTGACTATCGCTCGGAAGCTCCTTCCAACCGCTGAAGCCTGAATCATCTATATACGGGACTTATTCTAGGAAGGGACTAGCAGTTGGTGCGATAACACGGGCACTAAGACAACGATTGCAGGAACGGAGATACACGATATTCTAAGGGGCCTAATGATCGTGATTGCAGGCGCGCTGATAATCCTGCCAGCGTACATTAACTACGAATCGTGGCACCGACTCAACTTCGACATCACAGTTTCAATGTCGATCAGCCTCATCTCCTTCACTCTTGGAATACTCATCTTCATCCTGGTAGTGGGCAGGGAAAGAATAGAGGGAACTAAGAAACCATAGTCACCACCGCAAGACTCGCAACCCTCCAACCGCGGACAACACTCTTATTCATCCAGTGTTCCGGGACTACTAGACATGAAACAGTACGACCTGATCACAATAGGTACAGGGTCGGCGATGAACATTGTCGACGCGATGATCCAAGAGAACCCGAACATTCGGATCGCAGTCATAGACAAGGACGAGCCCGGAGGCATTTGCCTAACACGTGGATGCATACCTTCAAAGATTCTGTTGTACCCTGCAGAACTGGTCAGAACAATCGAGAAGGCGCGTGAGCTGGGAGTAGACGCGAAGATCGCTAGTATCAATTTTCAGATGGTCATGGAGCGAATGCGGACTCTCATCAACAGGGACATTGATCAGATAAGGGAAGGTTTGTCCAGCTCGAAGAACATTGACTACTACCACACTCCCGCAGAGTTCGTCTCGCCATACACCATGAGAGTTGATGGAACCGAGATCACGTCTAAACTGATATTCCTGTGTACCGGGTCGAAGATCAACATCCCACCGATCAAAGGGCTTGACAAGGTCAAATACCACACGAGCGACACCGTCCTCGAACTTACAAAGCTACCAGAGAGTATCGCAATTATCGGAGGCGGCTACATAGCCGCGGAGTACGGCCACTTCTTCTCAAGCATGGGGTCGAAGGTTACGATCATCGGGAGGAATCCACAGTTCGTACCGGAAGAGGAGCCGGAGGTGTCAGCGCTGGCGAAAAAGAACTTGGAACAGCACATTACGATTCTGACAAACCAGGAAGTGCGAGAAGTCAGGGACATGGGAGACAGGAAGGAACTCGTAGCTGTGGACCGGAAATCGGGAAAAAACACAATCCTAACCGCCAAGGAGATCATGGTCGCAACTGGAAGGGGTCCGATCACGGACATTCTCCATCCGGAGAAAGCCGGGATCAGGCTCAACAAGGAAGGCTGGATAGAAGTGAACGAGTACCTGGAAACCTCGCAGCCGGACATATGGGCGCTCGGAGACGCAGATGGCAAGTATCCGTTCAAACACGTTGCGAACTATGAGTCAAAGATCGTCTACTACAACGCGATACTGAAAAAGAAAGTCAAGGCGGA
This sequence comes from Candidatus Bathyarchaeota archaeon, assembly GCA_005888745.1. Classification (GTDB taxonomy): domain Archaea; phylum Thermoproteota; class Bathyarchaeia; order 40CM-2-53-6; family 40CM-2-53-6; genus 40CM-2-53-6. Next base: position 6,056 of record VBBS01000041.1, on the reverse strand, counting down.
CTATCACGCGATTCCGCACGCGGTCTTCACTTACCCGGAGATTGCGAGCGTCGGATTAGGGGAGAAAGAGGCGAGAGCGAAGCTTGGACAGGACAAGGTCCTAATCGGATTCCAGAAGTACGAAGATACGGCCAAGGGCGAGGCGATGAACGTGAAAGACTACTTCGTCAAGGTCATTGTCGAAGCGGATACAATGAGAATCCTCGGAGCGCACATTGTAGGACCATACGCGTCAATCCTCATTCACGAGATCATACCACTAATGTACACGGAGAATGGATCGTACGAGCCGATTAGCGACTCGATTCATATTCACCCCGCGCTGAGCGAGGTTGTGGATAGAGCGTTCCAGTCCCTCGTGCCCGCAGAACACTATCAGCACATGAAACAGCACTCTCACGAACTCGTTGCCGCATAGCCTTCCATCTTGAACGAAATGGCTTGACCGCTCTTGCGTCGCGAGACGCTTGAAACATACCCCCCTTTTTCCTGGAAGATTTCCTGTCCGGCACTGGTCCCGTGCGAATCTTCTTGATCAAGGCATAATACTGGCTTGTATCCGACGGCGAAAAATCGTGCATTATCCCGCAAGGACCGAACGATCCCGGGGCAAGCATTTGCAGGAGGCCCAGAATCGGGATCATGGCTGAAAAACGGGCGAAACCGTTCATCTCCCAAGTTAGGAACATAGCCACAAACCAGAATATACCTGTCAAGGTTGTGTCGTGAGACAGACTTGCGAATAAGCGCGGTAATACCAGTCTATAACGAGGAGGAGGTCATAGACGAGTTCTCCTCCAGACTGATATCCGCGCTCGAAAAGATCGACCCTGACTACGAGGCAATATTCATCGTAGAAGGAACAGACACCACCCTCGAAAAACTGACAGCCCTCTCGAAAGAAAACCCCCGGATGAAAGTCCACTACAGCCAGGAAAGACTAGGGCTCGGAAAGGCAATGAAAAAAGGATTCGGACTCATCGACAAGGACACCGAGTATATCGTCACGATGGACGCTGACCTGAACCATCAGCCTGAAGAAATACAGAATCTAATGGCGGCCGCGAAAAAAGCTGACATCGTAGTTGGAAGCCGAAACACCAACAAGGGAATGGTCGAAGAACTACCACTTGTCAAAAGAATCATAAGCGCGACCACCAATTGGACTATGCGAAAGATCTTCCACCTACCTTCTAACGACGTCACCTCAGGGTTCCGAATCTACACATGCAAAGCAGTGGAGACGTTGCGGGACCAGATCGTAGCCAAGAATTTCGAGATTCAACCGGAACTCCTCATACGCGCCAGAAAGAAAGGCATGCCAATCACCGATGTTCCCATCACATTTCTACCAAGACCACGAGGAACAAGCAAGCTTAGCTTCGTCAAAAGTGGAATCGGATACGTGATGCTATTCATAAGGCTCGGACTCGGTTCTGTCAAGTCTTCGGTCTGATATTGGGCTTGACTCATCTGCATCGACTTTCAGGATTGCCCTCAGTCAGGGGTTCCTGTACCATTGCTTCACTTGCAGACGCGACGGCCGCGAACCTCACGGCTCTCGCCCAGCATTCACTGGACCAGCTAGACCGTTTGCAAGTCAGGGTTTTACGCCTGGTCAGGGCAACATTTTACCCAGCATCGGCCCAGTCGGCTCTTTCGGGCTGGTCGCCCACATCTGGCCTCTGGACTGGGCTTCATCGACTGATGACTACCAACAAAGATATGCTAAACAACTATTTCAGCAATAGATGGATGAAAGAAGTCAGCAGCGGATAACCTGGCAGAGCCTTGGACTCTAAAGCCAACTCTTCAACGCCTGCTGATCAGACCTAGCATGTTTCTGCAAAACTTCAACAGCCTTCTGAAGACTCAAAGGCTTGAACTCAATCCCCGACTTTGCCAAAGTAGACTGGGACCCCTTCGCAATACTGGGTGCCACTATGATTGGACGCAACTTCCTGCCCGGGGGAGCCTGTAGATACTTCAGATACTCCAATAGCTGCTTGACCGCCGGGAATCCCGCCGGGTCTTTCTTGATCTCGATAACAATCGTATTGCCATCACCATCAATTCCGTAGACATCCACAAACCCGGGAGGTACTCTCTTCTCATAATCCAGGATCTTGAAACCTGCCTCGATGATGTCAGGTTGGAGAATGATGGCCCGCTGCATCTCCTCCTCGCTCGCATGCAGGACAAACTCCGCCTCGTCTTGGAGAAGAAACCTCCCAAGAAACTGAACCTCTCTCACAACCAGAGTTAGACTCTCGAGCGGATTTGGACGAACCGCCTTTACAACGAGAGCCCCGTTGCTAGCGTGGGTTTGAATGATGCAACCTGACGGTTGCCAGTTAACAGGTTGATAGTCGCGTCCGCGATGGACCAGCATGCAACCATCTCCCTTCACAACTACCAACCGTTCACCCTCCCCCAGATGGCTACCCGTCCGACCCGAGTACTCTACACTGCAGGATGCAACCATAACCACTAGGTTCCTAGACTCAAGACCTCTGACCAATTCCTTGCGAGCCTCATCAAGACTTGGCGAGATCAATACCGGCAGCCTGAACATCCCCGAAAGGTTCAATGCATCAACGGAGCAATATATCCACATAGCCTTGCCCGCGAAGGACACCGAAGCCATTACGAAATGGTACGACGCCCTGTCCAAAAACTACGACGAGCTCTACGACGAGGAGCAAGGCAAGAAGCACGCAAAGGTATTGCAACTTCTCGGAAACAAAGAGTTCAAGATAATCGTCGACGTTGGATGCGGAACAGGCAAACTCCTCGGGCTCATCTCTTCGAAAAGCCGAGTTGGCTTGGGAATCGACCTCTCCGGTCAAATGCTGATCAAGGCAAAGCAAAGTACTACGGACACTGGAATCCAGCTCGTCCGAGCGGACGCCTCTCATCTGCCTTTGCAAGATCAGGTTGCCGACGTAGTCACCTCTATTTCAATGACAGAATCTGGCCCAGTATCTCAAGGACATTTCAACGAACTCTCGAGAATCGCAACTAGAGACGCCACCTTAATTATGACAATTTTCGACGACACAAACCAGACTTCTTGGAAAGAAGCGAATGAAACGAAACTCGAACCCGTTGCCTCTTTCTCTAACAGAGAACGACTTTACGTGCTCGACCGGGTTAAACATGGAATCATGGCATCTTCCGAATCCTCGGCTCTAGTTTAAGAATAACCTGCAGCCTCTTTCTTTTTGACAATAATGGCAGGATGTTCCCACCAATGGCGGGGAAGAGGCCCGATGACTCGTTGTATCAGATGTGGAAAACTCAAATCCGAGTTCAGAAAAGAGCAACACACTCAAAAAATGATGGCTAGAGAGAACTCCAAATCAGAAGAATAAGCAGCCGCTTACACCCTCTATATCGACACCCCGTCTCCTCGTGATCATTCGTCTCCGTCCAAGAGTTTTTATGCCGTCCAGTGGGTCGTCCGCGGAAGGTGCCGATTGGAACCTTCGAGAAAACCGCTGAACCTGCTCGTTCGAAAGTTGCAGGCCGACGTATCGGTCCGACTGAAGAATGACGCGGAGTACCGAGGCAAAATGATCGACTGCGACAGCCACATGAACATCATCCTCGACGGAGCTAGAGAATACCGAGGGGGAGACCCTTCCACGAATTTTGGCAGCTTAATCGTTAGAGGCAGTAACGTTCTCTATGTCTGTGTAAGTGAACCCACGCCATAGGATTGCCTCAGGCCTTCTTTTCAGAAGTTGCAGTCTCAATAAGTTTGTAGTAGTAAGGAGTCTGCCTGAGCAAATGCTTCAGAGCTAATGAAAGTGGTATCCCCACGAGACCTCCTGATACGACCTGAAGGATGTTAAACGGTAGCTCTCCCAAAGCCGCAACTATCCCGGTAGATTCCGACGAGCCGAATACCAGCGAGATGAAAAAAGACTCGGCCAAGAAGTATCCGGCAACCATGACAACGCTGCCGACAACCCAACCAGATAGCACCCTTCCTCTAAATTGTCTCTGCGAGATCAGACCCGCGAGGAGACCTTCCATTCCCTTAATGATGAAGGTAAAGGGGGCAAACGTGCCAAATCCACTCAGCACGTCTGATAGCGAGGATCCGAACGCACCTGAGATGCCTCCGATTACCGGGCCAAAAGTGAACGCGAAAGTGAAGATCATGATATCCCCGAAGTTCAAGTAACCATTGGTGGAAAAAATTGGGAATTGGAATAGAAAGGTGGACAGGAAAACCATGACGATAGTGACTGCGGATAGACTCATAGTGACCACTGGAGTTCGCCTACCGCTCGCAGTCCTAGGTTGAGTCGTTTCGCTAGCGTTTGACACTCCGGTTCACCTGAACAGTCTGATTGGCGATCACCGGACCAGTTTGCACTCGAATCCCCTTCGATCCCAAGGCAGCTTGAATGAATCCGAAATAGGGCGGCGAGGGGCGGGCCGGCCTAGATTTGAATTCGGCATGGAACTGTGTTGCAAAGTGGAACCTGTTCGACGGGACCTCCAGAATCTCCATTCTTCTATTCAAATCGCTCTTTCCGGAGAACTTCAAGCCCTTCGACGTGATTTCCTGAATGTATTTGGGGTTAACTTCGTATCGGTGTCTGTGCCTCTCCCACACGTTTTTGTTGCGGTAAAGAGAATAGGCAATGGTTCCTTGGTCGATCGCAATCTCGTGAGCCCCTAATCTCATCGTCCCCCCTTTCTCTAATACCCCATTTTGCTCGGGCATCAGGTCAATGACAGAATGCTCTGAGCGAGGGTTTAGCTCGGAACTCGCAGCGTTGCTGATGCCAATGTGCCTTGCATATTCGACGACTGCTAGTTGAAAGCCGTAGCAGATACCTAAGAACGGAATGTCGTGAGATCGAGAGTATTCGATCGCTAGAATCTTGCCCTCAGCGCCTCTTGATCCGAATCCCCCTGGGACAAGCACCCCGTCGAACTTTGAGAGAACGTGAACCTTTTCGGGTCGGGTCTCGAAATCGTCAGTCTCAATCCATTCTAGATTGACCTTAGCTCCAGTCGAAGCTCCCGCATCTTTGAGAGCCTCGTTGACGCTTACATAACAATCGGCGAGTTCCGTGTACTTGCCGCATATAGCGATGTTCACCTGTTTTGCAGGATGAAGATGATCATCCACCGTTTTCTTCCACGGGCCCCATTGGGGAGGATTCTCCGGCAATCTAAGGCGCTGCGCGATGAATTCGCCGAGTCCCTGCTGGTCGAGGAGGAGAGGTGATTCATAGATACTGTCCATGTCTTGGGACGTAAATACGGCAGACTCTTCCACATTGCAGAACAGGGCAATCTTTCGCCGTGGTTCCTGCCTCAGAGGGGCCTTGCTTCTTGCGACGATGATGTCAGGCTGCACTCCGATTCGGCGGAGCTCTTGGACACTATGTTGGGTGGGCTTGGTCTTCTGCTCCCCCACTACATCCAATACAGGAACCAGGGTAACGTGGACATTGAGAACGTTCTCGCCGCCCTCTTCTAGGCGAAGTTGGCGTGCAGCTTCGAGATATGGTAGAGATTCGATGTCGCCGACAGTTCCACCTATTTCGACTAGCACTAGGTCTGCTCCCTCATCCTGAGGAATCCTGCGGAGTCTATCCTTGATCTCGTCAGTTATGTGGGGGATGATCTGGACACATTTGCCGAGGAAGTCGCCTTTGCGCTCTCTCTCGATGACTGAGAAATACACTTGCCCGGTCGTTATGTTGTGATTCTTCGGGACGTTGATGTCTAGGAACCTTTCGTAAGTTCCTACGTCCATATCTGTTTCTCCTCCATCTTCCGTGACGAAGACCTCGCCGTGAATGTATGGATTCATTGTTCCCGCGTCGTAGTTGAGGTAAGGATCAATTTTGACAGCGGTAACTTTGAGGCCGCGGACCTGAATTATTTTCCCGATAGAAGCGGCGATGACCCCCTTGCCTATTCCGGACATTACGCCGCCCGTGACAAAGACGTACTTAGTCAAAGGGTAACAGCGAGAGCAATCACAGGTTCCTCAAAAGGCTAACGCTCACCACACACTCGCGACA
>VBBS01000011.1 GCA_005888745.1 Candidatus Bathyarchaeota archaeon | reverse complement strand
TAACCGCCTCCAATTCGTCATCAGTCAAGTCCTCAAGAGAACCGGCAGTGATCATTACAGTGGAACGGCTCGACGAGATTCCAGTCGCGGAAGCGTTTGACACGACGGAATTCGCAATAGTGATCTTTGGAGTCTGTCTACCGAACTTTTCTGATACTTCGTGAACGATGCGGTAAACGTCTCTCGTCTTGACTGTGATCTCTTTGCCAGTTGCTATAATGCCATGCTTGAGTAGCGAACCTATGACTGTTGACTTCAACTCCTCGTTGGCTGATGCAGAATATGTGGCCGTCGCGCTTTTCGCTATTTCCTCTCGAATCTGTGAGAGTATATTCTTGCCATGCTGAGAGATAGACTTGAGAGTTTCAGCATTGGATCTGGCACTTACTATTGTTACAAGTGGTCTTTCAGCGTCAGGGCGGACACTGCCAATCCTGTAAACAATCTTGTCTGAGAAGATTAGGGCGACGAGTTGGACACTAATCAACACGAAGACGGTGTAGACTCCGATGATGAAGAAGAGGGCAAAGCTTAGGAGAATGAATGAGAGGAAGAGACTTGTAGTGTTACCCGCGAAAATTCTCTTCGCGACATTTCGCATTATCCCCCTCTGGTCAGGCGCCTCGGAGTGCTCCTCGGACGCACCGATGACAAAGTAGAGGCTGGTCGTCTTGACGTTCTGAAAATAAGAAAGGACGGTTGCCTCGATCTCATCAACGGTTCTTTCGACAACATTCTGAAGAGGCTTGTCACTTGGGTCTAACCCCGGAAAATCGAGCTCGATCGCCGTCTGGCTTATCTTCAGACTCACGTAAAGAGGGGTCGCTTGGTCTGGTTCGACGGGCTTGAGTATCCAGAATAGTTCGAAGCTGGTCCCGCTGGCGGTTTTGCGATAGGAAAGGTCTTGGATGAATCTCGTCTTCGATTTGATGTAGTATCGGTCAATGAATTCCACAAGTCCCGCTACTGCAGGTTCTGGAATATCCCGTTCGATAACGATCTGCCTAGCTGGCTCCGTTGCGGTGGCCGTTTCCATGAATCGGGAACTCTCCTGTCCGCCCTCATAGCCTTGTCTCTTAGGCCACCGAAAAAGCGCGTAAGCTATCTATTACTTGGATTCCTCTGGCCCCGCAAGTCAATTCTCGTTGGTATTGATATCAAGCAAAAGACTCAGGGGTGAGGCGATATTCTTGTTGGTTCCCAGAGTTCGATTCTATTGCCCTCCGGGTCCATAATCCATCCAAACTTTCCATAGTCATACTCCTCAATCTTGTCATCAACTCGAACCCCTTCCTTTCTCAGCTGATCCAAAACCTCCTTCAGGTTGCTGACTCGGAAGTTAATCATGAACTGGGATGAGCCAGGGTCGAAGTACTTTGTATCATATGGAAAGATTGCCCAAACAGTTTGGCCAAACTGTTCTGGGTGTTCCTCTTCTCGCCATTGAAACATCGCGGTCGTTGATCCCTTTTGCTCCGGCTTGACACTGAGATGTTTCTCGTACCAAGCCATTAGTTTCTTCGGATCCTTCGCTTTGAAGAAGACCCCTCCAATTCCCGTTACTCGTTTGTCGGTCACGAGACTCTGACTGGAAACGCTACTCAAGTAAAACGGCCATAGTCCCGTTAAGTTCGAGTGGAATTAAGGATTACCCTTGAAAAACTAGAACCAGCTGGGATTTGCAGCACCTGTTCATGCTTTCTGCCGTTCGAGATCGCGGCACTTGACCCCGCAATCATGCTGGCCACGATCTACTATCAAACGTAAAGGTAGAATACCCGTGGATTAAATCCAGAGCAGTAGGGGCCGTCGTCTAGCTTGGTCCAGGGGATTTACCCCGCCCAGAGGATACCAGAGTCCAGTTATGGACGGTGACCCTGGGGCGCTGGTGACTCCGAGAAGATCGGGGCCAGAGGTCGTGGGTTCAAATCCCACCGGCCCCACCATCGTAACGATGAATTTCTCCCCCCGGAGACGTCTTGGCCTTGTTTACTTGTTCGATAACGTAGTCTACGAAAGCTCTGGTTAGCGGTCGCGTATCCTCTTCCTCCCGCTGTTGCCGTGTTGCATGGATTCGGTGTGGTTCTGATAGAGCTTCTCTGTTCAACACGTTCCAGGGTCTAAGGCTATGGACCTGACCATTTTCTCCAACATCTCTCTGGGTGTGAATTTGGGTTGTTGTGTGATTGCGAGTTTCGCCTGGGGCATAGATACTGCGAAGGTGTTCGATACCTTTTGATTGGTTGTCGTGGTAGGTGTCGACCGTGTGGCCCATGAAGTAGTCGACGTAGTCGTTGTCGACGGGCAGGTTCTTCATCTCTGTATTGTAGAACTTCCTTATGGAGTGGACTCTAAGGTCGTATCGACCGTTCTCGTTCCTTTTGAGAGGCCCTGCCTTGGTGTAGAACTCGTGGACTAGCTGGTAGATCTGCTTGTCACCTATCGGCGTGGGAGTGGCAGTCTTGGAGTCTCTAATCGGGGGTTTGTTTCCGTGATATTCTCTAGCCGGAGTTCGCTGGTGCCTTGCGTCCTTATCTTGAGGTAGATCTTGAGGTATTGTACGGCCTCGCTGTTGAGGAACGTGTCGAAGTCGCCGTGCTTTCCCTTCGCGATCGCTGCCTCTACGTGGTTGTGGAGGGGAAGTATGTTGGCCTCCAGGTCCTCTTTGACATGCCGATATTGGAGTCGAGCCAGAGTGCCTTCCCTGAGGCCTCCTAGCGCGAGCATCGAGACTAGGACCCGGAGACTTCCCAGCTCCACTGGAACGAGTCGCTACAGTCAGTGCGGTGAATGTTCGCACGGCACCAAGAGCGCATGCTTGGAGAAAAAATGCAAGTGCTGCCACGTGGTGATGGCGGCCGTGAGGGCCACCCTCCTGCACGGATGGCGGTAGTGGTTCGCAGCAGACGGCAAACCGTCATTAGTTCCGGCCAGTGATAGGCTACTCTAACAACCATTGCCAAATGTTTTCCTAGGGAAGCATGGCAAATCCTCCTGCAACCTGACCTCGGGGCGGTCGAATCTTCAAAGAAAGCTATTGCTCAAAAAAGCGGGCTTGTGGTTTTTTGCACGCTAGCGGTTTCTCCTCCTTAGGCTAACCGAATGGTTGGCTTTCAAGCGATGCTGTTCGAACATTTCGATGGCTCGTCTAACTCGTAGGCAGTTGTGGCGATTCGGTTGCCGCATGAACGCTGCCCGCCTTGCTTGAATGAATCTCTCTTCGCAACCTCTGCACCGTCATCAAGTCGCCCACCAACAAGCCCGATAACAGGTACAAGTAGGCGAAGAAGGTTTGTGGAAGCTGTGCGAGGACAGTTAAGGGGGACCAAGGCGGGATGGGTATGAAGTGAGAGCTAAGCGTCACGACGAGAATCTGGACCGCAGCCACAGCCAAAGCCACAGTGGCTGCGAAGAGAATGCATGTTAGGACGACCCATTTCTTGATACGCTTAGCCATGGATCGCCCTCTCTTGTCAAACCCTGGCTCGAAGGTCTATCTAGACTTCGTCGCACTTATTGCTTGCGCAGATCGATGCGTCAGCTCTGTGAAAGATTTTGTTGGGGTCCACAAAGAGATCACGCAGGGTGTCCGCATTAAGTGATTGTAATTCGGCGACTCCGATCCATGCTCGTTCATTGTAGTTGCAAATTTGGTTTCCAAATTTAGTCTGGGTGGTGATTGGCATTCGAATTGGTCTGCTTTGGTTAACTTAGCGAGCCTCAAATTTGGACTGACCTTGCCTAAGAAGAGAAGAAATTCGCCGGAGTCTTCTGCGTTGTCCTCTGAAAACTGCTCGACTCAGGGAGATGGTGAGACACAGCTTCGACAATACGAATAGTAGATTGTGAATGTCGTGTATCCGCCGCCGCTCCCGCTGAGGGTCCAGTAGTAGGTTCCTGAAGTAGCACCCCCGCCCTGAACGTAGAGCGTGACACGGGTTGACCCTCCTGACGAGACTGAAGCGGACGTAGGACCAGTTATGTTCGGACCGCCATAATGGTCTACGGTGTAGCCTAAGGTTACAGTACCGGAGAATCCATTAAGGCTCTGGACATGGAGATAGAAGTACCATGGAAGGGCCGGATCACAACCCGCGTAATAAGTACAGAACAAAGTAAACGATGACGGCGAGTCGGTAGTGAGACTAACATTCGGGGTGGGGGTGCAATAGCTGGAGGAAACGTTCACAATGATTCCTATGTTGTGGGAAGTGGAGCCGGAAACGGCTGTGACCACCACGCGATAAGTGCCCCCAGAATTGAAAAAGTCGTTCGCCCGGAAGACCAGGAAGAAATCAGCCGAGCCTCCCGACAAGAGCGTGATGGGGGTAGGCGAGGGGTATTGCAACACGTAGCTAGAGGTCCAGTCCATCATCGAGGAGAGTGAGACCGTGCCTGAGAAGCTATTGAGACTGGTCAAAGTTATTCTTTGCCCGCTCTGGCCTTCGGTACAGGCGTTTAGAGTGGGACCAGCCGACATGCTAAAGTCGGGATCGCTAATCCTAGCGTCGACGTAATCAGTCCTGCTAGCTTCATTGTGTCTGTACTGTGCTGAAATCTCTACGGAGCCGCTTGTCGCGCCCAAGTTGGTTCCGATATTCATGAAGTAGGCCAGTCCGGTCGAAATATTCTTGACCGTAAGGCGAGTGTCCTGCCCATTGTTACCCACCTCCATGGTTAGGTTGAGCCACTGGTTATCATCAAAGACATAATCTGTCCAGTACTGATAATGGTCGGCACCATTTGCATCGGTGTAGTAGGCTCTGAGACCATACTTCCAGTTTGGAGTGAAGCCATCCCACAAGCAGGCGTGTTCCACGATAATATACGCAAAGGATGAAGATTGCGAAGCATACTTCAGGCCAATCCAGTGCATACTATAATCGTCCGGAGGCCAAGCAGTATTGAGCGCCCGATTGCCGGGGACCCATATCGGACACAACGTTGCGTCGCGCCTGTTAGGACTGTATCTCTCCGTCAAGACCATCTGTTGCCCGGTTCCCGCAGTGTATGTGAAGGACTCGGCAGAATGCATTCTCGCATCTCGCCCACATCCTGAGTGGGTGCTGCTCGGATCCCATCCATAATGGCATGCGTAGTTCTCCGAAAAGAGAAAGCCTGGTGGATTGTCAACTCTCATGTCGTGACAAACAGTAGTGCCCGGGTCACATTCCTGAATCATCTCCGCGGGTGCACAATTCCACTTGGTGCAATCAGGATCCACAGATGAATAGTTGTAATCGTCCCCAATAGGGCCTCCGCTAACACCGCGAACAGAACTAGCACTGGAGGCTAATAATGAGATTAGCAGGACCATGATAATCGTCATTATAGATATTCTGGACCGCCTCCTGAAGAGGTTGGGTCCAATTCCAGTACGCAGTGAGCCATCAGTCAAGCATGCTGCCCCGGTTACACTATCCAGCCACCATGCCTAACGCATTTAACGCATGTTGACATTATTGTGAAAGAAATAAGGTAATTCCGCCCCGACGTCGTTAGTTTGACGCTTCTCCCTTGCTCACATAAGTGACGAGACAGTTGTTCGGAGCCTGAATTTTGAAAGGTTGTTCACCTAGGCTTTGGAAGATCCTTGGTGGAACACAACCTCGCGGATCAGTCGTGTGTTGGGGCTCTAGACATATTAAACCGAACGAACATTGTGATTACCATATGCATCTGTTTTCAGGCTTCGCAAGAGCCGTAGTGGTACTGGCTCTCTTAATGCCGTTCAACTCCGGCTTGGCCTCATGGTTTGAACCAGCACAGACATCCTATACGGAGACCTACCCAGTGCCCGCAGGGACCACCTCAGCCGCTTCAGGGGGCCGTCTCGGATACCCACATGTTAGTGTTTCGGGTAGACTTACAGTAAAGAGTTGTTGCGGTTTTTCTACTAATGATATCATGTTCGGAATCAGCAACGAAGTTTTCGGGAGCAAGAACTTCGGGATAATAGTCGGGAGCTTCGACTTCGAATGGGATACCGGAAACTATTCAGAGTACTCCATGGGTTTCAGCAACAAGTTTGACCCGGGAAGTCCAAGCTATCATGACAAGATAGTCGAGATAAGTGTGACCGAGGTCGGCCCTCCCGGCTCGATCAACACCTATCTCGTGCTTGAGTCTGTTGCCGTCGGAGCGGTAGCCGCCACAGCGATTGCCGTTTCCCTGGTTTTTGTCCTATTACGCCGGGGAAAGCGCAGAGCTGAAACCCATGATCACTGAGAACACCCTTTTCGGTTCCGTAAGGAAACGGGATTTTCTGATGTGGATGTGAACCAGTTCTGGTTCAAATCCCACCGGTCCCGCTTCTTACTGATTCAAGCTAAGAAAAAGGGATTTCAAGTTCCCCGCGGGTAGCGAATCCTCTCGGCGGCGTCACTTTACAGAAACTCTGCACCCAAGAAAGGGAGTTGGCCCAGACCGCTCAAGGCCTTGAAATTCATCGCTAACGTGGCGGGTCCCACCGGCCCCACCACAAATCGGTCATAAATCCTGATTACAGAGACACCTATCAGACCGATTCTCTTACACTCTCTGGCTTATTCTCTGCTTCGTTACGAGCAGATTGCGAGGTGGTCTGTTTGGCCGGTCCAATTCTAACAGACGAGTGGCGTTATCTCCGCGAGTGTAAAACAATCCACCCAGTTCTCCAAGAGCGACATCAATTTCGTTTGCAACTCATCAAGTATACAATGTGTGGGGAGACAATTGATTCGCAAATGGCGCGACGGGGGAAGCGGGCGACCGAGGACCACTTTACCCCCGACCCTGTTTACTCCGCGCTATTGAAAACCGCGGGGAGGACCCTGGATAGAAAATCCGAGTTGGACGTTATATCCGGAGATTGCCGGAATCAAAACTCATTCTTTAGATTGCGATATCTATAATCGAATACATTGTCACGGTGATACTGAAATACCGAATCTAGTTAACGTCGTTGATAGGTCGAACCCAAAAGTTGGTCTCAGACGACTGAGCTAGCACCGGATCGGCGCCTAGATAAGCGACTTGATGACCCCGACGGACCGGCTCACACGATCTTGCTCTATGCCCAGGACGGAAAAGGGATGGGGCACATCACCCGGAGCCTGACCATCGCCCGCCACCTCCTTGGGGCTTGTCCTAACTTAGCCGCCCGCCTGGTCACAGAATCTCCCCTCCTCGACGGATTACCGTTGCCCAACGGCTGTGCATATGTTAAACTGCCCACCCACTCGGCTTCCACCGGCCTTGCGAAGACGGAGGAGGACGATGAGGCATACAACCAGCATCTCAGCGATGAACGGGCCCGAATCCTGCGCGATCTGGCGCTAGAACTGGCCCCAGACCTCGTGCTGGTCGATCACGAGCCCTTCGGCCACAGAAGCGAGTTTCGGGATGGCCTCTACGCCCTGAAAGCGCGGTACCCGAATA
>VBBS01000010.1 GCA_005888745.1 Candidatus Bathyarchaeota archaeon | reverse complement strand
GCCTTCAGCGCCCGCTACGATTCTCGGACTGGACCCAACGGTGTTCTACGCGATAATCGGAATAGTCCTCGTCGTCGTAGCGGCCGCTGCCTACCTAGGTCTGAAGTCCAGATCCCGAGAACAAGCGTTGCCGTCCCAACCAACAACCAGGGTCCCATAGTATAGATCCGCGCTTTGAAACATTGACGTAACGGCTTTTGTCCTAGTGCCAGACATCCTGGTTTTTCTTTGAAGGCGAGGGGACAGTAACAGAGTATTAGATACCCTCCCTGATTCCCCCTATCCCGGGAAGGAACTTGCTTCCCATGGATTTCGAGAAAGCTTGAGATCTGATATTTTCATTCTCGGAATAATAATGGTTGTACTAGGCCCCGTGCTCGTGGCCGGCGCAGCCAGCTCCTGTCTGTTCACAATCTTGTCCGGTAATATTTTCGCGTGCGCCAACGTTCTGCCCGTGTTCATCGGGGGCGGCGCGCTCTTCGTCGCGGGAATTATCACTTGTCTGGTGGGAGTGATAGTGTCGGAACCAAATCCTCGACCTCACCCTCCCGCGGGCTCAATGTCCGCTCCCCAGGCCGGCTCGGTCACCTGCAAGAAATGTGGCCGTGTCAACGCTTTCGGACTGTTCTCTTGCCCGTTCTGCGGCCAGACATCAAGCTAGGAAAAAGGTAGAATGGAAAACATGAATTACAGAATTGCCCATTATCACCCCAATCTCGAATCCGGGACTAGCGCAACATCTCGTCTCAGAATCGTTCGAGAACCGGCCTAGATTTCCCTTCTTTTTCCCCCGCCGACAAAGCCTGGATTGCACCCTGAACCGCCCGTCTCACCCATTCTAGCTGCCAGACAGCAAATTCCCTCGTCAAAAAAGGGGGGTATTGCGCTGAGCATCTCGTGACGCGTGAGCGGTCTCTCCGAGGGCTCTCCTGGAAGCTTGCTCCCAAAAAGATACGAAAAACAACTGGTCCAGCGGGTTCTGCCAGCGACGGCCCGAGAACGGAACTAACCAATAGGGACTGGTCTTACCTATTGTTGAGAGTTCTGACCGCGAGTTTGATCAGGGTTTACTCTCTTAAGGACCGGCATCGTCCCGGTTATGACCGTTGAGGGCGTTCCAACCTGCGTCCTAACAGGCTGCGGGTCAGGTTGAACCTGCAAGCGGGGGGGCGGTGCCTTCTCTTTGATTTCCAGAGGCGGAATAGGCTCCATGGACCCTTGATGCGCCATGTCTGCCTTTAGAGCAGCGACCATCGGGTGCAGATCTATGCCCTGCTTGGAACCGAAAGTTGATGCCACTGGACCCATCGTGGGAGCCAGTGGCTGGTTGACTAGAGCACCAATCTGCTGATGTGTGGATTTTAGAACCTTGAAAAGTCCGAGAGCCAAGCCGAGCGAGCTAACGAAAACCAGGATAGCGATGAGCGAGCCGTTAGTCTGAACCATATCGTTCACATAGGCTTGGAAATAGATATTGTACGTGTATTCCTGCAGAACCCAGAAGGAGAGAAAGAGTATCATTATCGATTGTAGTAGCATTATTATCTTGGCATAGCCTGGCATTAACCTCTTCACTGAGAAATCAGTACTCTGAGCCATATTGAATCCTCTAACCGTCTTCTCCGCTGTTCTCGAACAGGGTTCTGGACCTATGTCAAAGTGGTGAAACAGAAGCCCTCAAACCCCGGTACCTAATATTCGCGAGCGAGACACAAGATGGGCTCGTGAACACGATTCGATAGCGATGCGAAAACATCCATTCATATCTTCTCCAATCGGACATTAGATTCTGGCAGATCTGGATTTGCGATCTTCCCGCATGCATGTGGCGCGTCAGTAGACTTCCAGACAAGTCGAAGACCAGGTCGGTTTGAGATGTTCCCGCCTGGCAGCTCAGGGGGTTAAATATTGAAATGCAACGCGGAGATTCTCGGTTGCCGCGACTTGCCACCTCCTAAGAAGCTGTTGCAGCTTCAAGCCAAAATAAACGAGGACTTGCTGAAAGCGAGCCTTCCTGAGATACGAATTGACGGGTTCAGGCTCCCAGACCAGGCGTTAGAGATTACCTTTGAACGGGAGACTGTGATCGGGGAAAACAGGGATAGACTCTGGGAGATAATAAACGGGCACTACAAGAAGCTGCTGAGAGATCTCGAACTCAAAGAGTAGCTTTCCGGCTTAGTCTTGGTAGTCTGATTGGTGCTTCCATCTTCGCATAGAACCGTGCAATCGACCAATCTCGGCTCTGGGTGCACGGTTCGCAATCCTCCGAACGGGCACTTGGGCTGACCTCGAAACCGAGGCCGTGTTCGTTTCGATCCCATTACCGACCTCTTCGGATAGGTATTCAATCTCCCCGAGAATATTCCCCGCTTTGAGAAGGAGCCCGACCAAGGCCGTGCCGAGCAGCCCTCCGAAACCGACAATGGCAAAGAAAGACCCCTTTCCCTGAAACAGGCTCAACATGTATACCTGAAGATACTGATTGTTCACGTACTCGTTGTAGATCCAGCCAGACAAGACCACGATGGTGATTGCCTGGATGACTAGGAGAATCTTTACGAACCCGGGGATGCTTGACCAAGAACGCTCGATGACTCGAACCACAGCTGGCCCTCTGGTGGACATGGTACCTCTGGGGTTATGTCAAAGTGCTGGAACAAATCCGCCCAATGTTTGGTACTCATGGACTGGCCAAGATTCCCGATTACTCCATGTCCTTCTCCTAGGTGTCAGATCCTTGGACAGAGCTGGGACCTGCGGCCATAGCGCTCTTTCATTCAAACCTGTCGCAAGGATCCTCTGGTTGCATCGAGATAGCTCTCGCTATCTGCGGTCAAGAGTTGGCCACTGTACCATACATGTTATAAACAGAGATGAGCATTTGCCCCGTTTGGAGCGATGGAGTCGTTAGTAGTTCCTCCAACCGCTGAGCCTCGAGGCTCTAGGATCGTTGGGGACGAGTTCTTTTTCCTGAAACTCTTCCTACGATACACGATAGACTCTGCCTCGCGGGTAGTAGCGGCCCCCATTGAAACAGAACTCTTCGGAGTCGAAACCCGAGTAGAACAACGCGGTTTCTACTCCAGCACCACTGTTTCTCCGGTCCTTTAGTCTAGAGACCGTCCCCGAACTCTGCGCACATGATCTTCCGAAAAGAAAGCGGAGCCACAGTGTCAGTTCAGGCCACCCTGGCGCCGTTCGAAGACAGCGAAAGTCGGCAAGGGATTCCGCGCAGTCCACACAAGACTACCGTGGTAACTGGGCACATGAACTTGGACCCCGGCCGGAAAGTTCGAAACTGCCTATACCAGAAATGCGCAGTATAGTAGTTCTTGCCGAAGAACTCGCTCAGAACAAAGAGTCTGGTTCTCGTTCGGCAAAGCGAGCAGACCGTTCGGCTCGGGCCATAACGATCCCGCCCGAGATCGTGAAGGAATGTTGAAAATGAAAACAAGAATAGTATCACTAGATCCGCACCGGAAACCCTCCGAGGCAGAGTTCCACCCCGAGGGAGGATCCTGACCTTGAGGGCAATCTTACTAGTTGTCATCATGATCATCGGAACAGCCGCCCTAGCGGTACCTGCCGTGCCGAACGTGCACGCAGCCGCAGGAACCAGCTTCGATAACATCGTCATCGTGGCAATGGAGAATCAGAATTATGCCTCAGTAATGGGCACCGGGACAGGAAGTTCCAGTGCTCCGTTCATCGCAAGCCTGCTAGCCCAGTCATCCACCATCCCCAACTACCATGGATACGGCGCCGCCGGGAGGAGTATCAACGGATGCTCTGCCGGATGCTACACGGCTCTAATCTCAGGCTCGGACCAGGGAATATCAGACGGGTATTCATGCTGCATAAACGCACCAACTCTAGTTGACAAAATGACCTCAGCCGGTCTTACGTGGCAAGCCTACTGTGAAAGTGGATGCCCAAGAGGCAACGACCACTTTCCATTCACAGGATTTACCACCACCTCAAGCAGTCCAAACATATTCACCGGTAGTAGTGTCTCGACCGCAGACTTCGTCGCCGCTGCCAATTCCGCCAGCCCTCCAAGCTTTCTCTGGTTCACTCCAACAGATAACCACAACATGCACGATAATAGCGTACAAACCGGGGACTCGTATCTCCACAACTTCCTCGTGGGTTCGGCCGGAAGTCTAGCAAGTCCTGCCAGCGGCTCGCTTCTAGCCAGCAACCTGTTCAAGCCGGGTCACAGGACAATGATGCTTCTCTGGTGGGACGAGTACGACCCAGCACCAATCCTGTTCTATGGAACAATGGTCAAGCAGACTTTCATCTCAACAAGCGACCTTTACGACGAGTTCTCCGTCCTCCACCTGCTGGAGAACAACTGGGCACTAACAACCCTGACCACAAGCGATGCTGCTGCCCTGGCAATGTCAGAGATCTACGGAGTCTCTACGCCACTTCCCTTAGCAACAAGCTTCACAGCCCTACCTTCGACTCCAATCGTGAACCTCCCGGTCTCCTTCACCGCAGTAACGACCGGTGGAGCGTTGCCCTATACGATTAGCTGGAACTTTGGCGATGGCTCGACAGGAACCGGGGCCTCGTTAGCTCACACCTTCACAAGCCTTCAATCCTACACTGTCACCGAAACAGCAACAGACGCCTCATCACCATCACAGACCGCGACGAGCTCCAAGACAATTACAGTAGCAAATCCTCCTCCACTTACAACCAGTTTCACCTACTTGCCATCAAACCCAGTCATCAACTCGCCGTTGACGTTTACGGCGGTTGCAACAGGAGGAACCATCCCGTACACGATAAACTGGAACTTCGGCGACGGAGCAACAGGCTCAGGCATTACGGCCACCCACGCCTACACGGCAGCCCAGTCGTTCGCCGTGACCGAAACTGCGACAGACTCCTCAGCACCGACACAGACCACAACAAGCACCCAGACAATCCCTGTTGTAGCTTCGCTACCTATGTCGACAAGCTTCACGTTTCTTCCCACAAACCCCACGGTCAACATCCCAGTATCCTTCACAGCTGTGACAATAGGGGGAACGATACCTTACTCGATTAGATGGGATTTTGGGGATGGCACGACGGCCATAGGCGCGACGGCAACCCACGGCTATGCTTCGGCTCAATCGTTCACTGTCACGGAGACCGCGACCGATTCATCCTCACCCCAAAAGCTTGCAACCGTCACCCATACAGTAATCGTATCATCCGTGGTTATAGGAAACTTCGACAGCACCTGGTTCATCAACAACTGCCCAGGCGGAACGGAGACAATCTCTAGTGGAGTATTGCAGACCCGGCAGTCGACACCCGGAGGCGGATCCAACAGCTACGGCTTCTGCACCGCCCAGCGGGGAACCTTCCCCTGGCACTCGACAGTTGGCACCGCACTCCCACCTGGAATAACGACCGTTACCGTATCGTACAACTTTCTGAACAGAAGCCTCCTATCAGGTTCGAGATACCACCTCTACATTGCGCTCTACTACCAGATCCCATCATCGACATCCGGAGGCACAACCTATTCTTGGCTGGACACGCAATCGCGTATCGAGAATATCGATGGATCTGACAGTCCAATCGGCAGCACAGCCACCTACGACCCTGGAGACTCATTCGGCTGGGACATCGTTACTCTACAAGCGAATCCAGGACAGACAGGAATACTCACCGCCGATGCCACTCAGCTCTGCCAAGGAGACCTAGCCGCATGGGGACTGCCAGCCAACACTCAATGCACCCTTGCAGGAATCGAAATTGGAACAGAAGGCTATCTCGTCAACTCTGTAGACGTTGACTGGTCCAGTTTAGGCCTCAACATAGGCTCAGTTCCGCTCTCGACAAGCTTTACAGTCTCACCGGGCACCCCACTCGTAAACAAGCCCGTCACCTTCACCTCCACAACCATAGGCGGCACATCGCCCTATACGATCAGTTGGAACTTTGGCGACGGTTCGACAGGTACAGGAGCCTCGATCGCTCACACCTATTCGACAGTCCAAGCCTTCACTGTAACTGAGACAGCCACTGACTCCTCTTCCCCATCACAGACCACCACAGGCTCGAAGACAGTAACGACCTCAACCCCGCCACCACCTTCGACCAGTTTCACATCAACTCCAACCAGTCCGAGAGTAAACTCACCCGTGACATTTACAAGTACGACGACAGGAGGAACCGCCCCATACTCGACAACATGGAACTTCGGCGACGGAGGATCGGCAACAGGAGCCGCCGTCACTCACACCTTCACCAGCGCCCAGACCTTCACAGTGACCGAAACAGCAACCGACTCGTCCTCACCATCCCAGACAGCTACTAGCTCTAAGACAGTGACAGTATCACCGCCTCCACCCTTATCAACCGGCTTCACGTTCCTCCCCTCAGCCCCCCTGGTCAACACGCCAGTCGCCTTCACCGCGGTAACAACGAACGGAATGTCACCATACACCATCACCTGGAACTTCGGCGACGGAACAACAGGCTCCGGAAACACAGTAACCCACACGTTCACAACGGCCCAATCGTTCACGGTAACCGAGACAGCAACTGACTCATCATCACCTACACAGACAACCACAAGTTCGCACTCTCTAACAGTCTACACAACCCCACCTCTCACCGCGGCCATCAGAGCCTCCCCCTCCTCTACCCAAGTAGGCCAAGCAGTCACGTTCACCGCATCCGCGACAGGCGGAACAACACCCTACAGCTACTCGATCTCCTTCGGCGATGGCGCTACCGGAACAGGCAGATCACCAAACCACACATATTCGACCGGAGGGTCCTACACAGTTACGTTGACAGTTACTGACTCAGCCTCACCCCAGACAGACAGTTTGGCGAGCATAGTGGATCAATTTCACGGTCACTGCAACAAGTTCCGACCCAGCTAAAACCGTCACACTGTCGACCTCCCAACTACCAACGGGCGCTACATTCGACTCATCCACCGGGGGGTTCTCGTGGAAGCCCAGCGCTAGCCAGGCAGGATATTATACGATCACTTTCATCGCCACTGATGACAGCACCCCTCCAATGTCCAGCACCAGTCCTATGGGCATTCAAGTGAATCAAGCGGCACCAGCCCCAGGAGGCAGCGGAGGAGGTGCCTCGGGAGGAGGCTCAAACGGAGGCTGCACCTCATGCCTCACAATCCCAGCAGTCCCAGACAGCATGTGGCTACTAACGATCGGGGGACTCCTCGGCCTCGTCACCTCGCTCGGATTCCTGACGATCAAAGCAAGAGCAACATTGGAACACACGAAGAGAAGATTGAACCGGATGACACGAAACGACTAGCAATTGGGTAAGCTAGTCTGAAAGCTGAACACGGAACCCTCCCTCTTTCAGAATGACAAAGCGCTTCTCACCAGGGTCAAGTGAGATCCCGATTGCCTATTTGTTCAGAGCACTCTAACGGCTATTTTGCAACCTTTGCAATACTGGTATACTGAAAGAAGATCTCCAGGAACATGTTTGACAGCATCGGTCTGGACCAAGACGTTTTCCAGAGGCTTTCCGCATGCGAGATGGAGAACCCCTCCGACCGTAAGAACGTCAATCCCCTCACCATCTCTCTCTAGCTGATTCACAAGATCTTCAATGGAAGCCATCGGAAATTCCTGGAAAAGCTTGTGTACCACAGTTTGATGTACAGGTCTCGGGCCTATCAGATCGTTTGCGCCAGAACGAGATGCAACCTGTCGCAACGGCCAGTTCCCAAGAATACCGGTTTCCGCACGACCTTAAGGATGAAGTAACCCAGCGTCGCTAAGTCCGAGAAATCCAGCCGGTTACAGCTCAGAGGCCTAACACCACCTATCATGAGGGACCTGTCTGGAACAGGTACTGATTGGCGTAGGCGTTGAGCCCATGGTAGGAGTATTGCTGCTTCTGGCTTCCAAGCAACAATTCCGAACTGCACTGACCAAATACTACCGAGTTCGGATTAGAAGGCGCGTACTCGCCGATACAAATCCAGGCAGAGGAGATTGCAACGTCTGGCTCAGAATACGTAACTTGCTTCATAGAAGTCTCGGACGGGCTAGCATGGTACCACTCTGTCATCAGACTCGTAGGAGTCCGTGTGCCACGAGAACTGGAGGATCCCTTGAAGATGCTTCCACCCCCGGTCGTATAGGAGTGAGAGGAAGAAGCTCCAGTATTGTAATCGAGATTGCTCATGACGACGCTTCCGCTCGAAAACGAAAGACTCAGCAGTACGGTATCACCTTGGTTCACATCGTCCGGGACCCGCGACAAGACAGGGTTGGTTGTCGTCCCGTTCGGGTAAAAAACCTCCCAGATAAAATGGAATCCAGACACGTAGCTGGTCCCAGAAGCTAAGGGCCAGTTGTAGGCCAACCCTACCTGATACCAATAACCCGTATCGGAGAGTCCGTTCAGAAGATAAGCAGGACCGAAACCGGAAGAGTCCGTTTGAGAAACAGCGGTCACGTTGAAGCTCAACGAGTAAAAGTCCTGGGTAAATATTAGGGAAATTTGCTGGTCGTAGGTAGCCTTCCCGGATGTTGTCGGTAATGTGGAGTTTGTGCATAGAGCAGGGCTGAGACAGGCCAGGTTCCGCAGAAAGTTTCGCGCGTCATTGTAAAATCTGGTCGCCGAGGGTACAAGGACCCCTGAAGCAAACAAGCCTCCAAGGACCATCAGGGCAATGAGCCCAATCGCAACGCCAACATGCTTTGCCGGAGGCGAGCCCTGCCTTCCCGAGCGAGCCCAGTCGAGCCTGGTTCCGCAGTATGGGCAGAAGCTATCGGATGCTTGTAGCTCGCCGTGGCAGACTGGACACTTCAAGTCTGATTGAACGCGGGAGCAAGTGAGCCTTAGCTCTTCTGCTCCCACACCAAGGAGGATTCGAGAACTATGATGGAACCTTTTTGATACCCGATACCGTTTCGATCAACGGGCCCCACATGAAAGCTGGCAGTCTGAAGTCTGGTTTAACGAGGGAGACGGAGATCGAACTCACAGTCACCGGAAGAGAGAGCCGGAAGCTTATTCCACGCCCAGTTTGGTTCGTGCTTAGAGGCACCGAGTTGTTGCTGCTGCCCGTAACAGGCACGAACTCTCAATGGTACAAGAACATCCTCCAAGATCCCAATGTGAAGATCACCTCCAACGGACAAACCCTTGCAGGAAAGCTTCGCCCAATAACAGGGAAGAGAGAGGTTGCCGAGGTTATCCAGCTGTTCGAAGCAAAATACGGACCCCGAGACGTTAAGAGGTACTATCCAAACCCGAACGCCGCGGCTAGCCTACCGCTCGACTGACTCAGGATTCCGGGGGATACCGTCATCGCAAACTGATCTTAGAGCCTCATGGACGTTCAACCCTTCCAAGTCGAACGGCCAGGTTTGAGCCTGGATTCAAGCTCCGAACCTTAATCCAAGCATTGGACCGAAAACGAATACTAACAACATAAACACCAATGGAAATACGCCGAGCACTAGGAACAATACGATCTTGCCTGACGCGCCTTTGTCCTGTTCGCGCCGAGACATCGCCGATCAAACCAGTTCGGTGGATCGCTAAAAACAATTGGCCTACAGAATCCGGTGTGCGAAGAGTAAGTTGGATGACCTCGGTTGTCATAGGTTGACTTTGGCCAGGCGAAAGAGTTTGAAAAGGGGCTGAGTAGCGGAGCCATAGACCAGCTTGACTCTTAACGATACTATATTCCGCTTCGTACTTGATTTGCTCTCTCAATGGAGCTATCCCGGGGTCTTCCTATTGATGACCCTTGAAGGCGCGACGCTGCCCGTTCCTAGCGAAATCGTCCTTCCACTAACCGGGTTCCTAGTGTATCAGGGCCGACTTGAGTTTTGGACCGCGGTTGCAGCGGCAACTCTTGGAAGCCTTGTCGGAACAACCCTGGACTTTGGGATCGGATACTACTTGGGAAGACCCGCTGTTCTTAGATACGGAAGAAAAATCAGGCTGAGCGAAAAACATCTGATGATCACCGAGAGATGGTTTGCAAATCACGGGAGTGCAGCTGTCCTCTTAGCAAGATTTGTCCCCCTTTTACGAACGCTGATAGCTTTTCCCGCAGGGACAGCCAAGATGAAAATTGGCAAGTTCCTAGCCTACTCAACTGTTGGCATAGTAATCTGGGATATCATATTGATCTACCTTGGCGTACTTGCTGGCCAAAACGCCAGCTCAATCGTCAACACTCTGGATGCAACCCTCCCATTGATCGGTTACGCAGCCGTCGGCGGGATCATTGTCACATTGTTGCTGCTCTCAAGAAGGCGTGGAAAAAATGAGGAGAATCCGGGATCGAGCGGTCTATCAGCATGAACATCCACTAACTCATTGGCATAGGTCTACCAGCCCTGAGGCGGTATATGGAATGGGCCCAGCACGGGAGGCGATCAGAGTGATTGCGCTGCCTGAAGGCAAGGCCACGTGAGAGCAGTGTCTAGAATCCGACCCGGTCGGCTTCAGTTACAGGACCCGTATAGTGACGATTCGACAAAGTGTAGGTTAAGGGTTGAGCTCGGAGGAATGTACCACGATCGTATCCATAAAGCGGGTTCCTCTAAAGGCCGCAATCCTGCTTCTGATCTTCGCCTTCGGCTCGTTCACGG
>VBBS01000009.1 GCA_005888745.1 Candidatus Bathyarchaeota archaeon | reverse complement strand
GGGAACGTGGAACCGGGCGCGCGGGGTCCCCAGGTCAAAGAGGAGAGAGAGCCGCTCGTGGACGTCATGGACACTGGAAAGGAGGTGGTCGTGGTGACCGAACTGCCCGGAGTTGAGAAGGAAGATATTAAACTAGAATCGACGGACCGGGCGTTGAAGATCAGCGTAGATTCGGCGAAGAGGCGGTATCTGAAGGAGCTGGAAATGCCGCACATGGTTGATCCACGAACCGCGAAGGCCACCTACAAGAATGGAGTGTTAGAGGTCCGGTTCGCGAAGAGCGACGAGAAGAAACCCACACGACCCATACCAGTAGAATAGACTTCGAAGACGGATTACCAGAAAGACCTCTTCTGCATCGCAAGAATAAAATTTCTACCCCCCTATTTTCTAGAATGCTCTCGCCAATTGTAACTGTTCTGGGCGAGTCTTCTGATTTACGGCCTAGAATAGGCTGGTCGACTGTTTTTCCAGAGTAGAAATCGAGCCTATAGCCCTTCGTGAAAGCCTCGGGATCTAGAAACGCCTACCCAGATTTCCGATCTGAGCTTATTCTGTGATTGTCTTGATTCAAACGGTACGGTCTGCGGATTTCTTTCTCTGGACGGCCCCGGACGGAAGAGGGATTACTCTTTGTTAATTCCATCCTAGAGTCGGGTTTTGTGTCGCGGGGAGCAACTACTTTTGAGATTTTTTGGAGGGGGTCTCGCCAGTTGAAGCTGATACGGGCGAGACTCGCGTTTCAGGGCGCAGAATGGAACTATCACCTGTTTTTCTGATCGCAGATTAAGCGGAGAGGTCAGCGTGAAAAAGTCGCAAGCTCAAATCGCCTGCCCCGATTCCGGATCAGGGCTTGTTCTGAGCGATTTCTCGGACTGGAAAATGCTATCTTTTCTACTCTGAAGGGTAAGTTATCCCTTAACCCTTACTATTCATACTCTAAAAAGTATGTTCTTGACTGATGAAAACCCTGAAAACAGAGAAGCCGACTGGATCAACAAGACCCCTATTGGAACGACCTAACCTTCCCGACCCGCTACGACCCAGACCGATAGAACCGCTGCCCTCACCACTCAGACCCGGACAGTACATCGGACCACGAGAAGAAGAACTCGGAAGAATACTCAAAGAAATACTCGACAGACTAACAACCATAGAAAACAGACTCAAAACAATAGAAGAACAACTCAAAACCAGATACTAACTGAACTCAAGGCCTCAAAGAATTCTCATACTTGGAGTATTCTAACTCGGACTTTGCAGCCATTACGAAATCGTTCTCGCTGAGACCTTTAATCGCATGCGTCGACAATACCACCTTAACCCGACGCCACCCGATGAAAAGGTCCGGATGATGATTCTCCAGCTCAGCAATCCTACCCAGCGAATAGGCAAAATCAAGACCTGCGAGATAGGACTTGAAACGAAACTCCCTCTGAATCACACCTGACTGGAGAATCCATCCCGGTAGATCCTTCAAACGCTCAGTAGCTTCCTCGACCGTGAACGGCTTCGCATCATTACAAGGAACACACTTTCCCGAAGCCAGCCGAATGATTCCATCAGTACCAGATGCGTTTTGCATAGCCGTAGGGCTCTACGCATTGAGAAAAAAGTTTCTAAGACTCGAGTCTCAAAGAGAAATGAGATTACCTAATTTTTCGACTTCACCTTGATCGTTCTAAACAAGCGAACTGAAAGCTCTATACGAAGCCGCTGCGAAACGGCCATAGAAACACCGTACATGTGGGGTTGGGACGAATGAAGGTCCTTGTCATACACCCTCGAATGGGTGTCTTCGGCGGTGGGGAACGTGTAGCCGTACACTCAATTATTACCGCTCTGAAGGCGCGACACGAGGTGCTTCTCGCCAGCGAGGTATTTGATATTCCCGCTTTCGAGGACTTTTTCGCTTGTCAAGGCCTGTTCAAACAAGTACAGACACTGACCTACCCATCCTTTCGGCCCATAGCCGATAGGGCAGTCCTCTACCAGAGACTTCTCTATCACCAGTGGCATATCCGGAGAGTGTTGACGAGAGCAAAAGATTTTGATCTGATTCTGAGCACTCAGGACGTGGCTTACCTACCGTCTGGTACCGCTCCCGTCATACAATACTGCTACTTCCCAGAATATTTTGTTCACCTAGAGTCCCGTCCATCCTTCCTGTTATGGAAAGCATACTACTGGCCTGCAATGCTCTTCTACCGGAATCGCATCAGCGACATCGATTGCCTGCTATCGACCTCCAATTTCACCCAGGGTTTCGTCAGGGACAAATGGCGGCGTGAGTCAACAACCCTCTATCCACCATGCCCTATTGATCTCTACAAGAATAACAACAGTCAAAGAGAAGACTTGGTCATAACCGTCGGTAGGGTGGTGCCCGAAAAGCGGATGAACCTGTTCCTAGACTTGGCACAAAGGCTTCCGAAAGTAAAGTTTGCAATAATTGGAAGCGTTGCTCCAGATCGGGAATCATACTTCCGGCGACTACAGGAAATTGCTCCCATGAATGTCTCGTTTCTGATGTCTCCTTTGAGAAAAATGAGGGATGTGCTTGGGAAGGCTAAGATCTATGTTCACTGTGCCCGCAACGAACATTTCGGGATAAGCATTGTTGAAGCAATGGCGGCTGGGTGCGTGCCGGTAGTTCATGACAGTGGAGGACCGAGAGAGATTGTAACAGACGAGGTTGGATACAGGTGGAAGCTGCTTGACGAGGCGGTCGAAGTGATTTCCGAGCTCATCGCGGACGATGGTCTCAGGAGAAAGATGTCAACGGCTGCCGTTTCTCGGGCCGAGATTTTCGGACCAGAGACGTTTGAATCGGCCCTTGCCGACGTCATAAGAAGATATGAGACTTTACTGCATGACGAAGCGTGGGGTTTGGGGAAAGCGAACACAAATGCGAACTCTAAAGCTCAGCTCTAGCTTTGCAGAAGAGAGTTGCAGGATCCAGGAAGGAAAAAAAGGCTTCAGGAAATGTGCGCAGTTACAACTCTTCCTCATGAACCCGCATCTAGCGGACAGACATTTTTTTCAGGCTAGTTGCTAGTTTTCATCCTTCGTGGTAAAGTGATGGCGTGATGTTGTCTATCGGAGTCATGCCATTGAAGCTGTGTCATTTATCAGCATTCGAATACTCTAGATCAAATACACACTTCGAGAGAATTTGGCCAATTTGAAGGTCCTCGTTGTTCATCCAAGATTCGATGTATTTGGCGGAGGAGAATACCTAGCGATAAACGTAATGCAAGCGCTCGACGAACTGGGGCACGACGTTTATCTCAGGTCCCTCGACTATAATGAAGAAGCTGTAGAAAGAGCATTCGGTAGCAAACCAAATCTTGCTGGAATCTTACCTCTTGCAGATTTCAAACCCAAGTTTAGAAAGGCTCTTGCTTTACAGAAAGCTATTTCAGCGAAGAGACAGAGGGGGAAGGTTGCAATAACCTATAGTCAATTTGACCAGGTCTGGCATACACAGACAACCTACTGGATCGAATCTTCGCCCGGAGCAAAGCTGTTCAATATTTTCTATGACCCTACTGACATATTCACGATTGGGTCGATTGCCTCCAAACATTCTGCTGGAGAAAGTGTAGTCCGGACACGACTGTCAACATTCAAAAAGCCCTACTATTATTTCATTAAGAGCATCCTTCACACCGACCGCGAGCTAAAGAATACTCTGAGCATTCCTCTGTCTCGCTCTCTTGAAGTAACCCTAAACAAGCTTCATTATCCACATACTGGGTCCGTACCTGCTCCAGCAAGCCTCAAGATCAAGCCGGGTCCTAAGAGAAAACAGGTCGTTCTTGTAACCCGTATCGCTCCCCAGAAACGCATTGGGGACTTCTTCGCTATTGCGAGGATGCTGCCTCAATACCGATTTATTCTCCTTGGGTCAGTTTCTGCAACTGAAAGGAGACTCATGCCTGGTTATGCTGACAATTTGATTAGAGTCAAACCTTCAAACGTAGATTATGTCGAGAAGAGACTATGGACCGTACCTGAAATTCTCGAGGAATCCGCCGTGTATCTATATCCGGCGATAGAGGAGGCGATCAATATTGCTTTCATGCAAGGATGTGGCGCGGGATGCATCCCTGTAGCCCCTTCTATGGGAGGGGGAGCAGAGCTAATTGACAAGCTCGAGGCAGGCTACACTTATTCTGACCTAATAGAAGCGGCCCGTTCTGTTACAGAAGCGATCGAAAATCCAAAATGGACCGCCCTGGAAATTCAACGTAGAGCCGAAGCGTTCGATGAGGCGCATTTTCGAAACCGTATCAAGGCAATAAGTAAAGGCGAATATTCATTCCCTTGAAAGGACCAAACAACAGGGCTTTCGATCTGACATGTTGCACGCTGCCTGGAGATCACTTGCCTCTTGCGGCACCTTAATACCAGTTCGGTGGGGGGTTCATAGAAGTTGCTAATCAAGAACAATACTAGAAATAATGCCGGGAGTCCCACGTCCAAAATAGAAATGTCTGAAGTCCAGGTTTCGAGGATCAGCTCCTGCAGAGTGTGCGGGGCATCCCAGCTCGAGGAGATCCTATCCTTGGGAACCCAGCACGTTTCCGATTTTGTCACATCAGATGGAAACAGCCCGCAGGCTCCTCTTGAGCTCGTGAGATGCTCAACCTGCGGTCTAGTTCAATTGCGACACACGTTTTCCCGGGGAAGTCTGTACGAGCACTATTGGTACAAATCAGGGATCAGTTCGACAATGCGGAAAGCCCTTTTTGAGTTGGTGTCCAAAACGTGCAAGATCGCCAGACCACGTTCCGGCGACATTGTCGTTGACATAGGTTGTAATGATGGGACCCTCTTGCGTTCATACGATGTCAACGGCATAGTTCTTGTGGGATTTGAACCGGCGGAAAACCTTGTGGCCGAAGCGAAAAGAGGAACCAACTGGATTTTCAATGATTTCTTCAGTGCGGACCTTTTCAAACAAAAGTTCGGCACCCGGAAGGCCAAGATCATTACCAGTGTAGCGATGTTTTATGACTTGGAGGAACCCAATCGTTTCGTCGCGGATATAGCTGGCATTCTGGCTCCCGACGGGGTTTGGGTAGTTCAACAGAACTACCTCGTAACGATGCTGGAACGGAATGGATTTGATAACATTGGCCATGAACATTTGGAATACTACTCTTTAGGAACCATGCAGACGCTTCTCCAGCGACATGGCTTGCAGGTGTTCGAAGCCGAGACCAACGACGTAAACGGTGGGAGTTTTCGCGCCTTCATCTGTCATAATGGAAGCTTGCCAACTGAGAGGTCTGTCACCCTAATGAATTCGCATGAATCTCACATGGCTCTGGCGGAACACAAGACCTACGACGAATTTGCCAAAAGGATCCAAAGCATTAGGTCGAAGACCCACGAATTCATTCAAGGCGAAGCTAGGCAAGGAAAGTCTGTATACGCCTACGGTGCCTCCAACAGAGGAAACACCATTCTAGAATATTGTGGCCTCGACCACACGCTGCTCAAGAAGGCTGCTGACGCAAACCCAGAGAAATGGGGGAGAAAAACAGCCGGCACACTCATTCCTATAGTCTCGAAGGAAGAGGCTCGAAAGGACAAACCAGATTATTTTCTGATTTTGCCGCATCACTTTCTGGATGAAATCATACGAGACGAGAAGGATTATCTCGAATCTGGAGGGAAATTCATTGTTCCCCTGCCGGACTTCAGAGTTGTGAGTTCGCAACAAACCGAAAAACCTTGGCAAAAGAGAAACCGCTAGGATGACTGACTGGCGGTTCATCTGGGAGAAGCATGTCAAGGGACAGCATGGACCACGAGAAGCTTCAACCCAGAAACAGATTCTGAGACTGCACGGCAAACACGCAGTAGACATTGGGGCATCAGTCGGAGAGTACACCTTCCCTCTCACAAGACGCTTCAGATGGGTCCACGCCTTTGAGCCTAACCCGGGCAAGCTAAGCAGGATACTGGTTCAAGCATCAAGAAGGAGAGAATGGGCCAAAATCATCCTCTATCCCTTTGCTCTTTCAGATACCCATGGAGAAACCAATCTGTTCCTCGACCCCGACGGCAGAGAAGGATTCAGCGATACCATAATGCCAGTATTCAATTACAACCCTGGACTCACAGTAAGAGAGCCGCATACGTTTCTCGGTCAGAAAGCGATATCTATCAAGACCAGAACCTACGATGCCTATTTCAAAAACACCAGCGTGGATCTGGTCAAGATAGATGTTGAGGGAGCAGAGTTCAAAGTCTTAGAAGGCGCCCGTGAAGCACTAGAGAACCGTATGGTCAAACGGCTAGTTGTAGAATTGCACGATAAGACCATGCAACCCCAGCTTCTCAGACTAATGGAAGGATACGGTTTCAAAATTCGCATACTCGACGATCATCCGCGTATTTACTGCTATCTGAATTGAGCCTCAGCCGGCAAGAATCAATCGATGCCGTAGCCGATGGAGATCAACCGGCATTCGGTCCCGGGTAACTCGCTCCTATGAGAGAAATCAAACTCCGCTTGTTGCGAAATTTCGATCTAAGGAAGGGATTATAGATCAAAACCATCGACCATTGAGGAACGCTCTTACTTGTCTCCTTCGGTGACGGAGGAGCGTCGAACGCCCATTCGTTTCGGAAGTCCGACATATTGTCCCTCCAGAAGAGCATTTGCCTTGTTGAGAATGTCCTCCATTTCTTGTCGGTCTTCGGTCGTGATCGTCTTCTGCTGGTCAAGTACCTTGGAGAGGGCCCTTAGAGTAAGTATCCAAATCGGTATGAACACTTCTCGCTCTTTTCCAGGGATCGCCTTGTACATGTACGGATTTGATTCGGTCTGGACGGCCGCGTCAGCAGCAAACGCTGCGGTCCTCTTCATGTGATACAAGCCTGTGAGAATGCCGACCGGGACGGAGACGACAAGCCCGACAATGATGAATATGGTTAGACTGGGGAAGATTATTGATAGATACTTGTTGTCCGCTATACCCAGTCGGTAGAGTACGACTATGTTGCTTGCGAATCCGATGAGAAATGCTAGATATACGTTGTAGCCTTGTCTGAAGTAGAACCAGGCGCGAAAGACTGCTTTGAAGAAGTTCATTTGTCCATCAAGTAATCGTCTCGATTCCAAGAATCCTTATATCAACATGTTGCGAAATCACGATTGTCTAGCCATTGCAAAAGCGCCTTCTTCTCTTACCCCTAGTCTGGGGCGCTTATGGGATAGGCGAGGTCCTGATACTCAATTATCTATACGGATCCGTAGTCCTCAGTGTGCCTTATCCTGCAAACGACAAGCCAATAGGCGGCTCATACCTCCCCGTCCTCTTCTTCAACTTCGCCGCGCTAGTCGCACTGCTCGGCTTCAGCCTCTATTCCCTGGGAGTCTGGGATATCGATCTTTCAAGTCGTAAGGTGAGGACCGATTTCGTTGCTCTTGGTGTCATGTATGCGAGTGGAATCCTGGTCTTCTATTACGCCATCTTTCTGTTCCCATTGGCCGTGGCTTTGGTCTACTTTCTCGCCACAAACATAGAGTAGCCTGATTAGTGCTCAGGAACTGGCGTGTGGATCCGACGAAAGGCTCCTAATGAGGCCCCAGTCTTGCTAGCAAGATCCGGGGTTCAGCCGCGGGGTCTCGTTGTTCGTAGAAAGGCGGGAACGGAACAAAGTTGGCCAAAATGACCCGCTCCTCCGGTCCTTTGCTAGTGGCTTGGGCCCCTTTTTCTCCCACCCTTGTTGAGGTGGGCGCTCTTGTTGGGGGAAGAGTTGTCTTTCTCAACGTTCTGTTTGGGAAAAAATTAGCTGCCCCGTTGCGATACGCATTGCTGGCGCTCAGAACCCTATCACTTCTAGGCAGGGAACGACCAAGAGTTGTTCTCGCTCAGAACCCGGCAATCTTCCTCCCACTTCTTCTAGTTCTTGCGAAACCATTCTACAAGTTCAGGTTGGTAGTCGACCATCATGCTGTCTGGAGCATGAAGACCCTCCGTCAACCATTCTTGTCTCAAGGAATTGCAGTCTTAGAAGCATTCGTCGCAAAGAGAGCGGACGCTAACATGTCGCCCAACAACAACTGGACCAAAGAGCTCGTAGCAAGAGGCGCAACTGACGCCTTCACCTATCATGACTTTATCCCTCAGCCCACCGTTACTAAGAGCCGGAGCCAAGCTAGCCAATGGGCTCCATTTCCACTTCCTCCCCACCGTTTCCTGGTTATCGCGGCTCACGGGGGTCATCCGCAAGA
>VBBS01000040.1 GCA_005888745.1 Candidatus Bathyarchaeota archaeon | reverse complement strand
GTCTAGGATCCAGGCCGACGCACAGACGACGAAGCTTGTAGACAGGGAGTTCTTTCTGGACGTGCTTAGAAAGATCGATACCCTAGGTATGAAGGATGTCGAGCAGCGAGAAAAAAAAGTGAAGAGAGGCAGTATCTCGGAGTTTCCTAGTATCACGGAAAGACTTGACAATCTGCGCACACAGCTCCCGCAATCAATTTCGACCAAGCCCGAGTTTGATAGTTGAGATCCTCGTTCGTCAAGAATCTACAGAGAATTAGGAACGTTGGAAAATTGGCTTCGTCAAACCTCCTTTCCCTGTGCGGTCCATTCTTTTCTGAATTGGCGAAGCTTGACTCCGGTCCAGACCTTCTGCTTCTCCGCATCGGACAGAGCATGGGTGTGAGGCACATTTCTTTAGGAAGCGGTTGCCAACCGCCCAGTTTCGGATCGCAGTCCTACGCCGTTTCACTGAGGCAGTTTTCGTAAGCAGTTCAACCCACGTCTTGACCGTCCGCACCGACTCCATTCTCGCTCCCTTCGAAGAGGGTGGCATGCTTAGACTACGAGTGTTATCTAACTGACCGGGGGGAGATTCTCTACTGGGACCGGAGGTCTGCCTATTGGAGCCGGGGGTGGGAGTCGAACCCACTTCAGCCATCCATTCCTGGATGCTTACTACGGGTTGCTACGAGATGTTTCTGCAGCCCGTCGCCTGAGCCGATCGGCCTTCGGTGGACAATGCCAACCCCGGCCTCTTTCCCCCGGCGATTTTGACCGGTTCTGTTAGAACCGTATAAGCTTGTTGAAAATCAGAGATGCCTGGTCCGGGCAATCAGAGTACCTCTTTCCAAACTTCGCTTGCTACTTGTCTTGCAGCTTCTTCTGTGCGCACATTCCCGATCAATAGTCTTCCCGTTTTGAAGACTGACACTCTGTGAACCTGTTTTGTGTACACGAAAACGGATTCCGAGCTCGCGACCACTAATTCTCTAGGAATCTTGGTGTTGAGAGATTGGAGATCTATCACAATGTTTTCTTCAGGCAACACGTTAGCTACGTTGTCACCGCACAACATGATCGCGTTGTCGTGGTGAATTGTCTCGGAAGGAGAACGGTTGCATACGGGGCACTCCTCTCGCCTCGCAATTTTGGTAAATAGAAAATCTGGCCCAGCGAGATCCACGGTCAGCAATTGTCCGAGAATTGCTGTTGGCAATGTGAGAATTATCTTTATGGCCTCTGATGCTGCTAGGGTTCCGATCAATCCTACCATTGTAGCGGTGACCCCTATAGTCTCGCACGATTCGACGGACTCTGATTCGGCGTCTGGTATCAAGCATTCAAGACATGGGGTCGTCGGAGGATTGAACAGGGCGAGATGGCCCTGGTTTGCGATTGCGCTAGTGAAGAGGTATGGAATGCGGTTCTCTCTGGCAAAACTGTTGAGAATATATCTTGCCCGGAAGTTATCCGTTCCATCAACAATCAGATCAGTCTGGCCTAGAATCTCTGCACTGTTCGCTTTTCGAAGGGTTTCGGTTATTGCTTCGGTTCTGGTCCACGGGTGGCGTGAGTTCAGTTTTCGTGAGAGCGCTTCCGCTTTCGGTAGGTGGAGGTCTTGCTGATCTACGCCGAGAAGCCGGTGCAGGTTGCTCTCCTCAACAACGTCTTGGTCGATGAGTTTCAGGTGTCCTATGCCTTGGCTTGCGAGAAAATAGGCGGCAGCGCTTCCAACACCCCCGGTCCCTACAACTGCAACTCCACTCGATTGCAGACTTTCCAATCCTGCCCTCCCAATTTCCCTTACTGCAGTTTGCCTTGAGAAATAGCTCGACATCTCTGCGTTCATGATTGACGGAATGGTCAGTTGAGCTCTTGAACTAGCTTCGCATTAGCCGCAAACGGAATTTTTCCTGAGAAATTGTATCGAATGAGGCGATTTATCCTTCGTAGTTCGGAAAAATCGCCGTTATCAGCCCAGTTCTTGAAAATGGGAGGGGCTCCCTACATTTCCCGGGAATCGTTCGGAATCAGGCGTTGGAACCCCTAGATTCGCCTGCCCATCCAAGCCTGGAATGCGTCCTGATTAGCATGTCTCGCCCATTATTACTGCCAGACACGGAATCCTCCTCGAGGGGAGGGGGTCTTGCCCGAGTCTTGCACAGAGCATCTCGCGACTCAAGAACTGTCAGCACAAACATAGTGCCAGCCGGCTTGGGTACAAGTTGGATAACGCCAAATCGGATCCCTCAACGGAGGTGACCCTCCGGAAAACAGTCGGGGGGCATCTCCCTGAGCGAACGCCGCCTCGACACTTCGTTGAGAGTAGGCTTATTCCTAACTGAATTCAAGGTACTAGCAGTCATCACTCTTGAGCAAGCAGCTCCGCACCGCTCGCAAGGTTAGCGTCCTACTACTAGCAGTCTTCATCCTCATGGCAGTACAGTCCTCAATTTCTCCGCCAGCAAGAGCGAGTCAAAGCTACTACGTGGCAGCGATGAAGGCGAACATTGACCCTGGGGCCGAAGACTTTGTCGTTTCCTCCATCAATGAGGCGACGATCCAGGGCGTTCACAATTTCATCTTGGTATTGGACACGTTCGGTGGCAACGGACAGAACATGGACAACATGATCACGGCGATTTCCAAGTATCGAGGAGCCGGCAACAACTTCACAACACTGATTGCGCCGTTCGGCGCACACGCGTTCAGTGCCGGAGCGTACATCGCTGAAGCATCAACCAACATTACGATCGTCCCCGGCACCACGATCGGCTCGGCAACCCCTATCGTCTACGGGATTCCTATCGGTGAAGAGAACACGACCCTGACAAAGGACATCAACGGCTTCGCCTCATTCATGATCTCCATCACGCCAAAGTACAGGGATAGCAACGCGACAGCCCTCATGGTCACCAAGGGACGCTCGTACTCATGCCAGACGATCAATAGTTGTGAAGCCCTGAACAACCATGTGGTTGACAAGGTGATCAACGTCTCCTCGACAAACGACGCCCTACTGGCCATTTGTGGCTCACAGTGCGGAGACATTCATAACCCGGGAGTAAGATCTTCACTTCTATCCATTCTAAGCGACCCGAACCTAGACGGAATCCTATTCCTCCTCGGAACCTTCGCTATCCTCGCCGACGTCTATCACCCAACCGTCATAATATCGGTCGTCGGCGCAGCAGCCATCGCTCTCGCTCTCGTTGGACTGGGAGTATTCGGAGCGTCCATCGTCTCGATAATTCTGATGCTGATCGGTGCCCTCTTCATCTTTTTCGAACTCAAGACCCACCACGGAATCAGCGCCACGATAGGAGTCGTTATCTTCATTGTGGGCTTCATACTAGTCTTCAGTCTGCCAGCCCCCGCCCCCGGCCCAAACCAACCAACCGGGACGCTCCCGAACCCTGTCATCGGGATCCTGACATATGTGATTCTAGGACTCGTCGGTGGAGGAGTGGTCTTTGGAAGCGTCTACCTCTACAAAGTTCGCGAAGCGACCATGCACCAGCCTCTGAGCATAAATCCCAAGGCTATAATAGGAAAGGAAGGCTACCTCACATCCGATGTGAAAGCTGGCGAATACGGCACGGCAACAATCAGCTCTGAAGACTACACTGTGACCTCCACAGAAAGTCTCTCCAAAGGAACCAGGGTCCGGGTCAGAGACGTTCAAGGATTGAAACTGGTCGTAGAGCGGAGGGAGGCTTAGAGCCGTGTTCGATTCCATCGTTCTTCAATTAGAAACATCCACTATCGCCGGAATACTCGGAATAGTTCTCCTCATCATAATAGTTCTCTGGATTTTCGCTTCGTCCGTCAAGATCATACGAGAATACGAACGCGTCGTCCAGTTCCGCCTGGGTCGACTGACCGGCTCAAAGGGACCGGGAATAGTCCTCATCCTCCCCATCATCAACAGACTCGTCAAAGTTGACTTGAGAGAAAGATACCTAGAAGTCCCTCACCAGACCGCGATCACGAAGGACAACGCCCCTGTAGACATCGATTTTCTCATCTACTACAAGGTAGTTGATGCCTCTGCGAGTATTGTCCAAGTGCAGAATTTTACCGGTGCCTCGGTCGGACTTGCCACAACGACCCTAAGGGCCGTTGTCGGTGACATACCTCTTGATGAGCTGCTGTCAAAGCGGGAGCAGATCAACTCGATTCTGCGGACAAGGCTGGACGAAGTGACGGAGCGATGGGGAATCAAGGTGACCAACGTTGAGATCCGCGAGATCAGACCTCCCAAAGATGTTCAGGACGCAATGGTCAAGCAAATGACCGCTGAGAGAAGCAGGCGAGCACTGGTCACAGAATCCGACGGTATCCGAGAGTCCTCCGTTCTCAAGGCTGAAGGAGCGAAGAACGCGGCCATCCTGCAGGCGGAAGGGCAGAAGCAGTCCGCGATCCTCGTTGCCGAGGGGAACAAGCAGTCCCAGGTCCTTGTAGCGGACGGTTATGCTCAAGCGCTGGGTCTCATCTTCTCCGCGGCCAAGAACATAGACGCGAAAACAATGGCTCTGCAATACCTCGATGCTTTGAAAGAAATCGGAAAATCCCCATCGACCAAGTACATATTCCCAATGGAATTCACGAGCCTGGTGTCACGGCTGAAAGGCTTCGTTGAAGAGTCCACAGAAGACAAGTCTCGGGTCGAGGAAGACCCATCTCCTCATTAGGACGGAACTTCGACTATCTAGCCGATCGAGTTGCCTCGGAGGCTGGTGCAAGTTGGTCCTGTCAACTTATCGTCGGGTGCTTCTCCAACTCATGAACTAGTCTTCGGCTCTCTTTGTTGATTCTGTTGGCTGTCAAATCCGTCTGGCAAAACTATGCTCCAACACTGGACGTGATTACTGGAAGTGTTCAGGAGGATGGTCAACGAGTCCATACGGATAGGTCTAGCGAACGACGTATCCTCACTGAGAAGGCTCTCACTCCTCTCCTACAACCAGCTCGCCCCCTACGATTCTCCTCGCTGCTACAAGCTCTGCGCCATATCAAGAGCAGCAGGAATACTATCAGCAAGGAAGAAGTCTGCTAAGAGAGGGTTTCCTACTGGGACCCCGTATGCTCTCAGACAGCAGCTCGTGTATAATGTTACGGCTTCAAGACGAAGAACGGTGGACTAGAGATTCCAGTATCAAGAGGGACACGTTTGAGCATACCCTGACCAAGCACACCTTAGACGTTATCTCCCAACCAGGGGTGGGTGTTGGACCGTAATCCTCGTAATCTCACGGTTGGAAACGACGAGGAGACACGTCACTACGATCTCTCAGAGACCATGCGCATCGCCAGTGCTGCGATGCGTATGGTCGCATCTTTCAAACGAAACGATGCTAGGATAAGAACCGTGATAGCATCGAAGTACGGAGAACCTAAAACAGCTAGGACTGGTCATTTACTCCATACCCTACGAAGACAATTGTGGCAGTAGCAGTCCAACGGAGACAGGTAATCGTTCTAGAGAGCATTCAGGGCATACGTGCTCTGTACCGGAAGGGTAACGGTCAAGCTAGAAAGTATCGGGGCAGGATGAACGGCTGGAGCTTTAGTGAAGCCAAGCGACAGTTAGAGTACAAGGCCCGCTGGGTCGGACTACCGGTTATCCGTTTGTCGAGGCGTGAGCCCAGAGGTTCCAGTGTGACTTGTCCGAGATGCGGGAAGAGACTCCTATGGGACAAACGATTGGAACGTAAGCTCTGGTGCGCTAAATGTAGAATAGTGATGGACCGGGCTCGGCGGGGACGGGTGAGGTTCGCACGTTCCTGGTCTCCCATCGTCCGAGAGGCGCAAGGCAGGACAGTTGGAGCTGTGAAGGGGAACCCGACGCCTACGGTAATCCCTGGAGTCGATGCCCCGAAGCTGGCTCATCAGACGAAGAGTTAACAGAACCTGCAAGTTTCTTAAGGACATAGCGCATTCCTTTCTTCCATGGCCGATACTGACGGAAAGCCGCCTAAGCGGCGCTCTCTTGGAGGTTGGAAATTCGTTGCCGCTATTGTCTTGATTCTTGCTTATTCCGGAACGGCTGCGTATGGAGTGATGAGTGACACTTCCGTCCGTGGGCTTACGGTAAAAATGTTCAACGTTTCAAGATATTGCACCGCTAAGTCTTCTTTCCTGAAGACGCTGAACTATAATGTCCGAGGCGCGATCTGGAGCGCGTCGTCCGTCCAGACCAGCCTTAGCCATCTCACTTTCACTCTGTCCGTTGACGGTTCAGCCATAGGGACAAGCTCGCAAGGCGACAGCTCCTTTGCGCCGGGTCATAGTGTGCCCTTCAACCTGACATTTACCGATACAACCCTCAACCCAACCAGTCTTCCCTTGTCATCGAGACTTGTTCTAACAGTCAGCGCGACCGTTGCCGCAGGCCTCTACAGCCCAAATGAGGCACCTTCCGACAACATTCTCCAGAGCTTCGGGAGCACCAGATGCTGAAAACACTCGGGATCCCGGCCGTTTTCTGGGAATCTACCAGTATCTTTCCCTAGCTTTATCGGAATTTGCGAGGCCCGAGAACGGTGGGACCCCCCGGATCTTTAAGTTCGTTTGGCCCAAACGCCGCTTCTCGTGCGATAAGCAGATGTTTCTGAACCATGCGGAATGCTTTTCTTCTCATCGAATGAGCAAATAGACATGCCGAAAACATCGGGAATACCAAAGTCCATCCTCGCGGACATAAACAAGCTGAAGACTAGACTAACAAGCCTAGAAAAGAACCACAACTCGTTGATCAAGGACTTCAAGAGTACGATAAGATCGCACTCCGAGATGCTCAAGAAACAACAAAGTACCATCGCGCAGCAGGAGACCACAATCGCACAGCTTGGCAAGAAATCCGTCAAGAAAGAGAAACGCAAACCCAGCGAATACAACCTCTTCCTGAAAGGGAAGATGACGCAAGGAATGAGCATGATCGATGCCGTCAAAGCCTGGAAGGAAAGAGAAAGCTCGTCATCGACCGGCTCTTCAATGCGGCAGACAGGCCAAGACTGGCAATCACCTACACAACAGTACTAACCATTCCAGCGTCATCAGGAGGTCTGATGCGAGGACGCATCAGGTGACCTCATGGACTAACCCATTTTTTGGAATCGGGATCTAACGGAATTATCGGGGACATCCAGACTATCACCCTCTTTGCTAAAAGACTCTGAAAGTAAAAGAAAGAATATGGACCGGATGGGTCGAAGCGAAACAGTGATTCATCCCAAGAGTTTTACGGCCTCTTCTCTAGAAACCGCGACCAATGTCTCTCTATTGAGAGTCTCCCCAACTCATCAAGGCTTTCAGAGCAACTTTTTCCCCAGGGCGCTTCTATGGTAAATATCGCGTCGTACCTGCCAATAGTCTAGTGAGCGCTGATCACTTTGCCGCCTTCTTTTCTTAACCGGTCCCAGAGTTTGTCAGCCTCCTGTATCGTTTCCGCGGTAGGTTTCTGCTTCCATTTTGCCAGACTGGTGAGAATCGTCGTCTATCAACTTCGTATATTCGCTGAATTTGTTTGTCGACCTCGTCCTATCGAAAATCCTAGATAGCGGTGTACGAGGAGTGCAACGTTAGAATGTTTGAAACCCCTCACGCTCAACCGTTTAGAGCTAGCTTTCAAGCTCACACTAAGGAAGGACTAAGCCTCTGCTGGGCGGATATGACGGCTGAAACCGTTCGACGAAATGTAAGTGTTAAGCTTTCTGACACTTCGACTCGCAATTGCACGATACTTGGCACTTATGCGAGGCACTCGCGTTCCAAGTATCTTAGAAGCGATAATAATCGGGCTCAGGTCTGCTAGACATGGCGCATCCTTCTAGGGTGAAAAGTAAGATCGCTGGAGGCATCCCGCACATGCCCTTCCAAGAGTTCACAGCCAACAGCTTGGAACAACTGTTAGCAGAGCTGAAGGACGCTAAGATTTTGGACGCACGAATTGAGGTGTCCGCCTCCGAGGATGGTCGCCACTATGCTTGCTCGAAACCGTTGGTTAACGTGCTAGTGTATACCTCACATAGCTTGGGAGAAGAGCAAGAATACAAGGACCTCCTAGCACTATATCAGTACTGTCCAGATTGCAAGAACGCTGTACGAGTCTTGTAGAGATCGACTGGTCCGCCGTACTGACTTCTCCGATGTGCGATGAGACCGTGAGTGTGCTATGAACAGTGAACGAAGAACTCAAAGTAAAACTTTGAAAAGGGCCACGTACGACTCCCCTCTCCCGGGTCCATAACACCACATGGAACTGGCCGAACGAGGTAAGAAAGGTGCGCTGGTCCTCGAGGACGGCACCGTCATTCAAGGCGCTGGGTTTGGTGCCGAGACCGAGATTTCTGGGGAAGTTGTTTTCAATACCTGCATGATGGGCTACCCAGAGCTGCTTACCGATCCGTCTTACCAAGAACAGATAGTGGTAATGACCTACCCGATCCTCGGGTCATATGGGGTACCGCCTAGCTCTATTCGGGGCGATGGAGGAGTCCCTCTCCACTTCGAATCCGATTCTGTGAAGGTCAAAGGTTTTGTCGTCCACTCCCTCTCCCGACCTAGCCACTGGTCCAACCAGAAAACGCTGGACGAGTGGCTGACTGAACAAGGGGTGCCGGGGATTTTTGGCGTTGACACACGGGTCCTGACGCAGCGACTGCGAAACAAGGGAACAATGCTGGGGGTTTTGAAAGTCTCGAGTTCGCCCATCAACCCGGCGGTCGTAGCCGGCCGAATATCGGAACTTCAGGATCCAAACAAGCAAGACCTTGTTCAGAAAGTGAGCCCCAAAGACCCCATCTACTATGATGGGAGGGAACAATCGACTATCGTAGTCGTGGACTGCGGCGTCAAATACGGGATACTGCGCAGTCTCCTTGCAAAGGGAGCAAGAGTTGTCCGCGTCCCGTATGACTTTCCTGCCAACAAGATCCTCGAACTGAATCCCCGCGGAGTCGTCATCAGCAATGGACCTGGAGACCCTAAAGTCGACCTCAGAACCATAGAGACCACCAGCCGTCTGATGGAGACCGAGATTCCAATAATGGGAATCTGCCTAGGCGCCCAGATCCTTGGGTTGGCCGCAGGGGCGGAAACCTACAAACTGAAGTTCGGCCATAGAGCTGTTAACCACCCGTGTATGGACCTTGAAACCGGTAGGTGTTTCATAACAACTCAAAACCATGGTTACACGATCGATCCAAAATCCCTAGAAGATACCGACTTCTTGGCGAACTTCGTTAACATCAATGATAAGACCGTAGAAGGCATCAGACATAGGAAGAGACCGTTCTTAGGCGTTCAATGGCACCCAGAAAGCTCACCGGGCCCATACGATACTAAATTCCTCTTTGACAGATTCTTCGAGGAGGCCTTGAAGGCTTGAAAATAGATGGCATCAAGACTGTCGTCATTGTCGGAAGTGGCGCGATAAAGATTGGAGAGGCTGGCGAGTTTGACTATTCAACATCTCAGGCGATCAAGGCCCTCAGAGAAGAGGGAATAAGAACAGTCGTCGTCAATCCGAATATTGCCACTGTTCACACGGATGAGAAGTTCGCAGACAAGGTGTATTCCGTTCCGATAAGGACAGACTTTCTCGAGGAAATTTTCGCCAAAGAACAACCCGACGGTATCCTTCTAGGCTTCGGGGGACAGACCGCCCTCAACTGCGGTGTCGAACTTGCAGAGCGGGGTATTCTCTCGAAATACAACGTGAAGGTCCTTGGCACTGGCATCGAGAGCATAGAGATTGCTGACAACCGGGAACTGTTCAAGAAAACCATGATCGAACATGGTATTCCCGTTCCAAAAAGTCGGAAGGCAGTTGACTTGGAAACGGCCCTTGAGGCGGCACGCGAAATAGGCTTCCCTGTGATGGTCAGGGTCGCCTACACGCTCGGGGGTCAGGGGTCAGGCGTAGCCTTCGATGAGCGAACACTCGGGGAGATTGCGCTCCGAGGACTTGCTTACAGTAGGATCAAACAGGTCTTGATCGAGGAATACCTCGAGAAGTGGAAGGAGGTCGAATACGAAGTCATGAGGGATCGCGATGACAATTGCATCATAATCTGCAACATGGAAAACATGGATCCAATGGGGATTCATACTGGTGACAGCATCGTCGTCGCTCCCTCCCAGACCCTCACGAACCGCGAGTACAACCTCCTGAGAGAAACAGCCCAGAAAGTCATACGAACCCTCGGCATTGTCGGAGAATGCAACATCCAGTTCGCGCTGGACCCAAAGAGCGAAGAATTCAGGGTAATTGAAGTCAATTCGAGACTTTCCAGAAGTTCTGCGCTAGCGTCAAAGGCTACAGGATACCCCATAGCATACATCGCAGCAAAACTATCCCTTGGCTACGTTCTTCCAGAGCTCTCGAATAAGATAACCGGAGTGACTTCTGCGTGTTTCGAACCCGCGTTGGATTACGTTGTAGTCAAGGCTCCGCGATGGGACTTCCAAAAGTTCCGCAAGGTCAGCAAGGGAATCGGGACCCAGATGAAATCCGTTGGCGAAGTCATGGCGATCGGAAAATGCTTCGAAGAAGCCTTGCAAAAGGCGATCAGAATGCTCGACATCGGGAAGGAGCTGACTGATAATGGAATTGCAGGACGAAGTATCGAGAGGATCCGAAAAGAGCTCAGAGAGCCCACCGATGAGAGAATCTTCTATGCGACAAAGGCTCTGAAATCTGGGGTAAGCATGGACGAGATAACAAGGCTGAGCGGAATCGACCGATGGTTTCTGGACAAGATCAAGAACATCGTTGACATGGAAAGACGGATCGTAAAAGAGAGAATTAATCCTGACATTGTCAGGAGGGCTAAGGAGTTTGGCTTCTCCGACAAAAAGCTGGGAAGACTGTTGGGGAAGAGCGAAGCTCAAGTTCGTGATTACAGAAAAGCCCATGGCATACTGCCGGTCACGAAACAGATAGACACGATGGCCGCCGAGTGGCCCGCTGCGACAAACTATCTCTATCTAACAT
This sequence comes from Candidatus Bathyarchaeota archaeon, assembly GCA_005888745.1. Lineage (GTDB taxonomy): Archaea > Thermoproteota > Bathyarchaeia > 40CM-2-53-6 > 40CM-2-53-6 > 40CM-2-53-6. Next base: position 16,123 of record VBBS01000040.1, on the reverse strand, counting down.
ACGGCGGTGAGGTGGACGATTTCGAATACGTGTCCGGAGACAAAGTGGTCGTCCTAGGCTCTGGTTGCTATAGAATTGGATCAAGCGTGGAGTTCGACTGGTGCTGTGTAAACATGGCTACAGCCCTCAAAAAGAGAGTCTCAGAGGTCATTATGGTAAACTGCAATCCTGAGACCGTATCAACAGATTTCGATATACTGGACAAGCTCTACTTCGAGGAACTTAGCCTTGAACGAGTCCTGGACATACTGGACAAGGAACGCCCACGCGGAGTAGTTGTAAGCGTCGGCGGACAAACTGCAAACAATCTCGTCAAGGGACTCTCCGAACACGCTAGGATTCTGGGCACCACCCCCGACAGCATTGACACCGCGGAGGACCGCTCAAGATTCGGCGAGCTGCTCGACCGACTGAAGATCGAACAACCGAAATGGGACAAGCTCAGATCTCTCGAGGACGCCAGACGATTTTCCAAAGAAATAGGATATCCAGTCCTCATCCGTCCGTCTTATGTTCTCTCAGGCTCCGCCATGAACGTCGCATTCAACGAGGCACAGCTTACAGGCTACATTCGAGAAGCAGCACGTGTCTCCCGGAGGAATCCAGTTGTCATCTCAAAGTTTCTGACGGGAGCGAGAGAGGTTGAGGTCGACGGAGTTTGCGACGGCTCAAGAGTCTTTATCGGCGCAGTTATCGAGCACGTGGAAAATGCCGGGGTCCACTCAGGAGACGCGACGATGACCATACCTACGCTCTCAATAACCAGAACGGTAAGAAAGAAACTTCTATCCTATTCGAGAAAGATCGCTAGAAGCCTCAAGATCCGAGGACCGTTCAACATCCAATTCCTCGTCAAGAATGGACAGGCTCTGGTTATCGAGTGCAACCTTCGAGCCTCCCGAAGCATGCCGTTCGTATCGAAGACGATTGGAACAAACCTAATGGATCTGGCCGCGGAGGCCGTAACTAACGGGACCATAAAGCAGGGCGAGGGAGTTCACCGAAGAATTGGAGTGAAAGCACCTCAGTTCTCTTTTACAAGGTTGGACAAGGCGGACCCTGTGACAGGGGTCGAAATGGTTTCCACTGGAGAAGTGGCTTGTTTCGGTGAATCTTTCCAAGAGGCATTCATTAACGCATTGATCGCCAGCAACTTTTACATTCCGAAGAAGGACGACGCCATTCTCATCTCGATGGGTGAGACGAGAAAAGGAATAATTCCATACGCTAGAATGCTGGCCCGAGCAGGCTACAGGATATTCGCAACACAACATACCGCGGAAGAGTTCTCGAAGAACGGAATCGAATGTAGGATACTATACAAGGTGAGCGAGAAGAAGAGACCGAACATTATGGATTACCTCCAAAACAGAGAGATTCGCCTAGTAATCAACATTCCGAGCCACGAAGCGGACCCCGCATCTCATCGGATACTGAAAGACGAATATCTCATTAGAAGAAAGGCGGCCGAATTTGGGATTCCGATCGTGACCAACCTCGAACTTGCCAGAGCATTGACCAAGGCGCTTGTTCGACACAATGCTCGACAACAATCAAAAGGCGCCTCTAAAGCCCAGGCCATCGTAGTTTCTCGTCCAGCTTCGACCACCGTCCCCCTTAGAGATTCAGCCAATCAGACGGAACCTACGCCTATCTCAATCCCTCAGACATCCTAGAATTCTACGCCCTATCAGAAAGCCATCTACGGCTGTAGAGTTGAGGGGCAAATTGATAAGAAGCTGGAGCTGCCAGCCTCGTCGCTGATGGTCAAATGTTCACTTGCACGAAGTGTGACAAACGAGAATTCCAGCTGACTCAGCTGTCAGAGATGAGGCTACTTGCAGAGTGTCCCTCATGTGGTGCCTCATTCATCATGGATACAGTGACGGAGAAGAGGCCTAGGGTGGAGGCCTCCGACCCGAATCAGCATATCATTTGGGACTGGAAAGCCGAGAAATGGATTCCTGCCAAGAGAAGTTAGTTTTCTAAGACCGCTGATCAATTGGTACATACGGAACCTGAGCGGGTCCGACGTATTCTGTCAGAGGTCTGATGAGTCTGTTGTCGGCGTACTGTTCATAGATGTGGGCGATCCAACCAGATACCCTGTTGCAGGCAAACACGGCTGGCATCAAGTCCTTGGGCACTCCAAGCGCGTTTAGGACGACAGCCGCGTAGAATTCGATATTAGGCCACAGCTTCCTCTTGTCCATAACGATCCTCTCCACCTCTTCGGCAATGTCAAGCCATCTTCTGCTTCCCCCTTCTTCAGCCAATTTTTCTGCGATGTTCTTCAGTATTCTGGCTCTTGGATCGTAGGTCCGATAGATTCTGTGGCCGAACCCCATTATTCTCCTGTCCGCTGCTAGCTCACTGTCCACGTATCCCTCGACTTTTTCCACGGTCCCGATCTCTTCGAGCATCTCCATTACGCGCTGGTTTGAGCCTCCGTGGAGGGGACCCGCGAGAGTAGCTATGGCGCTTGTGACTGCTCCTCCGAGGTCGGCGAGAGTGGAAATTGCTACGACGGCGGCAAAGGTAGAAGCGTTCATTTCGTGGTCCGCGTAGAGGACAGAGAGGGTATCAAAGGCGCCTCTCGACACTTCATCTGGTTTCTTTCCAGATAACCCGTAGAGAAAATTCGCAGCGTGTCCCAGCCGTGGATCGGGCCTGATGGGGGTCTTTCCCTTTCTTATTCGTTCGTAGCTGGCTACAATATTCGGAAGAGTAGATGTGAGTTGCAAAGACTCGCGGCGGTTAAACTGGTCAAAAGTCTCTCCTTTTTTCCTCGGGAATGTTGCCATGTAAGAGACAGCTGTTCGGGCAACCTCCATGGGGATCGCCCCCTTCGGTATCCCCCTTAGAAGTTTCAGGACTTCTGTAGGGAGCGGACGATGAGCTGTGAGTTGTCGCTTGAATTCTGAAAACTGGGCCTTGTTTGGAAGTTTTCCGTTCCAGAGTAGGTAGGTAACTTCCTCGAAGTTCGATCTCGCGGCAAGTTCGTTAATATCAATCCCTCTATACCGGAGAATTCCTTGCTGTCCATCGATGAATGTGATAGAACTCTTCGCAATAACAACCCCTTCCAGACCTTTCTCAATCTCAGTTGTTATCTGTCTCACCATTGAACCGTTGGAATGGTATTGCTGGTAGCACAGATTCCAGTCCTAGTTAAGGAATATCAGGCATACAAAGAGGCATTCTAGGATTCGACCTGGTTTCAGAAGACCGGGAAAGCCTTTTTCAACGCCCACTTGTTGAGCCCCTCACCGAGAGAATCTTTCATGACGACAAAGGTTCACAAGATTGCAATTTTGCCTGGGGACGGTATAGGGCCTGAAGTCGTCGACGCGACGCTCATGGTCTTGGACGCCGTGCAAAAAACAGGACTAGTTCACCTAGAATATCTGAAGGGAGACGCTGGACTTGACTCCATCAAGAAATATGGCACAAACCTACCGGAGAAAACGGTTGAGATGATGAAACGAACGTCTGCCTGTCTGAAGGGTCCGATGACTACGCCGGAGGAACCTGGAACCCCTCGGAGTGCGGCGGTGACGATGCGCTCCATGTTCAATCTGTACGCCAATGTCCGCCCGGCTCGAACTCTTCCCAACGTGACTGCTCTGAATCCCGGGATTGACTTGATAGTGGTGAGGGAAAACACTGAAGGACTGTATTCCGGGAAGGAATTCGAAGTTACTCCGGGAGTGGGTGTGGCGATGAAAATCATCACTCGAGCCGCCTCAGAGAGAATCTCAAAGTTCGCTCTCGAGCTCGCAATGAAAAGGAGAAAGAAGCTTGCATTCGTCCACAAGGCTAACATCCTGAAGATTACCGACGGTATTTTCAAACAATCAGTACTCAACATTGCTAAGGACTATCCAGACGTCGAGCTTGAGGACCTGCACATCGACGCCGCAGCCATGCAGCTGATAAGACGGCCGGAGAGCTTCGATGTAATAGTAACGATGAATCTCTACGGCGATATCCTCTCCGATGAGGCCGCGGCAACGGTAGGAGGCCTCGGAGTTGCTGCGGGCGCGAACATAGGTGAGACCTATGGCATGTTCGAGCCTGTTCATGGTTCTGCGCCGAAGTACACGGGCCAGAACAAAGTGAACCCTGTCGCAACCATTGAGGCGGCACGAATGATGCTTGACTATCTAGGTGAGAGCAAGGCTGCAAATCTGGTTGAGAAGGCTGCGAGATCTGTTCTCAAGGAGGGGAAGGTAATGACCTATGACCTTGGCGGAAACGCTCGAACGAGTGACGTGGGCAAAGCGATAGCCGAGAAAGTCGCCTCATTAAAGTAGGATCTACATTCGTTCGGCAAGCTCTAGTCCAAGAAGCTCGGCCAAAGTCTTCAGGACTGTTCTGACGGCCAAAACGAGTTCTACCCTTTGCCATTTGAGCTCGTTGTTGCTGAGGTGAGAGATATCGGACTTTTCATAGAACTCGTGAAATCTCTGGGCTAGTAGGTTGACGTAGAGGGTTAACAATGTTGGGTTGAGGTCGTCAGCGGCCTTTGAGAAGGTCTCAGGAAACTTTGAGAGCTCTAGAATGAGAGCTTGCTCTCCCGGGTCAATCAATAAGTTGAGCTCCTTTGGCTGACTTATCTTGCCTAGCTTCCGCAGAATCCCTGAGCTCCGTGTATAGGCGTAATTGATGAAGGCTGCGCTGTTCGCTTCGAAGTTCAGGACTTTGTCCCAAACGAAGTTTGTGGACTTGATGGCCTCCACTGAGAGAATGGCGTATCTGACCGCTGAAATCGCAATTCTATCAGCCACTCTTTGCCTTATTTCATCGGGGATGTTCGGTGATCGCTTGTCAACCTCAGACTTTGCCCGAGAGATGGTCTCGTCAAGAACTTGGTCGAAGGTTACATATCGACCCCGCCGAGCGGACATGCGTTGTCCCTCGAGCATGAGGTGACCGATTGGAAAGTAGATGAAGTTCTCAGTCTCTTTTCGGTGCCCTGTAATCCAGAATGCCGTCTTGACTTGGAGCTGTGCGAGCGACTGTTCGGTTCCAATCACATTGATGACTCTATCCGCTCTTTCGAACTTGTACAGCGTGTAGGCTATGTCCCGTGTTGCGTAGAGAGAAGTTCCATCAGATCTGGTGAGGGTGAGCGACGGGATCTCAAATGTGGGGGATATGTTCAGTTTTTCGCGTAATCCGAATTTCTCGACCGTCTTGGCGACATCGAGTTCTAGCGCTCCTCCCTTGTTGAACGTGAAACCGGATTCCTTGAGGCGCTCAAGGAGCTCGGCCACTCGTCCTGTCCAGAGCAGGTCGCTTTCCCAGTCCCATTGATCGAAGCGGATTCGAGCCTTCCGAAGCGTCTCCTCGAACCCGATCAGAACAGTCCGGCTGACGCGTCTCATCAAGGCCGTGGTAGCAGGGTCCTTTTTCTCATACTTCCTGATGAGTTCCCGAATAGAATTCTCGGGGTCGGGGTCTAGGGAAATGAGCTTGCCCAGTTGGTCGAATTCCGCGGGGTATTTGCTTCGGAGGTCTGCAGCTATGCCTACCCACTCGTCTAGGGATTTGGTGGTCGCGACGATGTCCATGTCTGATAAGTTAGTCTTTTTGAGAAGTGTTAGTCGTTTCTTCAGCTCTTCGATCTCAATTAGGGTTGCGGTCACGGAGTAGATTTTTCCGACATAGTGATCGGGCTTTCCAACGGGAGTCGGCTCGCCAAGCAATTTGTAGCCGTAGGCCATAATGGCGACTTGCCGGCCTGTATCGTCGATGTAAAAGTGGGTTCGGACAATGTGTCCTCTGGCAGAAAGCAGCCGTGCGAGTGTATCGCCAAATATTGAGTTCTTGGCTGTGCCTATGTGGATGGGTCTCGCTGGGTTTGCACTGGTATGTTCTACAATAGTCCTTTCGGGCGCTTCGGTTTTGAGGAGTCCGTAGTTTGGTCCGGTCTGCTGAATCGATTTGAGGGTGAGTTCTGTGAGTTTCGTAAGGTTTGCGCGGAAGTTTATGTAGCCAGGTTCGGTCGCCTCGATCGATTCGATAAGGTTCAATTTTGAGAGTTGCCTGGTGATTTCTGCTAGTGTTTTGGCTATTTCGATTGGCTTTTTCTTTTGGATTCTCGCAAGTTCGAAACTAAGTGAGCTTGCTAAATGGCCGAACGTCGGATTTGGTGGATCTTCGATGGTGGATTCGATGCTCATGTCCGTGAGACTGTGTTCTGAGGTTTGTTGGAGCGATGAGTATGCGGTCTTCAAAGCAACTACGCATTCTCGTCGGAAGGATCCGAAAGGGTCAGCTTGATTCTGTCTTCCCTGTCCGATTGTCTGCGCCAATGCCGTGTCACACGACGAACCTACGGCACGCCGAAGCTTCTTATTAGTGCATTCTCGACTCGTCGAATTTGTAAGGCGAACTCTTTCGATGCTTGTGATAACTCCTTTCGAAGTATTGTCGATCTTTCTGATGTCGATTCTTGCCGGATTGGTAGGAGCGATCTTTGGCCTTGGAGGCGGGATCCTGATTATTCCATTCTTGACGCTCGTCGAGGGGGTTCCTTTGCCGTATGCAATTGGAGCTAGTATCGTCTCGGTTGTTGCGACCTCCAGTGCCTCCGCGGCCACGTATGTTCAGGATCGGCTTACGAATCTGAGGCTGGGAATGTTTCTCGAGGTTGGAACCGTTCTCGGGGCAATTACTGGTGCCTTCGTCGCTGCCTTTGTTCCTCCTGGAATTCTTCTCGTTCTCTTCGGAATACTCCTGATCTACGCTTCTGCGGTAATGATCGCTGGTCGGAAGACTGATTCTCCGTCAGGAGTCGCTCCTGACAAGGTTGCTAGGAAGCTTCAGCTCGGAGGCAAATATTTCGATCCTGCCACAAGCGCAACACGCCAGTATGAGGTGACTAATACTCTCACGACTCTTGGGATCAGCGGCATCTCAGGTTTAGTGTCTGGCCTTCTCGGAGTCGGCGGAGGAATCATCGGTGTTCCTACGATGAACTTGTTGGCGAAGGTGCCGGTGAAGGTGGCCTCTGCGACAAGCAATTTCATGATCGGTGTGACTGCCGCGGCGAGCTCTTCCGTCTACTTTGTTCGCGGCGACGTACAGCCGTTGCTAGTGGCTCCATTGATGGTTGGTGTTGTGGTCGGTGCGGCGGTTGGCACGCGGTTGCTTCGAAGAACTCCTCCCCTCAGAGTCAAGCTGTTGTTCGCGGTCCTGCTCGTTGCTGTCTCGATCGCTATGATTCTGAAGGGGTTCTTTCCAGAGATTGTGTTGTGATTAGGTTTGGATCTCAACCGGATTGTCGCTCAATCGTTACGCGTAGGAGTTCTGGTCAGCGCTGCCTTGAGTCTCTTCGGTCTTTTCTTGTGGGCTATTGGGGGTTTTCGTAGCGTTGCTGTTCCAAATGTAATGAGTATCGGAGATATCGTTAGAATTGCTTTTGATGGTGATCTGACCGGTTTCATATATCTTGGGGTTATCGTGCTAATTGCAACTCCAATTTTCCGGGTTGCGGTCTCGTCGATTTATTTCGCAGCTGAGAGAGATCGGGCCTATGTTGGGATCACTATCATGGTTCTCGGGATGCTCTTGTTTGCCTTGTATTCGGGAGCGGCAGGCTAAGCAAGACCGTTCTGTTCATATTGACAAGCCTGGACTAATGCTCTCGACCATTCCTGCGTCGCGGGATGTTCTGTGCAAACCCTCCTCTCTCCTTTGGGAGAGATTTGGTGTCTGGCATGGATATTGGGCGAGAAAGGCTGATCAGGGCGAATTCCGGTTTTTCATGATGTGGAAGATACGGGGAGTCTAGAGCTGTTTCCGAACGATTTCCGGGCAGGTGCCAGGGGATCCCCCGATTCGAGACTCGGGCTTATACCGGGCGATTCCAAGTCACTTCTGGACCGAGTATAGAATTTGTAAGTGTTGTTTTGGGCTTCCGTCGACCCCTGTAGGAGCATCGGTTTGTGCTGTATCTCGGGTGGGTGGCGCAAGAAGGAATAAATTGTCGCAGTCGGGTTCTTGCTGAATGGGCGAACGGTTGTCGGTGGCGGTCCAGGGATTCCACCCTTCAGGCTTTCTGTCTGAAGAGACCGCGAGGCTACGCGAACTCGCTCAAGATAGGAAAGTTCTCTCTGCCATATCTGGTGGAGTCGATAGTACTGTCGCGACTCTTGTTGCGAGACAGGCGCTCGGCGATAGCCTACTGCCCGTAATGATTGACACTGGCTTTCTCCGGCTAGGAGAACCTGAGCGCGTCAAAGAAAGACTGGCCAAGTCTCCAACTTTGCTAAAGGTCCGACTTGTCCATGCTAGCGGTCGATTCCTCGCTTCGATCAAAGGAGAAACGTCGGCTGAGGAAAAGCGAAAGAAATTCCGAGAGACCTTCTACCAGATCCTCAAAGAAGAATCTGTGAAGGAGGGTTGCGAGTACATACTTCAGGGCACCATTGCTCCTGACTGGATTGAGACACAAGGCGGGATAAAGACTCAGCACAATGTTCTCGGACAGGTCGGAATAGATCCCGCGAAAACATACGGCTTCAAGATCATTGAACCCTTGGCTGATCTCTACAAGGATCAGGTACGAGCGCTTGGGCGCCACCTCAATCTTCCCGGCGAACTTTCAGAGCGACAACCGTTCCCAGGACCCGGGCTGCTCGTGCGATGCATCGGGAATGTAACGAAGGAAAAGATCCGAGTGCTCAAGGAAGCGACGAGGAGAGTGGAGACAAGCCTCTCTCCCTTCAACTACGAACAGTATTTTGCGGCAGTCATTGAGAACAAATTTTCTAGGAATCCCTCACTGAAGACAATCTCAGAGGTCGCAGGTGAAGCACTTGGACTGCCACAGTCGGACGTTCATGTCGAGATCTTTGAAGACCGAGTCACGGGAGTAAAAGGAGACCAGAGATGCTACGGGCTTCTGGCAGGGGTTAAGCTATCTGAGGAATCCCGTGAGACGTATGGTTGGCTTCAAGATCGGCTTCGCCAGCTCCAAACAAGCATAGTTGAGAAATACTCTGACATCACTAGGGTTGCCTTGCTCGTTAAGGAAAGAAGACGGGGAGGATCACTGTCCATTCTAGTTAGGGCGGTTTCAACTAGGGATTTCATGACGGCCGCAGTGTCTCCCGTCCCTTGGAAGATTCTCAAAGACATCGCCCACCAAGAATTGAAGGAAGAGAATGTGAACCGGGTCTACTACGACATCACACCTAAACCACCCGGAACGATCGAGTTCGAATAGGACATGACGACAATACCGGTTGTGTACGTCAAGGGTCAATACAATCACTTGATCGTTCGAAATCTAAAGGAGTTGGGAGTATATTCCAAACTACTACCCCCGTCTGTCCCCCCCGATGAACTCCAATCAATAGATCCAGACGGACTGGTAATGGGGGGCGGGCCTCAAAGCGTAAGGTCCCCAAACGAGCTGACAGGTGAGCTGGCAGACGCAGCCCGCCTAATCAGACAGGTCAAACTGCCCATGCTCTGCATTTGTGTTACTCACCAGTTACTTGCCACCGCGTTTGGTGGAGTCACCGAAGCTGCTCGAAAGCCAGAGTTTGGCCCGGTAGAAATTTCGGTTATTGAAGAAGGACGAATTCTCGAAGGATTGGGACCGAGTTTTACAGCGTGGGAGTCTCATAACGATGAAGTAGTGAAGGTGCCGACTGGCTTCCGAGTCATTGCAAGGTCAAGCAACTGCGCTGTTGAAGCGATCAGACACGAAGATAGAGACATCTTTGGAGTCCAGTTCCATCCGGAAGTATCTCACACAGCGAAGGGCGTGGACTTGTTCAAGAACTTCCTACACATCGTCGAGGAACATAAGTGAACTTCGCTTCATTTACATCGGGACGATCATTCGAAGGGGTCCGGAATCTTTCTAAGCTGCCAGCTAACTTCGCCCTTCAAAGTATCGATCCAGATCAGGAACGCCTTGCCTCTTGACCCTTGCGATCGGTAGGAGTTTAGGTCCTCAATTAGCTTCTCATCGACGACAGCCTCAGCCGACGCCCCTTCGCCACTATTAGGGTCCACTAGTTCGAAGCTCAGCCTTGTCATTCTGTCCTCTGGAATGCCCGAGTATCGTAGTACATGGAATCCTCGACCGTCCAGACTCAGAAGGATTGGCTTCCCAACAGGTACAATGGTAGGCGTAATAGACCCTCTAGCTGACCCTAGGAGATTACGTCCCGGAACTTCCAACAGGTCGAGACGAAATAGGTCCTATGTCCACTACAGACTCTCTTTCGATGAGAGACTGGCGAATCCTCTTGGCAAGATCCTCGGCGTTCATTGAGAAGAGTATCGGCCATCCATCGGGAGCGTTCTCAATGGGGTGAACGATGATTCCCTCATCCTGAATCATCTTCATCTCGTCGGAGGCGTTCTTGAAGTTGGACTCCGGCACAAGTAGGTCAGTGACCTTGATCTTCTCAGCCTTCAGAATACCCACTAGCTTCCCAGCTTCTCTACCTCTTCCACCGAGCCCGCCAACGGGTCCGATGTCCATTTTCAGCCCTATCGTTCCGGTCATCACTCTGGACTGTGGAATGGGGATTCCTGACAGTTCCGAGACTAGCGCGTTCAGCATCGCGTAACCCGCGCTTGGTCCCGACACTCCTTGACCTGGTGCGCCTTCAAGAATGGATCGTATCTGGAACGCGACATGGAATCGGGATAGGTTCGCTCGCGCCTTCAACCACAGCCATGATCTGATCGCCTCGACAGCGTTGGTGGCGCTTTGAATGACGGAGTCATCCGGCACGAAGCTCTGTCCCATCATCATCGAGCTTGCTTGGCCAGTGACCGATACGTGCCTCTCTCCAGGATTTATGGGTCTCACGGTGCACTGAATCGTCAGGATACCGCCACTTCCTCTATCACTCGTGTAGAGACCATACGTTACCCCGGGTATCGCTTGCGACAAAATCAGCGCCTCGGCAATTTCACGGTGTTCCTTGTCCTCAAGCGATTCGAGGCTTGAGATGGCCCGTTGGAAGTGGAAAAGTCGTATCTTGTAATTGTCTTGAGTGACTTGGTCGGGAGTGAGCGGGCTTCCCTCGTTTTTGTAAATCGCTAGTAACTGGTCCAAACGATCCAGGTCATCTTGGTACTTCAGTGTGATGGCTTGAAGTGATGTCTCTTTGCCTTTAGCCTGCGTGACCTCGCGAGCCGCGGCGACCTCTGATGCCCACATGCGGTGAGCCTCCGACACCGTCTCGGCAGCGCCTCTTGGGCTAAGAATTCGCTGTCGCCGAAACATCTTCGTGATTTTGCCCGCATCCACTTCTGGGTGTAGGTACCTGCTGAATTTCTTTAGATGGATTCCTACGACCTCGTTCCATTCAGCATCATTTTGCGGTGGGTGAACGTAGTAGATGTTAGGTTCGAACCTGTCCCGAGTTGCTTGGTCGATCAATTGTTCTTTGTTCGAAGTCGCGATGACAACTACCTTGTCCTCTGGCCTTAGCTCGCTTAGCTCTGCCTTTACTTGGGCAAGGATCTTGTTGCTAGAAGGGTCTCCTCCCCAGAAGATCGCGTCCGCTTCGTCCAGGAGCAGGATGCAGGGGCTCTTCTGCCGTACTAGAGAAAATAGGTCCTTTACTCTCTTCTCAGGGTCACCCATGTAGTTAGCGCCACTCATGAGTTCGCCGCCTCTGACTTTGATGAATCCCACGTTGTTCTCTGCGGCGGCTACCATAGCGAGAAGGGTCTTGCCGGTACCTGGTGGGCCAAGGAGGAAGAACCTGGGGTTGGACTGGTGTCCCAGCTCAGCCATTGACGGGTTGAAGGCTAGTGCGATGTGGTTCAGAATCTTATTCTTAACATCGTGTAAGCCTCCGACGTCATCTCTGTTCACTTTGGGTTTACTCACATAGACTGCGTCTGTCACTTCTTGGGATTTCTCTTGTTCGGAGTAGAGCTTGATGTTTCTTGCTGCAATTACGAAGTCATCTATCTTGACAGATATTTTGGGTCTCTCGATGCTGGCGGAGAGGTTGCGACTGTCTCTGAATTTTTCTCTTAGAGGAGCTTCTTTGGATTTTCTGACTTCACGGAAGATTTCTTGGATATCGCTAGGCGTGAGGGAGGCTCTGCGCCTCATGGTGACCTCTCTCTCCATCAAATCTAGAAGATCTTCCGCTTTCAAGCCTATCCAGGCCTCTCGTTTTATCGAGTCTTCCACGACAGCAAGAAGCATTTCTCTTGTCACTCCGTCGTTGAGGCTGACCTTTGTTAGCCTTCGTCGTATGTCCTCTCTGATCTTCTCGTAAGCATTGGTGGCGACGACTACGAGGGTTCGGGTTTTTCCGCTTACAATCTTGTCGAGCCAGCGATTTAGCTCGTCTTGGAGCCTTGTATCTTCTATCTCGGCACCGGTTTCGCCTCTCACTTTTCTACCGAAGCTCTGGAACTCGTCAATATAGACAACAGATGGGACCGAGCTTGCGTAGTCTAGGAACCTGCCTAGTTGTCGAGTGCTTTTTCCGTAGAATTCCGAGTAGACATCTGATCCTTTCAAGATTACAGGTGTAACTAGTACGCCGGCGCGATATCCTTCCAGTAGCATCTGTCTCAATGAGACCATGGTCAGAAACGTTTTCCCGGTTCCGCTGTCGCCGGCGAGGCAGATGGCCTTCGGAAGCTCGTCTCGGCCGAAGTATTTTGCAAGCATCGGATGTCGTAGTACGTGGAGTCTGAATGAATCCATGAGAATGTTGAATTCTTTGTCTCGACCGATCAGGTTTGCCGGGGAGAATTTGTCCGGTGGATATTCCCTGTCCAGGCGTTCCTGGATTTTCCGGAATCTTCTGGGCGAAACTCTGGCCTTGCTCCATCTCGAGTAGGACTTGTCGACCGATTTGAGAGGAATCACAAACAATCGCCTAAACCATGGCTGCCTGTCCCACCAGGGTCTTACAGATCCGAAGAGGAATTCGGACAGTTGATCGTCGTTTGACGCCACTCTTATCTTGGATGCCACTGATCAATCCTCCATGATCGGTTTGAGATCGAAGATACGCTCAAGGCCCTCTCTCGTAAGATAGACTAACGTTCCCAAGGCTGCCACGAAGAATATGGAAAAAAAGTCGACGAGCGATATGAGGTTCAGGTTGACGAAGAGAAGGTACTGAGCGATAAGGAGTACTAAGACCTCACCGATCATTACTGCTAGACTTATGGCAAAACCGGCAATCAGCGTGCGAAAAACAACTTCGGTCCAGAGATAGACCTTGTTTCCACGGTCCAACGGAGGCAGGTGTCCCTCTATCCTCCTGCGCTCATCCTCGAACTTTATCCATCTATATCCAACAAAGGCGAACTGTGCCCCTAGGACCGCGTACAGTATTTTGATCCAGAAGGGGAATGCTCCTCCGAACTGTGAGACCCATCCGTAGAAAGACGACCATCCTAGAGGCGTGCTGGGCCCGGTTGAGGGAGCCGCTTGGAACGAGGCGAAAACTGTGAGATTCAGATCTCCACCCGAGACAAAATAGGACGTGTATTGAGTCTTGGACCCTGACGAGGGATCACTGATGACTATCTCCGTGGTGTAAGGGGCTTGATACGAAAGCAAGAGGTCAACCGTGTAAAGCTGAGTTGAATTGGTTGTGAGAGTGAAATTCTTAGCGGGATACGCGTTATTCGAGAGTGTAGCTCCAGTAAGGTTTCCTCGAACAACGACGGATTTTATCGATGGCTGATTTGAATCGATCATGAGCCTGTTTCCCGTATAGAGGTTCACGTTCTCTTCGGGATTCATTGTGGCAGAGTGGACCGGAAAGACAAGCAAGGCTATCGTTGTCGTCATGAGGACGGCTAATACACCAGTCAGTTTTTTCAACTAGAGCGTCGATCCCTTGAGTCTCGACCCTGACACTTAGCGCGCGACCATAGAATCACGTTCCGGAGAGGGATGATTGTTCGAGGAATAGACTAAGGTCCCGTAACCCCGAGAGAAACCGATTGGTTACAGGGTCCATCGGCTTTTTAACGAGGCCAAGAGCGGCTCGAAAGGAACCGCTAGGGAAGGAGAATTGTCCGAGCAATACCATAGACTCTTTCTTCGCTGGGAAATTGTCCGCGGCTGGATTCCCGCAATAATGTTTGCCGCGATTTGTGTAGCCTTGGAGCTTCTCTTCTTCTACAACGCGTTGAACACCGGCGTCGTTGACAAGACCGTGTCTATCCCTATAGGCTCATGGTCGCTACCCATTTCCATTGCGCTATTTCTCTCACTTGGAAACGCCTTGTTCATGGTCACCCTTTGGATGAACGTGTTTGAAAGCACCGCCTACGTCAGAGCCGGACCGGACAAACAAGTCCGGAGAATACTGTATCCTCTAAGGATGATCAGAACAGCCGCCTTGGTGCTGGCTCCTTTTACGATCATCCTGTTCGCGCCCTACATAGTCGAGGCAAATTGGTTCGTAAACTCGGTTGTGTCGATCCAGGCGTTCAAGCAAACCACGGAATCGTTTTACAACTGGGCGTTCAACGTATCGCAGATTGACGGCGCAACTAGGTTCATCATTTCCCAGATGTTGGCGACCCTCGGAGCGCTATTCATTGCTGGCTTGCAACTCTGGCGCGTCAAGGGTACCAAGAACCTTGTGAGAGCGTTTCAACGACGGAAGTAAGACTGTCTAGAATCGAGTTGAGTTTGATGTGGAATCTCCCCATATCGCGATGTTAATTATCTACGCTAGCACTAAGAGTCCTACCCTTGGCCTCTTCCCGCGAGAAGCTCTTTTGGAGTAGCCTATGGATCTATTCCTTGGCCACTGGTCTTGCGAGCATGATCTTCATGGCCTGGGCGTTCTACGTGGAAACATCCGGGCGAGGAGCGCTATTCATAGAACCTAACAGAACCTTAGCGGCAGGAGAGCTTGCCACGGTCGCCACGGGGATGCTCGCCCTTTTCATTCTCTTTCTCCGCAGCCTCGGCCGCTCTGACTGATTCCTCAGTCGTGAATTTCGATTCGAAAATATTCACCAGCATAGGCTGCATCTTTCGAGAATAGCCCCTCGGGAAGCTGGCGGAGAGGGAACTGGTCTCAGTTATCAGATAAAGCCGGCTCTTGACTAGCCTAACCTCCAACAGATCATCGTAAGAGATATCGATGTCACTCTTTCCAACAGAGGTCAGCTGCATTTCGCTCCTCATCCTGTTTCGCATTCTCTGCGTGAGAAACTCTTGCAGAGAAAATCCGGTAATTCCCCCCATTAACGCTCCGACAATCCATAGAACCTCCAATCCGAGAAGGGCGAGAACAAAGGCTGGAATAACGGTCACCATCATCGAACTCAGCCGTTTGAGTATCAGTTTGGAGTTTAGGAAGACAAGCTGGTAAATGCTGGCCCGGACGACTCCCCTGTCAATCACTAATCTGATATTGGCAGATTCTGGCCGACTCTCAAATCCTGGAGACGTTCTTGTGACTAGCCCAAATATGATGTTGAGGATCGATATTGGTATGCTGAAGAGAAGACCGGTGGGATACGAGGCTCCGAAGAGAAGGGCCAGAGCAAGCAACGTGACTCCAGCCACGAGAATGTTCTTTCGCATATCGCATCACTAGAGAGCACCCGTCCGGTGCTGAGCCTCTTGATTCAGAGTTCTCCTCTACGGTAGTCGAGGCTTACCGGGAGGAGGCCAGCTTGGTCATGTATTTCTTAACGAGTTCTTCGAACATTTTTTGAACGATTTCGTGCGATGGACCTGCAACTTCTACCTCGTAGTTACCCTTCTTCACCCTGATCTTCCAGACGTTCATTTGGTCAGGCATGGGGCAATCCACAACTCAATCAGCTATTAACTATTCCACAAAGGAATGTCGAGCGGGACCAGTCTTTCATCTTAACTCGTTATAAGGAGATGATTCGGCTGAGGTGCGCGGGGCCGGTAGTCGAGCCAGGACCAAGACGGCGGCCTGCGGAGCCGCAAATCGTGGGTTCGAATCCCACCCGGCCCGCTCTTCCGTTTGTGCGATTTGGGTCCTGTTTTGGGTTCCATCTGTCCGTAATACGGTACTACCACCGATTTTTCCGAGTCCATGCGTCCGTCTTGATTAAGAGAGAGTTCGAAGGATGGCACGGTCAGGAATTGGTCGTTCAA
>VBBS01000027.1:124057-133960 GCA_005888745.1 Candidatus Bathyarchaeota archaeon | reverse complement strand
CAATGTCGGCGCCACCCCGATTCTCTCACAGCAACACTGGTGTGTTGAGACTCACGCAGGCACTCCGTCCGCTTGGCCGGGTACGACGAACCCGTCAGTGGACTGCAGACCAGTCAGCAGCTGTGTGCTCAGCGGAACACTCTTCGCCTCGGGCATTTTCAGTTGTCCTTGGCCAAAGGCTCCGTCGGGTTGCACAACCTGCTTGTGGCCTAGTGAGGGTGTCAGCGTCACCTCGTCAACAGCCGGCTCCTTTACCCCTGGAGCTCCGGTAGGCGTGGACCTAGGCTCGTATGCCTTTGTCTATGACTCCCAGAACTCGTTCAAGGGACCGGGAGGCGTTACACAGCCTAACGGACCAATGCTGTTCCGGACACGCGCCGAAGGATACTTCACCAATGTCGGAGGCTCGACGTTCGCTATCAACGGTATCCAGAGCGGATGGTACAAGTTCCACCAAGCAGGCAATGTCGCATGGTACTGCACAACATGCCCCAGCGGCTCGTCTGAGACTGGACCCTTGCCAGCACCGCACATGGTCATCAACATCGTTGACCTAGCCACCGTTGCAGCGCACTTCGGACAATCCCCAGGACTCACGGGCTTTGCCTTCGGGCATGCCGCGTGGGATTTGAGCGGATCCGCTGGTACGCCTGACGGTGCTGTCAACATCTTCGACCTGACCAGAGTAGCACTACACTTCGGACAGAGCTTCCTAGGCGGCGCAGACCAGGGCGGCGGAACAGAAGGCAGCATACCCGGATGGGTATCCGAAACTATTCCAGGAACATAAACACCCTACGGCAAATCCCAAATACCCCTTCCCCTTTTTTTCATTATTATTATCAAGAGGCTTAGGCGTTTGTTCACGGAGATTCTTGGAGCGTTGTTGAATGGGTCTTAAGACCTACCTGGCGAAACGTATCATTTACACACTAGTACTAGTTTTCTTCGTTCTGACTCTCAACTTCATCATCTTCGAACTACTCCCGGGACAAGCTAGTACAATAGAGGCAATTACGGGCAAGGGATCTCGGGTAAGCCAGGCCCAGATTCAGGCCATTGAGAATCAGTATGGGCTTAACCAGCCTTTGTATGTGAGATATTACAAGTACATGTACAACGTGCTGAGTTTGCAATTTGGCATCTCACTGAGGACGCAGCATTCTGTATTGCAAGACCTCATCTCATTCCTTCCGAACACTCTTGTTCTGCTTGGTGCGTCAACCATTCTTGCGGTGGTCATAGGTATTGGGCTTGGAATGTTGAGCGCGTATAAGAGGGGAGGCGCTTTGGACACAAGTTCTGTCGTCGCATCGCTGACAACCTTCTCTCTGCCTACTTTCTGGATGGGTCTTCTCGCCATCCTCATCTTTTCATACACGCTGAACATACTTCCATCCGGTGGGAACGAGCCTGCGTTTTGGGCTTACAATCCCCCGCATAACCTCCTCACAATTGTGTCGACTCAGATTCAGTACGCGATTCTTCCCGTGGCCGTACTCACCCTCTTCCAGTACGGGTTCTACGTGCTGCTCACGCGGGCCACAATGCTGGAGACCCTTAATGAAGACTACATTACGACTGCTAGAGCCAAGGGCGTCTCGGAGAGAAATGTTCTTGTAAAGCACGCCTTCAAGAACGCCTCTCTTCCATTGGTCACATCTGTTGCCCTCGCTTTCGGAGGGATACTCGGGGGAGCAATAATCACGGAGACTGTCTTTCGATGGCCTGGACTTGGATTCTGGACTTTTCTCTCCATTCAATTCAGAGATACCCCGGTACTTCAAACAATATTCTACCTGGGAGCCATGGGCATCATCATCGCCAATTTCGTCGCTGACATTCTCTACGGTCTTATAGATCCGAGAATAAAGTACGGCTAGAGAGCGGTCCTAAATTGTCGGCTCGCAGGGCAGCACTAGACTTTCAATGGCGAAGGTTCAAGGGTTTCCTCAAACAATTCGGTAAGAGCAAGCGTGCCATTATCGGAATCGTGGTCCTAGTTTTCTACGTAGGGTTTGCCCTCGTCGCACCATTTGTCACCCCGTACGACCCACTTTATTCCAACTTTCTTGCAGGCGAATTCGCAAAGCCTACGTGGCTTAGTGGCCTCCCAGGCGGATCGTCACTCAGTCAGAACATGCAGCTGTTCTCCACTCCTGGCTTTTCAAGTCCATCAAGCCTCCAGGACCAAGGCTGGAACGTCACGCAGTCTCCCGCCGGAGCTTTCGTCGTACATTACAACAAGACACAATCCGCAGCCCTCCCGAATAGCACTCTGGCAAACACTGGAAGCGAAGAGATTGACTATTCTAGGACCGCCGGCTCCCCCGCTCCAGGCGTTGCTATCATAACCATCTCGAAGAGTTTCGTATGGCCCTATAGCGGATCGCCGTGGAGGTTCGCGGGGTCCCTCGAATTGCTTATGTCCGAGCTACAGGGAGTGAACGCCGTGAAAGGCGACGTCTTCATCTCCTCCCTCGGTCTTCCACTACCGATATACAATGTCACCTTGGATCGCTCCCTTTTCGGCGAGGCTATCAGCCCGGGATTCTCGCTGGACTCACACTCTTCCAATGTAAAGCAACTATATACCCCAAGTGACCCTGCGCAATACATCTTCCTCGGAAAGGGGGCTTACGCGTATGGCGTGCAATTTACGGTCCCCGACGACAACCAGGCTGTTAGTGTCGGTGTGAAGCTGTTCTTGACCGATCTTAACCTGAGGCTCTACGGCACTTCCTTCGGGCTACTTGGAACAGATCAGTATGGGCGGGACATTTTCAGCCAGCTGGCGTGGGGAACTCGTGTTTCTTTGCTGGTGGGTCTTGTGGCCTCGGTGGTCGCGGTTGCCATCGGACTTGCGGTAGGACTCGTTGCAGGCTACCTAGGACGGGTCGTAGATGAAGTGCTTATGCGTAGCACCGACCTGTTGCTTGTTCTTCCTGGACTTCCCCTTCTAATTATTCTAGCGGCCTTACTGGGGCCCTCGATATGGAACGTGATAGCCATACTAGCACTTCTTGGCTGGCCTGGCTTTGCAAGAATCATTCGGGCCCAGGTACTTTCTATCAAGGAGAGGTCTTTCATCGAGGCTTCCAAGGCAGCTGGGTCAGGCGTCTCCCATGTAATTACCAAGCATGTTCTCCCTAATGTCATGGGACTCACATATGTCAACCTCGCACTTTCGGTGCCTACTGCGATTGTTACCGAGGCTTCCCTGGCCTTTCTGGGGCTTCGTGATCCAAACGTGATCTCGTGGGGAGGGATGCTTAACGATGTTCAAGGTACTGGAAACGTTGCAAGCTGGTGGTGGGTCCTACCTCCAGGACTTTCCATAGCTCTGCTTTCCTTGTCCTTCATCCTCCTAGGATACGCCTTGGACGAGATATTGAATCCGCGGCTCAGAATGAGACGCTAGTCGAAAGCGAATCTCTCTGCAAGGCCACTTCCGACAATTCCACCCGCGAGCACCAAAACCAATGTGAATGGGAAAATTGCTTGAAACGCTCCTATGGCTGCTTCACGCTCAGCCACCTGCTCGTATAATGGACCGGTCAAGCCCAGAATTGCTGGTGAGACCAGGACAAGGCCTATGATAATCGTAGAAAGTATGAGAGTGGAGATGAACCCGATCATTGCATTCTCGAGGTCGCCCGCTAGAGATCCTGCTAGAATGCTTGAGGCGAAGATGAGGGCGAAGTCCTCTATTCTCAGAGTCGGGGCTGTAAAGAGCCTGGCGAGTGCAATAGAACTCACGAGCGAGGCCCAGCCTGGGACAACTAGGAGAAGCCGCTTTCTTTCAGGCATGTCTTTCTGTCCTGTATCTGCGGCCACGTTAATTAACTGCGCCGTGGAAATTGATCCGCATGTTGAGCAGACGCATGATCCCTATGCTCGTCCTGCTAGTTGCTTCAGTGGGATCGGTGACCTACATCTCATTTCAGACCCTTAACTATCTTAACTATTACGCTGCCTTGAGCCAAGTAGCTGTCGAGGTACAAGACCTTTCCGTCATGCCACCTTCCCAGTCAAATATCACTGTCACAATTACCTTCGCCGTTTTTAACCCCACATCCTACATGGGCTTACTCGTTCATTCTATACCGTACATGGCAAAACTTCCCAGCGAAGGTACCCTAGTCTTGATTGCTTCGCCCGCTGCCAATTCAAAAGGGCAGGGGGAACCTCTTGGGGCTCACTCGTCGATCCGTCTCAGCTCTGATTTTGTGTTGACTGGTCTTGCGATGAAGCAGTTCCAAGAGTTGTGCGCAACGAGCCAAAATGCTCTCACGTGGATAATCGATGCTAATCTTGTCTTGGGAACGAGGGACGGAGACTTGTCCCCCCAATTCGAACTTTCCCCGACTAGTAGTTGCTGATATGCAGATCATGGCATAAATGGGCTTTTTTCCCGGCAAACCTTATTTCGTTCGGGTCTCGTTTTGCTTCAAAGGCAGCACCATATGGCTGTGCTCGACGTTGAGGGTCTTAGAACATACTACAAGACCCTGCGCGGAGACGTCAAGGCCGTTGACGGGGTCAGCTTCAGAGTCGAGAAAGGTGAGGCCACGGGAATTGCAGGCGAGTCAGGCTGTGGAAAGACCACGCTCGCATTATCTATACTGAGACTTCTGCCGTCAGGAGGAAAAATTGTCGAAGGAAAAGTTGTTTTTGATGGAACGAGTCTCGGGGATCTGACGAATGAACAACTGAGGAAGAAGGTTCGGTGGAAAGGCATATCGCTCGTCTTTCAAGGTGCGATGAATGCTTTCAATCCTGTCTATAAGGTAGGAGAGCAGATTGTAGAAGCGATTCGGATTCACGAGCCTGACGTAAGCAAGAAAGATGCCTGGCAGAGGGCAGGGGATCTCTTTGAGCTTGTGGGCATTGAAAGAGGCCGCGCCGATAATTATCCTCACGAGTTCAGCGGGGGCATGAAACAACGCGCGCTCATCGCCATGGCCCTAGCGCTTAACCCTAAGATGTTGATAGCTGACGAGCCTGGCACAGCTCTGGACGTCATAGTTCAGGCTCAGGTCTTGAAACTTATGCGGGAGCTCAAGGAGAAGCTTGGCCTTAGCATGATCCTTATCAGCCATGACTTGTCGATTCTAGCAGAAACCTGTGACAAGATGGCAATAATGTATGCCGGAAAGGTTGTAGAATATGGGAGTGTTTACGAGGTCTTCAAGGAGCCTCTTCATCCCTACACACAAGGACTGGTAGGAGCCTTTCCAAGACTCAAAGGCCCACGAACAAAGCTGAGTTCCGTCCCGGGTTCTCCACCAGATCTTCTCAACCCTCCGGCTGGATGCCACTTCCATCCTCGATGTCCATTTGCTATGGATGTTTGCAAGAAAGAGGAGCCTCCATTGATTCAAGTGGGATCCAAGGACCACTATGTTGCATGCTGGCTATATCCCGGCAAGTGATCGAAATGACAACTGAGTCAGCTGAAACAGGATCTGAAATCATTGTGGAGGTTGAGGGGCTCACAAAGCATTTTCCCCTTAAAACCGGTTTCTTCCAAAGCCTTGTCTCGAGAACAGAACTCTCCGTTAAGGCCGTCGACGGCATCTCTTTCAAGATCAAGAAGGGGCAGATCTTCGGTCTTGCGGGTGAGAGTGGGAGCGGCAAGACAACTACCGGAAGACTGCTTGTTCGTCTCATTCATCCGACCGGAGGCAAAATAATCTTTGAAGGTAAGGATATTTCCAATCTCAGTGACAAGAAGCTGAAACCTCTGCGAAGGAGGATGCAAATTGTCTTCCAGGATCCATACGAATCCCTCAACCCGCGAATGAGCATAAAGGAGATTGTCGCCGAACCACTTAGAGTGCAGAGGATTTGCAAGACAGAAGACGAGGTTGAAGAGAGAGTCAAGGACGCTCTTCGAGATGTCGAACTTGTCCCCCCAGAAGAATTCATCTTCAGATTTCCCCACGAGCTCAGCGGGGGTCAACGCCAGAGGGTTGCAGTCGCGAGGGCTTTCGTTGTCCGGCCTGATATGGTGGTGGCCGACGAGCCGGTATCGATGCTTGATGTTTCGATTAGAGCCGAAATCCTGAACCTTATGCTAAACCTCGTGCAGAAGTATAACGCCAGCTTCCTGTTTATCACGCATGATCTCGCCGTATCTCGTCATATGTGTGACAGGTTGGGAATCATGTACCTTGGTCAGCTCGTCGAAACCGGAAGCACAGACAACGTAATAGGAAACTCCCTCCATCCATATACTCAGAGTCTCATAGACGCAGTCCCCGTTCCGGATCCCTCAAGCAGGAGGACGGGAGATGTCCTCAGCGGCGAGATACCCAGCCCCATCAATCCTCCGCGCGGATGCAGATTCCACACCCGATGTCCTTATGCGCACACACGGTGTCTATCGGAAGAGCCACACCTTGTCGAAGTCGAACCGGACCACATGGTTTCCTGTCACTTGTACACTTATTCTTCGTAGCGTCGCCCGCAACGCATGTTATGATGACTGATCATCAAAGCGGATGGAAACATCATGACCTCAAATCTACACGAAGGTGAGACCGTCTTATTGCTGATCATCATGCTGTTTGCTTTTCAAGTGTGTACTACGCGTGAAGCACATGCCGATTACTCGGTTTCAATCAGCGGAAATTCTGTGTCTGTGAATATCGATACGCTCTTCCAGCAGAACATGACCCTCACGCCCACACCTTCGTACAGTCTAGTTATGGTCGGTGCCAACGCGTCGAGTCCTCAAGCGACATTCACTACCGCTCTGAGCAAACTTGCCTCATCGGCACAGGTATCGGATCTACAACTCAGCTCCTCCTCATCAGGGAACGTGACCCATACGACCGTGAGTTTCAACGTCCTAGGAGTCACAACCTCGTCGCAAGGTGCTTTCAGACTGATGATGGGGTGGAAATCATTCGAGGTTCCCCAGGACATAACTGCCAGCGGAATTTCTCTAAACGCAGTTGGTCAGTACTTGGCCGCAAGCCCTCTCCTAGGCAGGCAGAGCAGTTCTGTGGTCACATGGACATATTTTGAAGACAACAAGATTGTTAGCAGTGCTCAATCCCTGCAGACGGTGTCTTCCTTCATCATCTTTGACTTTTCGCAATTGTCTGCGCCCCTTTCTTCCTGGTCTAAGCATTTCGCTCCGGATGGGGGTGGATTCACTATCTTGAACAGATCGTTGCAGCATAACGTAACAATAGCGGAAACCCTCAGCTCAGAGGGAGGTTCCGTCAAGACAAGCTTTGTTGCAGGGTACTCGCACCGGGTCCAATTTACTGTTGCAGGATTTGCCAATGTCCAGGGGGACACGATCTTCAACGGGTCAACCGGCATAGTGATCGGGCCAATGCTTGCAATAGCGATAATCCTTCCAATAACTGGCGTGGTTGCCTACATGGTAGAATGGAGATTCTATCGCAGGCCCAACCCTTTCTCGAAGCGACGGAAGCGCGAGAACAAGTCGTGATTTTCTTCCGGTCAAGCTTGGGGACAATCTGCTGTGCCAATCGGATTTCTGGGATTGTTCAAGTAGTAACCTGGAGAGGACGCAAGTCAGACGTGGGTCGATCAGGCACGCAGCCAGGGTCTCTCAACGAAGAACTCTTCTTCAAGTGTCCAAAGTGCG
This sequence comes from Candidatus Bathyarchaeota archaeon, assembly GCA_005888745.1. GTDB lineage: Archaea > Thermoproteota > Bathyarchaeia > 40CM-2-53-6 > 40CM-2-53-6 > 40CM-2-53-6. The sequence goes on along the minus strand of VBBS01000027.1, from coordinate 126,330 downwards.
GGTCTTTGTTCTCTTCTACTAGAGGAGATCTGGAACAGGCCAAGCTAACGAGGAGAGGCCTCACCCAGTTTTTTCTGGGCGACCGCTTATCACCTGTTCCGTACATAGCAAAGTGTACCCGTTGCTCTGCAAGGGTCGAGCGAATATCGGAAGAGGAATTTGACAAACTCATGGCACAGCCTCGATAGGGTCGGTCTTCGTCGAGATCTCCATCAATCACTCGTCATTTAGGCCCCGGCAGCTTTTTGTTCTCGGCAACCTATTTGATCGTCTACTGTTCCTCGAATTGAGCGTGTTATTCTGTTTGCGAGTCGAAAGAAATGTTTCTCAGATTGTTCTGCTGTCTGCCATCATTCTCTTCTTGTTTTTTCTCTCGCCCTTCTGGGCGGGTAGAGTTCAAGCCACGTCACTTCAACAGCACACGCCAATCCTGATCAAAGGGGATGCCGGTTTCACACTCACGAATGGTGTCGCGGGCGGAGACGGTAGTTTCCTAAACCCCTTTGTGATATCGAACTTGAACCTTACGAGCGTAGGTGGAGTTGCTATAGAAATACGAAATACAACGGCCTATTTCATAATCCGGGACGTGTTCATATCCCATAGCAATTATGGAATTATGTTCTTTAATGTGACGAACGGGGAGGTGTCCAATTCGACGCTCTACCAGAATAGTCATGGCTTATTCTTGCTCTACAGCAATGACAGTATCGTGTTCGACAACAATTTTGTAGGGAACACTGTTCAAGCAAACGATACAGGGGCCGTTCCTAACTACAATTCTTGGGACAATGGTTACGGGGGTGGGGGTAACTACTGGTCAGACTACCTGGGAGTTGACCGGTGCAGCGGGTTCAACCAGAACCAGTGCCCGGACCCCGATGGCATAGGAGACACTTGCTACAGGATTTCAGGAAGCTCAGTATCAGCAGATTGCTATCCCCTGATGAAGCCATACTATCCTGACACGACTCCGCCTTTTTGGCCAACGGGCAGTAGACTGACGGCTTACCATGTTACTCTTACAAGTCTCACTCTAAACTGGACACTGGCAAGCGATGACACTGGGGTCGTCAGTTACAGAATCTTCGAAGGACAAATCCTGCTTGGTAACGTTACGGCCAACAAGTCAAGTTTCAATGTGACTGGCCTAACACCGGCGACCGGTTACAGCTTCAAGATTCAAGCGGGAGATCGAGCTGATAACTGGGGCGACGGACCCTCCGTTTCCATCTCAACTCCAGCCCAGCGCCCATGGTACTCTAATCCCGCATTCTGGATCGGAAACTGGTATTTTTTCGTCATACCCGCCGTTGCCGTAGCGGTCGTAGTTACTATCGTACTAATGTCTAGGATGAGAAAGAAGCGGCAAAGTATTACGACTGCTTACCCAAACGAGAGCTAATGCAGGCTGGAGTCGGAAATTCTAACGGCGGTTCCTCTTTCGGTTCAGTGAAAGGCACCATGCAGGTACAATGCCAAGATGAGCATCCCGGCGACCGCGAGAAACGCGATTGGAAGAGCGAGAAGTCTGCGAAGCGGAAGGTCCCAGTTATGGAAATTTCTGGAATAACCAGACTTTTCGAGTACTGCCACAATACCTACGATCGCGACGCTCCATATCCCGACAAGATAGAGACCGAACCTGCTGATTCCGCCTAAGTCGTATGCCACAAGAACGCTCAAATACGCTCCCAGTCCACCAATGGGCGCAGCTATGAACAAAAGGAACGCTGTTGACGCGAAGAGACCAGCGACGTACATTAGAGAACTGGAAACTGTCCCGCGCAGCCCGTGAGATTCAATCTTCTTCGCCCAGATTTTGCGGTCCACCATCTTCCATGAAGAGCTCGGCTGGCCTCTAGAGCCCTCCCTTCGACCTTGCTCCTTCGTCTCAGGCTGCTCGGTGTCAGCCATGGTAACCGTCGCGGCCTTGAGTTCAATTAAGGTTATCGTAACGGGCTACTGTTTGACCCATTCTCCTCTAGAGATATCTGGGTATAGCAGTAGTCCCTAGAATGGTGCGGGGGGTGGGATTCGAACCCACGAAGGCCTTCGCCACAGGGTCCTAAGCCCAGGGCAGCCCGTTTTTGCCGGGCCTACTGCCCATTTGACCTGGCTATGGTACCCCCGCGTAACGAAAAACGATAGAGAATATCCAGCCAAATTAAGCCCTACGGTCGTACCGATCTGCCGTTTATCCACTTCAAGATCAGCCGCGAAGATCGGGAGCTGACTGGAAAGTGTGCGGGGAATTCTCACTCGAAGGCGAA